>JBLNCT010000094.1:0-22500 GCA_050260915.1 Parcubacteria group bacterium
TGATCATCAACACCTCGACGACGATCATCACCTTCCTGATGGTGTTCCTGATCCAGAACACCCAGAACCGCGACAACGCCGCCCTGCAGGCCAAGCTCGACGAGCTGATCCGCATCAGCGCGGCGGAGAACCGCTACATCGGCATCGAAAAGCTCACCGACACGGAGCTGGAAGGAATCCTGGAAGAGGTCGAGCAGCACGCGGACGTCATCGAGGACACCGGCACGCAGTCAGAACCCACGGCCGCGGCTCGGGCGAAGCGGGGGTCCTCTTCAACGACCAAGAAAAAGTCCGCCACTCGCACCAGCGCCAGAAAGCGGGCCTAGCCGCCGTTTAGCGCCAGCCAGGCATCCACCTCGGCGATCACCTCGTCCAGCTCCGCGCGAATCCGAGGCAACAACTCCGGCCCGTCCGCCTCCGCCTGCTCGCACAAATCGCCGAGCCCATTCGCCCCCACCGAGCGACCCGTGCCCTTCATCGTGTGTACGATCGCGCGCCAGTCCTTCGGCCCCGCTTCCAGTTCCCGCGCCCACCCGTGCGCCTCGCCGGAGAAGACCTTCAGCACCTCGCGCATCAGTCCGACATCGCCGCCGGCGAACTCCTCGAGGTAGGCGAAATTGACCGCCTTCGACGCCTCACCCATCGCACTTGCCTTCGACGCTTTTTCGCTTATGTTCCGCGCCCTCGCTGAGGGCCCTCAACGCCCGGACGCGGCGTGGGTGTATAGCTCAGTTGGTAGAGCAGCTGACTCTTAATCAGCGGGTCCAAGGTTCGAATCCTTGTACACCCACCACTTCCCCCGTCCTTCAGGACCAGTGAAAGTGCCGTCGACCTGACTCGGAGGGCGGCATGAAGCGCATCGCGCAAATCTGGTTCGGCACGGTGCTGTGGAAGCGCATCCTGATCGCGCTCGTGGCCGGGGCCGTGGTCGGCTACCTCTGGGGCGAGCAGGCGGCCTCGATCAAGTGGATCGGCGATCTCTTCGTGCGGCTGATCCGGATGATGGTCGTGCCGCTGGTGTTCATCTCGATCTCCGCGGGCGTCGCCGCGCTGGTCGACCCGAAGCGGCTGGGCTCGATCGGGGTGAAGACGGTCGGGCTCTACCTGTTCACCACCGCCATTGCCGCCGCGCTCGGCCTCCTCATCGGGGCCATCGTGCAGCCGGGGATCGGCGCCAACCTCGCCGGCGCGGTTCCGCACGCGGTGGACGCCTCCAAGGAGGTCGGCCTGCAGCTGATCGAGATCGTGCCGCTCAATCCGTTCAAGGCGCTGGCCGAGGGCGACCTGCTGGCGGTGATCTTCTTCGCCATCTTCTTCGGCGCGGGCGTGCTGGCGGCCGGCGAACGCGCGGCGCCGATCTCGAACGCGCTGCAGGTGCTCTCCGACATCATGCTGCGGATGGTGGGCTTCGTGATGGAGCTCGCGCCGTTCGGGGTCTTCGCCCTGATCGCGGCGGTGATGGGGACGAGCGGGCCGCAGACCTTCGTCTCCGTCTTCACGCTGGCCATGTGCGTGCTGGCGGGCTCCCTGTTCCAGAGCCTGGTCGTGCATGGGCTGGTCGTGCGGCTGCTGGCGTGGCTGCCGGTGTGGCCGTTCTTCCGCGACATCGTGGACGCCGTGATGGTGGCCTTCACCACCTCTTCGTCGTCGGCGACCCTGCCGGTTTCGATGCGGGTGGCGGAGAAGAACCTCGGCATCAGTCCGGTGATCGTCTCGACGGCGCTGCCGCTCGGCACGACGGTCAGCATGGACGGGACGGCGCTCTACGTGGGCCTGCTCGCCACCTTCGCCGCACAGGCGTTCGGCATTCCGCTGTCGCTGGAGCAGTATGCCATCATCGGCCTGACCACCGTGATGGTGGCGGTCGGCACCGCGCCGGTGCCGTCGGCGTCGCTGTTCATGCTGGCGGGCGTGCTGACGACCTTCGGCGTGACGCCGGAGCAGACGGCCCTGGTGGTGGGCTTCATCCTGCCCTTCGACCGCATCCTCGACATGATCCGCACGGTCCCGAACAACACCTCCGACCTAGCGGTCGCGACCACCGTCGCGCGCTGGGAGAAGGAGATCGACCTCGACGTCTATATGGCCAGGCCGACTGAATAGCCTGGTCGGTTGACGCCGGCGGGCGAAGCGCTTCTACGGGCGCCATGTCCCCCCTTGCGATCACCATAGCCCTGCTGCTGGGCTCCGCCGTCGTCATCTACCTCGCCTGCGAGTTCTTCGTGAACGGCGTCGAGTGGATGGGCCACAAGTTCGACGTGGGCCAGAAGGCGACCGGGACGGTGCTGGCAGCCTTCGGGACCGCGTTGCCTGAGAGCGTGGTCACCTTCGCTGCCGTCGTGTTCGGCAAGACGTCCGAGCAGAAGGCCATCGGCATCGGGGCGGCTCTGGGCGGGCCGCTGGTGCTGGCGACCATCGCCTATGCGGTCGTGGGTTGGACGCTGTTTGCGACCCAGCAGCGGCTGGGCGAGAGCCGCGCGGACAGGCACCTGGCGCGCGACCAGGCGTGGTTTCTGGGCATCTTCCTCGTGAAGCTGGCGCTGGGGATGGTGGTGTTCGCCTGGAAGCCGTGGCTGGGGTTGGCGTTCCTGGCGGCGTACGGCGTCTACGTCTGGAAGGAGACGCGCGGCGGGGGGGGCGAAGAGGAGCCGGACATCGATCCGCTCCGCATCGCGCCGATGTACGAGACGCCGCCGACGGCGCTGGCCGTGCTCCAGACGGTGGCCGCGCTGGTCGTGATCTACTTTGCCTCGCGCGTGTTCGTGGACCAGATCGATGCGCTGGGGCCGTCGGTCGGCTTTCACTCGCAGCTGCTGGCCCTGCTGCTGAGCCCCATCGCGACCGAGCTGCCCGAGACGCTGAACGCGGTGATCTGGATTCGGCAGGGGAAGGTGCGGCTGGCGCTCGCCAACATCTCCGGCGCGATGATGATCCAGGCGACGGTGCCGACCGCGTTCGGCCTCTTCTTCACGCCGTGGATCCTCGACCGCTCGCTGCTCGTGGCGGGCGGGGTCACGGCCGTGGCCATCGTCGTGCTGCTGCTGGCCTTCCGACGCGGGCACGCGAGCCGGGGGCTGCTGTCGGCGATGGTGCTCGGCTATGCGACGTTTGCGGCGTTGCTCGTGATCTTGCGCCCTTAAGCTTCGGCGGCGACCTTCACCGAGCCGGTGCGGTCGAGCTTGCCCCAGGCGTGTCCGATGCCGGCGGCGGCCCGCATCGCGGCGCGCCAGACGACCAGGTACATGATCTGGCGATAGACGAGCCGCTGGGTCGGCAGGAGCCACAGGTCGCGGCGGCCCTCCTTCTCGAACCCGCAGGCGATCCAGCCCGCCGCCACTTCCAGTCCGATGAACAGGAAGTAGATCGCCACGATGAACCACAGGATCGGGTCGGGCGCGTAGCTAACGTCCGCGTGCTCCATCGACGAAATCCACTGCGACAGACGGATCAGCAGCGCGAAGACCAGCTGCAGGTCGATGAAGGGCGCCAGGATCTGGCCCGCGAACTGGAAGAGCCACAGCGACGGCAGCGCCAGCCACCCGAACCAGCCGTGCCTGAACACCGCCGAGCGATGCTTCCACAGCGATTGCAGCGTGCCGTAGGTCCAGCGGAAGCGCTGCTTCAGCAGCGCACCGAGCGTGGCGGGGGCCTCCGTGTAGGCGAGCGCCAGCGGCTCGTTGGCGATGGTCCAGCCGGCCTGGCGGATGCGCCAGGTCAGGTCCATGTCCTCGGCCAGCGTATCGGACGAATAGCCGCCGACCGCCGTCAGCGCGTCTCGCCGCCAGGCCCCGATGGCGCCCGGGACCACCGTGATCGCGTTCAGCTTCGCCAGCGCCCGGCGGTCGATGTTCTGGGAGGTGACGTACTCGATGGACTGCCAGCCGGTGACGATGTTGCTGCGGTTGCCGACCTTCACGTTGCCCGCCACCGCGCCGACGGACGGATCGACGAACCAGGCAACAAGACGGGCCATGGCGGTGCGCGACACTTGCGTGTCAGCATCGACGCCCACCACCACTTCGGCCGTAGCCTGTGTCAGCGCCACGTTCAGCGCCGAGGCCTTGCCGCCGTTGGGCTTACGCAGCAGCGTCACGCGCGGATTGTCTCCGAACGCCAGCCGCACCACGTCCGAGGTGGCGTCCGTCGAGCCGTCATCGACGACAATGACCCTCACGTCGATATTGCGGCTGGCGAGCAGGCTCTCGACCGTCCGCTCGATCACCCGCTCCTCGTTGTAGGCGGCGACCAGCACGTCCACGCGGGGGTAATGCCCCTCAACGGCCGGGATCGGCGCCGGCGTCTTCGCCGGACGGCCCGCGAGCCCGATCATCAGCGCGATCCGCGCGACGCCGAGCACGATGGCGATGGAGAAGCCCCAGAACAGGAACCGCCCAAAGTCGCGGCTGACCGTAAAGGCGGCGCCGTCCACCGCGGCCATCCGCGCGTCCTCCGGCGGCAGGGCGGGCATGGTCTGGGCGCGCGTCTCGCCGATCAGCTGGCCCATGGTGACCAGCCTGTAGCCCCGCGCCTGCAGCTGCTCGATCAGGGGCTCCAGCGCCGCGACGGTGGCCGAGCGGTCCCCACCGGCGTCATGCAGCAGGATCGCATGACCGCTGTCGGCCTGCGCCAGCACCGACCGGACGATGTCGTTCGGCGTGATCTTGCGGACCTTGCCGTTCTCGATCCGGTGCAGGTCCCAGTCGGTCGGGTCGATGGACTCGCCGGCGGTCAGGTAGCCGAGCTGCGTCGCCACCGCCATCGGCATGACTTCGCCGTAGCCGCCCGGCTCGGAGTCGGCGTTGAAGGGCGGACGGAACATGGTCACCGAGCGGCCGGTGATCGACTCCAGCGCCCGCTGCGTCGCGGTCAGCTCCAGCCGCACCCGCTCTGGTCCCGTGTGGGCCATGTTGGGGTGGGTGAAGGAGTGGTTGCCGATCTCGTTGCCGTCCGCATAGACGCGCTTGACGAGGTCCGGATAAGCGGCCGCCTGCTCGCCGACCATGAAGAAGGTGGCGTGGAGGTGGTGGCGCTTCAGGATCGCCAGCACCTTCGGCGTCCACTTCGGATCGGGACCGTCGTCGAAGGTCAGCGCCAGCTCATCGTCCGGCGAACCCCGGCGGCGGACGATCCAGCCGGACGGATAGGACTGGTAGGTCTCGTCGGTGATCAACCCGGTGGCCGGATCGCGCTCATAGGTCCGCGAGCCGGCCTTGGGCGAAGCGATGACGGAGAGCAGGTCGCCGTCGCCCGCGAAATTGACCGTCTGCGGGAAGATGACCGATCGCATGTCGGGATCGGAGCTGGCGTTGCGGCCGAACGCCTTCCAGCTCGCCGGGTCCTCGTCGCCGAGCGCCCACAGGGTCGAGCCGCGAAGCCCGTAGTCCTTGGCCAGCACCACGGCGTTGGCGACGCTGGTGGCGTCGAGGAACCAGACCTCGTGGCTTTTGCCGTTCTCGTCGACGTAATTGAACGTCGGCTCCAGCGCCTGCGGGTCGTAGTTCAGCAGGGTCGACGGCGATGAGGCATCTCCGTAGCCCTGCGCCAGCGCCATGGCCTCGGCGTTGGTGACGGCCTGGGCCTCCTTGCCGCCCCGCTCCCAGTCGTAGCCGTAGGCGCCCACGCCCAGCAGCAGCTTCGAGCGGGGCGCGAGCTTGGTGAAGCGGCGCAGGTTGTTGTCGATGAAGCTGGCCGAGGCGATGGCGCCCGGATCGCTGGCGTCGGCGTGCTCGTCATAGGCCATGACCACGCCGTAGTCGGTGGCGGCGACGAGGTTGTGGATCACGTCGTTCGGCAGGTAGGGCTCGACGGTGACCGAGACTTCCTTGCCGTGCAGCCGAAGCGCCTGCGAGATCTGCCGGACCCAGGGCACGAGCCGGTCGTTGTCCCGGTCGGACATCAGCTCGAAGTCGATCTGCAGGCCGGCGTAGTCGTTGGCGACGACGAAATCGACCAGCTGCTGGGCGACGGCCCGCGCCTTCTTCGGATCGTCGAACATCGCCGAGACGCGCCGGGCGTCGAAGCGGCTGTTGGTGGCGTTCGAGACCACCGGCACGATGTGCACGCCGTTGGCGCGGGCGACCTTCTCCAGCTCCGGCGTCCAGCTGTGCTTCTTCGGGTCCCAGTCGGGGCTGACGATGGAGCCGCCGTCGGGGGCCAGCTCCAGCCAGGCCGGATAGACGTGGGTCAGGTCGCGCGCATGCGCGTCGAACGAGCTCAGGCTCCCCGGAACCCATGGGCTGAAGTAGGCGCCGGAGATCTGGGCGGCGTTGACCAGCGCGGTCGGGCGGAAAGCCTCCTCGTCCTTGCGGATGCGCTTCAGCAGCGCCTGCTCGGCGCGACTCTTGTGGCGCAGATGCGCCTGCAGCGAAGGCGGCAGCTTCTGGATGAAGGCGGGCGAAGCGGCGAGCTTCGGGGCGTAGATGACGCTGAGGACAAAGGCCACCAGCAGGACCGCCGCACCCAGGGCCAGCACCGCCGCCAGCCGCGTCAGACGCCGCGCACGCTTGCCGGTGCGGTCGACGAAGATCGACTTTTCCTGACTCGACTGCATGTCACGTCCCGCAAGCGCAGCTTTGAGCCGGCGCTGTCTGCTCCCCGATCGCGACGCCTCTATGGCGCAAATGTTGCCGGGATTTTGCGACGCGGCCCGCTCCGGGCCGGTGTTTCGCGCGCGGCCCTATTGCGGCCTTCCAACAACTGTTTGACTGTAGGCGCGGACGCGACACCCCCGACCGTCCCGCCAGAGGATGGCTGTCGCGCCCTTAGTACCCAAGGGAGAGGACGCCCAATGACCGTCGATCAAGCTGAACTGCGGATGGCTCTGGAGCAGGCGCACCTGCCGGCGCTGATGGTGGCGTTGGTGCACCTGACCGGCGACACGAGCCACATGCGGGGCGTCAAGCCGCTCTACGACTTCTTCGGCGACAGCCGCACTGGCGGCATGAGCGAGGCGCAGCAGGCGCAGGTCCGCGAATTCGCCGCGCGCGTGGTCACAGAATACCTTGAAGGCAAGCGCGACCTGCCTCCGCCGCCTAGCGAGGCGACCATCCGCGAGATGATGGACTTCGTCTCCGGCGCCGAGATTCCCGAACGCTACGTGCCGTTCCTCATGGAGGAGCTCTCGGTTGACGGCGTGGACCGCAAGAAGCCCGTCTGGACCGAGCCGAAGCTGAAGGGTGCGGCGGGGAAGATGCACGTCGTCATCATCGGCGCGGGCATGTCCGGCATCCTCTCGGGCATCCGCCTGCAGCAGGCGGGGATCGCCTTCACCATCATCGAGAAGAATCCGGAGGTCGGCGGCACCTGGCTGGAGAACACCTATCCGGGCTGCCGGGTGGACAATCCGAGCCACCTCTACTCGTTCAGCTTCGAGCCGAACCACAACTGGCCCTTCCACTATTCGACGCAGGACGTGCTCTGGGACTACTTCCGGGGCGTCGCGGAGAAGCACGGGCTGAAGAAGCACATCCGCTTCGAGACCGCCGTCGAGGAGGCGGTGTTCGATGAGGCGACCTCGCAGTGGGAAGTCCGCATCCGGAGCAAGAACGGCGCGGCCGAGACGCTGAAGGCCACCGCCGTCATTAGCGCGGTCGGCCAGCTGAACCAGCCCCGTCTGCCGGAAATCCCCGGGCGCGACAGCTTCGCCGGTCCAGCCTTCCACTCGGCCCGCTGGCGCCACGACGTGGACCTGAAGGGCAAGCGCGTGGCGGTGATCGGCACAGGGGCCTCCGCCTTCCAGTTCGTGCCGGCGATTGCGCCGGACGTCGGCCACATGGACGTCTTCCAGAGGACGCCGCCGTGGCTTGGGCCCACGCCCGACTACCACGACCCCGTCGGCCCCGGAGAGCAGTGGCTGCTGGAGCACGTGCCCTTCTATGAGAAGTGGTACCGGTTCTGGCTGTTCTGGATGCTGACAGACGGCATCTACGAGGCGGTGAAGGCCGATCCGAACTACGCCGGCCCGCCGACCGCCGTCAGCGACGCCAACCTGATGCTGCGCGAGATGCTGGTCGAGGCGATCAAGCCGCAGGCGGCCGACCGGCCGGACCTGCTGGAGAAGGTAATCCCCACCTACCCGCTCGGCGGCAAGCGGACCGTCCGCGACAACGGCGTCTGGATCGAGGCGCTGAAGCGGCCGAACGTCGATCTCGTCACGAAGCCGATCACCGCGATCCAGCCCGAGGGCGTCGTCACGGCCGACGGCAAGCTGCATGAGGCCGACGTGCTGATCTACGGCACCGGCTTCACGGCCAGCGACTTCCTGAAGACGTTCAGGGTGCGCGGCCGGGGCGGCCGTGAGCTGCACGAGCTGTGGGAAGGCGACGCGCGGGCCTACCTCGGCATGACGGTGCCGGGCTTCCCGAACTTCTTCATCCTCTACGGGCCCAACACCAACATCGTGGTCAACGGCTCCATCATCTTCTTCTCCGAATGCAGCGTCCGCTACATCGTGGGCTGCCTGGAGCTGATGGCGAAGACGGGCGCGAAGACGCTGGAGGTCCGCCGCGACGTCCACGACGCCTTCAACGCCAAGGTCGACGACGCCAACCGCTGGATGGCCTGGGGCTCGCCGGGCGTGACCAGCTGGTACAAGAACCAGCTCGGCCGCGTCAGCCAGAACTGGCCCTTCCCGCTGGTGGACTACTGGACCGCGACGCTGGCGCCGAACCCTGCGGATTTCATCCTGGAGGGTGCCTCGGCGAAGGTGGCCGAGCCGGTCGGCTAACGCCCCCCCTTCCCCCTCGAGGGGGGAAGGGCCGGGGATGGGGGTGAGTGCAGTGAGGTGACGGGCAGATGCTTGTTGGCGCTGAGCCTACTTGCGCCCTTCGCCAAACTCAGCGGCCACACCCTCCACCCTGCCCTCCTCCCCTCGAGGGAGGAGGGTTCAGAAGCTCAGCCGCAGCGCCGTCTGGAGGACGTTCTCTTCCTGCTGCGCCGCCTCCCCCGCCAGCGCGCGGGAGGGCCGTTTGCTGCCGATGTGCTGCGCCTCGATCAGAAGGTCGGCGTGCTCGACGAGCGGATGGCGCCAGGCGGCGGTCGCGGCCCAGCCGTTCTCGTCGTTGTTATCGATGACCTGCCAGGTGCGGTCGTTGACCTCGAACCAGTCGAGGCGGCCGGTGAGAGTCTCATTGGCCAGCCGGCGTGAGGCCAGCAGGTAAGCGCTCTGGAAATCGACGTCGGCCCAGATCTGCGGCGTGCGGTAGCCCATCAGGGTGCGCCCGGTCATCGCCTGCGCCAGCACGCGGGTGCGGTCGTTCGGCTCCCAGGCCATGCCGACGTTCAGGAAGTGCGTTTCCCACGCCCACTGCAGGTCCTTCACCGCGATCCGGTTGCCGACGTTATCGTAGTAAGTCGCGTTGAAGCTGACCGGCGCGGGCGGGCGCCACTCAATGCGGCCGTAGTAGCCGGCGCGGTGGTCGAGCTCGTCCATCGGATAGGTCTCGTCGGCCTGCTTGGTCGCCATGAAATGCGACAGCGGCGGAAGCTCGAACTCGGTCTTGCGGCCGGTGCGGACCTCGCCGAGTGACCACCCGCGGAAGGTCAGCAGCGTGCCCGAGGTGTCGTTCCAGCCGAACACGGCGGCGGTGGCGGCGATCTCGTGCTCGCCGAAGCTGCGTTCGAAGGTGGCCTCCAGCCCGCCGACCTTCACCTCCTCGCCGATCCAGGTGTCGATGGCCGAAGCGCTGATGGTGTCGGGCGTCGTCCAGCCCACGCCCGTGTGCTCCTGCGACACCGGCGGGTAGAAGACACCGACCCGCGCCGAGACGCGGCCCCACGCCATCGGCGGCGCCTTGAACTTCAGATAGGCTTCGTCGAGGTCGACCTTCGGCGAGACGTCCGGCTGGTACTGGGCGCTGACCACCGCGCTCGTGGAGAAGCCGAAGCTCTGGCGGTATTCCAGCACGGCCTGGCTGAGGTTGAAGCCGGTCTTGCCCGCCTTGCCGAACCCGCCGTCCAGCCAGCTCTTCTCGCCGTCGGTGGTCCCGAGCCGCACCTCGGCCAGCCCATGCAGCTGTTGCGCATGCGCCTGCCCCGCTATCGCCAACGCCAGCACGATGCCCCCCAGCGCGCGCATGGTCAGTACATGCCCTTATGCATCGGGGGCGCATGGAGGTCGGCCGCGACCTTCATCGTCAGCGCTCCGGCGGGGATCGCCGCCTCACGCGCCACATCGCGCCCGCCCTTGATGTACGGATGCCAGACACGCACGGTCGCGGCCCCGTCGGGCACATCGTCAATCACCGCAGCGCCACTCCCGTCGGTCCTGGCCGCATAGGGCGTGTCCACCACGCGGATGAAGGCCGTCATGTTGTCGTGGATGTTGCAGCCAAGCGCCACCACGCCCGCCTTGTCGAACTTCACCGTCCGCGTCTCGTCGTGGCCGTAGAGCTTCAGTTCGAAGGGCTTGGGCGCCGAGAAGGAATAGACGTGGTGGCGGAAGGGGTCGCGGTTGGGGAAGGATACCGTCGCGCCGACCGGCACGATCAGCACGAACGGGTCGAACTGCATGTTCCGCTGGTTCATCACATAGGGCCAGGAGAACCGAACTGGCCCCTGCGCGCCGGCGCGCGGATAGACCATCACCACGGCGTCCTTCACCGGCTGGCCGGCCGCGTTGGTAACCATGACGGTCAGGTCGCCGGCCGTCGCGGGCGTGGCGATCGAGAGGGCGGCAAGGAGTACGGCCAGGATACGCATGGCCGGCATGCTTAACGGCAGGGCGTGAAGCGGGCGTAAATCGGATCAGGAGATGGCCCGCAGGAGCCCCGATCGCTGGTTCAGCGCCTTTTCCATCTCGCCGAACAGGGTGACCGCCTGCAGCGGCTTCGGCACCACCGCATCCATGCCGGCGGCGATGTACTCGCGCTGCTGGTGGGTCATCACGTTGGCTGTCACCGCGAGGATCGGCGTGCGCGGCTGCCCCCTCTGCGCTTCGATGCGGCGGATTTCCACGGTGGCGTCGACGCCGTTCATTTCCGGCATCTGGATGTCCATCAGCACGATGTCGAATTCGGACTGCGCGAAGGCCTCGACCGCCTTGCGCCCGTTGTCGACCATGGTGACGTCGGCCTCGAGCGGCGTCAGGAACGCCTTCAGGATCATCTGGTTGGTCGGGTTGTCCTCGACGGCGAGGACGCGCAGAGACCTGCTCTCCTCCTGCGGCGCGACGTCGTGCTCGGACTCAACCTCGGCGGCGACGCGCTGCAGCGGCAGTTCGAAGGCGAAGGTGGAACCGCGGCCGGGCGTACTTTCGACCCGCAGCGTTCCGCCCATCAGCCCGATCAGTTCGCGGCAGATCGCCAGGCCCAGCCCCGTGCCGCCGAAGCGGCGGGTGGTGGACTCGTCTGCCTGCGAGAACTTCTCGAATACCGTCTCCAGCCGCTCGCGCGGGATGCCGACGCCCGTGTCCGTCAGCGAAAAGAGCGGGCCCGTCCCGCCCATCTTCACGGTCAGGGAAATGCCGCCGCGTTCGGTGAACTTCACCGCGTTCGAGGCGAGGTTCGCCAGCACCTGACGCAGCCGCAGCGCATCGCCGCGCCACAGGCCCTGCGCCTCCGGGGCGACCGAGACGTCGAAGGTCAGGCGCTTCTCGCGCGCCAGGGTGACGAACGGCTCGCAGGCCGCGCTGACCCTTTCGGCGAGATCGAACTCCTGCGCGTCGATCTCCAGGTGGCCGGCCTCGATCTTCGAGAGGTCGAGGATGCTGTTCAGGATGGCCAGCAGCGCCTCGCCCGAGTCCTGGATGACGCGCAAACTGGCACGCTGCGGCTCCTTCACGCCTTCGCGGCCCAGGACGTGGACCATGCCTAGGATCCCGTTGAGCGGCGTGCGGATTTCATGGCTCATGTTGGCCAGGAAGGCGCTCTTGGCGCGGTTGGCGCTTTCGGCGGCCACGCGGGCGCGCTCCAGCGCCTCCTCGCGCCGGGCGATCCCCTCGGCCATGCGGTTGAAGGTGAGGCCGAGCGCGGCGATCTCGTCCATGCCGTCCACGTCGACCACGCTGAGCTGGCCCCTCTCCAGCCGCTCGGCGGCTTCGGTCAGGGCGCCGATGGGGCGCGTCACCTCGCGCGACAGCACCCAGCTGCCGACCGCCACCATGATCAACCCTGCGAAACCCAGCAGGATCACCATCGCCAGCAGCCCCTGATAGGACGCCAGCGCCTCGCTGAGCGGGTAGCGCAGCAGCAGCGCCACACGCTCGTCGCCCACCGTGCGCAGCGGCCGGACCACCTCGATCCAGGGCCCCACCCGGGTAGTGATCGGCTTGCCCGCGGCGTGGCCGTGGCCGAGCACAGTGGCGGCGTGGCTGAGTTCGGCCGCCGACACCTCGCCCGCGCCGCCGCGCCAGCGCCCATCCGGCTCCTCCATCAGAAGCTCGGGCTGGAAGCGGATCGGCGACAGGCGCACGAGCGAGTCCAGTTCGCGCCGGTCCAGCCGGGCGGCGAACACGACCTGCCCGATAGGCGTCGGCGCAAGGATGGGCGCGGAGACGGCTTGGTAGGGGGTGTCGTCCAGCACGAAGACGCCGGCCGCCGCATCCCCTTCCGACAGACGTTGCAGGGTCGCAGCGTCGAGCTTTCCGGCCGGCAGGCCATCGGCGGCGACCACCCCGCCAGCCGGCCCGATGACGAAGGCGGCGTCGAGGCCCAGCCGCTCGCGCAGGCTGATCAGCGCCGACTGGATCGTGGGGCCGTCCTGCGTCGCCACCGCGGCGCGGAAGCCGAAGTCACGGGCGAGAATCTCCGCGCCGTTCTGCAGCTGGGCGGTGCGCAGCTCCCAGACGCGGTCGAACACCACTGCGCTGGCGGACAGTTCCTCGCGCAGCACCCGCTCGGAGTTGCGCGCGACCGAGGTATAGACCGCCGCTACGATCCCGAAGAGGACGAGGATGAAGAGCGCCAGGTAGGCGACGGTCAGCTTCGTATGCAGCCGCCGAAAGCGCGGCAGGCGCGCGATCAGGCGGGCGGCAAGGCCCTGGCCGGGTTTTTCGTCCAATGGCTGCACGCCCAAGGGCCCTCAGCGTGACGGCGGGGGAGCCTCAAGGTTGCAGCCGAAACCGATAACACCTGGTGAACGCGCGTTAACGCCAAAACTGGAAGGCGCCCCATCCACGCGCGATCGCCTGCACCGGGATGCCCAGCGCCCGGCAGATCTCCAGCGCGCCGCCGAACAGGAAGTCGGAGACGCCCGGCACTAGAAAGATCAGCAGGAACAGGATGAAGAAAGCCCCGCCCTCCCACTTGCGCAGGCCCGTCTGCATCGAGGCCGGCAGGAACGGGCGGATCACGCCATAGCCGTCCAGCCCCGGAACCGGCAGCAGGTTCAGGATCAGCGCCGTCGCCTGCAGGAAGGCCAGGACCGCCACGGCGCCGACGAGCGGCGTCACCTCGCCCGTCCACAGTCGCGACAGCAGGGCGGCGAGCGCCAGCAGCACGATCAAGGTCCCCGCGGGCCCAGCAAGCGACGTCAGCGAACGCCCCAGCCGGCTGCGGATCAGATCCTGGCGGATGTAGACGGCCGCGCCCGGAAACCCGATCCCGCCCAGCAGCAGCGCGATCAGCGGCAGCACGATGGTCACGCCGACGTCGCTGTACTTGAACGGGTCGAGCGTCAGGTAGCCCTTCTCCGCCACGCTGGTGTCGCCCGCCCGCCAGGCGACGAAGGCGTGGCCGAACTCGTGAACGACGACGCTGACGATCCAGCCGACCGCCACGAACAGGAAGACGACGATGCCGGGCGGGTTCGTCAGCGCGGCCAGAGCCCAGCCGAGCGCCATGAAGCCGCCGAAGAGCAGCAGCGCGTTGGGGCTGATCGAAAGGCCGGTCCGCGTCGGCCGGTCGGTCTGCGATTGGGTCAAGCCGAACGTTCTCCTGGCTGTTGCGCCCAGGCCACCTTTGGCGGCGACCGAACGACGCGGGCCTTGATCGACGTCAACGATACGCCATCTGCGCGTTGTACCTTCATGCAGTATCCGCCGCTTTCGAGTTTCCCCCGATGATCTCCGCACTGGCGGGTCTGCAGAGTTACGGACCGGCCGCCATCTTTTTCGGCTCCGGCATCGAGGGCCAGACGGTTGCGATCGCCGGCGGGGTTCTGGCGCGCATGGGCCTGATCCATTGGCCGATTGCGCTGAGCGCCGCGGCGGCGGGTACGGCGGCAATGGACCAGCTGCTGTTCTTCCTGGGCCGCTTTGGGCGCTCGACGAAGTTCGTGACGAAGATGGCGGGAAGGCCGACGTTCGCGCGCGCGGCGGGGTTCATCGAGCATCACCCCGTCTTCTTCGTGCTGAGTTTCCGCTTCGTCTTCGGGCTGCGCGCTGCGGGGCCGGTGGCGGCGGGGCTTTCGGCCATGGGCATGGGCGTGTTCACCGCGCTGAACCTGGCGGCCGCGAGCCTGTGGGCCGGCCTGTTCGCGGGCGGCGGGTTCGTGTTCGGCGAGACGCTGCAGCGCTGGCTGGAGCACCCGACGCTGAAGGCCAGCCTGATCATGGGCGCGGCCGGCCTGCTGGTCGCCGTCGGCCTGGCGGCGCTGGCGCTGTGGCGGCCAAAGCCGTTGCCTGCCCCTGGGGCAAGCTCCTAAGTCCGGCGCATGGACACCCGTAAGCTCTTCGAACCGCTCACCTTTGCGCGCGGCAAGCCGATGAAGAACCGGTTTGCGCTCGCCCCGCTCACCAACCTGCAGAGCCATCCGGACGGCGTGCTGTCCGACGACGAGTTCAATTGGCTCGTAATGCGGGCCAAAGGCGGGTTTGGCATGACCATGACCTGCGCGGCGCACGTGCAGGCCGGCGGCCAGGGGTTTCCGGGGCAGCTCGGGGTTTTTTCGGACGACCACCTGCCGGGGCTGACGCGGCTGGCGAGCGCGATCAAGGCCGAGGGCAGCCTCGCCTTCACCCAGCTGCACCACGCGGGCATCCGCTCGCCGAAGGAGATCGTCGGCCAGCCGGTCGGGCCCTCCGACGACGCCGAGACGGGCGCGCGGGCGCTCACTGAGGCGGAGGTCCAGGAGGCCATCGAGGCTTACGTGGAGGCCGCCGTCCGCTCGCAGAAGGCGGGCTTCGACGGGGTGGAGCTGCACGGCGCCCACGGCTACCTGATCGCCCAGTTCATCAGCCCCGAGATCAACCGCCGCGACGACCCCTACGGCGGCTCGCTGGAGAACCGCGCGCGGTTGCTGATGGAGACCATCGACGGCGTCCGCGCCCGCTGCGGCGAGGACTTCCAGCTGGGCGTCCGGATTTCGCCGGAGCGGTTCGGATTGCGCCTAGCCGAAATGCGCGACCTGGCGGCCGAGCTGTTGGCCGGCGGCAAGCTCGAGTTCCTCGATCTGTCGCTGTGGGACGTCTTCAAGGAACCCATCGAGGACGATTTCAAAGGCCAACCCCTCGTCGCCCTCTTCGCCGACCTCCCGCGCGGGAACACCCGCGTCGGCGCCGCCGGCAAGATCATGACCCCGGGCGACTGCATGCGCACCCTGGAAGCCGGCATGGACTTCGTCTTCCTCGGCCGCGCCGCGATCCTCCACCACGACTACCCGCAGCGGGTGAAGGCCGACGGCGGGTTTGAGCCCATCGCCCTGCCGGTGACGAAGGACTACCTCCGCAACGAAGGCCTGGGCGAGCCATTCGTGAACTACATGAGCACCTGGAAGGGGTTTGTAGCGGCGTAAAGAAAAGGCGGCAGGGGCTAGCCTGCCGCCTCAAGTAAATCCGGTTCAGAGGGGACCGAAGCCGGAAACTCTAACCGCCAAACCCGACGCCGATCTTGATGTAGGCGCCTTTAATATCGCGGTCGTAGGTTTTCCGCTCCGCGATGCCGCCATCGATGGCTTTGAAATAGCGCTCGATCCGATATCCGCCGCTAACCTTCAGCCCGCCGAGGGCATAGGAGAGCCCGACACTCGCGTTCGCCACCGGCACGCTGACGGACTTCGTGCGGGAGAAGCTGAGCGGATGCTCGTACGGGGGCGTTATGTCGTATTTGAATTGGCTGCTCACGTCCCGATACATTCCGGCTTCTGACCCGTTCGCGCGCGCCGTCTGTTTTCCGAACAAGACTCCCGCGCCCACACCCCCTTCCAAGCCAATTCGACCGCTCTCTTGCTCACTTCCACGGAGCTTTTGGTCAAAGTCCCACTGGAGGATAGGACCAGCGCCTTGAAATTCCCTGCGGGCGTCCAGCTCTGCGCTGAACTGATGTGCGGTTCGGGGATATTTAAAAACGCTTTCGGTATTTCCGTAGAGGTCCGGCCTCCCATGCAAAACTGCGTTCGACGTCGATCTCAGTCGCGCATAACGCAACCCAAGTCTCACCCCCGCTGCGCCGAGCCCGATATCCTTCCCGACCGTAAAGTCCGCGACCGAATGATCCTCCTCATTTCGGACCAGCTGATCCGTGTAGTTATACTTATTCGCGGCATCTCGGCCGCTCCGGTCGTACTGACCGTTGACGGTAATAACTCCCGTCCCAGGATCAAAACAGAGGCCTATGCTTTCCTGACACCAAAGAGGCAGGCGCTGCCTCGTGTGAAGCTGGGTGGCTCCAACGGCTCGACCATATCGCCCGCTTAGGGCGAAGGTCCAGCCTGCACCTTCGGGCCTATAGGTAAACTTGACGCCTCCACCGCTGCCCCAGCCCAAATCGTTCTGGGCTTTGAACGGGAATGGGAAGTCGCCTGCGTACAGCTCGGTAGCCGGCGGAGCCAACGGTTCGTGCATGCGGCTCACGGGCCCATGATAGCCCTCGACTTCAAGCCAGTAAGGGAAGGACGTGCCTGGAGTATGCGCGTGAGCGCTCCACCAGGGGGAACCCGTCCAGTTCTTCGTAACCCGGAGGCCGTAGAGGCGGGGCTCGTTCAGGAAGACGTTGGTCGTCAGGCCCGTGTCATCGCTGTTTAAGAAGGCGCCGGTTATGTTGTCCTTGTTCAAGACGTTCTTCACGTACGCCATAACAGTCCAGCCGGCGCTCTCGTTCGTGAAAATCGCCGCGACATTGACGTTGTTATACGCCTTCAGCTTGTCGTAACCGGGCATGTTGAACACCCGCGTCCATGCCTCAGACTGATAATAGAAGTCTGAATGAAGCGTCGCCAGCCAGTCGTTCGGGAGCGGAATCGTATAGTCGGCCGTCAGCGTTCCGGTCCAATGAGGCGCGTTCGGAAGACTGTTCCCGCTTAAATCCTTGTCAAACCCTGCGCCGTTGTTGGGAGCGGTCGTTGGATCAAAACCGCGGTATCCCGGCAGCGGATCGGGAACGTAAGGTTGGTTAGTTATGGGGTCGTTGTGAGTGGTATTAAGAAATACGTTTGTTTGCGAACTGTAGGCGGCGCCACAGATGCTCGAGATTCTCAGTGCGTCCCCCATGCGCAGCGCCTGAGCGACAACATACTTCGGAAGGATGCAATTAGAGGCCTGCGTGACAAACGGCTTAACTACCATCCAGTCGGGGTTTCCAGCGGTTCTGTCCATCAGATCCAACGACTTGGCGCCATCGGCCAAGCGAGTATTCTCGTAGCCGACCTTCACGCCGAACCGAAGATTTTCTCGCGGGTTCCAATCCGACTCCACTTCGACGCCCCAGACCGTCGAATCAAAATTCAGGTTCACCGCTGAGCGGTCGATGATTTCGGAAATCTGATAACCCTTGTAATCGTAATAGAACCCGGTCGTATTTAATGTAATTCGGCCACCATCGAGCGTGTTCTTGTTTCCGATTTCATAGGCATTCACGAACTCAGGTTCGAACGTCGATGGGTGGGCGGGCACCGACACGTCTCCGATCCGATTCGTAAGCAACACCGCTCCAGGCGGGTTCGCGCCGCCGGCTTTGTACCCGTGGGTGTAAGAGGCGTAAACCAACGTTTGATCGGCAAAATCAAGCCTGGGAGTCCAATCTACAACTAGGCGCCCAGTCGGTTCCGACCAATGCTGGTCGACAACGCCAGTAACGGGATAACCGTAGCCAGGGAGCAACAATTCGCTTGGTATGTCTACGAAGTGTTTCTGATCGTCAGTCCACCGGAGACCCAACGTCACTTTTAGTTCCGAAGAAAATTTATAGTACGCCTCGCCGAAGATCGCATATGAGGTAAGCTTGTATGGGTTTTGGCTTAGAAAATAGTTATGGCCCTGGTTGTTTAGCGAGCCGAGAGGGTTTGGGTCTATATACGCACAGGTGTCGAATTGCGGATTGTGATTGGCATAAGGATCAACGTATTCAAAGCCGCGCCCGTTTCCGAACATGCACTCGTGATTGTCCGAAACACCGGGGCTCCATGGTGAGGGCGTGCCGTGTGACAACCCCGGGCTGGCAGCCATCAGCGTGACGGTATTTAAAAATACATAATAATTTTCGTTCGTCTTATATTTTAGGTAATTGATGCCAACGCTGAAATTGAATGGCCCATCAAAATCAGACGCTATCCGCACTTCTTGTGCGAATTGCCGCGAACGTTCTTCCGATAAATCGAGCACGACGAGGCGGTCGCTGCAGCCAATTTGCGGATCGCAAAAAACCCCCACAGGCTCACAGCTCCGGGTATCGGCAACGGACGGATCGCAAGGGCTTCCCTGGACCGCCCCATCCACAGCCGCGACATAGATATATCTCGAGAAGTCAGGGATAAGCTGCCCCGAGGCGTTTTCGCGACAATACGCCTTAGTGGGATCACAATACGCAAATGCATCTGGGCTGGTGTTAAACCTATTATAATCCTCGACAGACCACAGCGAGTCGCGCTGGAAGCCGGTCTGAAGACTTAGCGTCAGATCGCTCCCAATGTCATAGTCTATATTGAATTCGAGTGTGTCGCTGTTCGAACGATATGTCGGATCTATTTGCGATTCTATGACGCGCAAATCGCGTGATTGGGTAGTGCTAGCGTACACATCCCATCGACTATTACTCCCCCCTGTGAGTGGCGCCCCCAGTTCCACGAAGGGAAGATAGTAACCCAAGGTCTTGCCATCGGGCACCTGAAAGGCCTCAGGTGCGTAGAGCGACCCCGGCACGCAAGCTTGGTTTAGGTACCGTTCCGGGAAGTTCACGTCGTTTCCGCCGATGTCGACAGGAACGCCAAGCACTTCGGTCGGGGCATCGGCCCTCTTACATAGCTGCTTCCCAGACCGCAGCCGGTCGTCGTCTTCCTTGAAGTGCTCCCAGATGAAGTTGGTGCGCAGGCGCTCCGTCGGATCGATCCGCAGCGACACCCGCGTCGACCACAGGTCGCGACCGTCGATCGGGTGGCCGGTCAGCTGGTTGATGTCGTAGCCGTCGCGCTTGGTCCAGGCGCCGGCGATGCGGAGCGCCGCCTTATCCTCAACCAGCGGCAGGTTGAGCATGCCTTCCAGACGGGTCGAGCTGTAGTTGCCCACGTCGGCCGAGGCCTTGGCCTCGAAGTGGAAGCTCGGCTTGGCGGAGATGACGTTCACGACGCCGGCGGTGGCGTTGCGGCCGTAAAGGGTGCCTTGCGGGCCGCGCAGGACCTCGACGCGGGCGAGGTCGTAGAATTCCTGCTCGAAGAAGTGGCTGCGCAGGAACGGCGTGTTGTTGAACGCGACCGCCACGGCCGGGTCGGTCGTGGCGGAAATCGCCTGGGTGCCGATGCCGCGGATCTGGATCGAGTAGCTGGTGAAGTTGGTCTTGGTGAAGGTGAAGTTCGGGATCTGAGTCATCAGATCCGGTCCGCCCGCGATCTGGCTTTTCGTCAGATCCTCCTGCGTGAACGCGCTCATCGCAATCGGCACGTCCTGGATGTTCTCCTCACGCTTCTGCGCCGTCACCACGAGCGCCTGAACAGTCCCTGCGTCAGCGCCGTCCCCCGCGGCGCTGCCGGACTGGGGGTCGGAGGCGCTCACGATGGCGAAGGTGTCGCCGGTCTTGCGGTAGGTGAGGCCGGTGCCGTCGAGGAGCTGGGCGAGCGCGATTTCGGGCTCGGCCGAGCGAGAAAAGCCGCGGGTGGTCTTGGCGTCCAGCAGGTTCATCGGCGCCATCACCGCATGGCCGCTCTGGGCGCCGAATTCGGCGAGCGCGGTGGACAGCGACTGCGGCTCGATGGCGAACGGGCGCTCTTCGGCCTGGGCGGTCGCGGCGAACGACAGGATTGCGATGGCCGCGGCGCCGCACATCAGGCGCTGGGCGGTATTTTGGCGTGAATGGCGCACGGACTTGTTCCCCCTTTTGGTCAGGGGGCCGTTGCGTGCTCCCCCCTGCTCAAGAAGACGGAGCGGGCTCGAGGTTGTGCACATTCCCCCCGCCGGAAATTTTCGTGGGCGCCGACAGCACGATGCGAGCATCGTCCTCAAAGGCGACGGTTGCAATGCGGGTCGCCTCGGCCGCGCGGGCGAAGGCCTCGACGTCGCCGTTGGGGAAGACGCCCAGGATCGGGGTGGCGGCGACGGCGGGGTCGACCACCAGCTTGCGCTTCGAATAGCGGTTCATTTCGGTGGCGGCCTGGCCGAGCGGCTCGTCCTGGAAGGTCAGGTGGCCGGTGCGCCAGCTGGTGTCGGCGACGACGTTGATCCGCTCGACGTCCAGGTCGCCGCCGGCGTCGGCCGTGAGCGACAGGCCGGGCGTGAGTTTCTTCTCCTGCCCCGGGCGGAAGCGGCCGCGCGGGGACTCCACGGTGACGGAGCCCTCGACCAGGGTGACCTGATAGGCGCCGGGCTCCGCGCGCACGGAGAAGGCGGTTCCGGTGGCGGTGACGGTGCGGCCGGCGGCCAGCACCTTGAACGGGCGGGCGGCGTCGTGGGCGACCTTGAAGAAGGCGCGGCCTTTGCGCAGCTCGACCAGCCGGATGCCGCCGACTTCCCGCGCGACCAGGGCCGAGTCGGTGTCGAGCGTGACGACGGAGCCGTCGAACAGGGTGGCGGTCGTGGTCTGGCCAAGGCCGGTGCTGATCGCCTGGGCCGGGTTTTCGGCCGCCGCGGCGACGAGGTCGGGCGGCAGGGGGGCGGGCGTGCTGGCCCACCAGCTCCACCAGCCGCCGGTCAGGACTGCGGCGGCGGCTATTGCCGCGGCGAGGCGGTACTGGACGGGGCGGTTGTAGGCGCGGCGGGCCCACTCGCGGACTTCCATGACCGCGGGGTCGTCCTCCAGATCGCCGAACAGGCGCCAGGTGTCCTGCATGGACTGGTAGGCGAGGCGGTGCTCGACGTCGGCGGCGAGCCAGGCCTCCAGCTCGCGGGATTGCGCGGGTGTGAGGCGGCCGGAGCGGGCGAGCGCCAGCCAGTCGGCGGCCTGGGCCTCGATGGTTGGTGGCGAGGGCTGGGGCGCGCGGGTCATGGCTGGCCCACCTGTTCGTTCAGCCGCTCGAGCGCGCGGGCGATCAGGTGTTTGACGCCGTTGATCGAGATGCCCATCCGCTGCGCGATCGCCGCGTAGGTCATGTGTTCGAAGCGGTGCAGGGTGAAGGCCGCGCGGGCGCGGGGCGGCAGAGCCTGCAACGCGGTGATGGCGCGGGCGTGCTCCTGGCGGCCGATCAGGGTGCGCTCGGGCGAGAGTTCGTCGGCGAGCTGGAAGTCGGCGTCGAGCGCGTCGTGCAGGCCGAGGCCTCGGGCGAGCTCGTGGCGGTGGCGGTCGACAAGGACGGAGCTGGCGATCTTGAAGATGTAGCGCTCGGGGTTGTCGACGGTCTCGCGCTCGGAACGGCTGTGCAGGCGCAGAAACACCTCCTGCACCAGGTCGTCCGGATCGGCCGACGGCGCGCGCTTGCAGAAGTAGGCGCGCAGCGCGGCGCCATAGCGCGCGGCCCAGACCGCGACTTCCTCAGTCGCGGCGGTGTCGCCCCTCGCTGGGTCTGACGGCATAACCAAGGCCGTGGCCTGCTCCGAACGCGCTGCCCCTACCGACGTAGACGTAAGCGCGGAAGGATCGGGCACATCAAGGCCGCGGTTTTTTTCGCGGGAGCTTACGAAGGCGCGCTCCAGCCGCGCTTCACGCGCTTGGCGATGGACCAGCGGTGGACTTCGGACAGCCCGTCGTAGATGCGGACCGGCGCCTGACCGCCGCCGTCGCCAGGCCGAATTCGAGCGCATCGTCGATATCCGGGCGCTGATGATGGGTTTCGACCTGCTGGGCGCCTCCGAGCGCCTGTTCGAGCAGACGCTCGATTACCTGAAGTCCCGCGAACAGTTCGGGGTTCTGATCGGCACGTTCCAGGCGCTGCAGCATCGCGGCGCGCACTGGTACGCCGAGCTCGCCACCACGCGCGCCTTGCTCTGGCGGCCGCTGGAGGATGTGGCAGGCGACGCGCCGGATGCCGCGGCGAAGATCAAGGCGTCGGCCGTTGGGATCTCCTCGGGCAACAAAGCGATCCAGATGCACGGCGGCATCGGCATGACCGATGAAGTCCAGGTGGGATGGGGGTTAAGGCGCGCGCGCGTGGGACAGATGAGCTTTGGCGACGAGCGCTATCATCGGGAGCGCTTTGCGGCGCTACTCGGTATCTAATCCGCGCATCGCAATCGGAGCACTCCCCCATGCCCTACGCCCATCTCGAACT
>JBLNCT010000095.1:0-6780 GCA_050260915.1 Parcubacteria group bacterium
AGAAGATGAAATCGTCGGCGAAGAAGATCCCGACCCACGCCCACCAGTAGGTCATGCGGATCTCGAAGACGTGGAAGCTGTAGACCCACAGCATCGTCGCCGCGATGGCGCCCAGCATCAACGCCGTCTGGACGGTGTTGCCGAGGCCCATCAGCAGCGAGGTCCAGGCGTCGCGCCCCTCATAGACCACCTTAGCCCGGCCCCACTTGCCGAAGCCGATCTCCAGCAGGACGAGCGCGATGAACAGCGGGATCGCCGTCCGGATCGGGTCGAACGGAACGTCGATCAAGCGGCTATCTCCGAGAAGGGCGCGTGCGTGGCGCCGGGCGCCAATTGGAACTGCGCCGCCGGCGCGGCCGGATCGCCGAAGCGGATGACCACGCGACCGTTGCGGGTGTCGGCATTCGCCAGCTTCGACCAAGGCGCCTGGCGCACGGCAAACCCGTCTCCGACGCGGAAGAGGACGATAGCCTCAGACCCGGCTTTCGCCACCGCCGCCTGCCCCGCCGCATCGACCCAGACGCGCTCCACCGGGGTACCGGGCAGCTCGTCGGCGATGACCGCACGCGCCGACGACTCGTCCAGCGGCGCCACCTCGCGCGGGATGCGCGCCCAGGCGGCGACCAGCGCCAGCACGACGATGGCGACGGCCGAGACGGCGAACTGGATGATGTAGGCCTGGTCCAAGGAAGGCTCCTGTCGGGCGCGGAAGCTCACGGAAGTTGACACCGGCGTCAAGATGTCCAGACGCCCGCGGCACGGGGCGGGTGGCGCCATCCTTGCGGCGGGTCTAAGAACGGCGCGCGCCCGGGGCGCCAATTCCTAAGTCGAGGAACGTTCGTGCATCAGGCCGTCATCGCCGCCACGGGGCTCTACACCCCGCCCTACAGCATCTCCAACGCAGAGCTGGTCACCGCCTTCAACACCTACGTCGAGCGGTTCAACGAGCGGAACGCCGAGGCCATCAAGGCCGGCGACATCGAGCCGCTGACGCCCTCCTCCGCCGAGTTCATCGAGAAGGCGTCGGGCATCAAGTCGCGCTTTGTGATGAACAAGTCCGGCGTCATCGACCCGGAGATCATGCGCCCGGTCCTGCCGGAACGCTCCAACGACGAGCTGTCGATCCTGGCCGAAATGGCGGTCGAAGCGGCCAAACAGGCCATCGAACGCTGGGGCAAGCCGGTCAGCGAGATCGATGCGGTGATCTGCGCCGCCTCCAACATGCAGCGCCCCTACCCCGCCATGGCCATCGAGGTGCAGCAGGCGCTGGGCATCGAGGGCTTCGCCTTCGACATGAACGTCGCCTGCTCCTCGGCCACCTTCGGCATCAAGACGGCGGCCGATTTCGTGGCCGGCGGCTCCGCGCGCGCGGTGCTGATGGTCAACCCGGAGATCTGCTCCGGCCATCTGAACTTCAAGGACCGCGACAGCCACTTCATCTTCGGCGACGTCGCCACCGCCGTGATCGTCGAGCGCGAGGACCAGGCCAAGGACGGCTGGGAAATCCTCGGCACGAAGCTGAAGACGGTCTTCTCCAACAACATCCGCAACAACTTCGGCTTCCTGAACAACGCCGCCCCCGAAGGCATCGGCCAGCCGGACAAGCTGTTCGTCCAGCAGGGCCGCAAGGTGTTCAAGGACGTGGTGCCGATGGTCAGCGAGATGATCGTCGACCACGCGCAGGAGCTGGGGCTCGACCCCACGAAGCTGAAGCGGCTGTGGCTGCACCAGGCCAACATCAACATGAACGACCTGATCGGCCGCCGCGTGCTCGGCCGCGACCCGACGCCCGAAGAGAACGTCATCATCCTCGACGAGTACGCCAACACCTCGTCGGCGGGTTCGATCATCGCCTTCCACAAGACCAACGCCGACTTCAAGCCGGGCGAGACAGGGCTGATCTGCTCGTTTGGGGCGGGGTATTCGGCGGGGACGGTGTTCGTTAGGAAAAGGGACTAGGGGTTAGGGGCTAGGGACTAGAGTTGGGGCATATCTAGCCCCTAGTCCCTATCCCCTAGCCCCTCTTAGCTAACGCCGCCTGCGCCGCCGCGAGCCGCGCAATCGGCACCCGGAACGGCGAGCAGCTGACGTAGTCGAGGCCGATCTCTTCGCAGAAGGCGATCGACGCCGGATCGCCGCCGTGCTCGCCGCAGATGCCGAGCTTCACGTCGGGACGGACCGCGCGGCCGCGTTCGGTGGCGATGCGGATGAGGTCGCCCACACCTTCCTGGTCCAGCGACACGAAGGGGTCCTTATCGAAGATGCCCTTGTCGATGTAGGCGTTCAGGAAGCGGCCGGAGTCGTCGCGGCTGATGCCGAAGGTCGTCTGCGTCAGGTCGTTGGTGCCGAAGGAGAAGAACTCGGCATTCTCCGCCAGATCGCCGGCGCGGATCGCGGCGCGGGGCAGTTCGACCATGGTGCCGACCTTGTAGTCGATGGCGACGCCGCGCTCCTCCATCACCTGCTTGGCGACCCGGTCGGTCAGCACGCGCAGGTACTTCATCTCCTCGCCCTTGGCGACGAGGGGGTGCATGATTTCCGGCACCGGCGCGGCCTTGCCGGAGGCGACGATCTCGCAGGCGGCCTCGATGATGGCGCGGACCTGCATCTCGTAGATTTCGGGGTAGCTCACGCCCAGGCGGCAGCCGCGGTGGCCGAGCATCGGGTTGGTCTCGTGCAGCTCGCGGGCCCGGCGCATCAGCTTGGCGGCGTCCAGGCCGGTGGCCTGCGCGACGGCGGCGACATCCTCCTCCGTATGCGGCAGGAACTCGTGCAGCGGCGGGTCGAGCAGGCGGATGGTGACCGGCAGGCCCTCCATGATGGTGAAGAGCTCGACGAAGTCGGCCCGCTGCATCGGCAGGATCTTCTCCAGCGCCGCGCGGCGGCCGCGCTCGTCGTCGGCCAGGATCATTTCGCGGACGGCGGCGATGCGGTCCTCGTCGAAGAACATGTGCTCGGTGCGGCAAAGGCCGATGCCCTCCGCGCCGAACTGCCGGGCGGTGCGGGCGTCGAGCGGGGTTTCGGCGTTGGCCCGCACCTTCAGGCGGCGCGCGGCGTCGGCCCAGGTCATCAGCTGCGCGAAGTCGCCGGACAGCTCCGGCTCGATCATCTTCACGGAGCCCGCCAGCACCTCGCCCTTCGAGCCGTCGATGGTGATGACTTCGCCGGCGCGGAACTCGCGGCCCCGCACGCGGAACAGGCCTTCTTTCTCGAAGATGGCGATCTCGCCCGCGCCGGAGACGCAGGGCCGCCCCATGCCGCGCGCGACCACGGCGGCGTGGCTGGTCATGCCGCCCCGGGCGGTAATGATGCCACGCGCCGCATGCATGCCGTGGATGTCCTCCGGCGAGGTCTCATCGCGGACCAGGATCACCGCCTCGCCCGCCGCGCCGAGCTTTTCGGCCTCGTCGGCGTCGAAGACGATCTTGCCGGTGGCGGCGCCGGGCGATGCCGGCAGCCCGTTGGCGATGACGTCGCGCTCGGCGCCCGGGTCGATGGTCGGGTGGAGCAGTTGGTCCAGCGACGAAGGCTCGACGCGCTGGATGGCTTCCTCGCGGCTGATCACGCCCTCGGCCGCCATGTCGACGGCGACCTTCAGCGCGGCCTTGGCGGTGCGTTTGCCGCTGCGCGTCTGCAGCATGTAGAGCCGGCCCTGTTCGACCGTGAACTCGATGTCCTGCATGTCGCGGTAGTGCTTCTCGAGCGTCTCCACGACCGCCTTGAACTGGGCGAACACCTCCGGCATCGCCTCTTCCATCGAGGGATTGCGGTCGCCCATCTCCTCGCGGGCGATCTTGGTGAGGCTTTGCGGCGTGCGGATGCCGGCGACGACGTCCTCGCCCTGGGCGTTGATCAGGAACTCGCCGTAGAGCCGCGCCTCGCCGGTCGAGGGGTTGCGGGTGAAGGCGACGCCGGTGGCCGACGTCTCGCCCATGTTGCCGAACACCATCGACTGCACGTTCACCGCCGTGCCCCAGCTTTCCGGGATGTCGTGCATGCGGCGATAGAACTTGGCCCGGTCGTTCATCCAGCTCGCGAAGACCGCGCCGATCGCGCCCCACAGCTGCTCCTGCGGGTCCTGCGGGAAGGGCTTGCCGAGTTGGCGCTCGACGGCGGCCTTGTAGTCGCGGACCACCGCCTCCCAGTTCTCCGCCGTCAGCGCCGTGTCGACGCTGACGCCCAGGCTGTCCTTATGGTCGTCGAGGATCTCCTCGAACATGTGGTGGTCGAGGCCGAGCACCACGTTCGAGTACATCTGGATGAAGCGGCGGTAGCTGTCGAAGGCGAAGCGCCGGTCGCCGGACAGCTTGGCCAGCCCATCGACCGTGGAGTCATTGAGGCCCAGGTTCAGGACCGTGTCCATCATCCCCGGCATCGACGCCCGCGCGCCCGAGCGCACCGAGACCAGCAGCGGATTGGCCGCGTCGCCGAACGCCTTGCCGGTGATCTCCTCGACCTTGGCAAGGCCCGCCGCGACCTGCTCTTTCAGGTCGGCCGGATACTGGCTGTTGTTGGCGTAGTAGTGGACGCACGCCTCGGTCGTGATGGTGAAGCCCGGCGGCACGGGCAGGCCGAGCGCGCTCATCTCGGCCAGGTTCGCGCCCTTGCCGCCCAGCAGGTTCTTCATCGAAGCGTCGCCATCGGCGCCGCCCCCTCCGAAGGAATAGACCCAGCGGGTTTTGGTGAGCGTTTCGGCCATCTACGTCCCTCAGCCGGCAATCAACGAAAAGTCCGCCACGCGCCCCATGGCGTCGCGGACGTTCCCCAAAAGCTTCAATCGGTTGTCGCGTTCCTCAGGTACCGCGGAGTTGACCAGCACCTTGTCGAAGAACGCATCCACCGGCCCCCGGAGGGCCGCCAGCGCGGTCATAGCGGCGGTGAAGTCTTCGGCGTCGAGCGCGGCCTGCACCTTCGGCTCGGCGGCTTGCAGCGCGTCGAGCAACGCCGTCTCCTCGGCGGGTGCATTCGACAGACGCTGAGCCTGTCCGCTCGGCAGCGCCCCCTTCTTCTCCTCCGCCTTGAGGATATTCACCGCCCGCTTGTAACCGGCCAGGAGGTTCGCGCCGTCGTCGGTGGTCAGGAAAGCGTCGAGCGCCTCGACGCGAGCAACAATGCGCACGAGGTCGTCGTCCCCGAGGGCGAACACCGCGTCAACCAGGTCGTGGCGCTTGCCTTGGTCGCGCAGCGCGACCTTCAGGCGGTCGGCGAAGAAGTCGAGCAGATCGGCGCTCACGAACTGACGCAATCCGACCCGGAGCCCCTCCTCCAGGACAATCCGGATGACGCCCAGCGCCGCGCGCCGAAGCGCGTAAGGGTCCTTCGATCCGGTGGGCTTCTCGTTGATGCCAAAGAAGCCAATGAGCGTGTCGAGCTTATCGGCCAGCGCGACGGCCATCGAAAGCGGCGCGGTCGGGACGGCGTCGCTGGGCCCCTGCGGTTTGTAGTGGTCGCGGATAGCGTCAGCGATAGCCCGTGCGTCCTTCGACACGGCCGCTGGCGCGGCCTGCTCAGGATGACTGACTCTTGAGTCGATCCCACCCTCGTCATCCTGAGCAGCGGCCGCAGGCCGCGTGTCGAAGGACGCAAGGACGTAGTACCGGCCCATGATACCCTGCAGCTCGGGGAACTCGCCGACCATGCCGGTGGCGAGGTCAGCCTTGGCGAGGCGGGCGGCTTTGGCGGCCACGTCCGGATCGGCGCCGACCAGCGGGGCGATTTCGCGGGCCAGCGCTTCGATCCGCTCCACCCGCTCGTACATAGTCCCAAGCTTGGCGTGGAAGGTGACGCCCTTGAGGGTTTCCAGCCGATCCTCCAGCGGGACCTTGCGGTCCTCGTCCCAGAAGAAGCGGGCGTCGGACAGGCGCGCCGAGAGGACCTTGGCGTTGCCCGCGGCGATGGTCTTCCCGCCGTCGGGGGCTTCGATGTTGGCGATGCTGACGAAGTGAGGGGCGAGCCCCTGCTCCCCTGCCCGACGCACCGCAAAGTACTTCTGGTGCGTGCGCATGGAGGTGCGGATCACCTCCGGCGGCAGGTCAAGGAAGCTGGCGTCCATGTCGCCCATGATCGGCACGGGCCATTCGGCTAGCCCCGCGACTTCTTCCAGCAGGCCCGCGTCCTCGACCAGCTCCAGGTTGCGGGCGAAGCACAGGGTGCGCGCGCCTTCCAGGATGCGCTGTTTGCGCTCCTCGGGGTCGAGGATCACGTAGTGCCCTGCCAGCGCCTCGCGGTATTCGTCGAAGTCGCGGGCGCGGAACGGCTGGCCGGAGCCCATGAAGCGGTGGCCTTCGGACAGGTCGCCGCTCTCGATGCCGTCGATCTCGAAGCGCACCACCTCGCGGTCGAAGACGCACAGGATGCGTCGCAGCGGCCTGACCCACCGCAGCTTGCCCGTGCCCCAGGTCATCGACTTCGGCCAAGGGAAGTTGCGGACCACGTCCTCGACCATCTCGGCGATGATCTCGGTCGTCGGGCGGCCCTGCTTCTCGATGACCGCGAACCAGACGCCGTCGCGCTCGACCAGCTGCTCACGCGTCAAGCCCGTGGAGCGCAGGAAGCCCTCGATCGCCTGATCCGGCGCGCCCACGCGAGGGCCTTTGCGCTCCTCGCTGCGATCCCCCTGCGCCGCCGGCAGCCCATCGGCCACCAGCGTCAGCCGCCGCGGTCCGGCAAACGCCCTCACGTCCGTCGGCAGCAACCCGGCCTCCGCCAGCCGCTCCCGCGCCATCCGCTCGAAATCCTTCGCCGCCTGCGCCTGCATGCGCGCGGGGATTTCCTCCGACA
>JBLNCT010000096.1:0-3026 GCA_050260915.1 Parcubacteria group bacterium
GGCGACCTGACGGGGCGGGAGGCAAACCAAACCCCCGCTTCCCCGGCGACGGCCGGGGCCCAGATACAGCCGGATAGCTTCGTGGGTTAAATCTGGACCCCGGCCTTCGCCGGGGCGATCGGAGGAAACTTAGAGATCGACGACCGTCAGCCCGGTCTTGTCGTGGATGAGGTCGGCCACGATGCGGCGGTGGCAGCCGGCCGCGTCGGCTTCGTAGCAGAGCAGCGCGGCCTTGCGCTCCTTGGCGATGTCGGTGGCCTCGGCGAGCTGGAACTGCGCCTGCGGGTCGGTCAGGTGCTCGTGGTAGATGCGATGCATGGTGGCGATGTCGCCCTTGTGGGCGGCGTCGCGGCCGGGCTTCGGGGTGCCCAGCGCCTTCAGGTGCACATAGTCAATGCCGGCCTCATGCAGGCTGCCGGCCAGGATGTTCTTCGAGAAGCCCGCCCGGCGTGAGGAGGGCACCGCGCGGACGTCGATGACGACCTCGACGCCGGCGTCCTTCAGCTTCCCGATCACCTCGCCCTGGGTGGCGTTCTCGTAGCCAATCGTCGCAAGCTCCTTTGGCACGGGCTTCCTCCCTTGCATGCCCTTGGGGCGCCGCCCTACCTGTAGCACCTACCGGTACAGGAGTGTTCCAACCATGGACGCCGCCATGTTTCACGAGCCCCGGCGGCGTTTCATCGCCATCGAAAGCCGCGCCGGCGCGGGCGAGATGGCGGCGCTGGATTTCGGGCCGACGGACCGGCCCTACGATGTGATCTTCCTGCACGCCAACGGCTTCAACGCCATGACCTACCGCTCCATCCTGGGGCCGCTGTCGGCGGGCCTGCGGATCCTGGCGGTGGACCAGCGGGGGCATGGCGCGAGCCGCCTCGCCGCCGAGCCGGACGGGCGGCGCAGCTGGCGCGACTTCCGCGACGACCTCGTGGCGCTCCTGGACGCACTTGGGCAGCCGCCGGTGGTGCTGTCGGGGCACTCGATGGGCGGTACGGTGAGCCTGCTGGCGGCCGCGCAACGGCCGAAGGCGGTGAGCTCGCTTGTCCTGTTCGACCCGGTGGTGATGCCGCCCCTGCTGGCGGCCTACGCCCACCTGCCGTGGGCGTCGGAGCACGTCTTCAAGCGCGCGCCGATTGCGCAAGGCGCGCTTCGCCGCCGCAACACATTCGACAGCCGCGAGGCCGCGTTTGCCGCCTACAAGGGCCGCGGCGCCTTCAAGACCTGGCCGGACGTGGTGGTGGCCGACTACGTGGCCGGCGGCTTCATCGACCTGCCCAACGGCAAGGTGACGCTGGCCTGCGCGCCGGAGTGGGAGGCCTCCAGCTTCGCCGCCCAGGGCCACAACCCGTGGGCGGCCCTGCGGAAGGTGAAGGCGCCGGTGCGCATCCTGAAGGCCGAGAAGGGTTCGACCTGCCGGGGTACCGAGCCGCAGCTGAAGCGTCGCAAGCCCGACCTGCAGATCGATACCATCCCCGGCTCGACCCACTTCCTCCCCATGGAACGCCCCGACCTCGTCCGCGAGGCCCTGATGGACGCGGCGATCTGACCCCTTCTCCCTGAGGGAGAAGGAGGGGCCCGCGCCGAGCGAAGCGAAGAGCGTGGGAGGATGAGGGTTTTACGCCCTCTCCGGAAGCGTCCCTAAACCCTCACCCTCCCACCTGCTTCGCAGGCGGGCCCCTCCCTCTCCCTCAGGGAGAGGTGTGGTTAGAGCGTCAGCCCTTCGGTGATGTGGGCGGCGAGGTCGGCCTGGGCTTCTTCGGTGATCGGGACGATCTTGCGGGCGTCGAGGTCGAAGGTGATGGCGATCGCTTCGCTCGTGCCCCAGGCCTTGCCGGTTTCCGGGTCGAGCATCCAGTGCATCAGGCGTTGGGTCCTGGCATCCACGCCGGCCAGCCCCGAGCGGATCTCGACGCGGTCGCCCGCCCTCGGCCAGTCGAGGTGGACGATGCGGTACTCGAGAACCGCGCCGCCCACCCGCGCCGGTTTTTGAGGCGCCTTGTGGGCCACGACGCTGCGGAAGGCGCCGACCAGGCTCGGGATGCCGTCGGAGACGCGGCCGATGAACTGCTCCACCCGCATGCGGCCGAAGATGTCGACGTCGGTCAGGCCGATGGCGCCGAGCCCGATCCGGATCAGGCCAAGCTCCTCGGCGCGCTGAAGGCTGGCCTGGCTCTCCACCGGCCGAAGCACGATACTGCGGGCGGCTGCCTGCTCGGGAACCTCGACCTTGAACTGTTCGGCGTACTCGCGCGTACGGCCGGGCCAGGGGAAGGGCCGCGCCTCGCCGGGCGTGACGTGGGCGACGGTGGTCTGGAAGGTGGCGGCGATCTCGCCGGACTTCGAGTGGATCAGGAGCTGAAGCAGCCTGGCCTCATCCTCGCCCATCTCGATGACGCCGCCGACCATGTGCAGCGCCGCGCCCGCGTGGCATTCGCGCAGGAAGCGGATGTGCTGCTCGCGGACCAACAGGGTCGCCCCGGCGCCCGGCGAGAACGCATGCGGCAGGCCGAGCAGCGCGGCGAGGCCGGCCAAGCCCTCCATCGCCCGGGTGACGTAGAAGCGCACATTCATGTGCCCCATCTCGTCGCATTCCCAGGTGTTGACGCCCCCGCGCCAGATCTCGACGCCCGGATGGTTCACGAAGCCTCTCTTTGCCTGTCGAGGAACGGCGCTGCGGCGGCCACGATCTGGTCCACGGTGAAGCCATCCATCTCGCCAGTGGGCGACACGACCCCGTGCAGCCGCGAGGAATAGGTCAGCACCGGCGAGGGACCATACAGCCCCAGCGCAGGCGTCCCCGCCGCCGCCGCGACGTTCATCGGCCCGGAGTCCGGCCCCAGGAAGAAATCCATGAGCGACAGGAGAGACGCGCCCTCGTCCAGCGGTCCGTCAAACCACTGCACGTGGGCCGGCTGGTCGGTGCGGCTGGCGCTGAGCCCCTTCACGGCGCGTATCTCGCCGGGGCCGCCGAACCAGAAGAGCGTGCCGATGCGGTCCTTGAGGCGCGCCGCCACCTCAACCGCCTGCTC
>JBLNCT010000097.1:0-9371 GCA_050260915.1 Parcubacteria group bacterium
CGACAGCGATAGCTGGAGGGTCGATGGGGGAGTACCCCCTTTCGAAACTCCCCCATCGAGCTTCGCCGCTTTGCGTCTCAGCCCACTTCCCCCACATGCGTGGGGGAAGAGCCTGGATCTCACCCAATGAAGTTCACCCTCTCCTGGCTCCGGGATCATCTGGACACCGACGCCACGGCCGCTGAGGTCGTGGACGCCATGACCATGGCCGGCCTTGAGGTCGAGCACGTCACCGACCCCGGCGAGAAGCTGGGCGCGTTCAGCGTCGCCTACATCGCCGACGCCGTGCAGCACCCGAACGCCGACCGCCTGCGCGTTTGCCAGGTCAACACCAAGGACGGCCGCAAGGAGATCGTCTGCGGCGCCCCGAATGCGCGCCCGGGCCTGACGACCATCTATGCGCCCATCGGCACCTACATCCCCGGCAGCGGCATCACCCTGGAGCCCCGGCCCGTACGCGGCGTCGTCTCCCACGGCATGCTCTGCTCGGCCGCCGAGCTGGAGATCGCCGAGGAGTCGGACGGCATCATCGAGCTGCCGGAAATGCCGCTCGGCACGCCGGCCGCCAAGGCGCTCGACCTGGAGGCGGTGATCGACTTCGAGGTCACCCCGAACCGCCCCGACTGGCTGGGCGTGGCGGGGATCGCCCGCGACCTCGCCGCCGCCGGTATCGGGCGGTTGAAAGACCTCAGCGTCAAACCGGTCCCCGGCCGCTTCCCCTGCCCCATCGACATCAAGGTCGACGGCGACGCCTGTCCGGTGTTCGCCGGGCGCCTGATCCGGGGCGTGAAGAACGGCCCCTCGCCCGCCTGGCTGCAGGCGCGGCTGAAGGCCATCGGGCTTCGGCCAATCAACGCGCTGGTCGATATCACCAATCTCGTCTCCTACGACCGCGCCCGGCCGCTGCACGTCTATGACGCGGCCAAGCTAGTCGGGACGACGATCGAGGCCCGTCTTGGCCGCCACGCCGAGCACGGCGACGAGCACCTGATCGCGCTGGACGGCAAGACCTACGACATCGGCCCGGAGATGTGCGTCATCGCCGATGCCAGCGGCGAGCGCCCCATCGGGCTCGGCGGCGTCATGGGCGGCGAGTCCACCGGCTGTTCGGAAGCCACCACCGACGTCTTCGTCGAGAGCGCCTGGTTCGACCCGATCCGCACGGCCCAGACGGGACGCGCGACCGGCATCACCTCCGACGCCCAGTACCGCTTCGCCCGCGGCGTCGACCCCCAGTTCGTCGTGCCGGGCCTGGAGCTGGCGACCCAGCTGATCCTCGACCTTTGCGGCGGCGAGCCGTCGGAAGTCCGCGTCGCCGGCCAGGCTCCCGCCCCGCCCGCGCCGGTTCAGTTCGATCCGGCCTATGTGGAGAAGCTGTCGGGCCTGTCGGTCTCCGCCGCGCGCACCAACGAGATCCTGACCGCGCTCGGCTTCACCATCAAAGGCTCGACCGTCACCCCGCCGTCCTGGCGCCGCGACGTCGAAGGCAAGGCTGACCTCGTCGAGGAAGTGGCGCGGATCGAGGGCTTCGCGGCCCTGCCGTCGACGCCTCTGCCCGACGTCGCCCGCCCCGTCGGCGGCGTGCTGACCACCCGCCAGACCCGCGCCCGCGTCGCGCGTCGCGAGCTGGCTGCGGCCGGCTATCAGGAGGCCATCGGCTGGTCCTTCGTCAGCAATGCGGTCGCCAAGCTGTTCGGCGGCGGCGCGCCCGAGCTGGTGCTGGCCAACCCCATCGCCGCCGACCTCGACACCATGCGGCCCTCGATCCTCCCGGGACTGCTGGAAGCCGCCGGCCGCAACGCGCGCCAGGGCTTCCCGGACGTAGCGCTGTTCGAGGTCGGGCCGGTGTTCGCGGGCGACCAGCCGCAAGACCAGCGCCTCGCCATCGCCGCCATCCTCGCGCCCCACGCGCCGCGCAACTGGGAGCATCGTCCGGACGAGAACGTGTTCGCCGTAAAGGCCGACCTCTACGCCCTGCTCGACGAGCTCGGCGCCCCGGTCGCCAACCTGCAGGTGGCCCAAGGCTCGGCGTCGAGTTGGTGGCACCCCGGCCGTTCGGCCCGTCTCCAGCTTGGCCCCAAGCAGGTCATCGCCGAGTTCGGCGAGCTGCACCCGGTGGTCCTGAAGGCGCTGGACGTCGACGGCCCGGTCTACGGCTTCGAGGTCTTCGTCGAGGCCATCCCCGAGCCGAAGAAGAAGGCGGTGAAGACCAAGCCCGCGCTCGACCTGCCCGAGCTGATGCCGCTGACCCGCGACTTCGCCTTCCTCGTCGGCCGCGACCGGCCCGCCGGTGAGCTCACGAAAGCGGTCGCCGGGTCCGACAAGGCCCTGATCGCGGGCGTGCGCGTGTTCGACGTCTATGAAGGCAAGGGCGTGCCCGAGGGCCAGAAGTCGCTGGCGCTGGAAGTCACGATCCAGCCCCGCGAAAAGACCCTAACCGACGCGGAGATCGAGGCGCTGTCCACGCGCGTCGTCCAGGCGGCCGAGAAGGTCGGAGCAACGCTGCGGACTTAAGGCTCTTCCCCCACGCATGTGGGGGAAGTGGGCCGACGGCGAAGCCGAGGCTCGTTGGGGGAAGTGACTCTAAAACTCCCCCATCGACCTTCGCGGCCTTCGGCCTCTCAGGCCACTTCCCCCAGATGAACTGGGGGAAGAGCCAAGATCAGAACGGCAATATATTCCGCTGCCGGCTGTAGGTCAGGTACCCCACGTTCGCCCCCAACCGCAGCCCAACCCCCGCGCGGATCGGGGCGAGCACGATGTTCTCCGCCCGCTGGTAGTTCACGCCCAGGCCGCCAACGAGGTACGCCGACCCCTCCACGCCCGGGAACCGGCGGAAGATCGCGTCCGGGTATTCGAGGTTGTAGCAGAGGGTGAAGACCCGGCTCGCGTTGCCGCCGGCGTCGAACCCGATGCTCGGCCCCTGCCAGAAGACCTCCGTCGTCGGCCGGTCCTTCATGTAGAGCAGGCCCCGCCCATACCGCGCGCCGACGGTGAGCGCCGCCGAGGCCTCCTCGCCGGCCAGATAGGCGGTGGGCTCGCCGTAGTCCTGGAACACCCGCTGCACGGCCGCGCCGACGGACTCCGCGGCCACGCCCAGCGCGTCCGAGCCCTGCTGGATGATCTCGTCCATGGTGTAGGTCTGCGCCGGCGCGCCGCTCGGCCCAGTCGCGCCGCCGGCCGGCGCCGAACCGCCGCTCGCGCCCGTGGTGGTGCTGGTCGGCGTGGCGGTCGCACAGGCGGTCAGGCCCAGGGCGGCGATGCCGGAGAGGATCAGGGCGCGGCGGTCCATCGACTTGGAAACTCCTCGAATCAGCTCTGGCAGGCGCGAAGCTTCCACGCCCGTAAGGCCGGTTTGAGGCGGGTCGCGTTAACGCGCGGTTAACCACGTTGCCCGCGCTCGGCATCGCCTCAATCGCGTACGAAGTCCATCGAGACGGAGCCGCAATTACGCGTCCCCTGCTTGGTGTCCCATGCGGTGATTATGTCCAGCCGGTCGGTCCCGGAGGCATGACGCGCGGCCAGCGTCACCAGGTTGTAAGCAGGCGTTCCGTCATCCGGAAACTCGATGGTTTTGCGGGAATAGTGGCTTGGGCTCCCCGGCGGCGTGGCGACCTCGACGGTGCTGTAGAAGGTAAGCATGAGTGTTCTGGGTCGGGCCGCATCCCTCGCCTCGAAGACCCCGTAGGCGTCCTCGGCCTTCCCGAGAACATCCAGAAAATCGCCCTCGCAGTTCGTCGTCTTTCGGCTCAGCGAGATTTCGCCCAGCACACCCTTCTCGAAATAGACTTTCAGCCTGTAGGGCTCGCCGAAGACCTCGACCGGTTTCGCCGCCTCGAAGCTGGTGACGACCCGGCCAGGCACGTCCGTGATCTTGGGTTGCGTCCACTGGACGCCGGGCATCGCGCGGACCGCGTCGAGAGTCATGCCCAGCTTGTAGGGACCCCAGCCGTCCACCGAGGCGGCCTGCGCCGCCTGCGCCATTGAGACTCCCGCGACGAGCGCGAGAAGAATCGTCAATCTCCGCATCCTGCCCCCCCTGACGATGACCCCGGTTCCGGGGACCCTAAGCTCTGCCAGGCGAAGTGGATAGACTCTACGAGGCCTTCACCAGCCCCTGGTCGATCAGGCTCCGCGCGGTGGCCAGGATGGACTCCTCCGGCGTGCGCGGCTTCCAGCCCAGCAGGCGTTCGGCCTTTTCGTGGTTGGCGTCCATGCGGCGTCCGAGCTGGGGCAGGAGCGCGCGCGCCTCGGGGCTGAAGGTCGCCATCAGGCGGATCATCCAGTTGGGGGCCTCGCGGGTCGGGACCTTTGCGGCGGCGGCGCCCAGGTTGGCGCGCAGGACCTGGCCGACTTCGAAGATCGACATGGACTCGCCGGTCATGGCGAGGAAGCGTTCGCCCTTGGCCTTCGGGTCGGTCATGGCGCGGATATGGAGGTCGGCGACGTCGCGCACGTCCACCAGCCCGAAGCTCGCCTTCGGCGCCATCGGGATCGCGCCCTGCAGCAGCCGCTCGACCAGCAGGATGGAGGTCGAGAAGTCCGGCCCCAGCACCGGCCCCAGCACGCCGACCGGGTTCACCACCGCCAGTTCCAGCCCACCGCCTTCGCGCTCGACGAAGTCCCAGGCCGCCCGCTCGGCGATGGTCTTGGACTTCACATAGGCCCCGATCCCCGAGGCGGTCGCATCCGTCCAGCTGGTCTCGTCCACCACCCCGTCGTGCTTCAGCCCATAGCCGATGGCGGCGAAGGAGGAGGTCATCACCACCCGCTTCACGCCCGCGTCACGCGCGGCGCGCAGCACCCGCAGAGCTCCCTCGCGCGCCGGCACGATCAGGGCGTTCTCATCCCTTGGCGCATTCATCGGAAAGGGCGATGCGACGTGCAGGACGTAGTCGCAGCCCTTCACCGCTTCGGCCCAGCCGGGATCGCCGTTCAGGTCGGCCGCAAAGAAGGCCAGTTGCTTCTTCGTCGCCTTCGCGCCCGCCTTCTCCAGCGTCGAACGCACCTCGGGCTCCCGCGCCAGGTTGCGGATCGTCGTGCGGACCGTATGCCCCTGCGCCAACAGCTGGATGATGCAGTAGCTGCCGATAAACCCGGACCCGCCGGTCACCAGAACCGTCGCCATCGACCCCTCCCTCTCGTTTCGAAACCCACTCTGCCCGCGAAGCGCCATTTCGCCAAACGGCGGCCTCAGCCGAAGACGACCGACGCCCCATGATCGGCCGCACCCACGACGCGACGGAAGTTGGCGAAGAGCTCCCGGCCGAAGCCTGGCTGCTCGGGCGGCGCGGCCGCAGGCGTGCGGGCGCGCAGGACGCCTTCGTCCACCAGCGCTTCGAGCCGGCCGGTGCGCGCGTCCAGATGGATGAGATCGCCATCCTGGATGTAGGCAAGCGGCCCGCCGGCGGCGGCTTCCGGAGTCAGGTGAATGGCGGCGGGGACCTTGCCCGAGGCCCCCGACATGCGCCCGTCAGTGACCAGCGCGGTCTTGTAGCCTCGATCCTGGATGACGCTGAGAGCCGGCGTCAGGCTATGCAGCTCCGGCATGCCGTTCGCGCGCGGCCCCTGGAAGCGGACCACCGCCACGACGTCGCGGTAGAGTTCGCCTCGCTGGAAGGCCGCGAGGAAGGCGTCCTGGCTGTCGAACACGGCGGCGGGCGCGGTGATGTCGAGGCGGCTCGGGTCGACGGCGGAGACCTTGATCACGCCCCGGCCGACATTGCCCTTCAGCAGCCGAAGCCCGCCCTCCGGCTGAAACGGATCGGAGACCGGCCGCAGGATGTCGCGGTCGAGGCTCTCCTTCGCGCCGTCGCGCCAGACCAGCGCGTCTCCGTCGAGGAACGGCTCGGTCGTGTAGTGCGTGAGCCCGCGCCCCGCGACCGTCAGTACATCCTCATGCGCCAACCCTGCGCCAAGCAGCTCGCGCGTCACGAAGGCCATGCCGCCCGCCGCCTGGAAGTGGTTCACGTCGCTCGTGCCGTTCGGATAGACGCGGGCCAGCAGCGGCGTGGCTCGGCTGATGTCGTCGAAGTCCTCCAGCTCCAGCGCGATCCCCGCGGCCGCGGCCATGGCGACCATGTGCAGCGCGTGGTTGGTCGAGCCTCCGGTCGCCATCAGGCCGACCAGGCCGTTGACGATGGCCTTCTCATCGATCACCCGCCCGGCCGGCGTCCATTCGTTCGACTTCGGCCCGATAGCCGCGCAGCGCTTGGCGGCGGCCTTCACCAGCGCATCGCGCAGCAGCGTGTTCGGGTGCACGAAGGCGCTGCCCGGCAGGTGCAGGCCCATCATCTCCATCAACATCTGGTTGGAGTTGGCGGTGCCGTAGAAGGTGCAGGTGCCGGGGCCGTGATAGGCCGCCTGTTCGGCCTCCAGCAGCTTGTCGCGGCCCACCTTGCCCTCGGCGTAGAGGGCGCGGATCTTCGCCTTCTCCGAGTTGGGGAGGCCCGACGTCATCGGCCCGCCGGGCACGAAGATCGCCGGCAGATGGCCGAACGCCAGCGCGCCGATCACCAGCCCCGGCACGATCTTGTCGCAAACGCCGAGATAAAGCCCGCCGTCGAAGGCGTCGTGGGTCATCGCCACCGCCGCCGCCATGGCGATCACGTCCCGGGAGAACAGCGATAGCTCCATCCCCGGCCGCCCCTGCGTGACGCCGTCGCACATGGCCGGCACGCCGCCCGCGAACTGGGCCGTGGCGCCCACCTCGTTCGCCGCTTCCTTGATGAGCGCGGGGAACCGCTCCAGCGGCTGGTGGGCGCTGAGCATGTCGTTGTAGGCGCTGACGATCCCGAGGTTCGGGACGTTCGGGTCCAGCACCCGCAGCTTCACGTCGGCCGGCTGGGCGGCGAAGGCATGGGCCCAGTTGGCGCAGGAGAGCTTGGCGCGGCCAGGGCCGGCGTCGCGGGCGGCGTCGATCTGGGCGAGGTAGGCGGCGCGGCGCTCGCGGCTGCGTTCGACGATGCGGGCGGTGACCTCGGCGATGGTCGGGTTCATGGGGACCACAATATCCTGACGGGCGCTTTTGTTCGCGCAAGGAAGAGGTGGATCGGGAGGCCGGAGCCCTCCTCCAGCACCCGCCGCTTGGCGTCGCCGGAGATCAGCACGACGGTGAGGCGCGTCGGCTCCAGGGCGTCGAGCGTGAGGCTGAGGCGCGGCTGGGCGGCTTGTGCGGGCACGGCCAGCCCAGCGGCATCGACAGTGCCGCCGGGGAAGAGCGAAGCGACATGGCCATCCTCGCCCATGCCGAGCAGCGTCACGTCGGCTGGAAGGATCGGCTTCAGCCGCGCCTCGGCGTCGGCGACAGCTTCCTCCGGCGCGGCCCGATCGGACTTCAACGGGGCGAACGTCGCGGAGGCCGCCTGCTCGACGAGCAGTCGGTCGCGGACCATGCGTTCGTTGGAGTCCGCCGACCGGGGATCGACCCAGCGTTCGTCCGTCAGGGTGACGGTCACCCGACGCCAGTCCAGAAGGGCGCGCGCCAGGATGTCGTAGCAAGACCCGGGGGTACGCCCGCCAGTGGCGACGAACGTCGCGCGGCCGTGCTCGAGGATGGCGTCGCGCAGGGCCGCTGCAATGGCGTCGGCCGCCTCCTGCGCCGCCTCGCGGGGGCTGCCGAAGGCCTCGACGACCCTAGCCATTCCACGCCCGCCCGGTCCGCTCGATGAGGGCGAAGGCGCCCGGCGGGCCCCAGGAGCCGGCCGGATAAGACTTCGGTGCGAGGCCCGCGTCGGTCCAGGCCGCCTCCACCGCATCGACCCAGCGCCAGGCCTCCTCCACCTCATCGCGGCGGACGAAGAGGGTGGAGTCGCCCCGGAACACGTCCAGCAGCAGCCGCTCATACGCGATCCGGCGCCGGCCGCCCTCCTCGCCCAGCGCACGCGCGAGGCTCAGCGACAGCGGCAGGGGCTGGAGGCGCATGGCGTCCTGGGTCAGGCCGGGGCGCTTGTTCATCAGGGTGAGCGAAATGTCCTCGTTCGGCTGCAGCTCGATGACGAGGCGGTTGGCCACCAAATCCTGCTCCGCCGGCCCGCCGAAGATGGAGTGGGGCACCGGCTTGAACTGGATGACGATCTCCGTGCGCCGTTCGGGCATCCGCTTGCCCGTGCGCAGGAAGAAGGGCGTGCCGGCCCAGCGCCAGTTGTCGATGTGCGCGGCGACCGCGACGAAGGTTTCGGTGTCACTCGGGCGGCCGACCTCCTCGGCGTAGCCCTTGGCCGGAGCGCCCTCCACCACCCCCGACCCGTACTGGCCGCGCACGGTGTTGTTCGCCACGCCCGCGCGGGTGATGGGCCGCAGCGACCGCAGCACCTTGACCTTCTCGTTGCGCACGGCGTCGGGGTTCAGGTCGGATGGCGGCTCCATGGCGACGAGGCAGAGGAGCTGCAGCATGTGGTTCTGCAGCATGTCGCGCAGCGCGCCGTACTCGTCGTAGTAGGGCCAGCGCTCGCCCACCCCTTGCGTCTCGGCGACCGTGATCTGGACGTGGTCGACCGACACGTTGGTCCAAAGCGGCTCGAACAGGGTGTTGGCGAAGCGAAGCGCGATGAGGTTTTGGACGGTCTCCTTGCCGAGGTAGTGGTCGATCCGGAAGACCCGCTCCTCCGGGACCGCCTGCGCCAGCGCGGCGTTGATCGCCTGCGAGCTTTGCAGGTCGTGGCCGATGGGTTTTTCGAGGACGAGGCGCGCCCGCTCGCCCGTCAGCCCGGCCTGCGCCAGCGCCCGGGCGGCGGGCGCGAAGAGGCTGGGCGAGACGGCGAAGTAGATGACCAACAGGCCGTGCTCGCCCACCTTCTCGGCGAGGCACTGCGCGCCTTCCGGCTTGGTGACATCGCCCGCGCAGTAGTCGAGCCGGGCCGAGAGCCGCTCCCAGTCGTCGGCCGACCAGCCGTCGCGGCTATCGAGATGCTCGCGCACCTGGGCGCGGTAGCTATCGGCGTCTCCGGCCGCGCGGCCGACAGCGATGATCCGCAGCCCCTCCGGCAGCAGCCGATCCGCTTCCAGGTTCAGGAGCGAGGGGAGAAGCATGCGAAGCGCCAGGTCCCCGGCGCCGCCGAGGATCACCAGCACGGGAGAGGTCGAGCTGCTCATGCCGTCCTCATAAAGCAAAACGCCCCGGATCGCTCCGGGGCCTTGGCTGTTCTTGTGCTTCCCCTCTGGGGAAGCTGTCGCGAAGCGACTGAAGGGGCTCAAGCCCGCTGAGTCAGCGGATGAAGCCCCCTCCACCACTTCGTGGTCCCCCTCCCCCAAGGGGGGAGGACCTGGGCGGTGCTACTCGACGATCTTGGCCACGACGCCAGCGCCGACGGTGCGGCCGCCTTCGCGGATGGCGAAGCGCAGGCCCTGGTCCATGGCGATGGGGGTGATCA
>JBLNCT010000098.1:0-31470 GCA_050260915.1 Parcubacteria group bacterium
GGGCTGAGACGCAAAGCGGCGATGCTCGATGGGGGAGTTTCGAAAGGGGGTACTCCCCCATCGACCCTCCAGCTATCGCTGTCGGGCCACTTCCCCCAGACAAGCTGGGGGAAGGGCTTTGCGTCCATCGCCATCAGCTTAGTCCCGAAGCTGGATTCGGCGCGGCGAACGCGCTGAAGCCGTAGTGGGCCAGCCAGCGGGTGTCGGAGGCGAACATTTCGCGCAGGTCCGGCATGCCGTACTTCAGCATGCCGAGCCGATCGACGCCGAAGCCGAACGCGAAGCCCTGCCACTCGTCAGGGTCGAGGCCGCAGTTACGCAGCACGTTGGGATGCACCATCCCGCAGCCGACGACTTCCAGCCAGTCGGTGCCGGTCCCGATCTTCACCTCGCCGCCGGAGCGGTCGCACTGGACGTCCATCTCCGCCGACGGCTCGGTGAAGGGGAAGTGGTGGGGGCGGAAGCGGGTGACGACGCTCTCCGTCTCGAAGAAGCGCGCGATGAACGTGTCCAGTGTCCACTTCAGGTGACCCATGTGGATGTTCCGGTCGATGACCAAACCTTCCATCTGGTGGAACATGGGCGTGTGGGTGGCGTCGCTGTCGCAGCGATAGGTGCGGCCGGGCACGACGATGCGGATCGGCGGCTCCTGGCCGGCGGCGATCCAGGGCGCGGGCGGCGGCTGGTTCGTGCGACGCATGGTGCGCACCTGCACGGGGCTGGTGTGGGTGCGCAGCAGCTTGCGCTCGCCGTCCGGGCCCGGGTTGAAGAAGAAGGTGTCGTGCATCTCCCGCGCCGGGTGCTTGGGCGGGAAGTTCAGCGCCGTGAAGTTGTGGAAGTCGTCCTCGATGTCGGGGCCTTCCGCCACGTTGAAGCCCATCTCGGCGAAGATGGCGACCATCTCGTCCATCACCTGCATGGTCGGATGGACGCTGCCCTTGCGGCGCGGCGGGGCGGGGAGAGTGAGGTCGACGCGTTCCTGCGCCAGCCGGGCCTCAAGCTCGGCGCCCTCCAGCGCGGCCTTCTTCTCGGCGATGGCGGCGGAGACGCGGTCGCGCAGGCCGTTGATCAGCGGGCCCTTCTCCTTGCGTTCGTCGGGGGTCATGGACCCGAGCGATTTCAAGAGCGCGGAGATGGAGCCGGATTTGCCGAGCGCGGCCACACGCAGCGCCTCCAGCGCCGCGGCGTCCGGCGCGGCCGCGACTTGCGCGGTCAGCTCGGCTTCGAGAGTGGTGAGGTCGGTCATCGTCATCCTGCAGGACTGTCTAGCGTCCTTCGAGACGCCCGCAAGCGGGCTCCTCAGGATGACGAGGGAAGGTGGGCTGCAAAAACCTTCGTCATGGTGAGGAGCGGGTCCGGTCAGGACCCGCGTCTCGAACCACGCACCCGGCGCAAGCCCTTAGGCCAGCGCGGCGCGAACCTGGTCGGCGATGGCCTTGAACGCGACCGGATCGTTGCCCGCGATGTCCGCAAGAACCTTGCGGTCGATCGTGATCCCGGCCCGTTCAAGGCCGGCGATAAATCGGGAGTAGGTCAGGCCTTCGATGCGGGCCGCGGCGTTGATCCGCTGGATCCACAGCGAGCGGAACGAGCGCTTGCGGACTTTGCGGTCGCGGTAGGCGTACTGTCCGGCCTTGTCCACCGCGGCCTTGGCGGCGCGGATGGTGTTCTTGCGGCGCCCGTAGAAGCCCTTGGCCTGCTCGAGAACCTTCTTGTGCTTGGCGTGGGCGGTGACGCCCCGTTTGACGCGAGCCATGTGTCAGCGCTCCTCTTAAAGGCCGTAGGGCAGGTAGGTCTTGATGATCTTGGCGTCTGCCTCGCTCATCACCTTCGTGCCGCGCTGCTGGCGGATGTACTTGCCGTTGTGGCTGATCAGCCGGTGGCGCTTGCCCGCCACGCCGGCCTTCAGCTTGCCGGTAGCGGTCAGCTTGAAGCGCTTCTTGGCGCCCGATTTGGTCTTCAGTTTCGGCATTTCGATGCGAGGCTTTCGCCCCGTCCTTCTGGATACAGTGAGCGGCCGCCAAGGCATGCCATTTGGCCCGGCGGCTTCGGAAGGCGCGCTGATACGGGAAAAGCCCCGTGAAAGCAAGGCTCAGGCCGCCATCCGGACATGCCGCCGCACTTCGGTTCCCATGAAGAGGGCGGGCAGGATCAGCAGCGCCGCGACCGCGAACGGCGCGCTCGGGCTCACGCCATCGAACAGGGGCGCCGCGACCAGCGGCCCGAGGATGCGGGCGAGCGCCATGCCGGACATGTTCAGCCCCAGCATCTCGCCCTGCCGCTCCGGCGGCGAGGCGTGGCTGATCACCGCCCCGATGTTCGGGAAGGTGATCGACTGGCCCAGCATGACCACGACCATGCCCAGCATCGAGAGCTGCCAGTGGGTGACGAACGGCTGCACGGCAAAGCCTATGCCGATCAGCGTCAGGCCGACGATCAGCGACAGCGGCTCGCCGAAGCGCCGCGCCATGCGTCCGGCCAGCAGGCTCTGGGCGAAGGCGCCGACGAGGCCGATGGCCATGAAGCACAGGCCGATCTCTTTCGGCCCCCAGCCGAACTTGACATTCGACCACAGGCCAAAGCTCGCCTCCATGCCGGCGAAACCGCCGACGGCGATGGTCGCGACGCTGATCGCCCGCCACACGACCGGGTTGGTGAAGGCGTCGCGCAGGCCTTCCATCCGGCTGCGCTGTGGGCCGATGTGGTGCTCGTGACGGCTCTCGCGCACGAAGCGCGCCACGCCGAGGAAGGACAGGAAGCAGAGGCTCGCGGCCAGCAGCAGCGGCGGCCGGAAGCCCGCCGTGCCGATCTCCGGACGCGCCAGCAGGCCGCCCAGCGTCGGGCCGGTGACGAAGCCCATGCTGAAGGCGGCGCCCATCAGCCCGAGCCGCGCGGACCGCTGCTGCGGCGGCGTCACGTCGGCGATGTAGCCCTGGATGGTCGAGATGTTGCCCGCGAGCACGCCGCCGCCCAGGCGCAGGACCAGCGCGATGGCCATGTTGGGCGCGAAGGCGAGCGCGAGGTAGCTCAGCCCGTGGCCCAGGATGGTCATCATCAGCACGGGTCGCCGACCGATCCGGTCCGACAGGCGGCCCCACATCGGCTCGCCGATGAAGTTGCCGAGCGAGAAGGCCGAGAAGAGGACGAAGACCTGCCAGGCGGGCGCGTCGAACGACTTGGCGAAGAACGGCAGCAGCGGAATGACCACACCGAAGCCCGCCATGTTCAGGAACACGACGCTCAGGAGGACGTAGAGCGCCCGGCTGTCGCCAGCCGGCGTCGAAGATCGCTGTTCTGCGGACATAAGGGCGCGGCTTCTACGCCCGCGCTTTGAGTCCGGCAAACCTGTTTCGACCGAAACGGTGAGAACTCTTCCGGGTGCGCCTAAAGTGCAACAATCAGGGCGCGAGCAATCCCGCCACGGTTGGCGTTTAGGCGGCGAGAACGCCCTGCTGCTCCAGGAACGGCCGCAGTTCGCCGGACTGGAACATCTCGCGGACGATGTCGGAGCCGCCGACGAATTCGCCCTTCACATAGAGCTGCGGGATGGTCGGCCAGTCGGTGAAGGACTTGATGCCATCGCGCAGCTCGTCCGACTGCAGCACGTCGACGCCGACGAAATCGACGCCGAGGTGATCGAGGATCTGCACCACGACCGAGGAGAAGCCGCAGCGCGGCTGGTCGGGCACGCCCTTCATGAACAGGACGACCGGGTGCTCGGACACGGTCCGGGCAATGAAGTCGTGGACGGGATTGGCGACGGAAGCGTCCGACATGGCGGGGCCTTTCGGCGGGAAAATGGACAGGTCCTTCAGCTAGGAGCCGTTGCCGCGCGGGTCAAGGCGCGGCGGTCTCCAGCTGCAGCGCGTGAAGGGCGCCGCCCAGCACATCGGCCAGCGCCTTGTTGACCAGTTGGTGCTGGCGAACGCGCGGCAGGCCGGCGAAGGCGGGCGAGACGATGCGGGCCTTGTAGTGGTCGCCGTCGCCCGCGAGGTCGGTGATCGCGATCTCGGCGTCCGGGAAGGCGGCGCGCAGGCGGCTCTCCAGATCGGCGGCGGACATGGGCACGGGCGGGGCTCCTCTACTGGGTGAGTAGATAACAGGTCGCAGCGCGAGACGCTTGCCTTTCCAGGCTTTGCTGTTCGAGAGTGCGGTATGCGTCCGGTAATCCTCGTTTCCTTGCTCGTCCTGACGGCCTGCGCGAGCGCCGCGCCCGCGCCGCAGCCGAAGGCGCCGCCGGCCGACCGCCTGCTGGAGGACGTCCGCATCCTCTCCGCTGACGACATGGAGGGCCGCGCGCCGGAGACCCCCGGTTCCCAGAAGGCCCGCGACTACATCGAGCAGCGGTTCGCCGAAGCGGGCATCGATCCGGTCAAGGGCGACGACTACGAGCAGCCCTTTGTATTCACCACCCGGGATGCTGGCGCGCACCAGGGCGTCAACGTCATCGGCCGGATCGAGGGGACAAGCCGCGGGCATGCCCGGCATGTGCTGGTGGTGACGGCGCACTACGACCACCTCGGCGTCATCAAGGGCGAGATCTACAACGGCGCGGACGACAATGCGTCGGGCGTGGCGACGCTGCTGGCGGTGGCGCAGGCCTTCGCGGCCGATCCGCCGAAGCACGACGTGATCTTCGCGGCGCTGGACGCGGAGGAGGGCGGCAACCGCGGCGCCCGGGTGCTGATGTCCGACCCGCCCGTGCCGCTCTCGGCCATGGCGCTGGAGGTCAACCTCGACATGCTGAGCCGCAGCGACAGGAACGAGCTCTATGCGGCGGGGGCGGCGCACTTTCCGTTCATGAAGGGGCGGCTGGAGGATCTGGCCAAGACCGCGCCTGTGACCCTGAAGCTCGGCCACGACACGCCGGCATGGGGCGAGAGCCAGGACTGGACGACCGAGTCCGACCACGTCGCCTTCAATGAGCGGGGGATTCCGTGGGTCTACTTCGGCGTGGAGGACCACCCGGACTACCACAAGCCGACGGATGACTTTGACCGGATTCCGGTGGATTTCTTCCGGCGGTCCGCGGCGACGGTGGTGCAGGCGGTCCGGGCGTTCGATGAGGACTTGGATCAGATAGCGCGCGATTCAGGGCGCTAAGCTCTTCCCCCAGTTCATCTGGGGGAAGTGGGCCGACAGCGACAGCTGGAGGCTCGATGGGGGAGTTCGAAAAGCCGAGGGACAACTCCCCCATCGACCTTCGCCGCTTCGCGTCTCAGGCCACTTCCCCCACATGCGTGGGGGAAGAGCCTAAGCCATATACCCCGGCAGCCACCCCTCGTGCGCTTCCCGCAGCTGCGCCAGCGGAACGCTGAACAGCTCCCGTGAGGCGAAGGCGTCGCCGCCGGCTTCTCCGACAACGATCGCATGCACACCCGCCTCATGCGCGCGGGCGATCAGGGCGTCGGGATTGCGGGTGGCCACCAGGTACCGCGCCTGGTCCTCGCCGAAGAGGAAGCAGTGGGCGTGGAGCTGGGACGTCGCGATCAGGGTCACGCCGATGTCCGACGCCAACGCCATCTCGGCCGCCGCGACGACGAGGCCGCCGTCGGAGAGGTCGTGCACCGCACTGACCGCCTTCTCGAGGATGAGCCCCCGAACGAAGTCGCCGTTCTTCCGCTCCATGGCGAGGTCCACCGGCGGCGGCGCGCCGTCCTCACGGCCGAGGAGTTCGCGCAGGTACAGGCTGGCGCCGAGTTCGCCCTCGTTGGTCCCGATCAGCACGAGGACATCGCCGTCGCGCAGGCCTGAGAAGTCGGCGTGCTGGTGATAGTCGGTGAGCAGGCCGACCGCGCCGACGGTGGGGGTCGGCGGAATGGCGACGCCGTTGGTCTCGTTGTAGAGGCTCACGTTCCCGCTCACGACGGGGAAACCCAGCGCCGCGCATGCCTCGGCCATGCCTTCGATGGCCTTGACGATCTGGCCCATGATCTCCGGCCGTTCAGGATTGCCAAAGTTGAGGTTGTCGGTGATCGCGATGGGGTCGGCGCCGACGGCGGTCAGGTTGCGCCACGCCTCGGCCACCGCCTGCTTGCCGCCCTCGTAAGGGTCGTTCTGGACGTAACGCGGCGTGCAGTCGGAGGTGACGGCGAGCGCCTTGTCCGTGCCGTGGATGCGCACGATGCCGGCGTCGGCGCCGGTGGCGCTGTCCTCGATGGTGTCGGCCATCACGTGGCGGTCGTACTGCTCCCAGAGCCAGCGCTTGGAGGCGACGTCCGGGCAGCTCATCAGCTTCAGGACGGCGCCGTTCCAGTCGGCCGGCGCGGGGATCTGGCCCGGATCGAGGCGCGGCTCGCGTTTCGGCTCGACCCAAGGCCGGTCATAGAGTGGTGCGTCGTCGGAGAGGGGCGACAGCGGCAGGTCGCAGACGACCTCGCCCTTATGCTTGAGCACAATGCGGCCTGTGTCCGTGGTCATCCCGATGGTCGCGGCGTCCAGCCCCCACTTCTGGAAGATGCGGTAGCCCTCTTCCTCGCGGCCGGGCTTGAGGATCGCCAGCATCCGCTCCTGGCTTTCCGACAGCATCATCTCGTAGGCCGTCATGCCCTCTTCGCGCTGAGGCACGGCGTCGAGGTCGAGCTCGATGCCCACCCCCCCTTTGCCCGCCATCTCGACCGAGGAGGAGGTCAGGCCCGCGGCGCCCATGTCCTGGATGGCGGCCACCGCGCCGGTCGCCATCAGCTCCAGCGTCGCCTCGATCAGCAGCTTCTCGGCGAAGGGGTCGCCCACCTGAACGGTCGGGCGCTTTTCGTCGGAGTCCTCGTCGAACTCGGCGGACGCCATTGTCGCGCCGTGGATGCCGTCGCGGCCGGTCTTGGAGCCGAAGTAGACCACCGGCAGTCCAGCGGATGGCGCGGCCGAGTAGAAGATCTTGTCGGCGTCGGCGAGGCCCACGCACATGGCGTTGACCAGGATGTTGCCGTCGTAGCCGCGGTGGAAGTTGGTCTCGCCGCCCACCGTCGGCACGCCCACGCAGTTGCCGTAGCCGCCAATGCCCGCCACGACGCCGCTGACCAGCCGCTTGGTCTTCGGATGGCTTGGATCGCCGAACCGCAGCGCGTTCAAGAGCGCGATCGGCCGCGCGCCCATGGTGAAGACGTCGCGCATGATGCCGCCCACGCCCGTTGCCGCGCCCTGGTAGGGCTCGATGTAGGAGGGGTGGTTGTGGCTCTCCATCTTGAAGACGCAGGCCTGGCCGTCACCGATGTCGATGACGCCGGCGTTTTCGCCCGGGCCGCAGATCACGCGCGGGCCGGTGACCGGAAACTTCCGCAGGTGGCGGCGCGAGGATTTGTAGGAGCAGTGCTCCGACCACATCACCGAAAAGACGCCGAGCTCGACGGCGTTCGGCTCGCGGTTCAGGCGGCGGACGATGAGGTCGTATTCCTCGGGCTTCAGCCCGTATTCGGCGGCGAGTTCCGCCATGGATTTCGTGGAGCTCATGGCGCGCCTTCTAGCGGCGTTCGCGGAAGCTGGCGAGCGGGGAACAATAGGGATTAGCCGACGGTTGGCCCTTGCATCGACAACAAGCATCGATCACCGGCGCGATCAGAAAGCGCCGCTCATCGATGCGGAGGGCCGGAGCGAGAGTTCCGGCCCTTTCGCGTTTCAGGCCGAAGCGAACACGCTCTGGAACAGCAGCGCCCCGTCGGCGGAACCCAGGTCCGGCTCGAACGCCCGGTCGGGGTGGGGCATCATGCCGAGAACGTTGCCGCGGGCGTTGACGATGCCGGCGATGTCGCGGGCCGAGCCGTTGGGGTTGTCGCGGTAGCGGAAGACGACCTGGCCTTCGCCCTCCAGCCGGTCGAGGGTCGCTTCGTCGGCGAAGTAGTTGCCGTCGCCGTTGCCGACCGTCATCCGCGCCTGGCGCTTGCCCTGATAGGCGGCGGTGAACCGGGTCTGGCCGTTGACGATGTCGAGGTCGACCGGCTTGCAGACGTACTTCAGCTTCTCGTTGCGCAGCAGGGCGCCCGGAAGCATCTGCGCCTCGCACAGGATCTGGAAGCCGTTGCAGATGCCGACCACGGCGGTCCCGCGCTCGGCGGCGGCCTTCACTTCCTTCATCACCGGCGACAGCGCCGCGATGGCGCCGCAGCGCAGGTAGTCGCCGTAGGAGAAGCCGCCCGGCAGCACGATCAGGTCGAGCCCGGAGGGGAGCTCCGTCTCCGCATGCCAGACCATCTCCACCTTCGCGCCCGTGGAGCGCTCGACCCCGGTCTTGCAGTCGCGATCGCAGTTGGAGCCGGGGAAGACGACGACGGCGGCTTTCAAGGCGTTCTCCAGTGCGTGGTTCGACACGCGGCCTGCGGCCGCTGCTCACCATGACGAATGAGGTGGGCTTCAACAGAAATAGTCATCCTGAGCAGCCCGCGCAGCGGGCGTGTCGAAGGACGCACTAGGCCACATCCACCCGGTAACTCTCGATCACCGTGTTCGCGAGCAGCCGCTCGCACATGTCCTTCACCTTCGACTCGGCGGTCGCCCGGTCAGAGGCGTCGACGTCGAACTCGATGGTGCGGCCCACGCGGACGTGCTCGACGTCGGACCAGCCCAGCCCGTGGAGAGCGCTTTCAACCGCCTTGCCCTGCACGTCGAGGACGCCGGGTTTTAGGTACACGTGGACGGTCGCTCTCAATGGATGCCTCCCTGAATCACGGTCGGCATCTCCTTCATGATGCCCAGCCGCCGGGCGACTTCCGTGTAGCTTTCGATGATGTTGCCGAGGTCGCGACGGAAGCGGTCCTTGTCCATCTTCTCGTTGGTGACCGAGTCCCACAGCCGGCAGGAGTCCGGGCTGATCTCGTCGGCCAGGATCACGCGCGGGAAGTCGTTCTCGTAGATGCGGCCGAACTCGATCTTGAAGTCGACGAGCGTGATTCCGACCGCGCCGAACATGCCCGACAGGAAGTCGTTCACCCGCAGGGTCATGGCCATCATGTCGTCGATCTCCTGGGTCGAGGCCCAGTTGAAGGCGGTGATGTGCTCCTCGGCCACCATCGGGTCCTCGAGCTTGTCGTCCTTCAGGTAGAACTCGATGATCGAGCGCGGCAGCGGCTGGCCTTCCTGCAGGCCGAAGCGCTTGGACAGCGAGCCCGCGGCGATGTTGCGGCAGACGACCTCGAGGGGGATGATCTCCACCTCCTTGATCAGTTGCTCGCGCAGGTTCAGCCGCTTGATGAAGTGGTTCTGAACCCCGATGGAGTTCAGCTTGGTCATCACATACTCGCTGATGCGGTTGTTGATGACGCCCTTGCCCTCCAGCACCGCCTTCTTCTGGGCGTTGAAGGCGGTGGCGTCGTCCTTGAAGTACTGGATGAGGGTCCCTGGCTCGGGGCCTTCGTAGAGGATCTTGGCCTTGCCTTCGTAGATCTTCTTGCGGCGGGTCATCGTTGTTCCCGTGGCGGGTGGGCGGTTGAGGGAGAAACGAAAAGCGCGCCGCGGGTGGGCAGCGCGCGGGTCCGACTCAAGGCCGCTCACATGAATATGATCCCGAAACTAGCCGATAGGGCGCCTGGGCGCAAACGTGTCTAATGGACGCCGCCGGCAAGCTTGACCGGGTGCGACGCCATGCCTTGATCCTTGTCATTGCGGGGGCGCGTCCCGACCTATATGCAACCGCGCCTGTACCGCTTCTACGGGGAACCGATGACCACCTTCGACGATCGCGAGCGAGGCTTCGAGCGGAAGTTCGCGCTGGACGCCGAGCAGGAGTTCAACGCTGCCGCCCGCCGCAACCGCCTGCTGGGCGAATGGGCGGCGCAGCTGATGGGGCTGGAAAAGCCCGAGGACTATGCGAAGGCCGTGGTGAAGTCGGACCTGGAACAGCCCGGCGACGAGGACGTGCTTCGCAAGGTGTTCGAGGACCTGAAGGGCTCGGGCGTGAACGTCTCCGAGGGCGAGGTCCGAAACAAGATGCTCGAGCTGCTGGCGGTGGCTCGGGAGCAGATCAAGGCGGCTAGCTGAACCCTCCTCCCTCGAGGGGAGGAGGGCAGGGTGGAGGGTGTAACCGCTGAGCTTGGGCGAGAGGCGCCGATGGGCTCTGAGCCGAACAGCGCCCGCCTGTCAGTTCTCTGCATTCACCCCCATCCCCGACCCTTCCCCCCTCGAGGGGGAAGGGAGTTAGAGATGGCCCCTCAGCTTCATCCAAGCCTCAGCCTTGATGTTCCACCGCCCCGCATAGGCCGGGCTTGAGCTTGGCAATCGCACGAGGGTCAGCCGCTCGGCGACCGGCTCCAGCAGGCGCGTGCCGACCTTGGCTGATGTGGCTCCGTTGAAGGCGACGGCTCTCAGGTTCGGCAACGACTGCACCAGCGACAGCAGGTCGTTGTGCTCCGGGTCGCGGATCGCCGCGTCGAGGCTTCCTTCGCGGGCGGCTTCGGCGACGACGTCCCACAGGCCGACGCGGTGTTTCAGCAGCGTGGCGAGGCGGGCGTCGTAATCAAGTGGCTCAAGGTCCTCGCCGATGACGAGGCCCATCAACCGCCAGAACAGGTTCCGCGGGTGGGCGTAGTAGCGCCCCGCAGCCAGCGAGGCCTCGCCCGGCAGGGAGCCGAGCACTAACAGGCGGGTGTTTTCGTCGACGACGGGCGGGAAGCTGCGCTTCCTCAACCCTGCTCCCCGAAGACGCGGGCGAAGATCGTGTCCACGTGCTTGAAGTGGTAGGCGTTGTCGAACAGCGCCTCCAGCTCGGCGTCCGACAGCGCCTGCGAGACGACCGGGTCGGCCTTCAGGAACTCGAGGAAGCGGCCCTCGCCCCGCCAGACCTTCATCGCATTGCCCTGGACCGCCGCATAGGCGTCCTCTCTGGAGACGCCCTTCTGGGTGAGCGCCAGCATCACCCGCTGCGAGTGGACGAGGCCGCCCAGCCGGTCGAGGTTCTTCAGCATGTTCTCGGGATAGACCACCAGCCGTTCGACCACGCCCGCGAGACGGCGGAGCGCGAAGTCGAGATGGACGGTGGCGTCGGGCGCGATGCCGCGCTCGACGGAGGAGTGGCTGATGTCGCGCTCGTGCCAGAGGCTGACGTCCTCCAACGCCGGCACCACGGCCGAGCGGACGAGGCGGGCCAGGCCCGTCAGGTTCTCGGTCAGGATCGGGTTGCGCTTATGCGGCATGGCCGACGAGCCCTTCTGGCCCGGATCGAACGGCTCTTCGGCTTCCAGGACTTCGGTGCGCTGCAGGTGCCGGATTTCGGTCGCCAGCCGCTCGACGGAGGCGGCGACCACGGCGAGGGCGGCGAAGTAGGCGGCGTGGCGGTCGCGGGGGATCACCTGCGTCGAGACGGGCTCGACGGTCAGGCCCATCTTTTCCGCCACGTGCTGCTCCACGCGCGGGTCGACGTTGGCGAAGGTGCCGACGGCGCCGCTGATGGCGCAGGTGGCGATCTCGAACTTCGCCATGGCCAGCCGCTCCTTGGCGCGGACGAACTCGGCGTAGTGGCCGGCGAGCTTGAGGCCGAAGGTGGTGGGCTCGGCGTGGATGCCGTGGCTCCGGCCGACCGTCGGCGTGAACTTGTGCTCGTAAGCGCGGCGCTTGAGCGCGGCCAACACCAGGTCGACGTCTTCCAGCAACAGGTCGGTCGCGCGGGCGAGTTGGACGGCGAGGCAGGTGTCCAGCACGTCGGAGCTGGTCATCCCCTGGTGCAGGAACCGCGCCTCTGGGCCGACGATCTCCGACACGTGGGTCAGAAAGGCGATGACGTCGTGCTTGGTCGTGCGCTCGATCTCGTCGATCCGGTCGACGTTCCAGACGGCGCCGCGGCCCTTCTCCCAGATGGTCTGGGCGGCGAGCTTCGGGATCACGCCGAGCTCGGCCATCGCGTCGGCGGCGTGGGCCTCGATCTCGAACCAGATCTTGTACTTGGTCTGCTGGGACCAGATGTCGGCGGCTTCGGCGCGGGCGTATCGGGAGATCATGGCGCCCCCTTCAGCCCGCGCCGCACCTTAAGTCAAGTCAGCGGTCGGCGCCGCCTCTCGCCGCCCGCAGGTCCTTGGCCAGCCCGATGGCGCCCAGCGCATAGTGCAGCGCGGCCCAGGCGTAGATCAGGGTGGTGACGATCTCGCCGTAGCGCGTGCCTTGCGCCATCGAGGCCTTGCAAACCGCATCGATGCCCGCGGCCACGCCCTTCGCGCCGACGCCGCCTGGGCAGAGCGTGAAGAAGCTGCCGAGGTTGTGCTGCGCAAACAGGTGCGTCGCGAACTGGTCGATGACCCAGCCGGTGAAGGGTGGGCCTCCGCCCAGCGCTATCAGGTTCAGCACGAAGAACAGCAGCGCCGTCGCCGTCGCCCGCTGCCGCGCCTGCACCAGGTTGTGCATCACGCCGAACGTGGGCCCCAGGTAGGTGTAGTGGAAGATCCCGGGGATCAGCAGCAGGGCCGCCGCCATCTTCCAGTCGCTCTGCATGAAGACCAGGATGTAGAGCGGCGTTGCGATGGCCAGCCCGATGGCCGGCACCAGGGCGTACCAGTGCTCGCCCCGCTTGGCCGCCCGGTCCGTGATGAAGCCGCCCAGCAGCGTGCCCGCGCCGTTCGCCACGCCCCCGATCAGGCCGAAGATCAGGCCGACCACCGTCAGGCTCAGGCCGAAGTTGCGGATGAAGTAGGGAACGATGAAGCCCCCCGCGCCGTACCCCGCGAACGACGCCAGCGTCACGCCGATGGTCATGTTCAGGAACGACCACTTGCCGAACAGGAGCTTGGCGACCTTCCAGAGTTCGGCAAGCTCGCGAGTGAACCAGTTCTGGCCCTGGCGCTCGTGCACCGCGTGGGCGGTGGTGTTGTCGGGGACGAACGGGCGCTCGTCGGCGGCCACCGCGCTGTCGCGGTCGGACCAGCCGCGCGGCGGCTCCTTGACTAGCAGCTTCATCAGGATGGCCAGGATGACGCCCGGCACGCCCACCACCATGAAGGCGATGCGCCAGGATAGATGCTGCGCAATCCAGCCCCCCGCCACCGCGCCGAACATGGTGCCGAGCGGAATGCCGAACGAGTAGATGGAGAGCGCCGTCGCGCGCCTCCTCGGCTCGTAATAGTCGGCGATCAGCGAGTGCGCCGGCGGCGAGCAGCCCGCCTCCCCGATGCCGACGCCGACGCGGTAGAGCATCAGCTGGGTGAAGTTGCCGGCGATGCCGCAGAGCGCCGTGAAGCCCGACCAGATCACCAGGCAGATCGAGATGATCGACACCCGGTTCCAGCGCTCCGCCAGCCGCGCGATCGGGATGCCGAGGGCGGTGTAGAGCAGCGCGAACGCGATCCCTTGCAGCAGGCCCAGCTGCGTGTCGGTGAGCTTCAGGTCGAGCTTTATCGCCTGGCCGATGGTGCCGATGATCGTCCGGTCGATGAAGTTGACCGTGTAGACCATCACCAGCAGCGTGAGCACGAGGCTCTTGTAGCCGCTGGTGAAGGTGGGGGTCTGCGGCGGGGCGGTGGTCGCGGCGGCCTTCGCCATCCGGCGTTCTCCCATACTGTTTGTTCTAATTGAGCTTCACTCTAGACGGCGAAACGCATACCGCGCCATCGCAGTTTTCGGAGCGCCGTTCGGCGGGTTATTGCTTAGGCGCGAGCAGAGGGAGCACACGGATGGAAATCGTCGTCGGCACAAAAAAGTGGTCGAGCTGGTCCATGCGGCCGTGGCTCGCGCTCAAGCACACGGGCGAGCCGTTCACCGAGACGCTGGTCGAGCTGCGGCATGCCGAGCTGTCCGAGGCCGAGATCCGTAAGCACTCGCCGTCGGGGCTTGTCCCCGTGCTGAAGGACGGCGAGGTGACCGTCTGGGACTCGCTCGCCATCTGCGAATACCTCGCCGAACGGTTTCCGGCTGCGAAGCTGTGGCCGGCCGATCCCGTCGCGCGGGCGCTGGGCCGCTCGGCGGCGGCGGAGATGCACTCCGGGTTCGCGAGCCTGCGCGGGGAATGCCCGATGGAGCTCGACACCCGCACGGTCGTCGAGATTTCCGAAGCCACCCAGAAGAACGTCCGCCGCATCGTCGAGCTATGGAGCGAACTGCTGGAGCGCTTCGGCGGGCCGTTCCTGCTGGGCGGCGATTGGTCGATCGCGGACGCCTTCTATACGCCTGTCGCGACCCGCTTCCGCAGCTACGGCGTCCACCTCTCCGACTACGGCGACGACGGCCGCTGCGGCGAGTATGCGGCGCGCCTGCTGGAGGCGCCGGAGTTCCTGGAGTGGGAGCGCGCGGCGCTCAGCTGATGCCGGAGAAGAGCGCCGGACTGCTGGTCTATCGCCTGCGCGACGGCGCCCCGGAGTTCCTCCTCGCCCACCCCGGCGGCCCGTTCTGGGCCAACCGCGACGAGGGCGCCTGGTCGATCCCCAAGGGCCTGATCGGCGAAGGCGAAGAGACCCTCGCCGCCGCGCTGCGCGAATTCGAGGAGGAGACCGGCCAGAGGGTCTCCGGGGACTTCACCGAACTCACCCCGCTGAAGCAAAAAGGCGGCAAGACCGTCTACTGCTGGCTGATCGAGTCCGACCCCGACCTCACCACCTTTCGCAGCAACCTGTTCGAGATGGAGTGGCCGCGCCGTTCCGGACGGATGCAGGCGTTCCCCGAAATCGACCGCGTTGCGTGGGTTGGACCGGAAGAGGCGCTCCGCAAAATCTTGCCGGGACAGGCGGGGTTCATCGAAGAAGCGCTGACACGACTTGGCAGCTAGCGATCTTCCCGACCATGCCACAGACGCAGCACATAGATCGTGTCGCCCGCGATCTCATAGCGAAGCTCGTAGTCGCCGACGAATATCCGCCGAACCTCGCGGTCGTCGTAGGTTTCCAGTCGTGTACCCAACCGCGGTCGCTCAAGCAGCTTCAACGGCGCACGCGCCAGTGCTTGGATTGTGTCGGCTGCAGCTCTGGGACTTACCGGTGCGAGGAAATCGTGCAGCCGGCCGAGATCTGAGACGGCTTTGCCGGTCCAGTGAAGCCTCATTTCGGCAAGGGCAGCGGCTTGTCTGTAGAGAGACTGTCCGCCCAAGCCTGAACGTCGGCATGGTCGACCAGCCGACCCGCATCGACGTCAGCCAGCCCTTCCAGGGTGAGGCGGTGGTGTTCTTCCTCACGCTCCACCCAGGCGGCGAGCGCCTGCTTCATAATCCACCCTCGTGAGCGATCGAGGCGCGAAGCGAGATCGTCCACCTTTTCAGCCAGGGGCGTGGGGACGTGGGCGGTGATGACACGCGTGCTCATGACATACCTCAATGCGATTGAGGATGATTAGCTCCGATTTGGCTCGATAGATAGCTTAAAACAGCCCCAGCGCCTTGAAACTCGCCACGCCTTCCCGCCCCACGACGAGGTGGTCGTGGACGGAGACGCGCAGGGAGCGGCCCGCTTCGACGATCTGCTTGGTCATGTCGACATCCGCTGGCGAGGGCGTCGGGTCGCCGGACGGGTGGTTGTGGACGAGGATGATGCTGCTGGCGGAGAGCTCGAGGGCGCGGCGCATGACTTCGCGCGGATAGACGGGCGCGTGGTCGACCGTGCCGCGGTTCATGACTTCGTCGGCGATCAGCTGGTTCTTCTTGTCGAGGAAGAAGACGCGGAACTGCTCGCGGGCCTCGTTGGCGAGGGCTACGCGCACGTAGCCGAGCAGGGCCGACCATGAGGAGATGACGGTGCGCTTCTGCACGCTCTCCCGGGCAAGGCGCAGGGTGGCCTCATGCATGATCTTGAGGTCGGCGGCGGCTGCATCCCCGACGCCGGCCACAGTCTTCAGCTCCTCGATGGAGGCCGACAGCACGCCGTTCAACGACCCGAACCGCGCCATCAGCGCTTTGGCCAGGGGTTTGACGTCCCCGCGCGGGAAGGTGCGGAAGAGGTAGAGCTCCAGGAGCTCGTAGTCGGGCAGCGCCTCGAGCCCACCCTTAAGCGCCCGTTCGCGCAGCCGTTCGCGGTGGCCGAGGTGGTGGGCCTTAACGCCCGCTTCCGAAACGCCTCCCCCCATGGCGGCGCTTCAGCCCTCGACGATGGGTGGTTTGAAGAGGCCCGCGGGCGATGCGGTGAAGATCTCCACGCCCGTCTCTGTCACGCCGACCGAGTGCTCGCACTGCGCCGACAGGGACTTGTCGCGCGTCACCGCCGTCCAGCCGTCGGAGAGCAGCTTCACCTGGTGCTTGCCCAGGTTCACCATCGGCTCGACCGTGAAGAACATGCCGGGCTGCAGCACCTCGCCAGATCCCGGCCGGCCAAAGTGCAGCACGTTGGGGCTGTCGTGGAACACGCGCCCCACGCCATGGCCGCAGAAGTCACGCACCACCGAGCAGCGCATGGCCTCGACGTAGTTCTGGATCGCGTAGCCGATGTCGCCGAACGTGGCGCCCGGCTTGATGGCGGCGAGCCCACGCTCCAGCGCCTCGTACGTCACGTCGACCAGCCGCCGCGCGCGGGTGCCGACCGCGCCGACGCCATACATGCGGCTCGTGTCGCCGTGCCAGCCGTCGACGATCACGGTGACGTCGATGTTGATGATGTCGCCCTCGCGCAGCGTCCGCTCACCCGGGATGCCGTGGCAGACGACGTGGTTGGGCGAGATGCAGAGCGTATGGCCATAGCCGCGATAGCCCAGGCACGCCGGCAGGCCGCCGCGCTCCAGCACGAATTCACGGGCCAGGTCATCCAGCTCGCCCGTCGAGACGCCCGGCTTCACATGAGGCACGAGCATGTCGAGGCACTCGGCGGCCAGACGGCCCGCGCGGCGCATGCCCTCGAAGTCCTCGGGGCTGTGGATCTTGATGTGTCCCGTGCGGGTGTCCGCCTCCAGGACATCGTCGGTGAAAGCCATGCGGTCTATGTCGCAAGCCTGAGGCGGAACTTCAACGTCTCGCCCCGCGGCTTTTCACCCGTTCAGCCATGGTTCATGGTGGCCAAGCTTGGCTGTGAGGGCCAACAGGGGGAGACAACCATGTCCATCGGCAACATCGTAAAAGGCCTGGCCGCGCCGGCCGCGTTGATTGTTTGCGTGTGTCTGACGAGTTCCGCCCAGGCCCAGACGGAGAAGGGCGCCGATCAACTCAAGTGCGAGCAGGCCGGCGGGAGATGGACGGTCGACAGCTCGCCGCCCGTCATCGAGGCCGCTCAGGCGTCGGGCGGCGTCCTCGCACCCAGGGATGCTGCGTCGGGTCAGGCGTCCGGAAAGAAGATGACGGCGGCGACGCAGGCCTCGGAAGCCGGCTCGGTGAGCTACCGCGCGGCCCCGGTCAGCGCCGGAGACCTCGACGGCGATGGGCTCCCGGATGTGGCCGCGACCTGCAGCCTGGCCATCAAGACCAAGGGCACGAGCGCCAAGTAGCCTAACGACGCCAGTGGGCCCGGCGGGCGATGCGGATCTCCGCCGGGCTCATGTCGCAGACGTAGGGTAGGACCTCGACGCCGGCGTCGGCGACCTCGGCCAGAGCGCCGCTGAACGCCGGGTCCTTGTCGGCCGCGGCGGCGAACGCCTCGCAGTCAGTGCGCTGGATGACGAACAGCACCACGGCCCGGTCGCCCCGCGCCGCCACGGCGGCGAGCTCGCGCAGGTGCTTGGTCGAGCGCGCGGCGACGCAGTCGGGGAACTCGGCCAGCGGCCCTTCGCGGCGGAAATGGCAGTTCTTCACTTCGAGCCAAACCGGCGGCTTGCCCGGGCTCTCCAGCAGGAAGTCCACGCGGCTGTTCGCGCCGTACTTCACCTCGCGCCGGATGCTCTCGTAGCCCGCGACCTCGGGGATGGCGTCCTCGGCCAGCGCCTCGGCCACGAGCCGGTTCGGCTTCATGGTGTTGACGCCCACCAGCCCGCCGTCGGCCTCGACCATCTCCAGCGTGTGCGCCAGCTTGCGCTTCGGATCATCCGAGCGCGACAGCCACACGCCGAGGCCGGGGTCGTTCAGGCCCAGCATCGCTCCCGGATTGGGACAATGGGCGGTCGTCTCCGCGCCGTCGTCCAGCACGACGTCGGCGAAGAAGCGCTTGTAGCGCTGGACCAGCCGGCCCCTGACGAGCGGTTGCGGGAAGAGCATGTGCGGCCTAGGTGAGAAGGAGCGGCGACAGATAGGGAAGGGCGGGCGAAATGGCGAGTGAGGTCTCGACGGCCGCGGTCCTGATCATCGGCGACGAGATCCTGTCCGGCCGCACCCAGGACGTGAACCTGAACGCCATCGCCCGCTTCCTCGGGACCCACGGGGTCGACCTTAAGGAGGCCCGCGTCGTCGGCGACGACGAGGACGAAATCGTCGAGGCGGTGAATGCGCTGCGCAGCCGCTACGACTACCTGTTCACCACCGGCGGCATCGGCCCGACGCACGACGACATCACCGCCGACTGCGTGGCCAAGGCGTTCGGCGTGCCGCTCTACGAGCACCCCGAGATCCTTGAGATGATGCTGTCGCGCTGGGGCGACCAGCTGAACGCCGCGCGGCGCAGGATGGCGCGGGTGCCGGAGGGCGGCAGCTTGGTGAAGAACCCCGTGAACGGCCCGCCCGGCTTCCAGATCGGCAACGTCTTCGTGCTGGCCGGCGTGCCCCAGATCATGCGCGGCATGCTGGAGGACATCGGCCACCGGCTGAAGGGCGGGGCGGTGGTGATCGCCCGCACCGTGCGCATCGACGGCTCGGGCGAGGGCGCTATCGCCGCGCCGCTGGAAGCCGTGGCGAAGGCCCACCCGGACCTGTCGCTCGGCAGCTATCCGTTCTTCTCCGCCGAGGGCTACGGCTCGAACCTGGTCATCCGGGGCCGAGACGCGGCCGAGGTGGACGCGACCGTCGCCGAGCTGACCGAGGCGCTTCGGGGCGCGGGCGTCGGCCGCATCACCGAGGTCGAAGGCTAGCGGGCCGAATCGGGCGCGGCGATTTGGCGCGGCTCTTGCAGTCAGAGCGGCAGCCGCAACCCGAGTGTGTGATTTTGGCATGACCCGCGCCGCCGACTACCTGGAAAGGGCCGCCGCTGTCGAAGCGAACGCTCGCCAGATGAGCCTCGACGAACATCGCGACCGGCTTCTCGAGCTGGCTGCGGCCTGGCGCCAGATGGCCGAGCAGGAACTCCGGCGCGAACAGCTGCGCCACGCGGCGCCCGCGGAAGACCCCCGCCTCGACGGCCCCAAGCCTCTGGCGTAAGGGTTGAGCCGCCGGGGACGTGGCGGAATGGTAGACGCAGCGGACTTAAAATCCGCTTTGGGCGACCAAGTGTGGGTTCGAGTCCCACCGTCCCTACCACGATGAAAAAAAGCCGCCGCGAGGAGGTTCGCGGCGGCTTTGTCGTGCGCGGGTGGGGGACGACTAGAAGGTCGCCTTGATGGTGCCGACGAACTTGTCGACCTGGGCGCCGGCGCCCGCGGTGGCGGCGTCGTCGTCGGTGCCGATGTAGCGGGCGTCGAGGGAGAACTTGTCGGTGACCGGCACGGTCACGCCCAGGTTCCAGGTCATGTAGCTGTCGACGCCGTAATATTTCTTGTCGAGCATCTGCTCGCCGACCGCGCCGGAGATGGTGGCGTTGCGGAAGCTGGTCGAGCCGTTGACCTCGTAATAGGTCGCCTGTCCGGTCTCACCGAAGAACTCCGGCGAGTAGTAGACGGCGGCGCCGACCGAGGCCGGGCCAAGCGGGAGGGACGCCGCGACCTTGCCTTCCCAGTAGGCGGCGTTGCCGGTGGCGATCGTGTCGTTGACGTAGCCGTAGTAGATCACGCCCAGGTCCAGGCTGACCGGGCCCAGCGTCGGCTTGTAGCCGCCGTACAGGTCGACTTCGGCGTCGGCGAACGACACGCCGGAGGTCCAGGCGCCGGCGTAGAACTGGCCCTCGCTGACGTCCACGCCGCCAAACGCGGTCGGGTCGAAGTTGTTCTGCGTCAGGCCGCGGAACACGTAGTCGGTGGTGGCGCCGACATTGAACGCGACGTCCGGCGCGGCGGAGGCGGCTCCAGCGGTCAGCAACGAGGCGGCCGCGGCGCAGAGAGCAAGCTTCAGGACTTTCATTCGTTATCCCCTTGTTGTTCGCCGAACGCGCCCCCCAGGCGGTTCGACGCCGCCAACATCGGCGATGCAGCGGGTCCCGCCTAACGCCGCGGGCCTTGAGGAAGCATGAGCGCGCAAGGCTGTGCTGTTGTTGCGCGCGAGATCGGCGTTTCGCTCAAAAAATGGGCGCCTAGCGCATGCCCATCGGGGCGTAGCCGAGGTGCAGGCCCGCATCGACCAGCAGGGTCTCGCCGGTGATGTGGCGCGAGGCGGGCGCGGCCAGGAACACGGCGGCGCCGGCGATGTCCTCGGCGGTGGAGGCGACCTTCAGCGGGACGGAAGCGGCGGTGCCCTCGCGGATTCGCTGCACGCGCTCTTCGGGCATGGCCTTGCCGAACCACGGGGTGTCGATGAAGCCGGGGCAGATGGCGTTGACGCGGATCTTCGGCGCCAGGGCCCGAGCCAGCGACAGCGTCATGGTCGTCATCGCGCCCTTGGAGGCTGCGTAGGGGACCGACGAGCCGATGCCGGTGACGGCGGCGATCGACGCAGTGTTGACGACCGCGCCCGGCTGCGGGGCCGCTTCCAGCAGCGCACGCGCGGCGCGGACCATCTGGTAGGCCCCGACGACGTTCACGCGATAGAGCCGCAGGAAGTCGTCGCCGGAGACGGCGTCGAGGTCGGCGTGGTTGGGCGCGAAGACGGTCGTGCCGGCGTTGTTGAACAGCGCGTCGATCCGGCCGAAAGGCTCGGCAGCGGCGACGATCTTCTTGCAGTCGGCGTCCTCGGCCACGTCCCCCTGCACGAGGATCGCGTCGGCGCCTTCGTTGCGCACGAGATTGGCGGTCTCTTCCGCCTCGGCGGCGCTGGAGGCGTAGTTGACGATCACGGCAGCCGCCCCGCGCGAGGCGGTCTCCACGGCGATGGCGCGGCCTAGTCCGGTCGAGGCCCCGGTGACCACCACGACCCAGCCTGCGAAATCCCGTCCGTCCATCGTCGCCTCCTTCGTTTCCGCTCTTCTATCCCGTCTGACGGAGGGGAAGGGAAGTTGCAGCGTGAAGGGCGCGGGGCTATCGCTCCCGCATGAATGAGCAGCTGACCCAGCTCGGCCGCGCGGTGAACGCGCCCGCGTCTCCCGAAGAGGCGGTGCTGGAGCGTGTGCGCAACCCTCAGGCGGACGTGCTCTACCTGGCGCGGTTCGTGGCGCCGGAGTTCACCTCGCTTTGCCCCGTGACGGGCCAGCCGGACTTTGCGCATCTCGTGATCGACTACGCGCCCGGCGAGTGGCTGATCGAGTCCAAGTCGCTGAAGCTCTACCTCAGCGCCTTCCGCAACCACGGCGGCTTCCACGAGGACGTCACCGTCGCCGTTGGCCGCAGGATCGTCGAGGTCGCCGAGCCGAAGTGGTTGCGCATCGGCGGCTACTGGTACCCCCGCGGCGGCATCCCCATCGACGTCTTTTGGCAGACGGGCCCGGCGCCGGAGGGGCTATGGGTCCCGGACCAGGGCGTCGCGCCATATCGGGGCCGGGGTTAGGTCTTCCCCCTCTGGGGGAAGCACCGGCGAAACCGGGGATGGGGGCATGCTGACTCGCCCCCTCAGTCGCTTCGCGACAGCTCCCCCAGAGGGGGAGCACCTTTTTAGCTCAAGGCTTCCAGACCGTTACGCGCGCCGCCAACTCCGCCCGCACCCGCTCCAGAGGGACCTCCGCGGGCGTGCCGATAAACACGAACCCCGCGATCCGCTCGGTCGGCGAGAGGCCCAGAGCGGCGCGCGCCTGCTCGTCATAGGCGTACCAGTCGGTGATCCAGTTCGCGCCATAGCCCATGGCGGTCGCGGCATAGAGCAGCGTCGTGCAGACCGCGCCCGCCGACAGCACCTGCTCCCAGTCAGGGATTTCGCCGTGGGTCACATGCGAGACCACCGCCACGCCCATCGGCGGCGTCTTCAGCTTGGCGAGCTTGGTGACGCATTTGGCGCCGTCCGGCCGGTGGGCGGCAATGCGCTCAAGACGGTCCGCGTAGGCGGCCTTGCCGTCCCCTTCGAGGATCACAAATCGCCAGGGACCGAGCTTGCCGTGGTCGGGCACGCGGGCGGCCAGCCGCAGCAGCTCGTCCAATTCCAGCGGCGTCGGCCCGGGCGCGTGCAGCGTCAGCGCCGCGGCCGAGCGGCGGCGCGCCAGGAAGGCCAGCACCTCGGACGCCGGCATGTTGGGCAAAGGCTCGCCGAACTCGGGCGCTGGCGGAATGGAAACGGTCACGGTCGCCCCTCGTTAACCCTGTGGTGGCGCATCGGCCGCTAAGCGGCTCCTTCGATGGACAGGAAAGCTCATAAACCAGCGTGGCTCGTCCCGCACGGCAAACCGTGGACGCGGGCCAACGAGCGGACCGCGTTCGAGAACCCGTGGCTGGCGGTCCGGCAGTACGACGCGGTGGCGCCCACGGGGAAGCCTGCGCTCTATGGCGTCGTGCACATGAAGAACCACGCCATCGCCGTCCTGCCGCTGCACGAGGACGGCACGGTCACGTTGGTCGGCCAAAACCGCTTCGTCTTCGCCGACTACAGCTGGGAAATCCCCGAAGGTGGCGGCAAGCTCAATGAAGACCCGCTGGAGGCCGCCAAGCGCGAGCTTCGGGAGGAATGCGGGCTGGAGGCGGCTGAGTGGCGCCGAATCCTTCAGGTGCAGCTATCGAATTCCATCACCGACGAGGTCGCATTCGGCTTCCTCGCCACCGGCTTCTCGCCGGCCGCGAAGGACCCCGATGAGACGGAGGACCTCGCGCTCGCCCGCGTTCCCTTCACCGAGGCGCTGGAGGCCGCGACGGCCGGCCACATCAAGGACGCGCTCACAGTGGCGATGCTGCTTCGCGTCCACCATATGGCGTCGAAGGGCGAACTGGAGAGCGGCCTGGCGGCTCTTGTGCTAGGCTGACGGGGACTTGGGAGAGACCATCATGGCCAAGCAGCGTCTGGAAGTCGTTGCGTCGACCGCGCCGCCGCCCGTCTGGGCGAGCCTGCGCAACGAGGCTGAACGCGCCGCGCGCGACGAGCCGGCGCTGGCGTCTCTCCTCAACACCGTGATCCTCTCGCACGACCATCTGGCCGACGCGCTGTCGTTCCAGCTCGCCCGCAAGCTGGGCGACCAGGAGCTCTCCGCCATGAGCGCCCGCGAGATCGCCGACGAGGCGTTCGCCGCCGATCCGGCGCTGGTGGCCGCCGCCGAAGCCGACCTCAAGGCCGTCTATGAGCGCGACCCGGCCTGCAAGGGCTACGTCCAGCCGTTCCTGTTCTTCAAGGGCTTCCTCGCGCTGCAGACGCACCGGGTCGCCCATTGGCTGTGGACCCACAGCCGCGAAACGCTGGCGCTGCACTTTCAGAGCCAGGGGAGCGAAGTCTTCGCCGTCGACATCCATCCGGCCGCGCGCATCGGCAAGGGCGTCTTCATCGACCACGGCACCGGCATCGTCATCGGCGAGACGGCCGTGGTGGGCGACGACGTCTCCATGCTGCACGGCGTGACGCTCGGCGGCACGGGCGCCCAACGCGGCGACCGCCACCCGAAGATCGGCAAAGGCGTACTGCTGGGCGCCGGCGCCAAGGTGCTCGGCGACATCGAGATCGGCGAGTACGCCAAGATCGCGTCCGGCTCGGTCGTGCTGAAGCCTGTGCCACCGCATTGCACTGCGGCCGGCGTGCCCGCGCGGCTGGTCAACTGCCCGACGTGCGATGAGCCGGCGCGCAGCATGGACCACACCCTGGCCGACATCGTCTACGACTACAGCATCTAGGCGCTTGCCCTTGCCGCTCAGGCGGCTAGGTTCCCCGGCGAAACCACCCAAAGGAGTTCCCGTGGACGAGAAGGACATGCAGCGGATCACCGCGCACCTGAAGCGCACCTTCGGCAATCCGCACATCGCCCTGAAGGCCCGGCCCAAGCAGAAGGACTCCTGCGAGGTCGAACTCGCCGGCGAGTTCATCGGCGTCATCTACGAAGACGAAGACGAGGACGGCTCCTTCCTGTTCGAAATGGCCATCCTCGCCGAGGATTTGGAGTAGAGGCCAAGCCACCATGGCGACCGTGAAGAAGGGCATCCTCACGCCCGCCGGCGAGTGGTGGAAGCACCTGCGCTGGACAAAGCGCACCTTCTGGAAAGGCGAGCGCCAAGCCGCCAAGGTCACGGCGCGCAAAGAAGCTCTCGACGCCTGAGTGTGCTTGCGTTGATGACCATAATGACTATCTTGGTCATTATGGTCACGGAGGTGCGTGATGCCAGATGACGCCTGGAGCGTCGCCGAAGCCAAGGCGAAGTTCAGCGAACTCGTAGAGCGAGCTCGCTCTGAAGGCCCGCAGCACATCACGCGCAATGGCCGTGACGCCGCAGTGGTCGTGTCTGCCGAGGAGTGGGCGCGGCGGACGCAGAAGCCCAAGACAGTTTACGAGTTTCTCGAGCGCTCGCCGCTGAAGGGCTCCGGTCTGAAGATCGAGCGTAATCCGGACATCGGCCGAGTTATCGAATTTGAATAGCCTGCTCGACACCAATGTCGTGTCGGAGTTCATGCAGGCGCGGCCCGATTCCACGGTTATAGGGAGACTGAAGGAGCTGGACTTCAGCCTTACGCACCTGAGCGTCGCGACGATCGCGGAAATAAGGCTCGGGATTGAACGGCTGCCATTGGGCAGGCGGCGTGCAGCGCTGGAGCAGTGGCTGGTTTTCGAGTTGCCGCTCCTGTTTGAAGACAATCTTCTGCCGATCACCGAGGTGGTCGCCGACAGGTGCGGAGTAATCCGTGCCCGGTCGCTTGACGCTGGGCGCCCAATATCCATCGCGGACGCATTCATCGCAGCCACGGCCGATGTTCACGGGTTGACGCTCGTCACCCGGAATGTTCGCGATTTCGAGGTTTGGGGCGGTCCTGTCTACAACCCTTGGGCCGACAACTAGACCGCCCCGCTTTCATCACAGCACCCCAAGCATATCCGCCACGAGCGGGTGGCGGACGATGTCGCGGTCGGCCAGGCGGACGACGGCTATGTTGCCCACGGCTTCCAGGCGTTCGGCGACAGGCGCCAGGCCGCTCATTTCGGGAAGCAGGTCCGACTGGTTCGGGTCGCCCGTCACCACCATGGTCGAGTGCCAGCCGAGCCTGGTCAGCAGCATCTTCAGCTGCACGTAGGTGCAGTTCTGGGCCTCGTCGATGACCACGAAGGCGTTGTTGAGGGTGCGTCCGCGCATGAAGCCGACGGGGGCGATCTCGATGGCGCCCTCGGCCATCAGGGCGCGGACCCGCTTCATGGACAGCCGGTCGGTCAGGGCGTCGTAGAGGGGCCGCAGGTACGGCGCGAGCTTGTCCTCCATCTCACCGGGCAGGAAGCCGATGGACTCGCCCGCCTCAACGGCGGGACGGGAAAGCACGATCCGCCCAACCTTGCCGCTCTCCAGGGCTTCGACGGCCTTGGTGATGGCGATGTAGGTCTTGCCGGTGCCGGCGGGGCCGAGCGCCAGGACGAGGTTCTTCTCGTCGATGGCTTCCATCAGCGCTGCCTGCCCCGGCGACTTTGGTTTTATTGTCTTGAGGTAGCCCTGCTCGCGATCGTCGTTTGTATGCCCCAGCGGAGACCAGCCGGCGCCCACCGGCAGGCGGCGGATCTTGCCGTCGTCCTGCTGGAACTGGGCGGGGTCGAAAGCGCCTTCGCGCACCATCCGCTTCAGAGCACGCTTGGTCATGCATTCCTCCGTTGGGGGCATGAAAAAAGGGCGAGGCCACAGCGGCTCGCCCTTGGATCGGGTTGAACAGGTTGAATGTCGCGGCGTGCGCGGCCAGGCGGCTCGCTGACGCTTCCGGCGGTGGGCGGAGGCCTGAGCCTCCGGCAAACCAAACGCGACACCCGGCTCTCCGTATCGAAGAGGCCCGCAAGGGATGTCCCTCGCGGTGGGATGCGGGAGGCTTTGCGTCCCCCCGAATCGCCCGACTAGGATGATCCTAGCCGCTTTTCGAAACGGTTAAGCAGCCCACCTGTTCAACCACACGAGAATTTGCATGCCGGTCTATTCCCTGGGCGCCGTCTCCCCCCAGCTTCCCGCCGAAGACGAATACTGGATCGCGCCCACCGCCTCCGTGATGGGCAACGTCATCCTGAAGAAGGATGCGTCCATCTGGTGGGGCGCGACGATCCGGGGCGACAACGACCCGATCACCATCGGCGAGAACTCCAACATCCAGGACGGCTCGGTGCTGCACACCGACACGGGCGTGCCGCTGACCATCGGCGCGAACGTGACGGTCGGGCACCTCGTCATGCTTCACGGCTGCACCATCGGCGACAACTCGCTGATCGGCATCGGCTCGATCATCCTGAACGGCGCGAAGATCGGGAAGAACTGCCTGATCGGCGCCAACGTCCTGATCACCGAGGGCAAGGAGATCCCGGACAACTCGCTGGTCATGGGCGCGCCGGGCAAGGTGGTTCGCGAGGTGAGCGACCACCAGGCGATGATCCTGCAGGCCAGCGCGCACCACTACGTGGAGAACTGGAAGCGCTACCGCCGCGATCTCAAAGAGGTGCGTTGACGGACGGTAGGGAAGGGGCGCGAGCTTGATGCTCCCCCGCTGGGGGAGCTCCCCGCGAAGCGGGGTGAGGGGGCGAGTCAGCTGGCCCCCATCCCCGGCTTCGCCGGTACTTCCCCCAGAGGGGGAAGATCGAAACATGGAGACTGCCGTGGCCTACGAATTCGTCCGCGTGGACCGGGAAGGGCCGGTCACCATCGTCACCCTGAACCGGCCGGAGGTGATGAACGCGCTGCACTCGCCGGCGCACTTCGAGCTGGACGAGGTGTTCAACGACTTCGCGAACGACCCGGAGCAGTGGGTGGCCATCGTCACCGGCGCGGGTGACCGGGCGTTCTCGGCCGGCAACGACCTCAAGCACCAGGCGGGCGGCGGCAAGATGGGCTCGCCGCCGTCGGGTTTCGCGGGGCTGACCTCGCGGTTCGACCTCAACAAGCCGCTGATCGCGGCGGTGAACGGGGTGGCGATGGGCGGCGGGTTCGAGATCGCGCTCGCCTGCGACATCATCATTGCGGCGGACAGCGCGGTGTTCGCCTTGCCGGAGCCGCGCGTGGGTCTGGCGGCGCTGGCCGGCGGCATGCACCGGCTGCCGCGCGCCATCGGCCTCAAGCGCGCCATGGGCATGATCCTGACGGCGCGGCGCGTTTCGGCCGCGGAAGGTCAGGAGCTTGGGTTCGTCAACGCGGTGGTGCCGGCCGCGGACCTGATGAGCGAGGCCAAGCGCTGGGCGCAGATGATCAGCGAGTGCAGCCCGATGTCGATTCGCGCCTCGAAGGAGGCGGTGATGAAGGGGCTGGACGAGCCGACCTTGGAAGCGGCGATCCGGGGGCAGGGCAAGTACCCGGCCATCGCCGCGCTCTTCCAGTCCGAGGACTTCAAGGAAGGCCCGCTGGCGTTCGCGCAGAAGCGCGCGCCGCAGTGGAAGGGGCGGTAAAGCCCCTCTCCCCTTGCGGGAGAGGGGTTGGGGTAAGGGGTCGATGATCGCTTCAGCTGCGATTCAGCGCATCCGCTTCGTCGAGGTTTGAGAAACCCCTCATCCGACCCGCTTCGCGGGCCACCTTCTCCCGCAAGGGGAGAAGGGTTTAGGCCGAAGCCTTCGCCGCCGCGCGGTTGCGTGAGCGGTTCCGCCGCCTCGGCTTCTTCTTCGCCTGTTGGCCCGCGTCCGTCAGTGGGTTGTAGGCGTCCGGACGGTGGACCGGGCGGTGCTGCGGTTGCGGCTGGCCGTGGGCCTTGCGCTTCTGCTGCTGCTGACGCGGCTTTTCGGCGGCCTGCGCCGGCTCGGCTGCGCGGAGCGCGGCTTCCGAGGCGCCCAGCGCCCGATCGTTGCGGCGGTCCCATGACGGGATCGTCTGGCGCGTCACGCGCTGGATATCCCGCAGCAGGGTGCGCTCTTCCTCGCCGCAGAAGGCGATGGCGATGCCGGTCGCGCCGGCGCGCGCGGTGCGGCCGATGCGGTGGACGTAGGCTTCCGGCACGTTCGGCAGCTCGTACTGGACGACGTGGGTGACGCCGTCCACGTCGATGCCGCGCGCGGCGATGTCGGTGGCGACCAGCGCCTGCACGGTCCCGGCGCGGAAGGCCGCGAGCGAGCGCTCGCGCTGGCCTTGCGTCTTGTCGCCGTGGATGGCCGCAGCCTCGACGCCGACGACGCCCAGCTGCTTGGCCACGCGATCGGCGCCGCGCTTGGTGCGGGTGAAGATGAGCACGCGCTTCATCGTCTCGTCCGCGAACAGGTCGGCCAGCAGGGCGCGCTTGCGGGCGCTTTCGATGAAGAGAACCTTCTGGTCGATCTTCTCGACGGTGGTCGCGGCCGGGGTCACGGAGACCTTGGCCGGCTCTTTCAGCAGCTCGCCGGCCAGCTTGCCGATCTCGTTCGGCATGGTGGCCGAGAAGAACAGGTTCTGGCGCTTGTGCGGCAGCAGCTTGGCGATCCTGCGGATCGGCACCACGAAGCCCAGGTCCAGCATCTGGTCGGCCTCGTCGAGCACGAAGACCTCGACCTCCGACAGGTTGGCGACCTTCTGCTCGAGGTGGTCGATCAGGCGGCCCGGCGTGGCGACCAGCACATCGACACCGGCGGCCAGCGCGCGGACCTGCGGGCCGTACTTCACGCCGCCGAACACGACGGCGACCGAGAGGCCGAGGTTCTTGCCGTAGGCCTTGAAGCTGTCCGCGATCTGGGTCGCCAGCTCACGCGTCGGCGAAAGCACCAGGCAGCGGCAGCCGCGACGGGGCGCGGGCTTCTTGTCAGCCGCCAGGCGTTGCAGGATCGGCAGCGCAAAGGCCGCCGTCTTGCCGGTGCCGGTCTGGGCGATGCCCAGCAGGTCGCGGCCTTCCAGCACCAGCGGAATCGCCTGCGCCTGGATGGGGGTGGGTTGGGTGTAGCCCTCCGACGCGAGCGCCTGGAGGATGGGCTTCGAGAGCCCAAGCGAATTGAAGTCGTTCAAGAAAGTAGCTTTCAGATGTGCGGCGCTGGCCGCGCCGCCTCAATGGCGCGCGGGTCGTCGACGCGGGGTCAAAGTGCGACGCCCCGCGTGTCCAGGCGTCTTATGAAGTGAACCTCGGCGAGCGGCAGGTGGACCGGAATGGTCCCTCACGCGGCTGCTCAGCCAGATAGCGCGACTATCGCGCGGGCCTGAGATGGGCCCCAACGCCTTAAAAGTCAATGAACTAAGTAGCCGGGCAGCGGATGCGGGTCAGGCCGTTTCGCACATCGAACAGGCCCGAACCGCCGTTGATGAGGCGATAGCGGAAGGTGCGTTCGCTGGTCTCGCCCTCGCCGGTCAGCGGGACGTGGATGATGATCTCGTCGGGGCCGGCAGCCTCCACACGACCGACCGGACCATGGCTCTCGTAGAAGGTGAGGCTGTCGGCGCCGACCGTCAGTCGGGTTTCGGAGACCTTGGCGCAGTCCTCTTCCGTCGCCGCCCAGACGCCCTGGAAGGCGGCCGGAACTCGCTTGGGATCGACGACGGCGCTTCCTGCGATGGCCGGTGACGCCGCCGGGGCAGGCGCGGGCGGTGTTTTCGGCGCTTCTCGCCCGCATGCGGCGAGCAGAACGGCGAAGGCGAGGACTGGATAAAGACGCGTCATCTTCACTCTCCGGGAACCCCTTGCTACAGCGCCGCCTGCGCGCGAAGGTGCCAAACAGAACAACGATAACCTGGACAGGAGCGCCCTTAGAATGGCCGCCGCCAAAGATCACTTCGACTACGTCATCATCGGGGCGGGGTCCGCCGGCTGCACGCTGGCCGCGCGGCTGACGGAGGACCCGGACGTCAAGGTCTGCCTGCTGGAGGCGGGCGGCAAGGACGCCAACATCCTGATCCACATGCCGGCCGGCGTGGGCGAGCTGATCAAGGACAAGGGCCCGCACAACTGGGGCTTCTGGACCGAGCCCGAGCCGAACCTGAACAACCGCCGCCTGTGGTGGCCGCGCGGCAAGGGCTGGGGCGGTTCGTCGTCGATCAACGGCATGATCTACATCCGCGGCCACGCGCGCGATTATGACCAGTGGCGCCAGATGGGGCTGAGCGGCTGGTCCTATGCGGACGTGCTGCCCTACTTCAAGCGGTCGGAGACGCTGGAGGACGGCGACAGCAAGTACCACGGCAAGTCCGGGCCTCTGCACGTCTCCAAGGGCGAGTCGGGCCACGCCATCTATTCGTCGGTCATCGCGGCGGGCAAGCAGGCCGGCTTCAAGACGACCGACGACTTCAACGGCTTCCAGCAGGAGGGCTTTGGGCCCTACCACCTGACTATCAAGGACGGGCGGCGCTGGAGCGCTGCGGCGGCCTATCTGCGCGAGGCGCTGGGCCGGCCGAACCTGACGACCATCACCCATGCGCGCACGACCAAGCTCATCGTCGAGGACGGCGTCTGCAAGGGCGTGGAGTTCGCCAAGAACGCCAAGTCCAAGCGCCGCATTGTCTGGGCCGACCGTGAGGTGCTGCTGGCGGCCGGCGCGGTGCAGTCGCCGCAGATCCTGCAGCTGTCGGGCATCGGCGACCCGGACGAGCTGAAGCGCCACGGCATCCCGGTGGTGCATGCGCTCAAGGGCGTGGGCGCCAACCTCCAGGACCATCTGGACGTCATCATCGGCTGGGAGACCAGCAACATCCAGACCGCCTACTCCTACAACAAGGGGCTGAAGCGGATCGGCGTCGGCCTCAACTACCTGCTCTTCAAGAAGGGCCTGGGCCGGCAGAACATGCTGGAAAGCGGCGCCTTCATCCGCTCGCGCCCCGACCTCGACCGGCCGGACCTGCAGATCCACGCGGTGCTGGCGATCATGAAGGACCACGCCAAGGAAGTGATCGAGAAGGACGGCTTCTCGCTGCACGTCTGCCAGCTGCGGCCGGAGAGCAAGGGCCGCATCGGCCTGACCAGCGCCGATCCGTTCGCCGATCCCGCGATCTACGCCAACTACCTGTCGACCGACGAGGACCGCCGCGCGCTGCGCGAAGGCCTGAAGATCGCGCGCAAGGTCGTGGCGCAGGAAGCCTTCGCGAAGTACCAGCCGAAGGAACACGGCGATAGCGCGCTCGCGCAGACCGACGCCGAGATCGACGCCTGGATCCGCCAGAACGCCGAGACGATCTACCACCCCGTCGGCACCTGCAAGATGGGCGCGGAGACCGACCCAATGGCGGTCGTGGACGCCGAGCTGAAGGTGATTGGGCTTAAAGGCCTGCGCGTCATCGACGCCTCGGTCATGCCCACGCTCGTTAGCGGCAACACCAACGCGCCAACCATCATGATCGCGGAGAAGGCCTCCGACCTGATCCGCGGCAAGGCCCTCCTCGCCCCGGAAGAAGCGCCGGTCTACGAGCCGGACGAGGTGAAGGCGGCTTAAAACCCTCCTCCCTCGAGGGGAGGAGGGCAGGGTGGAGGGTGTGCCCGCTGAGATTGGGCGATGAGCGCTGGTGGGCTCAGAGCCTCACGCGCTTATCCGTCAGTACTCTGCACTCACCCCC
>JBLNCT010000099.1:0-4994 GCA_050260915.1 Parcubacteria group bacterium
TCTACAGCGAGTGCGAGGGCAAGAAGCTGGTCGGGCCCAACGACCTCGTCTTCGACAAGCAGGGCGGCATGTGGTTCACCGACCACGGCTGCTCCACGCCGGAGGGCCGCAAGTTCGGCACCCTCTATTACGCCCTGCCCGACGGCTCGAGCATCAAGCGGATGCGCGACCACTTCGTCTCTCCGAACGGCGTCGGTCTCTCGCCGGACGAGAAGGTGGTCTACATGGCCGACACGACGCTTGGGCGGCTGTGGGCGTTCGATATCGCCGCGCCCGGCGAGCTGGCCGAAGGCCCGCCGTTCCAGCCGGGGCGCGTGGTGTGCAACCTCCCGGGCTACCAGCTGCTCGACAGCCTGGCGGTGGAGGCCGGCGGCAAGGTGTGCGTCGCGACCATCATCAACGGCGGCATCACCGCCTTCGACCCGGACGGCTCGACCGAGCACTACGCCTTCCCGGACCTGCTCTGCACCAACATCTGCTTCGGCGGCGCGGACATGCAGGATGCCTGGATCACGGCGTCGGGCACCGGCAAGCTCTACAAGTGCCGCTGGCCCCGCCCGGGCCTGAAGCTGAACTTCAATGCGTAGCTCTTCCCCCACGCATGTGGGGGAAGTGGCCCGACAGCGATAGCTGGAGGGTCGATGGGGGAGTTCGGATTGAACCGCCTCTGTGCGCCACAAGCCGTCGGGGTACTCCCCCATCGAGCTTCGCCGCTGCGCGTCTCAGCCCACTTCCCCCAGACGAGCTGGGGGAAGGGCGTTACTCATCATCCAGTTCGAACGGTTCGTCGTAGCCATGGCGGGATGAGTAGAAGGCGAGCCACATGAGCCCGCCCGTCAGCCCGCCGACCGCGACGAGCCCCACGATCACGAACGGCAGGATCGGCCGCAGGCTCTCCCAGCCGCCGCCCAGGGACTCCGAGGCGTAGAAGGCCCAGCCGACAAACACCCCGAACAGTGCGAGGCCGATGAAGGCGGCCGCCCAGGGAACGATGCTGTATTTACGCTGCTGATCCATGCGCCCCAACCTCCGAAGGCGGGTCTGCGGTTCCGGCAGTCTGGCCCGAGTCGGGTACCGCTCAGAGCCCCAGCACCAGCTTGGCCATGATGTTCTTCTGGATCTCGTTGGACCCGGCGTAGATCGAGGCCTTGCGGTAGTTGAAGTAGGCGGGCGCGGCCGGCGCGGCGTAATCCGGACCCGGACGCGGCTCGTTGGTCGGGGCGAAGGTGTCCTCGACGAACGGCAGGGCGTAGTTCCCGACCGCCTCCAGCGTCAGCTCGGTGATCGCCTGTTGGGTCTCGGACCCCGTCAGCTTCAGCATCGATGACGCCGGCCCCACCGGCTGGCCCGAGCCCATGGCGGAGAAGATGCGAAGCTCGGTGGCGTTCAGCGCCTCGACCCGGATCTCGATGTCCGACAGCTTGCGCCGGAAGTCGGGGTCGCGGATCAGGGGTTCGCCGCTGTCGGCCGCCTCCAGCGAGGCGATCTTCTTCACCTTCTCCAGCATCTTCATCAGGCCGGGCGCGTAGGCGTTGCCGCGTTCGAACTCGAGCAGGTACTTGGCGTAGGTCCAGCCCCTTCCCTCCTCGCCGATGCGGTTGGAGACGGGCACGCGGACGTTCTCGAAGAAGACCTGGTTGATCTCCTGCTGGCCGTCCGGCGGGCCGTCCAGCGTGGGCAGGGGGCGGATGGTGATGCCGGGCGTCGTCATCTCCAGCAGCAGGAAGGAGATGCCGTTCTGCGGCTTGCCCTCGAAGGAGGTGCGCACCAGGCAGAACATCCAGTCGGCCCACTGCGCATGGGTGGTCCAGATCTTCGAGCCGTTCAGGACATAGAAGTCGCCGTCGCGGTCGGCCCGCATCTGCAGCGACGCGAGGTCGGACCCGGAGCCGGGCTCGGAGTAGCCCTGGCACCACCAGATGTCGGAGTTCAGGATCGGCGGCAGGTGCTGCTTCTTCTGCTCGTCGGAGCCGAAGGCCATGATCACCGGCGCCACCATCTTCAGTCCCATGGGCGAGGAGGTCGGCACGCCGGCCAGGCTCATCTCCATGTTGAAGATGTAGCGCTGCGATGGCGTGAAGCCCGGGCCGCCGTACTCCACCGGCCAGTCGGGCGCGGCCCAGCCGCGGCTCGCGAGCTTCTTCTGCCAGCGGATCTGGCCGGCCTTGTCGAGATAGCCGTTCTTCGACTGCGACAGCTGGCGGCGCAGGTCCTCGTCGTAGTTCTCCGCGATCCAGGCGCGGACTTCGTCGCGGAACTTGATGTCCTCGGGGGAAAAGGACAGGTCCATCGGGGGCTACTCCACGGCGTCGAGGTATTCGATCTCCGGACGGCCCGCGAGGCAGGCGCCGATGCCCGGCCCCGCGGCGCGGAAGTAGTCGGTCGAGCCGTGGTGCTTCAGCGCCTCTTCGGAGGCGTACATCTCCATCACCTTGTAGGTGTTGGGCTCGGTCCGGCTCTTGGTCAGCTGGTACATCAGACAGCCGGCCTCGTTGGCCTTCACCTTGGCCGCCAGGTCGCCGAACACCTTCTCCAGATCGGCGCCCTTGCCGTCCTGCACCTTCAAGGTCGCGATAACGCCGATCATGGGTCACCCTCCAAACGGTTGTTTGAAGGGACTGTGAGCCTAACCACGGGAGGCGAGCAAGTATGACGTGGCGGAAATAGTGCTCCCCCTCTGGGGGAACTGTCAGCGAAGCTGACTGAGGGGGCGAGTCAGCATGCCCCCTACCCCGGCTTCGCCGGGACTTCCCCCAGAGGGGGAAGACCTACGGGCTACCGACGCTCGTTCCAGCCGTAGGCGACCCAGTGGTGGCCGCCGACGCGGCGGGCTTCGATCAGGGTCGGGTCGGCGGCGCGGGCATGCACCCGGCGGCGGGCGCGGACGGCGATGCCGGAGAAGGCGAGCAGCGCGCTGGTCATCAGGGCCATGACGACGACGGTGGCGGCGGCGAATACGGCCAGGATCGCGCCGATGGTCAGCGCGGCCACGGTGGCGATAAGGCCGCCCAGCCAGGCGAGGCCCCTGCGCGCCGATCCGGAAGCCCCCCAGCTCGTCGTCAACCTGTCCATTCGTTCCTCATGCCGCGCGCCAAACGCGCGTTCTAAAGGAATATTTCGGCTCAAGAGCCCTGAACGTCAACTGAACACCCGGAATGGCTGCCGGTTGCTTAAAGCGCGGCCCGATTATGCGGCGCTGGCGGCCGAGATCGCCTTGCGTTCGCGCAAGATGGTGTCGAACGCGGCGTTGATGGCGGCGGCCTTGGCCTCGGCGACCTCGACGAACTCGGCCGGCAGGCCTCGCGCGCGGGCGCGGTCGGGGTGGGCGGAGGAGAGCTGCTGCTTCCAGGCCGCGCGCACCACCTCGTCGGGCGCATCGTGCGGGACGCCAAGCACCAGGTACGGGTCGTCCTCGGCATGTCCCAGGTGCGTCGCCTTCAGCCGGCGGAAGGTCAGCGGCGATTGGCCAAACAGCTCGGAGACGCGCTCCAGGTAGGCCAGCTCATCGGCCGTCACCACCCCATCGGACGCCGCGATGTGGAAGAGGCCGTCGAGCACGTCCTCGAGCAGCTGCGGACAGCCGCGGTAGCGCTTGGCGAGGCGCCGGGCGTAGCTTTCGAACCCGCGCGTGGTCTGGCGGGCGAGGTCATAGAGCCAGCGGATGTTGCGCTCGGAGCCCTCGTCCGGCTGAAACACGGTGGTGAAGGCCGCGAACTCCCCGTGGTGCGAGAGGCCGTCTGCCTTCGACAGCTTGGCGCCCAGCGCCGTGACGGCGGTCGTGAAGGCGGGGTCCTCGCCCGGCAGGCCGGGAGGACAGTCGGGGCACTCCGCGGCGTCGACGCGTCGAGCCGCGAGGCTTGCTATGTTGCGCCAGAAACTCATGGGGAACGTAGCCAAGCCTATGTGTATGAAGCGGCCATGACAACCGCCGAGCCCCGCGAGGGTTGCTGGACCTTCTGGATCGACCGCGGCGGCACCTTCACCGACGTCATCGGCGTCGATCCTGCCGGCGTGGAGCACACGCTGAAGCTGCTGTCGTCGTCACCGGCCTATGAGGATGCGGCGGTCGAGGCGATGCGGCGGCTGTTGGGCGTGGCGCCGGGCGAGCCGTTTCCGGCGGAGCGCGTGGCGGCGATCAAGATGGGCACGACGGTCGCCACCAACGCCCTGCTGGAGCGCAAGGGCGCCAAGACGCTGTTCGTCACCACGGAGGGCTTTGCCGACAGCGTGCTGATCGGCGACCAGTCGCGGCCGGACCTGTTTGCGCTGCGGATCGTCCGGCCCGAGCCGTTGTATGCGGGGGTTGTCGAGGCGGTCGAGCGGCTGGGCGCGTCTGGCGAGGTGGTCCGGCATCTCGACGTTGATGCGCTGGCCGCGCGGCTGGCAGCGGCGCGTGCGGACGGCTTCACCTCCGTCGCCATCGCCTTCCTGCACTCGGACCTTAATCCGGCGCACGAGCTGGCGGCAGGCGAGATCGCGGAGGCGGCCGGGTTCGAGTACGTGACGCTGAGCTGCGAAGCCTCGCCCCTCCCCCGCTTCGTGCCCCGCGCCGAAACCGCCATCGCAGACGCCTACCTGACACCGGTGTTGCGCGCGTATGTGCGGCAGGTGGCCGAGGCGGTGAACGGCGCGCCGCTGTGGTTCATGACCTCAGCGGGCGGGCTGGTTCGCGCAGAAGCCTTCCGGGGTAAGGACGCCGTCGTCTCCGGCCCGGCGGGCGGCGTGGTCGGCGTCGCCCGCACCGCCGAAGCCGCCGGAGCCAAGGCCGCGCTCGGCTTCGACATGGGCGGCACCTCCACGGACGTGTGTCGCTATGCGGGAGCCTTGGAACGCCGCGACACAGCTCGCGTGGCAGGAGCCAAACTCCGCAGCCCGATGTTGGACGTGGAGACGGTCGCTGCTGGCGGCGGCTCGATCCTCTCCTTCGACGGCTCGCGGGCCCGGGGGGGGGCCGGCCCCCCCCCGGGCCCGCGAGCCGTCGAAGGAGAGGATCG
>JBLNCT010000100.1:0-26025 GCA_050260915.1 Parcubacteria group bacterium
CGCCTGGCCGAACGGACCGGCGGTGGTGGTCGAGGGGCGGATCGACGGGACGCTCACCTTCCCGCCGCGCGGCGAGCGGGGCTTCGGCTACGACCCGATCTTCATTCCCGAAGGCGGCAGGCTGACCTTCGGCGAGATGGACCCGGCGGAGAAGGGCGCCATCAGCCATCGCGCCCGCGCCTTCGCCAAGCTCAAGGCCGCGCTCTTTGACTGAGGCCCCGCCGCTCGGGGTCTACGTCCACTGGCCCTACTGCGCGCGGATTTGCCCGTACTGCGACTTCAACGTCGTGCGCGATCGCGGCCGCACCGAGGAGCAGGAGGCGCTCGCGAGAGCCATCGTCGCCGACCTCCGCCGCCAGCGTGAGGAGACGGGACCGAGGCGGCTCGTCTCGGTGTTCTTCGGCGGCGGCACGCCCTCCCTGATGGACCCGGCCTTCCTCGCCGCGATCGTTGATACCGCGACCGAACTCTGGACGGCTGAGCCGAGCCTCGAAGTCTCGCTGGAAGCCAACCCGACAGACTCCGAGACCGCCCGCTTCAGCGGCTTTGCGGCCGCGGGTGTGAACCGCCTCTCGCTCGGCGTTCAGTCGCTCGACGACAAGGCGCTGAAGTTCCTCGGCCGCAACCACGACGCCTCCGCCGCCCGCCGCGCCGCCGAGACCGCGGCGCGCCTGTTCCCGCGCCTGTCGCTCGACCTGATCTACGCCCGCCCCGGCCAGACGCCGGACGCCTGGGCCGCGGAGCTGGAAGCGGCGCTCGCGCTCGGGCCCGAGCACCTGTCGCCCTACCAACTGACCATCGAGTCCGGCACCGCCTTCGACCGCGCCGTCGGCCGGGGGACCTTCACCCCGCCCGACCCGGATCTGGGCGCGGCGCTGTTCGAGACAACCCAGTCGGTGCTCGAGGCCCACGGCTTCGACGCCTACGAGGTCTCCAACCACGCGCGCGGGGAAGCGGCGAGGTCACGCCACAACCTCGTCTACTGGCAGGGCGAGGACTACGTCGGCGTCGGCCCCGGCGCGCATGGGCGGCTGACGCTCGGCGGCGCGAGGGTGGCGACGACCGCGCCGCGCCGGATCGCGGACTACATCGAAGGGCGGGGTTTTGAGCGCGAGGTTCTGACACCTCGCGAAGCGGCCGAGGAACGGCTGCTGCTCGGGCTGCGGATTGACCGGGGCATCGGGTTTGAGGAGGTTGCGGCGCTGGGGCTCACGGCGGAGCGGGTTCGGGGGTTCGTGGAGGCGGGACTGCTCGCGGATGACCCGGAACGCGTCCGCGCTACTCGACAAGGTCGTCTGGTGCTGGATCGGTTGACGACCGAGTTGGCTCTTCCCCCAGTTCATCTGGGGGAAGTGGCCCGACAGCGATAGCTGGAGGGTCGATGGGGGAGTTGTCCCTCTTGCTTTTCTACTCCCCCAACGAGCCTCGCCTTCGGCTTCGGCCCACTTCCCCCCAGACAAGCTGGGGGAAGGGCTTTACTCGAACGCCGCCGACCCGATCTCCCCGTCCGCCGTAAGCCACGCGCGCTTCATGCCTTCGCTGTTCCAGGGCATCGCGAGTTCGCCGTCGGCGGTCACCGCGATCAGCCCGCCGTCGCCGCCCAGCGCCGCGATTTGGCCCAGCACCGCGTCTGCGGCTTCGCGGAGCGTCTCACCCCCGAACTGCACCCGCATGGCGAGCTGAACGGCAGCGGAGGTGCGGATGAAATACTCGCCGATCCCCGTCGAAGAGACCGCCACCCTGTCGTCCGCCCAGGTTCCGGCGCCGATGATGGGGGTGTCGCCGACGCGGCCCGGCAGCTTGCCGTGGGTGCCGCCGGTGGAGGTGGCGGCGGCCAGGCGGCCTTCGGCGTCGCGCACGACGCAGCCGACGGTGCCGTGCAGGGCGGCGCTTTCTTCCTCCGACACTTCGCGGGCGAACCAGGTCTTTGCGTCCATGATCGCCGCCATCCCTTGAGCTTCGGCGAACTGGGCCGCGCCCTCTCCGGCCAGCATGACGTGGGAGGTGTGCTCCATCACCGCGCGCGCCACTTCGATCGGGCTCTGGAAGCCCTGCAGCGCGGCGACGGCTCCGGCGCGGCGGGTCCAGCCCTCCATCAGCGAGGCGTCGAGCTCGTACTTGCCGGCGGTGTTCGGCGAGGCGCCGCGGCCGGCGACGTAGAGCCCCGAAGCCTCCAGCGCCCGCACCGTCTCGACCGCCACATCGACAGCCGATGCCCCCCCCTTCAGCCGGTCGCGGGCGGCTTCGACCAGCCCTCGCATGTGCTCGATCTCGCGCCCGTAGTCGCGGCCGCGCCTTGCTCCGGCTCCGCCGTGCAGAGCCAGGCTCAAACAATTGTTCGCCATTGCGCCTCTCCAGCGTATGTAACGCCCGACGACTGCGATAGCGTCAACGCACACCTGACGAAAAGCTGGAGGGACTTATGAAGGCGGTGCTTAGCAAGGCCGTGGGCGGACCGGAGACGCTGGTGCTCGAGGAGCGCCCCGATCCTGTGGCCGAGCCCGGCAAGGTGGTGCTGAGCATCAAGGCCTGCGGGGTGAACTATCCCGACGTCCTGATGATCGAGGACAAGTACCAGTTCAAACCGCAGCGGCCCTTCTCGCCCGGCGGCGAGGTGGCCGGGATCGTGGAGGCGGTCGGCGAGGGCGTCACCCACGTGAAGGTGGGTCAGCGCGTGCTGGCCTCCACCGGCGCGGGAGGTATGGCCGAGAAGGTCGCCGTGGACGCCATGCGCGTCGTGCCGATCCCGGACTCGATGCCGTTCGATGAGGCGGCGGCGTTCATGATGACCTACGGCACCAGCTACTACGCGCTGAAGGACCGGGGTCACCTGAAGGCCGGTGAGACCCTGCTGGTGACCGGCGCGGCCGGCGGCGTGGGCCTCTCGGCCGTCGAGCTCGGCAAGGCGATGGGCGCGAAGGTGATCGCGGCGGCCTCCAGCCAGGAGAAGGTCGACCTCGCCATCGCCCACGGCGCCGAAAGCGGCGTCGTCTATCCGGCCGGTCCCTTCGACAAGGACGGCAAGAAGGCGCTGGCGCAGCTGTTCAAGGACGCGGTCGGGCCCAAGGGCTGGGACGTGGCCTATGACGGCGTGGGCGGCGACTATGCGGAAGCGGTGATCCGGGCGAGCGGCTGGGACGGGCGCTTCCTCGTCATCGGCTTCCCGGCCGGTATCCCCGCCCTGCCGCTGAACCTGACGCTCTTGAAGAGCTGCAACATCATCGGCGTCTTCTGGGGCGCGGCGGTGGCGCGCGACCCGGCGGCGCACGCCCAGAACGTCAAGGAACTGATGGCGCTCTACTCGGCCGGCAAGATCCGGCCGCACGTCTCCGAACACTTCCCCCTGGAGCACGCCGGCGACGCCATCGCCCACCTCGCCAGCCGCAAGGCCATGGGCAAGGTGGTGGTGGTCACGGAGTAGGGATTGATCCCCATTCGATAATCCGGCCCCCAACCCCGATCACCCCGGCGAAGGCCGGGGCCCAGGTTCAGCCGGAGAGTTGGATGGGTTTCATCTGGACCCCGGCCTTCGCCGGGGCAGTCGGATAGATAGGGAGAGAGGGCATGGCAGGACGTCTGGAGGGCAAGGTCGCCGTCATCACCGGCGGCGCATCGGGGATCGGGCTCGGGACGGTCGAGCTCTTCGTCCGCGAAGGCGCGCAGGTCGTGGCTGCCGACCTGCAGGACGAAAAGGGCGCCACGCTCGAGAAGGGCTTCGGCGGCAATGTCCGCTACGCCCACTGCGACGTGACGAAGGAAGATGACATCGCCGCCGCGGTCGGACTTGCGAAGAGCGAGTTCGGCGGCCTCGACATCCTGTTCAACAACGCCGGCCACGGCGGCTCGCCGTCGGGCGTGATGGACATGAGCGCGGCGGGCTGGGACGCGACCTTCGCGCTGCTGGTCCGCGGCCCCGCGCTCGGCATGAAGCACGCGGCGCCCTTGATGATCGAGCGCGGCGGCGGGTCGATCATCAACACCGCCTCCATCGCGGGCCTGCAGGCGGGCTTTGGGCCGCTCGCCTATTCGACGGCCAAGTGCGCGGTGATCCACCTGTCGCGTTGCGCGGCGGCCGAGCTGTCGCCGCAGAAGATCCGCGTCAACGCCATCTGCCCAGGCCTGATCGCCACCTCGATCTTCGGCGCGTCGATGGGCATGTCGCGCGAGGTCGCCGACCAGATGGCCGCGCGCGTGGCCGAGGTGGGGCCCAAGATCCAGCCGATCCCCAAGTCCGGCCTGCCGGAGGACATCGCCCGCGCTGCGCTCTACCTCGCGAGCGACGACTCCGCGTTCGTGACGGGGACCCACATCGTCGTGGACGGCGGCCTGACCGTCGGCGTGCGCAGCGCCTGGGACCGCACGGCGCCCAACCCGCTGCTGTCCGCCATGGGCATCACCGTCGAGCAGGCCGAGCAGATGCGCGCCGCCATGGCCGCCCAGCGGGGGTAGGCCGTGCGTGGTTCGACACGCGGGCCCGCGGCCCGCTGCTCACCATGACGAACACAGCAGCACGTCATCCTGAGCAGCCGCCAAAGGCGGCGTGTCGAAGGACGCACATTGCCCCCAACGTCCGGGGCGCGCTGTGGATGCTGGCCTCAGCGCTCGGCTTCACGGTGATGACGACCCTGATCAAGTACCTCGGGGCCGACTATTCGGCGGGGTTGCAGACCTTTTATCGCCAGACGGCCGGGCTGCTGGTGCTGGCCCCGCTGATCGCGCGCGACTGGAAGGGCGCCTTCCACACCACCCGCCCCGGCATTCTCCTGTTCCGCTCGGCGGCCGGGACGCTGGCGATGATCGCTTCGTTCTACGCCTACCAGAAGATGCCCCTGGCCGACGCCAATGCGCTGTCCTTCACCCGCACCCTGTGGCTCGTGCCGCTCGCCGCCTTCGCGCTGCGCGAGAAGCTCGGGCCGCTGCGCATCGGCGCGGCCATCGTCGGCTTCATGGGCGTGATGATCATCCTGCGGCCGGGCTCCGGCGGGATGGCCATGGGCTGGCCGGCGCTGGCGATGCTGGCGTCTGCCTTCCTGTTCGCGCTGACCATCACCGGCATGAAGGTGATGGTGCGCGACCACACGCCCTTCACCATCCTCGTCTATGCCGCCACCCTCGGCTTCGTGTTCGCCATCCCTGGCGCCTTCATGGGCTGGAAGTGGCCGACGCCCGTGGACCTGCTGCTCCTGGTGGTCATGGGCGTGATGGGGACGCTGACGCAGGCCTGTTACATCAAGGGCATGCAGATCGGCGACGCCGGGGCCATGGCGCCGATCGACTACACGCGGCTGGTGTTCGCGACGGGGGCGGGCTTCCTGCTGTTCGGCGAAGTCCCCGGCGTCTGGACGATGGTCGGCGCCGCCATCGTGGTCGCCTCCACCCTCTTCATCACCTGGCGGGAGCAACGGGCTCCTTCAGCTCGCCCTTGATGAAGGCCTCCGCCTTCTCGCGATGCCTGGGCTTCAGGTACTTGCCCGCAACCCCAATGACGGCCGCGATCACCGCCGCGTCGTCGGTAAAGCCGATGCCGGCCAGGACGTCGGGGATCACGTCGGTCGGCAGGACGAAGTAGGCCAGCGCGGCGAACATCATCCCGCGCGCGGCCACCGGCGTCTCCGGGTCCTTGGCGCACCACCACAGCGCCAGCGCGTCGGGCAGGAAGGGAATCTTGCCCGCGACCTTCCTCACCTTGGGCCAGAAGCCCTCGTCCACCCGCTGCTCGTCCAGCTTCGTGACGACCGGGACCAGCGAGCGGCCCGGCGAAAAGTCGTCTTCGTTGACGTGGGGTGACGCTTTCGACCGTGGGCTCATGGGTTTAAACGCTTGTCCGAAACAGCTTCAAAAGCAACGAGGGCGCGCCCATGAAACTCGATTCCTCCGTCGCCGCGGTCGTCACCGGCGGCGCTTCCGGCCTTGGCGAGGCGACCGTCCGGGCGCTGGCCGCCCAGGGCGTGAAGGTCGCCATCTTCGACATGAACGACGCCAAGGGTGAAAAGGTGGCGGCGGAAGTCGGCGGCGTCTTCTGCAAGGTGGATGTGACCAGCGAGGAAGCGGTCGACGCCGGCTTCGCCAAGGCCCGCGCCGCGCACGGCCAGGAGCGCATCCTCGTCAACTGCGCGGGCACCGGCAACGCCATCAAGACCGCCAGCCGCGACAAGACAACCGGCGAGCCGAAGCACTTCCCGCTCGACGCCTTCAACTGGATCATCCAGATCAACCTGGTCGGCACCTTCCGCTGCATCGCCAAGTCGGCGGCGGGGATGCTCACCCTCGATCCGATGGAAGACGGCGAGCGCGGCGCCATCGTCAACACGGCCTCCGTCGCGGCCGTCGATGGCCAGATGGGCCAGGCGGCCTATTCGGCGTCGAAGGGCGGCGTCGTCGGCATGACGCTGCCCATCGCCCGCGACCTGATGGGCGACGGCATCCGCGTGAACACCATCCTGCCGGGCATCTTCAACACCCCGCTGATGAACGCCGCGCCGGAGAACGTGAAGGCCGCGCTGGCCGCGTCGGTGCCGTTCCCAAAGCGGCTGGGCAACCCCGAAGAGTACGCCCAGCTCGCCTTGACGATGATCACCAACGGCTACTTCAACGGCGAACACGTCCGCCTCGACGGCGCGATCCGGATGCCGCCGCGCTAACAGTGCGTCCTTCGACACGCCCGCTGACGCGGGCTGCTCAGGATGACGAACTCAGAAGTGCGTCATGGTGAGCAGCGCCGCGAAGCGGTGCGTGTCGAACCACGCAACTACCGGACCTGCGGCCGCTGGATGGTGGGGCCGAGGTTGGCCATCACCTGACGGGCGTCGAAGGCGCGCGGGTCGTTGGTCGGGCGCGGGCCCTTCATCATGGTGATGTCGGCGGTGGCCTCGTACTTCTCGATCGTGCGGACATCCATCCGGTCGGCCCAGAAGGGATCGCCCCAGTAGGGGTCCCAGGTCCGCCAGCCCCAGCTCGGCCCATAGTAGCGCCAGTAGGGCGCCCAGTAGCCGTAGCGCCAGGACGGACTGTACATCGGCGGGTCGATGTAGGTGCGGGTCGTCTTGTCGGTGTCCCGCGCGTCGATGACGAAGTAGTCGTACCCTTGGGCCAGCGTCAGCTCCGCGGCGCGATAGAGCAGGTAGCGCTCCACCGTCTCGCGCGAGGTCAGGGTGTTGCCGGCGAAGGTGACCCGGAACTTGTTCTGGTCCAGGCGGTAGTCGGAGTAGCCCCCCGACACCGCCGCGCCGGGCACATTGGGCTGATAGGGTGTTGCGATGGCGCAGGCCGAAAGGCCCGCCGCCAACGCGAGAACCGCCGCGATTGCGGCCGATCTGCGCTTCATAGTCGTCGCCTCCTTGGGCGGGCCGCGGCAAACCCGCGGCCGAACAGCTGTTCGTCCCTCGATCTCCAACACATAGAACAACTGTACGGTTGCGCTAAGCCCTTGAAGGCGCGGCGTTTCGTCAGTGCAGGACGCCGATGTCGTCGGCGATCCGCAGCCGCGCAGGCGTCACCAGCCCCGTCGAGGCGACGGTGACGGAGTGGATCACCGCCTCGATCTCGCGGCGCCAGAAGTCGAGGAACTTGTGGATGCGCGGGAATTCCGGCGCGAGGTCCAGGGTCTGCCACACGAACTCCTGCAAGAGCGCCGGACTGTCGGGCATGTAGTACAGGACCGATGCGGTGGTCAGCCGCTCTCCGCGCAGCTGGCGGAGGAACTCTTCGTTACTGGTCATCATGCTGTTTCCAATGCAGACGCCCCGGTAGAGGTTGCGCCCCGAATCGGCACATCCGCAAGGAAAACAATGGTTTAGCAGCATGGCGGTTGAAGTGCTGCCAAGAGGAGGGCGCTCCCCCTCTGGGGGAGCTGTCGGCGAAGCCGACTGAGGGGGCGAGTCAGCAAGGCCCCCATCCCGGCCTTCGGCCGTACTTCCCCCAAAGGGGGAAGACCTGGGTCAGTGCGACCGGGTCACCATCAGCAAGGCCGCCGTGATCAGGAGCGCGCCGACGAAGTATGAGAAGACCCGCCGGAACCTGGGCTCGCTCATCCGCTCGGAGAGCGCGGCGCCGCCCAGCCCATAGGCGCTCATGGAGAGCACATCCATGCCGATGGTGGCCGCCGCGAACATGGCGAGCTGCGCTGGCAATGGCTTTCCCACATCCAGGAACGGCGGCAGGACGGCGGTGAAGAACAGCAGCGCCTTTGGGTTCGACACCTGCACCGTAAAGCCGTCGACGAAGGCCGACCGGCCCGGCCGCACCGTGATGACCGGCGGCCCGGCTTCGTTCTTCGCGCCCGAGACGATCGACTTGACGCCGAGCCACGCCACGTAGGCCGCGCCGGCGAACGTCAGCAGGTGGAAGACCTGCGGGAAGGCGACGATCAACGCGCCGAGTCCAAGCGCCGCCGCCGCAAACCAGGTGAGCGTGCCGGTGTTCATGCCCGCCACGCCGACCAGCGCCGCAGCCTTGCCCTTCTGCATGCCGGTGGCGATGGCGAACAGGTTGGCAGGCCCCGGCGTGATCGCCATCACGGCCATCACGCTCAGGAACGCGGCGTACCTTGCAGGATCGACTGGGAGGCTCATCGGGGGAGCCTCCCATATAAGTTTAATGTGTAACGATCCAGACCCGCACGACGCCGATCAGCGCGCCGAACAGCAGCACGGCGGTCGCCAGCGCCTGGATGCCGAACCCCGTCGAGCGCGCCTCGGCCGCTTTGGCGTAGCTGACGCCGTAGAGCACCCGCCCGACGATCCAGACGAGGCCCAACGCCGCGGCCCACACCTCGCTGACGTAGAAGGCGAACAGCCACAGGGAGGCCAGATAGAGCGGCAGCCATTCCAGCGTGTTCTGGTGCGCGCGGAACAGCCGTTCGAAATCGGGATGGCCGGTGGTCGCCGGCGCCGCGACGCCGAACAGCGACCGCCCGCGGCCGACCCTCAGGCCCAGCCAGAAATAGACCAGCAGCGAGACCAGCGTCACGGCCGCCGTAAGCGTATGAGTTTCCATCTGTTCGCCCCGTTCGTTTCCCCGGCGGTCAGCGCCGCCACGGCGAAGCTCGCATGGATTTGACCCCGCGGCGAGACGCGCGTTGGAACTGCGGCCTTCCCGCCCCGCTTCTATTTGGGACTACAGCGGGAGCCTGCCCCATGCCGTCCACCGTCATCGACGACATCCGCTACGAGCGCGAGCGCGAGAAGCTCTACATCCGCTTCAAGGACGGCGACGAGTACGTCTACGTCGGCGTCCCCGGCGAGGTGCACCGCTCGTTCGTGGAAGCCCCCTCCAAGGGCCGCTTCTTCGCCTACGAGATTCGGGACAAGTACCCGTACAACAAGCTGAGCGCCTAGGCGGTCAGCTCGCCGGCGAGCGCCTGCTCGATCAGCGCGACGGTGCGGTCGAGGCCGAAAATGGCCGCGAACGAGCCGAAGCGCGGCCCCTGGCTTTGGCCGAGCAGCACCTCGTAGAGCGCCTGGAACCAGCCGCGCAGGGGTTCGAAGGCGTGCGCCTTGCCGACTTCGTAGACTTGGTTCTGGATGGTCTCGGCGTCGGCGTCCGCCGGCAGCGCCCTGAAGCGGGCCAGCAGGTCCTCCATCGCCGCGCGTTCCTTCGCGTCGGGAGCACGGAAGCGTTTGTTCGGCCGGACGAAGTCTTCGTAGTAGTTCAACGCATAGCCGACGAGGCGGTCGAGCAGGGGCTCGGTCTCGGGCGTGGCCCCGGGGATATGCTTCGAGAGGAAGCCCCAGAGGATGTCCTTCGAGTGGGCGTCCGCGGCCGAGACCAGGTTCAGCATCAGCGAGAACGACACCGGCGAGGGCTTGGCCGGCGGCTTGCCCGCGTGCACATGCCAGACGGGGTTGTTCATGTCCGGCGCGTCCGACGGCCTGCGCGTCCAGGCGTCGAGGTGCTGGAGGTACTCGTCGGCGGCCTTGGGGATGACGTCGAAGTAGAGCCGCTTGGCCGACTTCGGCGACTGGTACATGTAGAAGGCCAGGCTCTCGGGCGCGGCGTAGCGCAGCCACTCCTCCATCGTCAGCCCGTTGCCCTTGGACTTGGAGATCTTCTGGTTGTTCTCGTCCATGAAGAGCTCGTAGTGGAAGCTCTCCGGCGGCTCGCCGCCCAGGATGCGGCAGACCTGGCTGGAGATGCGGACCGAGTCGATGAGGTCCTTGCCGCTCATCTCGTAGTCGACGCCGAGCGCCGTCCAGCGCATCGCCCAGTCGGGGCGCCACTGCATCTTCACATGGCCGCCGGTGACGGGGACTTCGGTCAGCGTCCCGTCCTCGTCTTTGAAGACGATAGTCCCCTTTTCGACGTTGCGCTCGAGGGTCGGGACTTGCAGCACGCGCCCGGTCTTCGGGCTGATCGGCAGGAAGGGCGAGTAGGTGGCGCGGCGCTCTTCGCCCAGCGTCGGCAGCATCACCTTCTGGATGGCGTCGAACCGCTCCAGCGTCCGCAGCAGCACCGCGTCGAACCGGCCTGACCGGTAGCAGTCGGTGGCCGACAGGAACTCGTAGTCGAAGCCGAAGCCGTCGAGGAAGGCGAGCAGCCGGGCGTTGTTGTGGGCGCCGAAGCTCTCGTGCTCGCCGAAGGGGTCGCGCACGTCGCGGACCGGCTTGTCGCGGTCCTCCAGCAGCATCTCGCGGTTGGGCACGTTCTCCGGAATCTTCCGCAGCCCGTCCATGTCGTCGGAGAAGACGATCAGCCGCGTCGGGATGGCGTCGTCCGTCAGCGCGCGAAAGGCGGTGCGCACCATGGTCGGGCGCGCCGCCTCGCCGAAGGTGCCCATGTGCGGCAGGCCGGACGCGCCGTAGCCGCATTGCAGGACCACCGGCCGGGCAAGCTGCGGAAAGGTGCGGACGGCCTCGTCCGCCTTGCCCTCGTTGATCAGTGAAAAGGCGAGGTCGCGCTCGGCGTCGGTCAGGCGCACGCGAAGGATGCGGGCGAGGAGGTTACGCGCCTGCTCGAACGGCCAGGGCTTGGCTTCGCGGGCGAGGTGGGAGAGGCCTTCGAACATGGCCGCGGGGTATAGGATCAACCGAACGCGGCGAACAGCCCCCGCGCCCGGCCGAGCCTCACTTGGCCGGCTTCTCGGTCGGCGTGACCAGGAAGTGGCCGCGCAGCGCGGCGATGGGGGCGGCCCGCTGCTCCTGCCAGGCTTCCACGTGGACGTTGGCGATCCGGCGGCCGACCTTCTTGATCTCCGCCCGCGCATAGGTGGTCAGCGGTCTTCCCGAGCGCAGGTACTCGATGGAGACGTCGATCACGCGGGGCTGGCGCGCCTGGCCCTCCTTGATCGAGAGCTGGGCGAGCGCCGTCATCTCCATGAAGGCGCCGAGCACGCCGCCGTGGATGGCCGGCAGCGTCGGGTTGCCGACCAGATGCTCGCCGAAGGGCAGGATGGCCGTCATCTCGTCGCCCGCCAGCTCGGCGCGGACGCCCAGGAACTGCGCGTAGGGGATACGCTCGAGAAGCTCCTTCAGCTGTTCGTCGGCGGCGCTCATGCGGGCGTCCTCGGCGGCTTGTAGTTGGCGCCCGGCTTCTTGCCGGCGCTGGAGTCGAGCATGAAGGCGGCCGTGGCGGCGGCGACCGGGTCCTCCGGATCGGCGTCATAGGCGACGGCCCGGACGAAGGCGACGTTCCGGGTCACCTTGAAGCAGTGGGCCTTGGCGAAGACGTCCTTCCCCGGCTCGGCGGCGCGCATGTAGTCGATGCGCAGGTCGAGCGTGGCGATGTACTTGAAGGTGTCGAGCGCGGCGTGCGCGGCCTGGCCGCAGCAGTGGTCGAGCAGGGTTGTCACCACGCCGCCCGCGATCACGCCGGTGTCCGGATCGCCCACCAGCTTGTCGCTGTAGGGGACCTTCATCACCGCCGTCGCGTATTCCAGCGAGACGGTTTCGAACCCGAGCGCCCGCGCCTGCGGACTGCCCTGGTTCATCCCGTGCGCCACCTGGCGCATGACTTCGAGGTGATCGCTCATGGCGCCCTTATAATCGTGGTGCGTTCCCGATCCAGATGCGCAAACCGGAAACCCTGCTCTGCCCAAAGCCGGACGGGCTCTACTGCCCGCCGGGAGACTTTTACATAGACCCGGTGCGCCCGGTGGCGCGCGCGGTGATCACGCATGGACACGGCGACCATGCCCGCTCGGGCCACGGGGCCGTCGCCGCCACGCCCGAGACGCTGGCCATCATGGAAGCCCGCTACGGCATGGAGCATGCGGGTCGTGAACATCCTCTGAAGTACGGCGAAAAACTTGACCACAACGGCGTGGAGATCGAGCTGGTCCCGGCCGGGCACGTGCTGGGCTCGGCCCAGGTGGTGCTGCGCTGGAAGGGGCTGACCATCGTCGTCTCCGGCGACTACAAGCGCCGCCGCGACCCGACCTGCCCGCCGTTCGAGCCCGTGCCGTGCGATGTTTTCGTGACCGAGGCGACGTTCGGCCTGCCGGTCTTCCGCCACCCGGATGACGCCGGCCAGATCGCGCGGCTCCTGAAATCCGTGCGGCAGTTTCCGGAGCGCTCGCACATCGTCGGCGCCTACGCGCTCGGCAAGGCGCAGCGGGTGATCCGGTTGCTGCGGGAGGCCGGCTGGGAGGAGGTGATCTACGTCCACGGGGCGCTGGACCGGCTGAACACCCTCTATGAGGCGCACGGCATCGATCTCGGTCCGCTGGCGCCCGCGACCAGCGGCAAGAAGGACTTCGAAGGCCAGATCATCATCGCGCCACCCGCCGCGCTCGCCGACCGCTGGAGCCGGAGGTTTCCTGACCCGGTGAACGCCTTCTGCTCGGGCTGGATGCGGGTGCGGGCCCGGGCGCGTCAGCGGGGCGTCGAGCTCCCCCTGATCATCTCCGACCATGCCGACTGGGACGAGCTGACCCGCACGTTCGAGGAGCTCCGCCCCTGCGAACTCTGGATCACCCACGGCCGCGAGGAAGCCCTGCTGCGCTGGGCGGAGCTCAACGACGTCCCCGCCCGCGCGCTGCGGCTGGTGGGGTACGAGGAGGAGGATGAGGATTGATCACAACCCGACTGCCCCGGCGAAGGCCGGGGTCCAGGTGAAACCCGCCAGGCTCTCAGGCTGAATCTGGGCCCCGGCCTTCGCCGGGGTGATCGGCTTTTACGGACTAAACCCGCTCAATGATGATCGCAGGGGCCATGCCGCCGGCGGCGCACATGGTGACCAGGCCGCGCTTGAGGTCACGCCGCTCCAGCTCATCCAGCAACGTGCCGATCAGCATCGAGCCCGTGCCGCCGATCGGGTGGCCGAGCGCGATCGCGCCGCCGTTCACGTTGACCTTGTCGCGGTCGAGCTTGAGGTCGCGAATGAACTTCTCGGCGACGACGGCGAAGGCCTCGTTGATTTCCCAGAGGTCGATGTCGTCGACCGTCAGGCCCGCCTTGGCCAGCACCTTCTTCGCGGCCGGGACCGGAGCGTTCAGCATAAGCGTCGGGCAGTCGCCGACGTTGGCCATGGCGACCACGCGGGCGCGGGGCTTCAGGCCGTTCTTCCTGGCGTACTCGGGCGAGGCCAGCAGCACGGCGCCCGCGCCATCCACGACGCCCGAGCTGTTCCCGGCGTGGTGGACGTGCTCGATCTTCAGGTCGGGGTACTTCTGATTGATGAGGCCGCGGAAGGTCGTGCCCTTGCCGTCGATATCCACGTCCGCCAGCACCTGGAACGACGGTTTCAGGGCCGCGAGGCCTTCAGCGGTCGTTTCCGGCCGAGGGAATTCCTCGTGGTCGAGCGCCAGCGAGCCGTCCTCGCGATAGACGGGCACGAGGCTCTTCTTGAAGCGGCCTTCCTCGATGGCCTTGGCCGCCCGCTTCTGGCTTTCCAGCGCCAGCGCGTCGACGTCGGCGCGGGTGATGCCTTCCAGTGAGGCGATGGCGTCGCCGCAGACGCCCTGGTGCGACTGCGGATGACGGGCGCGAAGGCGCAGGTTGCCGGCGTCCATCAGGCCCGGCGGGTCGCCAGCGGCAGCGGCTTTCGCAGCCATGGCGCCGGTGAGCGACATCATCTCCGCGCCGCCCGCGACGACCAGGTCCTCCATCCCTGACATGATCATGCCGGCGGCGAAGTTCACCGTGGTGATGCCCGAGCCGCAGAAGCGGTCCAGCGTCACGCCGCTCGAACGCACGTCGTAGCCCGCGTCCAGCGCCGCCATGCGGCCGAGGTCCGGCGACTGCGGTCCCTTCTGGCTGGAGGTGCCCCAGATCACGTCGTCCACTTCCGCCGTGTTCAATTCGTTGCGCTCGGCCAGCGCCTTCAGCACCGTGGCCGAAAGCTGCTGCGGGTGGATGTCGGCAAGCGCGCCTTTGCCGACCTTGCCGATGCCGCGGGGCGTGCGGACGGCGTCGATGATGAGGGCTTCAGCCATGGCGGGGACTCCAATCAAACAGCTGTTCGGCTGCTAGATAGGCGCCCTGCCGCTGCGGCGCCCAAGTCCTTTCGTGCAACCGGCGCCTGCGGCCTACATTCACAGGTGAATGCGCAGCTTCGCCCGCCTTCTGGACCGGCTCTCGCTGACGGCTTCGCGCAACGCCAAGCTGACGCTGGTGCGCGACTATCTGGCCGAGACGCCGGACCCCGACCGAGGCTGGGCGCTGGCGGCGCTGACCGGGGAGCTGGTCTTCCATGCCGCCAAGCCCGTCTTCATCCGCAAGGCCGTCACCGAGCGGATGGACCCGGTGCTGTTCGGCTGGTCCTACGAGTACGTCGGCGACCTGGCCGAGACGGTGGCGCTGGTCTGGCCCGCGCGGCCGGGGGCCAACCGCGAGCCGGAGCTGTCGGAGGTGGTCGAGGCGCTACGTTCGGCATCGCGGTCGGAGGTGCAGCGGCTGATCGAGGGGTGGCTGGATGCGCTCGATCCGGACGGACGCTGGGCGCTGCTGAAGCTGCTCACGGGCGAACTGCGCGTCGGCGTCTCGGCGCGCCTGGCCAAGCACGCCTGCGCCGAGTTCGGCGGCGTGCCGGTCACCGAGGTCGAGGAGGTCTGGCATGCGGTTCCGGCGCCCTACGAGGATCTGTTCGCCTGGCTGGAGGGCCGCTCCGAACGGCCGGCGGCGGATAACCCGGGCCGCTTCCGTTCGGTGATGCTGGCCCATGCGCTGGACGAGGCCGTCGACCTGCCCAAGCTCGACCCGGCTGACTACGCCGCCGAATGGAAGTGGGACGGCATCCGCGTGCAGGCGGTCAGCGAGCGCGGTGTGCGGCGGCTCTATTCGCGCACCAGCGACGACATCTCCCGCTCCTTCCCCGACCTGATCGAGGCCATGGACTTCGAAGGCGCCATCGACGGCGAGCTGCTGGTGATGCGCGAGCGTCGGGTTTCCCCCTTCAACGACCTGCAGCAGCGGCTGAACCGGAAGGTGATCGACGCCAAGCTGATCCAGACCTACCCCGTCGGCATCCGCGCCTACGACCTGCTGCTCGACGGGACCGAGGACCTGCGCGAGCTGCCGTTTGCCGAGCGGCGCAAGCGGCTGGAAGGGTTCGTCGCCCGGATGAACCCCAATTTCTTCGACCTCTCGCCCCTGCAGCCGTTCGAGACCTGGGAAGAGTTGGCCGAGCTCCGCGCCAACCCGCCCGACGGCGACCCGCAGATCGCCGAAGGGCTGATGCTCAAGCGCTGGGACTCGACCTACACCGCCGGTCGCCCGAAGGGGCCGTGGTTCAAGTGGAAGCGCGACCCGCACCTGATCGACGCGGTCCTGATGTACGCCCAGCGCGGCAGCGGCAAGCGGTCGAGCTTCTATTCCGACTACACCTTCGGCGTCTGGCGCGAGGACGAGAACGGCGACCGGGCGCTGACGCCCGTCGGCAAGGCCTACTTCGGCTTCACCGACGAGGAGCTGAAGCAGATCGACAAATTCGTCCGCGACAACACCGTCGAACGCTTCGGCCCCGTGCGCTCCGTGCGCGCCAACAACGACTTCGGGTTGGTGCTGGAGGTCGCCTTCGAAGGCCTGCAACGCTCGACCCGCCACAAGTCCGGCGTCGCCATGCGCTTCCCGCGCATCAACCGCATCCGCTGGGACAAACCGGCCCGCGAGGCCGACGAGCTGGAGACGCTCGAGCGGCTGCTGGAGAAGGAGCAGGCGCGGGGCGGCTGACCAAGGGTCTTCCCCCGTTGGGGGAAGTACGGCCGAAGGCCGGGATGGGGGCTCGTAGAGCGCAGGCCTGTGCGGTAAGCCCCCTCAGTCAGCTTCGCTGACAGCTCCCCCAGAGGGGGAGCACCTGGGGATCAGTGCCCGCCGCTACCCTCGTAGACGCCCGGCGCCAGCCGCTCGCTCTCGTGGCCCTCGGAACCCGCCGCCAGCACGAACCGGCGGTCGCAGTAGCCGCACTCGACGTAGTCGTCGTCGCCCATCTCCAGCCACACGCGCGGATGGCCGAGCGCGCCGCCGACGCCGTCGCAGGCGACGCGGCGGGAGCGGACGACGATCACCTCCGGCGGTGGCACGGCGTCCGGCTGGATCGGAACGGGCGCTTCGGCGGGGACAGGTTTTCCCTTGCGGGCCATGAGTTTGCACCTTGAGCGGAGCGCGGCCTTGGCGCGGCCGGTTGCGGCGCATACCTATGGCGGCGCCAAGCCGGGCGTCAATTCCGCAAGAGAGCCATGGACCTCCCCGAATACGCCATCGAGGCGAAAGGCCTCTTCAAGACCTACGCCGCGACCAAGACGACGCCGGAGAAGCTGGCGCTGAACGGGGTGGACCTGCAGATTCCGCGCGGCTCCATCTTCGGGCTGCTGGGGCCGAACGGGGCAGGCAAGTCGACCTTCATCAACATCCTGGCCGGCCTGACGCGCAAGACCTCCGGGACCGTGAAGATCTGGGGCATCGACATCGACCAGCACCCGCGCGACGCCCGCGCCGCCATCGGCGTGGTGCCGCAGGAGCTGGCGGCCGACGTCTTCTTCACGCCGCGCGAGAGCCTGGACGTGCAGGCGGGCCTCTATGGCGTGCCCAAGAACGAGCGGCGGACCGACCAACTGCTGGCGGCGCTCGGCCTCTCCGACAAGGCCAACGCCTACGTCCGCCAGCTGTCCGGCGGCATGAAGCGGCGCTTGATGGTGGCCAAGGCCATGGTCCACCACCCGCCGGTGCTGATCCTCGACGAGCCGACCGCGGGGGTGGACGTCGAGCTGCGCCGCCAGCTCTGGAACTATGTGCTCGGCCTCAACCGCGAGGGCGTGACCATCGTGCTCACGACCCACTACCTCGAAGAGGCGCAGGAGCTTTGCGACCGGATCGCCATCATCAACCGGGGCGAGGTCGTGGCGTGCGAGCCGACCGCGACCCTGCTGCGCCGCCTCGACACCCGCAACGTCGTGGTCACGCCGGAGGAGCCGGTCGGCGCGGCGCCCGAGCTGGAAGGCTTCGAGACGAAGCTGCGCGGCGGCGGCTCTTTCCAGGTGACCTACCGCACGGGCCAGTCGAGCGTGGAGCAGGTGCTGGCGGCCGTTCGCGCCACCGGCCTGCACATCAAGGATATCGCGACCGAAGACCCCGACCTCGAGGACGTCTTCCTGTCGCTGACCTACGGCGCGGAAGGCGCGCTCGACCCGACCCGCGACTAACGGTGGCGCGCCCCGGCCCTTTCGGCTAAAAGCCCGCCTCCGCGGCTCTAGCACCCGTAGCTCAGCTGGATAGAGCGTTGCCCTCCGAAGGCAAAGGTCACACGTTCGAATCGTGTCGGGTGCGCCAGCGGCCCAAGCCCTAATGGTCGCCGGCCAGCATCGCCAGGGCCTCGATGAAGTGGTTGGTGAGGCTCATGCTCACGGTTCCGGACCTTGTCCGTATGCCGAACGGAACACGCGCGGACAGGTTGCCGATCAGGCGCCCCGGCCGGTAATCGCGGCCACGATCATCGCGGTGACGGCGATAGCCATGACCAGCGTGGCGGCCCAGCCGAACAGCTTCTGGGCGGGGGTGGCGACGAAGACGCCCATCTGATTGCGGCGGGAGGCGACCACCATCATCGCGGCCATGATGGGCACGGAGATCACGCCATTGACCACCGCGCTCCAGAACAGCGCCTTGATCGGGTCGAGCGGCGAGAAGACGGCGCCAAGCGCTAGCGCCATCCCCCCCGCGATCACGGCATAGAAGCGCGGCTCCAGCCACGGCTCCTTCTCCAGTCCGCTCTTCCAGCCGAAAGTCTCGGCGACCGCGTAGGCCGAAGAGCCCGCCAGCACCGGAACCGCGAGCAGGCCCGTGCCGATGATGCCGGCGCTGAAGAGGGCGAACGCGAGCGGGCCCGCGATGGGCTTCAAGGCCTGGGCGGCCTGGGCGGAGGTCTGGATGTCGGTCTGGCCCGAGGCGTGCAGCGTCACGGCCGTCGTCAGGATGATGAAGAAGGCGACCAGATTGGAAAACGCCATGCCGACGAAGGTGTCGAAACCCATCCGCTCCAGCTGCTCGCGGGCCTCGGCCGGCTTTTCGTCGAGCAGGTCGGGCTCATGCTCGGCGGCCAGGTCCTCGACCTCCTCCGAACTCTGCCAGAAGAAGAGGTAGGGACTGATGGTGGTGCCGAAGACGGCGACGATCACGGTCACCGCGGTTTCGTTGAGCTTGAGGTGCGGCAGGACCGTGCGGGTCAGCACCTCGGCCCAGTCGATCTGCACGGTGAAGACCACGCCCACGTAGGCGAAGAGCGCCAGTGTCAGCCACTTCAGCACCTTCACATACCGGTGGTAGGGCACGAAGAGCTGCAGGAGGAGGGAGGCCAGCGCCAGCAGGACGGTGAAGGTCTTGGCGCCGAAGCCCAGCACCAGCTCGCAGGCCGCGCCCATGGCGGCGATGTCCGCGCCGATGTTGATGGTGTTGGCGACGAACAGCAGCGCCACCAACAGCATCACCACCGGGCGCGGGAAGACGCCAAGCAGGTTGGCGGCGAGTCCCTTCCCCGTGACGCGGCCGATGCGCGCGCTGATCAGCTGGACCGCCACCATCAGCGGATAGGTGAAGGCCACGGCCCACAGCATGTTCAGGCCGAAGCCCGCGCCGGCCTGCGAATAGGTGGCGATGCCGCTCGGGTCGTCGTCGGCCGCGCCGGTGATCAGGCCGGGACCCAGCCGCGTGAAGAAGCGGAACGGATTGCGCGCCAAGGGTTTCGCCTTCGCCGGGCCAAGCTGCGCCGCCATCCTGACCACGAGCGGACCGGCGCGGGCAAGCCGCTAGTGGCGCACGCGGGCTCCGGGCATCGGCTCGTCCAACAACTCGACCCCCTCATGGGCGAAGCGGGCGCGGATGCGCATGGCGCTCTTCGCGCGGATCGTCGAGCCGTTCTCCAGCTTCACGATGGTGTTGGGAGAGACCCTGGCCTGATGGGCGAGCTCAAGCACGCTCCACTTGAGGAGCGCGCGCGCCGCCCGGCAGGCGTCCCCGGAAAGCGCTCCGTCCAGTCCCCCGTTTCCCTCACTCCAGCGCACGGCGACGACCTCATCCTATGTGTATGAAGCGGAGTGTTCGGATACTAACTCAACCATAAGGACGTAGAAAGTCCATACGGTCGCGCCTGCACACACGTGCGGCATAATGACAGCGGTGTTCATCGGCTCACCGTTAACATCTCGCCGCGAGGCATCGGGCAAAAGCGTTGCCTTTTCAGTGCCCGGCCCGGGCAAAAACAACCCTACCGCTATTTGTAAGCCGGGCTGCAATTGCGGCGATATACGTCAATTCGCACAGCCACATTGCCGCACCCGAATTGACTAATGAAGGTTAGCGAGTAGATCGGCTGGACATACGTTAACCGCGTTTCAGAAGCACTCCCTGGGGACTAGTCCGTTGAATCTACGGGACTATCAGCGCGAACTTGACCATTTCGGTTTATCGGATTACAGACCGGTTTACCGGATGCGCCAGGCTGCCCATCCGTGGCGCCGAAACCCTGGCCTTGCGCCGGCCTCGTCTCCCAAGAGGAAAAGCATGAATCGTCTTCTTAAGGCCGCGCTTGCTGTTGCCGCCATTTCAGCCGTGAGCCAGCCCGCGATGGCGGCGGCCTCCACCACCCAATCCACGTCTTCGACGGTCAAGATCGTGCAGCCGATCACGCTGACAAAGAACTCTGACCTCGCTTTCGGAACGATCGTGAAGCCGACGTCGGGCTCCAGCACCGTCACGATTTCAACGTCCAGCGACACACCCCAGCTGACCGGCGCCGGCAACGCGGCCCAGGCTGCCTCGACGACCTCGCGAGCGGCTTTCACAGTTGGCGGCGAGGGGGGTCAAGGCTTCTCGATCTCGGTCCCCGCCAGCGTCACGATGACGCGCTCCGGCGGCTCGGAGACGCTGTCCGTGGCGCTGACGGCAAGCGGCGCATCCGGATCCCTTGACAATTCCCTGGGGTCGGCGGGGTCGGCGACCTTCACCGTGGGCGGCGCATTCGACGTCAGCGCCAGCACCGTGAGCGGCAGCTACACGGGCAGCTTCGACACCACGGTCGCCTATAACTAACTGCTAACAAAGAGGCCGGTATGATTAACGCGGCCGAGGCGAATCCGCCGGGCAGGCTGTTTTCGAGGCGTTTCTACCGGTTTCATGGCGTACTCTCGCACCCTTCCGATCCTGGCGAGCGGCGCGCTGGTCCTGGCTTTCGCGACCGGCCGCGCGGCGCTCGCCCAGACCTCCGACCAGGCGACCGCGGGCGCCAGCACGACGATATCGGAGCGGGCCGGGATCCAGACCACGGGCGAGGTGATCTTCCAGGACATCGCCGTGACGCCAAGCGTCACCGTTGCGCCGGTCATCGACTCGACGTCCAACTCCCAGATTACCGTTTTGGGACAGGGGGGCGATGCTGTGTCGCTGGCGGTGTCCGATGCGATCAACATGACCAAGACGAACGGCGAGCAGACGCTCACCGTCATCACCAACGCCGACGGCAGCTACGCCGTACCGCTCATGCAAGGCGTGCTCTCGCCCGATGGGGTGCTCAGCGTGAATGTCGGCGGCACGCTCCAGACCGCCTCGCAACAGCTGCAGCCGGGCGAGTACCGCGGCGTCCTTGTCGTCGTGGCCCAGTACAACTGATGGCGCAGACCCCATCGCCGAGCCCACCGCGCGGGCCTGCCGAGAGAACAGCCAAATGATTCACCGCGACGCCCACAAACGCGCCTGGAAGCTGGCGGCGGCCCTCGCCGCGGCCGCCCTCGCCCTCGGTTCCGGCGCGGCCTCCGCGCAGGACGCCGACGCCCAGGCCGCCCCGGCGGCCGCGACGCCCGAACCGGTCACGCGCGTCGGCGCCAACCTGAACATCTCCCCCAAGCGCCTGACTTTCGACAAGGCGGGCAAGTCGGCGACGGTCTACATCTTCAACCAGGGCTCGGCGCCCGCGGCCGTCGACATCGACCTGATCGACCGGGTGATGCAGCCGGACGGCCAGATCGTCGCCGCCGAAGACGCCGCGCAGAAGCCCGCGACCAAGCCGCTGGCCGACAAGCTCCAGTCAGCCAAGCCGCTGCTGATCGCCACCCCGCGCCGCGCGGTGCTGGAGCCCGGCAAGGGCCAGACCATCCGCATCCGGGTCATGCCCGGACCGGCCGCGACGGCGGCGAAGGGCGAGTACCGCACCCACCTGACGGTCACCACCATTCCCCCCAAGGGCCTCGGCCTCACCGCCGATGAGGCGGCCGGGGTGAAACCCGGGGAGCTGAGCTTCACCGTCTATTCGGTGTTCGGGATCAGCATCCCGGTCATCGTGCGCCTGGGCGCCGCCGACGTGCGCGCCGCCATCGACAACCCACACTTCGAGTACGTGGACGTGCCCCAACCCGACGGCGGGCCGGCGAAGAGGACCCCCGTCCTCGACTTCGACCTCGTCCGGCAGGGCGCCAGTTCCCTGTTCGGCAACATCGAAATTCGTGCAAAGGCGAACGGCAAGGACCCGATCGGGCTTGCGCGCGGCGTCGGGGTTTACACGGAAATAGATCGTCGGGCGATGAAAATCCCCTTGTCTCGCGCCCCCGCAGCGGGCGAGACACTGGAGATAACCTTCACCGACGACGACACCTCACCCGGACGCGTGCTCGCTCGAAGTGACTTCACCGCGCCCCGATAAAAAGCTGACGCTGGCGCTGGCGGCGGCGGTCACCGTCGCCGGCGGCCAGGCAGCACTCGCGGCCGAAACGGCCGATGAGGCCCCGATTTCGTCGGGGCCTATCGCGCATTTTCGCGACGACGACCTGCTGCTGTTCGCCGTCGACCTGGACGGGCTGACGCTGACCGACAGCCTGGCCGCTTATGGCGACCCGGACGACCCCCTCATCCCGATGGGCGAGCTGGCCCGCCTGCTTGACCTGGACATCACCATCTCGCCCGGCGCACGCAAGATCACGGGCCGGCTGGGAGAGTCCCAGCGGCCCCTGACCGTCGACCTGGCCAACGGCGTCGCGCGGGTGGGCGGGAAGGACGTCGTCCTCACCAGCCAGGACGTCGCCGTCACGCCGGGGGAGATCTACATCCGGGCCTCAGCCGTCGCGCGGCTGCTGCCGGTGAAGGTCGCCGTGGATTCCGGGGCGCTGCAGATCAAGCTGACGGCGCTGGAGAAGCTGCCGATCCAGTCGCGGCTGGAGCGGCTGGCGCGGCTACGCGACCTGCGGCCGGACGTGGAGACCGCCGACCAGTCGCTGCGCGTTCCCAACCCCTATCGCTGGATCAGCCCGCCGGCGGTCGATGTGTCGCTGTCCACCGCGCGCGACACTCGCCCGCCCAACGATCCGCGCCGCTACGACATCCGCGTCGCCGGCGACCTCGCGCGCATGGGCTTCCAGGGGTGGGTAGGCTCCGACGACAACGGCAAGCCCTCCTCGGCCCGCGTGCTGCTGGAGCGGCATTCGGTGAAGGGCGGGCTGCTCGGGCCGATCGGCGCCACCAGCTTCACCATCGGCGACACCTTTACGCCGGCGCTGGCGGTGGGGCCGCGCAGCGTGGGCGGGCGGGGCTTTGCCTTCACCACCGCACCGCTGGAACAGCAGAGCGTCTTCAACCGCATCGACCTGCGCGGCGAGCTGCCGCTGGGCTACGACGTCGAGCTCTACGTCAACGACGTGCTGCGCAGCGGCCAGCGCACGCCGGTGGAGGGCCGCTACGAATTCCTAGGCGTGCCGCTGGTGCGCGGCGTCAACGTCATCCGCATCGTCATGTACGGCCCGCGCGGCGAGCGGGAGGAGCAGACCAAGGTCATCACCGTCGGCGGCGGGCAGCTGAAGCCCGGCCAGACCACCGTCGATTTCGGCGTCGTCCAGCAGGACCGCTCCGTCGTCCGCTTCGACGAACACATGCCCACGCTCGACCACGACGGCTGGCGGGTGGCCGCCAACCTCGCGCGCGGGATCAACAACGACCTGACGATGATCGCGGGCGCGGCCTACTACCCGGTCGACGACAGGACGCGGCGGGCGCTGTTGATGCTGGGCGCGCGGACCTCCTGGCGCGGGTTTTCGGTGCAGGCCGATGTCGCCGGCGACGACGGCCGGGGGCAGGCGCTGTCGCTCGGCGTCGCGGGCCAGCCCTTTGGCGTGTCGCTCGTCGGCCGTCACGCCGAATACCGCAACGGCTTCGTCGACGAGGCCAACCCGGCGGTGCAGAGCGGCAAGCCCCTGCGCCGCCACAGCGAGCTGACGATCGACTGGACCGCAACCCCGCGCGGCCGAAGTATTCCGCTCTCGGTGCGCGGCCAGCGCGACGAGTACGAGGACGGCTCGAAGTCCATCTACGCCTCGGCGCGCACCTCCAGCATCCTCGCGAATGTGCTGGTCTCCGGCGGCGTCGACTACCGGCGCGAGAAGAGCCGCGAGGGCGTGGTCCAGGACGACCTGACCGGGGTGTTCGCGGCTTCCACCTTCGCCGCCTACCGCTGGCAACTGCGCGCCGCGCTCGACTACGACTTCATGCCGGAAATGCGGGCGAAGGCGCTGACGCTCACCGCCGACCGCGCCCTGACGGAGCGCACCGCGGTGCGGTTCGGGCTCGGTCACAACTTCGACGGGGAGAAGCTCACGAGCTTCCAGGCGGCCGCCATCTTCCGCCTGCCGCAGGCCGACCTCGCGATTTCCGGCGACTACTCGAGACCCACGGACGACTGGCGCATCGGGCTGCAGCTCGCCTTCGGGCTCGCCTTCAATCCGCTGGCCGGCCACTACCAGCTGACCCGGCCCGGCGTGGCGAGCGGCGGGTCCATCGCCCTGCAGTCCTTCATCGACACCAACGGCGACGGCGCCTTCCAGAAGGGCGAGCAGCCGGTCAGCGGGGTGGTGGTGCAAGGTGGCGAGCGCCCGGTGACCACCACCATCAACGGACAGGCCTTCGTCACCGGCGTGGGCTCAGCGCCCGTCAGCCAGGTCCAGGTGAATCTGGACGAGATCGACAACCCCTACGTCCAGTCGCCCCCGCACCAGGTGGAGTTCGAGCCTCGTCCGGGCAACGTCCTGCTCGTCCCCTATCCGCTGACGCCGACGGGCGAGGTCATGCTGCGCGTGATGTACCGGCAGGACGACGGACGGATGGTCGGGCTGTCGGCGGTGCAGCTGCAGGTGCACCGCCACGGCGGCAGCGAGCCGCCGGTCACGGGTTCGACCGAATTCGACGGTTCGGTGGACTTCGAGAACCTGCCGGCGGGCGCCTATTCGCTCGACCTGGACCCCGAACAGGCACGGCGCTTGCATATGCGCCTTAAGAAGCCAGTCACCTTCACGGTGTCACCTGATGGGGGATACCTGGCGGACATCAAGGCCGAAGTGGTTTTCGACAGGAGTACGGATCAGTGACGCGTTGGCTCAGGAGAGTTCTCGGACCAGCCCTCGCCGCAGCCCTGGCGCTCGTGGCTGCGCCGGCGTTCGCCCAGACCTACACCGCCACCATCACCAACGCCGACCTGGGCAAGATCGTCGATGCGCCGTCGAGCGCGACGACCTTCACCTTCGCCGCCTCCAACGGAGGCGTCAGCCAATCGGGCAGCGCCACCCGGCTCAGCACGGGGACAGTGCGCGCGGAAGTGGATTTCGGTTGCACGGGCAGCGGCAGCGTCTGCGCCTCCGACATTGCCGTGAAGATCCAGTCCAGCGGCGCCTACACGGGCAAGGCCAGCGCCATCACCAACTTCACGGTCAGCGGCATAACCAACGGCACCATCGGCCCGGTAACCGGCACGGACCCGATCACCTTCACCATCACCGGCGTCCCCAACAAGAACAACCTGCCGAAGATCTACGTGGGCGCCACGGTCACCATCAACGGCAACAGCCAGTCGGGAACGAACGGCGCCTCGACGGCGGGCTTCACGGTGCTGGCGGCGAAGTCCGGGAGCGTTCCGGCCACCATCACCGGAGGCAGCGGCAGCGTCACCGCCGTCGTCGACCGGCCGATCACCTTCACCAGCACCGCCACAACGCTCCAGTTCGGGACGATCTACAATCCGAAGAGCGGGACCAGCACCATCAAGCTGGACCCGAACCTCGCCTCGAACCCGATCACGGTCACGGGCGGGGACGCCATCGCGGTCGCTTCGCCCACGCCGGCGCGGGTCGCCTATTCCATCCAGGGCGAAGGCGGACAGACCTTTTCCGTGTCGACCACTGCCATGAACATGAGCAACGGGACCAACACCCTGCCGGTGACCCTGCTGACCTCCACCCCGCTTCCGACGGCGCTCAGCCTGTCACCCGGCAGCGCGGGAACCGCGACCTTCTACGTCGGCGGCCAATTCGACGTGACGCCGACGACGCCGGGGGGGACCTACACCGGGACCTTCAACGTCACGGTCCAGTACAACTGACCTTGCCGTAAGCGCCGCAATCGGCGACAGCGCCGCCATGAGCGCCCTGCACCTGAGCCGCCCCGCCGAGGGCGTCGTCCTCGTCGAGATCGACAACCCGCCCGCCAACGCGCTGGGCCGCGCCATGCGCGCGAAGACGGTCGCGCTGCTGGACGAGCTGGAGGCCGACACTTCCGTTCGCGCCGTGGTGCTGACGGGGCGCGGCAAGACCTTCTGCACCGGCGACGACCTGCGCGAGGCCGCCGCCAACGGGCG
>JBLNCT010000101.1:0-9238 GCA_050260915.1 Parcubacteria group bacterium
GGAACTCGCCGCGCAGCGGCTGCTCCTCGTTCTCGAGGTCCATGGTCTGCGACAGGTCGCCCTTGGCCACGGCGCCGATCACGCGGGCCATTTCGGCGGTCGGGTGGACCATGTCGGCGATGAGGGTGTTCACCGCATCCACGCCCTCGGCCCAGGAGCCGGTGGCCGCGGGGAGGCGGGCGCGGTGGTTGATCTTGCCCTGCTTGCCGACCACCTCGCCGAGCCGCTCGAACTCGCGCGTCATGCGGTCGTTCAGCTCCACGACGTCGTTGAAGGCCTCGGCGATCTCGCCATCGACCCCCGAGAGGTCGCGGGGCAGTCGCACGGAGAAGTCCCCGCGCCGGAACGCCCGCAGCGCGGCGAGGAGGTCGCCGTTCGACAGCGTCCGGTCTTCGTTTCGGAGGCGGCGGCCTGGGGCCGCGCCGTCGTGCTTCTTGCGGGGTTGCTGGGACTTGGGAGCGGCGGACTTCGTTGCGGTCGCGGGCATTGTTTCCCCGGAAAAAAGCGTTGTAGGCCCCGGGTGAGCAATGCGCGTTCCGCACGTCCCAACGCTCGCTAACAAGCTTCAGCGTTCCAGATGTGCGGGGTTCCTACACACCCCCACCCGACGTTTGAAAACGATGGAGGGAACCATGGGTTCCGCGTTGAAATACAAAAATTTTAGGGGTTGATCTGAGGGACTGTCGGCCTAGCTTTCCGGCCAGCGTTGACGGGGGAGGTGAGGCGGTTGCCGCCAGCCGATCAGGATCTTTTCGGGTTCATTCGCGAGCAGCTGCACTCCGTGTGGGCGCTGGAGCTGCTCCTCCTGATGCGCCGCGCGCCCGATCGCCTCTGGTCCCAGCAAGAGCTGGTCTCGGAGCTTCGCGCCAGTCCCACCCTCGTGTCGAACAACCTCTCAACCTTCGAGCGGGGCGGTCTGGTCACCGCCGACGACGACGGGCGCTACCGGTATTGCCCGGCCTCGCTGCTGCTCGCCGCCCTTTGCGACCAGCTCGACGAGGCCTACCGCGAGCGGCCCGTGAAGGTGATCAACGCAATCGTTTCTCCTCCGGAGAAGCTGCAGACCCTCGCCGACGCCTTCCGTATTCGTGGAGACCGTGAATGAACCTGATGGGCCCCACAGCGGTCTATCTGCTCTGTCTTGCGACAAGCCTGGTCTGCGCCTGGCTGCTGGCGCGGGCCTGGCGCAGGGCGCGGTCGAAGCTCCTGCTATGGACTTCGCTGAGCTTCGGGCTGCTGGCGCTGAACAACCTCTTGCTCGTGGGGGACATGGTGGTGCTGCCGAACCTGGACCTCTGGTGGGCCCGCCAGCTGAGCGGCCTCGCGGCGCTCGGCGTCCTGCTCTACGGCTTCATCTGGGAGGCTGAATGATGTCGCCCGCCATTGTCGCATTCGTTGGAGGCCTATCGGCCGCAGGTTACGGCGTTGCGGGTGTCTTTTTTCTCAGCTTCTGGCGCAAGACCCGCGACAGCCTGTTCATGGTCTTCGCGCTCGCGTTCGGGCTGATGACGCTGAACCAGGCGATCCCCGTCATCCTCGGCATCCCGCGTGAGGAGCAGAGCGGCGTCTACCTGCTCCGCGCCGCCGCCTTCATCCTCATCATCGTGGCGATCCTGCGGAAGAACCTGTCGCGCCGGGACGGGGCGTAAGCTCCGCCAGTAGAGCGGGGACTTCTCCCGACAATTCCCGTGCGAGGAACCCCAGCGGCCCGACACGCTCAGACAGCCGCACGCCCGCCTGGCCATGCAGATAGACGGCCCAGATCGCCGCCTGCTCGGGCGACGCACACCGGGCCAGCAGGCCGGCCATGATTCCCGCCAGCACGTCGCCTGAACCGGAGGTCGCCAGGCCCACCGCCTCGCCGCGATATACCCACGCCCGGCCATCCGGACTGACGACGAAGGTATCCTTGCCCTTCAGCGCGACCACCGCATTCAGCCGCTCCGCCACCTCGCGAGCCAGCGGCAGGGGATCGGCGGTCACCTCGTGCTTTCCGTTGCCGGTCAGCGCCGCCATCTCGCCCGCGTGCGGGGTCAGGACGACGCGCCCATCGTGACCGCTCACCAGGTCCGGGTCCTTCCCGAGCTGGATCATCGCCGCCGCGTCGATGACGAAGCCCGGTCCTTTCACCGCCGACAGCAGCCGTCCCGTCAGGCCGGCCGCCTGCTCCTTGTCGATCATGCCGGGGCCGATCAGGACGGCGTCCGACTTGCTCACGAACTCCTCGATGGTCTCGGCCCCGTGCGGCGCGATCTCCCCGTTCCGCGCGGGTAGGGAGAACACCCGGGCTTCGGGCACGATCATCCCGAGCCCCGTCGTGATCGCTTCCGGAACGGCCAGCTGCAGCTTGCCCGCGCCTGCCCGCAGCGCCGCTTCGCCCGCCAACCGAACCGCGCCCGGCACATCGACCGAGCCGCCCACCACGATCACACGCCCACGCACTTCCTTGTCTGCGTCCTCCGACGGAACGGGCAGGGGCGTTTCGGCCGTGAGGTACTCGGCCGTGACCTCTGTCGGTCCGTTCATCGGACGGCGACCGCCGCGTCCGGCTCACGCGTCACCGGCGCGCCTTCCCGCTCCAGCGGCGCGGTGAAGTTATAGCGGTGGAGCTTCAGGCAGCCGTGCGGCCCGGAATGCGGGTCGAAGCGGTATTCGGTGACGCTGCAGTTGGCCACATCGCCCTGGGCGTCGATGCGCAGGATCTCGGCCTCGGTCATGTCCTCCAGCAGATAGCGCAGGCAGAGCACCACCACCTGGTGGGCCACGATCAGCACCCGCCGCCCCGCATGGTGCAGGCTCAGGGTGTCGAGAGCGCTTCGTAGGCGCAGGATCACGTCGCACCAGCTCTCACCCCCCGGCGGCCGGTGGTAGAACTTGCCGAGGATGCGCCGGAACTCGGCCTGGTCCGGGTGGAACTCGCGGATGCCGTGGGTCGTCAGCTGGTCGAGGATGCCGAACTCCTTCTCCCGCAGCCGCTCGTCGACAACGAAATCCGGCGCGTGAGGCGCGAGGCCGCAGGCCTCCCGGACCAGCTCCGCCGTACGCTGGGCTCGGATGTATGGGGAGGTCAGCACTACCTCCGGCCGCTCCTGCGCGGGCATCTTCGCGAACCAGCGGCCGAGCGCGCAGGACTGCTCCTCACCCAGCGGGCTCAGCGGCACGTCGACATCCCGCTCGTCGATCGAGATGCGGCCCATGCCGGCTTCCATGGCCTTGGCGCGCGCGACGTTGCCGGCGCTTTCGCCGTGCCGCACGAGCCACAGCCGCTCGGGCCAACGTGAACTCACGGATTACTCCAGATGACGAATTGCATACGCCAGCAACGCTGAGGTTCAGTCGGAGGCTCCCGGCGCGCGACTTTTCTGCGTTTGTTGGGTTTAAGGTGATCTCTGCTAGAAGCGCCGCTACCTGGCGTTGAGAGAGGCGCAAAGTGGCTGTTTCCCCGGCCCATCCGATCGACGAGTTGAGGCGTGACGCCCTGGCCGCGATCCGCAGGCACCTCATGTATGCGGCGCTGTTCAGCGCGCTCGTGAACCTGCTCTACCTCGCGCCCACCATCTACATGCTGCAGGTCTATGACCGGGTGATCCCGACGGGCGGCGTGCTGACGCTCGTTTTCATCACCCTGGCCATCCTGCTGGCGCTGGCGACGCTCGCCTACTTGGACAACATGCGCTCCCGCCTGCTGGTGCGGGCCGGCCTTGCGCTGGACCGCCGGTTCGCAGCCGAGGTGCTGTCTCGCCAGATGGCGGCCCGGCTGGACGGCGACCAGGGCAGGGCGCTGCAGGCGATGCGCGATTTCGACGCCGTCCGCCAGACGCTCTCCGGCCCGGCCGCCATCTCGCTCTTCGACGCGCCCTGGACGCCGGTCTATCTGCTGTTCGCCTTCATGCTGCACCCGCTTCTGGGCCTGCTGATCATCCTGGGCGGCGCGATACTGACCGGCCTGGCCATCATGAACGAGCGCGCCACCAAGGAGCGCCTCCGCAAGGCGCAGGAGGTGGCGGCCCGCGGCTACGCCGTGCAGGAAGCAGCCGTCAGCCAGGGCGAGGTCGTCCGGGCGCTCGGCATGCGCCAGGCCCTGGTGAACCGTCAGCTGACCGAGCGCAGCCAGTCGCTGAACATGCAGGCCGACGCCCAGTTCACCGGCGGCGTCTTTTCCGGCTCGATCAAGTTCTTCCGCCTGTTCCTGCAGTCCTTCGCGCTGGGGGTCGGCGCCTGGCTGGCCGTCGAGCACAAGATTTCCGCCGGCGCCGTCATCGCCGCCTCCGTCCTGCTGAGCCGTTCGCTGCAGCCTATCGAACAGCTGGTCGCGTCCTGGGCCTCCATCGTCCAGGCGCGCGTGTCATACGGCCACCTGAAGGACCTCTTCGCCGGCAAGGCGCCGGATCATCCCCGGACCCAGCTCCCCGCGCCCAGCGGCCAGCTCCAGCTGGAACGGGTGGCCGTCCGCGCGCCAGGCACGCAGAACGCGGTGCTGAAGGGCGTGAGCCTCAACGTCCAGCCCGGCGAGATCGTCGGGCTTATGGGCCCCAGCGGCTCCGGCAAGACGACGCTGGCCCGGGTGGCGGCCGGCGCGCTGACGGCGGAGGTGGGCTCGGTCCGCGTCGACAGCGCGGAGCTGAAGGATTGGGATGCCGAACGGCTCGCCCGCCACGTCGGCTACCTGCCCCAGGACTCCGGCCTGTTCGCCGGCACGATCCGCGACAACATCTCCCGCTTCGAAGCCTGGCGCGGCATCCCGGCCGAGGAGGTGGACGAACAGACCGTCGCCGCCGCCCAGGCCGCCGGCGTGCACGAGCTGATCCTGCGCCTGCCGCAGGGCTATGACACGATGCTGGGGCTTGGAGGCCGCGGGCTTTCGGCCGGTCAGGCGCAGCGGATCGCGCTCGCCCGGGCGCTCTACCGCCAGCCGCACATCCTGATCCTCGACGAGCCGAACTCGAACCTGGATGCCGAGGGAGAGACCGCGCTGGTTCGCGCGCTGGGCGCGGCCAAGGAGCGTGGGGCCGCGATCCTCCTGGTCGCGCACCGCAGCGGCGTGCTCGCCATCTCCGACCGGCTCGCCCTGCTGAAGGACGGCACGCTTGAGCTGTTCGGGCCGCGCGATGAGGTGATCGCCAGGCTCAACGAACTCGCCGCCCCGCGCCGTCCGCGCGTGGTGCAGGCCGCCGCGGCGAAGGAAGGGGAGGGCGCATGACCGAACTCGTCCCCGGCTCGGGCCCGCAGCTCCCCGCCGTACCCGGCGCCAGCCCGGTCGTGATCGAGGCCAAGGCCGCGGATCCCTCGCGTGAGGTCCGGCAAGGCCTGTTCATCGCCTTCCTGTTCTTCGTCGTTTTCCTCGGCTGGGCGGCCTTCGTGCCGCTCGACGCGGGCGCCTTCGGCCATGGCGAGGTCGAGGTCTCCGGCAGCCGCCAGGCGGTGCAGTACCGCGAAGGCGGGGTCGTCTCGGCCCTGCACGTCCACGAAGGCGATCTCGTCCGGCAGGGCCAGGTGCTGGTCGAGATTTCCGCCGATGAGATCCGCGCCACCGAGCGCTCGCTAACCGCCGAGGTCCTCCTGCTGGAAGCCCAGAAGGCGCGCCTTGAGGCCGAGCGCGACGGCCGCCCTGACCTCCTCCCGCCGCCGGACTTCGCGGCCCTCTCGCCGCAGGACCTGCCCATCGCGCAAGACGCCCTTCGCCTCCAGCGCGCCCAGATGGCCGCTCGCCGCGCGGCGCTCTCGTCCAGGCGCGGGGTGTTGCACCAGCGCACCGCCCAGCTGAACCAGCAGATCGAGGGCCTCAATCGCCAGATGAGCGCCAACGGGGAGCAGCAGAGCCTCATCGCCGATGAGCTGAAGGGCGTGGAGGAGCTCGCGGCGAAGGGTTATGCGCCGCAGACGCGCGTCCGCGCCCTCGAACGCGCCGCCGCCGACCTGCGCGGCACGAACGGCGCCCAGGCCGCCCAGGCTGCACAGGCGCGCGAGGCGATCGGCCAGACCCAGATGGAGGTCATCGGCCTGGAACGCGGCCAGATCGAAGAGGTCATGGACACCCTGCGCCAGACGGAGCTGCAGCTGGGCGATCTGCGGCCGAAGCTGCTGGCCGCGCGCGAGCAGCTCGCCAGGGCCATGGTGCGCGCGCCCGCGACCGGCCGGGTCGTCGGCCTGACGGTCTTCACGGTCGGCGGCGTGGTCCAGCCAGGCCAGACGCTGATGGAGATCGTGCCCAGCCACGCAGAGCTGATCATCAAGGTGCGCTTCTCGCCCAACGACGCCGACGACCTCTATCCCGGCCAGAAGACCGAAATCCGCATCCCGGCCTTCCACCAGCGCAACATGCCCATCATCAACGGTCGCATCACTGAGGTGTCCGCCGACGCCTTCGTCGACCAGAAGACGGGCCAGCGCTACTTCACCGGCGAGGTCGAGGTGCCGCCCTCGGAAGTCGCCAAGATTGCCAAGGTGCGCGGCGGCGAGGCGGGCCTGAAGCCCGGCCTGCCCGTCGAGGTCGTGGTGCCGCTGCGCAAGCGCACCGCCCTGCAGTACTTCTTCGAGCCGCTGCAGCAGACCTTCTGGCAGTCGTTCCGCGAACACTAGGGCAGGGGAACAGCGGCCCGAGGCTGCGGTTGTTGTCAGTCAGCAACCGCCAGCCCGGAGGAACCTATGGCCCGTCGAACCCTAACCGCCATGTACGCCACCCGCGATGACGCCGAGGCCGCCCGCCGCGCTCTCGTCGATTGCGGGCTGATCCCGCAGGACATCGACATCATCGACCAGAACGACTGGGCCGAAGGCGCTTCGGGCGAGCCGGTTCGCCGCGACGGCGGCGAGCACAAGGGCTTCTTCCGCTCGCTGAAGGACATGCTCGTCCCCGACCGCGACCGCGAGGCCTACGCCGAGGGCTTGGGCCGCGGCCACTTCCTGCTGACCGCGCAGGTGGACGACGCCCGGCATGACGAGGCCGAGCGGGCGCTGGAGCGCACCAACGCCGTCGATCTGCCGAGCTCCGAGCGCCGCCCTGACGAGCAGCGCAGCCTTTCCGAACAGGACAGCGACCTCGAATACCCGGCCGTGCGGGTGCGCTCCTACAGCGTGGTGATCGTGCGCGAAGTCCCCGACGAGGACACCGACTACCTGCGGCCCTGACGCATACGAAAAACGCCTCCGGGGTTTCCCGGAGGCGCTTCAGCGTCGTGGTGTACGGATCGGTTTAGACCGCCCGACGACCGACCAGAGCGTGGTAGATGAACAGGACGACGACCGCGCCGATGATGGCGACGATCATGCTGTACAGGTTCAGGCCGCTCACGCCGGCATGACCGAACTGGTTGAAGATAAAGCCGCCGACGACCGCACCGATGATCCCGAGGATGAGATCAAGGACGAGGTTGCCGCCGGTGCGGTTGACGATCTTGCTGGCGATGAAGCCGGCAATCAGGCCAAGAACGATCCAGGCGAGAATAGACATTCAAGTCCTCCCAAGCATCGGAGGCGTGTACCAAAGCTCACGCCAGTGTCGATATAGAGCTTGAACCGCGTTTTCGTTCCGCACTTCGCCGTTCCAAAGCTTCACAATTACGAGACTAGCGCCACCAACCGCGGTCCTGACGGATACGCAGATTATTCTGCACGTGGGTCACGCCGCGCACGTCCGCCAAATCTTCGGCGCGGCGCTTTTCCTCGCGGCTGCGGACCGTGCCGTCGAGGGTCACTTCGGAGCCGTGTACGGTCACGTGGATGTCCGAGGTGTCCAGGTCGCGGTCGTGGTCCAGACGCCCGCAGATGACCGCGCGGATGACCCGCTCGCGCCGGTAGGCCTCCTGTTCGCGGCGGTTCGGCCCGCGGTCGGCGGCAGCGCCCGCGCCCGCCCCGAACATCCCGGCCAGGCTGTCGCGCGCGTCGTCCAGCCAGGAGCGGGGCTCACGGCCGGGCTCATAGTCGCGATCGCGTTCGTCGCGGCGGAGATCCCGGCGCTCGTGGTCGTAGTCGCGCTCCCGCCGGCTGTCGTAGTCGTCGCGGTAGCGGGCACGTTCGTAGGCGCGGCGCTCCTCCTCCCGGTCGTCCCGCAGCTGGGCGGTGCGGGTGCGCGGGTCGTAGTCGTAGTCCTCGCGGAAGTCGGCCTGACCGTACTGCCGGTACTCGTCGTAGGTCCGGTAGCCGGTCCGGGTGCGCGGATCGTAGGCGTAGTCGGTGCTGTAGTCGGCTTGGCCGAAGTCGTCCGGCCGGTCCTCCTCGCGCGGGTCGCGGCGCCGCATCTGACGCTCGTCCTCGCGCTCTCGTTCGTAGTCCCAGCGGTCACGGTTGGGCATTTGGGGTCCTCCTGAAGGCTGTCGGACCCTTCAACCGGCGCCTTGGCGGCGCGGTTCCGGCTCACCGGCGAAGGTTTTCCACTACTTTTTCTCGAGCAGGATCTGACCCTGCTGCTGGAGCTTCCCTCGAATCTTCCCAGCCAGCATGCCGAGGATGCCCGGCAGGTGCAGGACGATGTTCACCGCGTCCTCCGCCACATCGAGGTGACCCGTCGCGACCTGGCCCATGGCGGTGGCGGAGAAGAACAAGCGGTTGTCTTTCCAGCTCTTTTCTATTTGCCCGAGCCCCGCCGGAAGCTGCGAGGTGAGCTGGGCGAAGCCCTCGTCGATACGGCGGCCCGCCTCGGGGGCGCCCAGCGCGTGAGGGATGGTGACGGTCAGCGGCTTGGCCATGAGCGCTCCTTTCGGGGCTCTAACGGCTCTCCCACCCCTTCGGATGCGGGGCTTCGAACTTGCTATGCCTAGGTGACGAGCGCCTCGGATGGCGCCTAGTCTACCGTTTTAGCGACTCACCGCCGACCTTGGGGGTAGGCGGACGGCGCGCCTGAGAGGAGCAGCAGAGACATGGCTGACACTGGGAAGAAGAACAACGCGTTGCAAAAGCCGCTGCAGCCGTCGGCCGAACTGGCCGCCGTCGTAGGGCCGGGCCAGCACTCGCGGGGCGAAGTCGTCTCGAAGATCTGGGACTACATCAAGAAGAACAACCTGCAGAACCCCGCGAACAAGCGGGAAATCCTCGCCGACGCCAAGCTGAAGCCCGTGTTCGGCGGCAAGGACAAGGTCAGCATGTTCGAGATGAACAAGCACCTTGCCCAGCACCTGAAGTAGGGGGACCGGCGGGGGGCGCGGGCGATCCCGCGCCCCTCGACCCTTCGCGCGCCGCCGCCTTCGTGGCCGGCCCGCTTACGGCCTCAATGCAGCAAGACGGGCGGTTTGTGCGTTAGGCG
>JBLNCT010000102.1:0-22235 GCA_050260915.1 Parcubacteria group bacterium
CGCCCTTCGATGAGCTGCGACTCAAGGAGCTATGCGGATTAGGTGCTCCCCCTCTGGGGGAGCTGTCGGCGAAGCCGACTGAGGGGGCTCAAGCCCACTGACTCAGCGGATGAAGCCCCCATCCCCGCCTTCGGCGGGACTTCCCCCAGAGGGGGAAGACCTTTATACCGCTGAACAAGACCCGCCCGGCCGAAAGGCCGGGCGCCGCTGTTTCTGGAGCATGGCCATGGCCGACCAAATCCTGATGCCGAAGGCGACCGCCGTGTGGCTGGTGGACAATACCTCGCTGACCTTCGAGCAGATCGCCGACTTCTGCGGCCTGCACCCGCTGGAGGTGAAGGGCATCGCCGACGGCGAGGTGGCGCGCGACATCCGCGGCGCCGACCCGATCGCCAACGGCCAGCTCTCCCGCGAGGAGCTCGACAAGGCCGGCGCGAACCCGAAGTACCGGATGGTGGCGCAGAAGAGCCGCCACCAGGAGCTGCTCAAGCCCGTGAAGAAGGGCCCGCGCTACACGCCCGTGTCGCGCCGTCAGGACCGCCCGGACGCCATCGCCTGGTTCGTGCGCAACCACCCGGAAGTCACCGACGCCCAGGTCGCCAAGCTGCTCGGCACCACCAAGGCCACCATCGAGTCCGTGCGCAGCCGCACCCACTGGAACGCCGCCAACATCAAGCCGGTCGACCCCGTGACGCTCGGCCTCGTCGGCCAGTTGGAACTGGACGCGGTGGTGAAGAAGGCTGCCGAGAAGAAGGCTCGCGAAGACGCCCGCCGCGGAATCACCGAGCCGGAAGGCGAGACCCTGCGTCCCGCCTCGGAAACGGGCATCCTCCACGGCGACGAGGTGGAGGACGCCACGTTCGAGGAAGAACCCGCGACCTTCGCCGATGAAGGCGACGAGGGGTGAGGCCCAGATCTTCCCCCTTTGGGGGAAGTACCGGCGAAGCCGGGGATGGGGGCCTGCTGACTCGCCCCCTCAGTCCGCATTCGCGGACAGCTCCCCCAGAGGGGGAGCACCTGGAGCCTAATGCGCTCGGGCGCGGAGGCCTTCCATCTCTTCCTTAAGTCTGAGCTTCTGTCGCTTCAGGTCCTTTAGTCGTATCTCATCCCAGGCCGGTCGGGAGAGTTCATCCTGGATCGCGCGTTCTAGAGACTGATGACGGTTTCCGAGTTCGCGGATACGGGCATCGACGGCCATGGTGTAGCGCCTCCATGCTTTCTGATGAGGCTGAGTGAACACCCGCGACACAAAACTGTCAGATCAATTATCCTTGCAGTCGGCCAAGCTCTGGCCGGTGGAACCAGGAGCCGATGACGATGGCGGCAGGTGACAGGCCCCGGCTGATAGTGGGCATTACCGGCGCCTCCGGCGTGATCTACGGCCTGCGCGCGCTGGACGCCTGCCGGGACCTGGGCGTCGAGAGCCATCTGGTCTTCTCGCGGGCGGCGGCGCTGACGCTGTCGCAGGAAACCGATCTTTCGATGGCGGATGTCAACGCCAGGGCCGACGTCACCTACAAGGTGGGCGACGTGGGCGCCGCCATCGCCTCCGGCTCCTTCCGTACGCTCGGCATGATCGTGGCGCCCTGCTCGGTGCGGACCATGAGCGAAATAGCGACGGGCGTTACCTCCTCCCTGCTCACCCGCGCCGCGGACGTGACACTGAAGGAGCGCCGTCCGCTCGTACTGATGATTCGAGAGACTCCATTCCACTTAGGTCATTTGCGTACTATGACGCAGCTTGCGGAGATGGGAGCGGTGATCGCTCCGCCCCTCCCCGCGTTCTATGCGAAACCCGCCTCGCTGGCGGAGATGGTCGACCAGTCCGTGGGACGCTCGCTCGACCTCTTCGGTCTGTCGTGGCGGCCGGTTCGGCGCTGGGGGGAAGATCTGGCGCCGATTGGAGGGCAAGCGTGAGGCTTTGGGAGTGGGCGATCGCCTCGTACCAGCAGGAAGGGGCGCCCGAAATCTGCCTGTCCCTGCAGGACGAGCACGGCCAGTGCGTCTGCCTGCTGCTGTGGGCCATCTGGGGCTCGCCGGACGAGGCCACGCTCGCGCGCGGCGTCGAGATCGCGCGCGACTGGCAAAGCCGCGTCGTGGGCCCGCTGCGTGAGGCCCGGCGCAATCTGCGCACCCCCAGCCCCGCTGTCGACGACCGCGCTCGCGAGGAGCTGCGCGAGGAGATCATGTCGGCCGAGATGCTGGCCGAGCGGGTGCTGATGGAGGCGCTCGAGACGCTGGCGCCGCGCGCCTCGGGCGATCCGTACCGTTCGGCGGAGACGGCCGCCCGGGCGTGGGGCGCCGCCGCGCCGGCGGAAGCGCTCCGTCGCCTGACGGCGGCCGTCGCGTAAAGGCCTCCGCTCTGGTATCTAGCGCCGCCTGAGGCGGAGCCGCCATGAACGACGACGAGTCCATCGACGATCCGGAAGCGATCTTGCGCGCGGAGCTCGCCGAACTGCGGCAGGAGCACCAGGACCTCGACGACGCCATCGAGGCGCTGGCTGCGCGCACGGTCGTCGACCAGCTCCAGATCGCTCGCCTGAAGCGCAAGAAGCTGGCCTTGCGCGACGCGATCCAGAAGATCGAAGACCAGCTGACGCCGGACATTATCGCTTGAGGTTGCGGGGTCGAGGGCGGCGCCTATACTCCGCCGCCTTCCGGGGCCGGGGCCCCGTCGGGGACAAGACATGAGCGCCAGCCCGCCCGTCGCCATCATCATGGGCAGCCGGTCCGACTGGCCGACGCTGAAAGGCGCGGCCGATGCGCTCGATGCGCTGGGGGTGGCCTATGAGGCCAAGGTGGTCTCCGCCCACCGCACGCCGGACCGGCTCTATCAGTTCGCCAAGGGCGCGAAGGCCGCGGGCTTCAAGGTGATCATCGCGGGCGCGGGCGGGGCGGCGCACCTGCCAGGCATGACCGCCTCCATGACCGAGCTGCCCGTGCTGGGCGTGCCGGTGGAGTCGAAGCTGCAGAACGGACTCGATAGCCTGCTCTCCATCGTCCAGATGCCGGGCGGCGTACCGGTGGGGACGCTGGCGGTCGGCCCAGCGGGGGCGAAGAACGCTGGGCTGCTGGCGGCCAAGATCCTGGCGCTGTCCGATCCGGCGCTGGCCGAGCGGGTGCGGGCGTTCCGCGCGGCGCAGACCGAGTCCGTGGCCGAGACGGTGGAGGACTGATGCGCCCGCTTCCTCCGGGGTCGACGATTGGCGTCCTGGGCGGGGGGCAGCTGGGGCGGATGCTGGCGGAGGCCGCCTCGCGGCTGGGCTTCGACGTGGCCGTGCTGGAGCCGGAGGAGGACTCGCCGGCCTCTCGCGTGGCGCGCACGACTTTCGTCGCGGCCTATGACGATCCAGCCGCACTGGAGGCGCTGGCCAACGGCTCGGACGTCATCACCTACGAGTTTGAAAACGTGCCGGCGGGGGCCGTGGAGCGGCTGATCGCACTGGGGGCGGATGTCGCGCCGGGCGCGAAGGCGCTGGCCGTGGCGCAGGACCGGCTTGAGGAGAAGACCTTCCTCAACAGCGTCGGCGCGAAGACGGTGGCCTTTGCGCCGGTGGACAGCGCCGAGGAAGCCGCCGATGCGGTGGCCAGGCTCGGTACGCCCTGCCTGCTCAAGACCCGCCGCGAGGGATACGACGGCAAGGGGCAGGTCTGGATCGAATCCGCCCGCGACGCGGCCGCCGCGTTCGAGAAGCTGGGCGGCCGTCCCTGCATCGTCGAAGCCAAGGCGGAGTTCCTGCGCGAGCTGTCGATCATCGCCGCGCGCGGGCGCGACGGGGAGCACGCCGTCTATCCGCTCGGCGAAAACCACCACGAGAACGGCATCCTGCGCCGCACCCATGCGCCTGCGCGAGCGGGCGACGCGCTGATCGGACAGGCGGAGCGGATCGCGACCCAGGTGCTGGCGGGGCTCGACTATGTCGGCGTGATCGGGATCGAGCTGTTCGAGCTCGACGGCGGGCGGCTGCTGGTCAACGAGATCGCACCCCGCGTCCACAATACCGGCCACTGGACGCAGGACGGCTGCCCGGTCGATCAGTTCGAGCAGCACATCCGCGCCGTCGCCGGCTGGCCGCTGGGGCCGACCGAAGCCGATTGCAGCGTCGAGATGACCAACCTGCTCGGCGACGAGGCGAACGGATGGCTGGGGTACGCCGGGGAGCCGCACACGCGCATCCACCTCTACGGCAAGCGCGAGGCCAAGCCCGGCCGCAAGATGGGCCACATCAACCGCGTCCGCCCGCTCGCCTGAGATGAGGCGCGCGCTGATCCTCTCCAGCCACGTGGCCGCCAGCTCCGTGGGCGGCTCTGCGCAAGCGTTGGTGCTGGCGGCGATGGGGATCGAGCCGGTGGTGGTCCCGACGGTGCTGTTCGGCCGCCACCCGGGCTGGGGCAAGCCGGGCGGAGGCCCCGTGCCGCGCGAGATCTTCGAAGGCATGCTGGAAGGGGTGGCGGCGCAGGGACTGACCTTCGACCTCGTGCTCACCGGCTACTTCGCCTCGACGGAGCAGGTGCGGCTCGCGGCGCGAGCCTGCAAGGGCGCGACCATCGTCGTCGATCCGATCATGGGTGACACCGGCAAGGGGCTCTACGTCCGCCCCGACGTGGCCGAGGCCATCGAGCGTGAGCTGATCCCGCTGGCCGACGTCATTGCGCCGAACGCCTGGGAGCTGGAGCGGCTGACCGGAGTCGCCGTCGAAAACGCCGCATCGGCCGTCGAAGCCGCGCGGAGGGCGGGCAAGCCGACGCTCGTTTCCTCCATCGACTGCGGCGACCAGATCGGTGTCGCCTATGCCGCGCCGGAGGGGGCGTGGCTGGCGTCGCACCCTCGCCTGCCGAGCGCGCCGAACGGGACCGGGGACCTGCTGACCGCCCTCTTCGCCGCTGCCCTGCTGGAAGACCTCACGCCCGCTGAACGTCTCCGCCGCGCGGTCGGCGGGGTTGCCTCCGTCGTCGAAGCCGCAAACAAGGGCAGCCTCGCCGAGTTGCCGATCGTGGGCGCGGCGCTCAGGGACGGCGCGGCCATTCGTGTAGAGAAGATCGCATGACCGAAATCCACGGCCTTTGCCCGCCGCAGTTCGACGCCGTCCGCCGGGCCTTCGAGGCCAACTTCGCCGCGGGCGAGGAGCTCGGGGCGCGATTTTCCCTGGCGGTGGACGGCGAGGTCGTCGTCGATCTCTACGGCGGCTGGGCGGACCGGAAACAGACGAAGCCGTTCGGGCCCGACACCCTGACACCGGTGTTTTCCACGACCAAGGCCATCGCCTCGATCCTGATCGCCCGGCTCGTAGAGCAGGGGAAGCTCAGCTACGGGCAGCCCGTCGCCGAGGTCTGGCCGGAGTTCGCGCAGAACGGCAAGGAGGCCGTCACCGTCGAGCAGGTGATGAGCCACCAGGCGGGTCTGCCCGGCTTTCCGGAGGAGATGGACCAGGAGCTCTGGTTCGACTGGGACGCCATTTGCGCCAAGCTCGCCGCCATGGCGCCGATGTGGCCGGTAGGCTCGGCCAGCGGCTATCACCCGGTGACCTTCGGCTACCTGGCGGGCGAGATCTTCCGCCGGGTGGACGGGCGCACCATGGGCACCGCGCTGCGGGAAGACATCGCCGCCCCGGCCGGCCTCGACCTCTGGATCGGCCTGCCGGACAGCGAACACGGCCGCGTGGCCGAGCTGAAGCGGCCATCCGAGCTCCCGACGTTCGGCGAGCTGAACGAGGCGGTAAAGGCCGCCTTCCTGACGCCGTGGGCCTCGCCCGGCGGGCGCAGCGGGGCGGAGTGGCGGCGGTTCGAAATCCCTTCGGCTAACGGACACGCGACCGCGCCGTCGCTGGCCGTGCTGATGGGCGCGCTGGCGACGGATGGCGATGTGGGCGGGGTGCACATCCTCTCGCCCGACGTGCGCGACGCGGCCTCGGCCGAGCGCATCCGCGGCCGCGACCTCGTGCTGCCGTTCGAGATGAGCTGGGGGGCGGGCTTCATGCGCAACGTGCCGAACATGATCTACGGTCCGGGCGACCGCACGTTCGGCCACTCCGGCTGGGGCGGCTCCTGCGCCTTCGCCGACCCGGAGCGCCGCGTCTCCGGCGCCTACGTCATGAACAAGCAGTCCGCGGAGCTCATCGGCGACGCCCGCTCACGGCGCCTGATCGACGCGGCGTACAGCTGCTTCTGAGTTGCGTGGTTCGACACGCGATGCTTGCGCACCGCTGCTCACCATGACGAACCCAGAATTCAGTCATCCTGAGCAGCCCGCGCGAGCGGGCGTGTCGAAGGACGCAGGGCGCGCGAACCACGCACAATCCCCCACGCGAACACCGCCACCCCCGCCCAGATGAAGGCGAAGGAGACGATCCGGAGCGGCGTCAGGGCTTCGCCCAGCCAGACGCCGATAGCGAACTGGAGGGTCGGCGCGAGGAACTGCAGGAAGCCGAGCGCCGTCATCGTCAGCCGTCGCGCGGACCAGGCGAAGAGGGCAAGCGGCACGACCGTCGCGGGACCGGCCGCCAGCAGCAACGCCGCCACGCCAAAGCCCTCGCGGAGGTGGCCCGCGCCCGTCCACTCCAGCCACAGCACATAGGCTGCGCCCGGCAGGGTCAGGTACAGGCACTCGACGAACAGGCCCGTCTGGGCGTCGGCCTGCACTTGCTTGCGGATCACGCCGTAGAGGCAGAAGGAAAACGCCAGCGCCAGCGACACCAGCGGCAGGTGGCCGAGCGCGAACGCCTGCACCGCGACGCCGACGACCGCCAGTCCGATGGCGATCTTGCCCTCGCTGGTCATGCGGTCCCGGAACAGCACCGCGCCGACCGCCATGTTGAGCAGCGGGTTTATGTAGTAGCCGAGGCTGGTCTCCAGGACCTTCCCGTGGTTCACGGCGATCACATAGATCGTCCAGTTGGCGAGGATCGCCACCGTGGACATGGCGAGCACGAGCAGCGTCCTGGGCTCGCGCAGCACGCGGGCCACCTGCGGCACCTGGCGCGAGGTCAGCACCAGCCCGAACGCCCAGATCACCGCCCACAGGGTGCGGTGGGCGATCATCTCGGCCGAGCCGACACCGAAGCCGGCCAGAAGGTGGAAGTAGAGGGGCAGGAAGCCCCACAGCAGATAGGCCCCGACGCCCGCCGCCAGCGCCTGGCGGGGCTCCCCGCCGGACGCCGACGACGGCGCCACTACGCGAGGACCTTCCGGCCGATCAGGCCACGCTCGTGAAGGAGCTCGGCGATCTGCACGGCGTTGAGAGCGGCGCCTTTGCGCAGGTTGTCGGCGACGACCCACAGCGACAGGCCGTTCTCGACGGTCGGGTCGTTGCGGATGCGGGACACGTAGACCGGGAACTCGCCCTGCACTTCCTTCGGCGTGACGTAGCCGGTCTCGTCCCGGCGATCGACGACCACCAGGCCCGGCGCATCGCGCAGGATCTCACGCGCCTCGTCCTCGTCGAGCGGCTGCTCGAACTCGAGGTTCACGACTTCCGAGTGGCCGACCATGACCGGCACGCGCACGCAGGTCACCGTCAGCTTGATGGCGGGATCGAGCATCTTGTGCGTCTCGTTCCACATCTTGGCTTCCTCGTCGGTGTAGCCGTCGTCGCGGAAGGTCCCGATGTAGGGGATGACGTTGAAGGCGATCTGCTTGGGGAACTTCTTCGGCTCGCGGGCGCCGAGGACGAAGATGTCCTTGGTCTGGTCCCAGAGCTCGTCCATGCCTTCCTTGCCGGCCCCGGAGACCGACTGGTAGGTCGCCACCACCGCGCGCTTGATCCTCGCGGCGTCGTGCAGCGGCTTCAGCGCCACGACCAGCTGCGCCGTCGAGCAGTTCGGGTTGGCGATGATGTTCTTGCGGATCTCGCCCACCGCATCCGGGTTCACCTCCGGCACGATCAGCGGCACGTCCGGGTCCATCCGCCAGGCCGACGAGTTGTCGATGACGACGGGGCCGGCGCGGCCGATCTTCTCCGACCAGGCCTTGGAGACCGAGCCGCCGGCGCTCATCAGCACCAGGTCGACCTTGGAGAAGTCGAACTGCTCCAGGTCCTCGCACTGGAGGATCTGATTGCCGAAGGAGACATCGACGCCGATGGATTTGCGCGAGGCGATGGCGTGCATCTTCTCCACGGGGAAGTTCACTTCCTCGAGGATGTTGAACATCTCGCGGCCCACGTTGCCCGTGGCGCCGACCACGGCGACCCGGTAACCCATCGGTAGCTCCTTTGAACTGGGAAGCGCGCTGATACGCCTCCCGTTGCTGCAGCGCAAGACGCGGAACAGCCGGCGCTCCTGCAGGTTGAAAGCGAACCCGGACCACCGGGGCGCGGACGTCACCCAGCCCAACCGCATCACGGAACCGGGAACAACGAGCGAGCTGCAGAGTTTGCAGCTTCACCAAGCTTACGTCAGGGCGCGGATCACCTCGCGTCACTGGAACGGCGAGGTGGAGTTCAGGTGTACCCAAATGAAGACGCCGGCTGGCCCTCCGGGCCGGCAAGCAAAAGCAAAAGGAAACTGCAATGCGTAAGGTGAACAACCCCAGTGCGAAACTTGGTGTGGTGGTGGCGGTCGTCCTCGGGGGGCTGAGCCTCAGCGCCTGCGCCAACTATGACGCGCAGATCGCCGACCTGAATAACCGCGTAGCGGCGGTCGACGCCAAGGCCACCGACGCGCTGCAACGCGCCGATGCGGCCAATGCGGCGGCTCAAGCGGCGGCCAACGCCGCGGCCAACGCCAACTCGCGGATCGATCAGCTGACCACGCGCGTCGACACGATGCAGCAGCAGACCGTGGTCCGGACGCCGCGGGGCTAAAAAAACTCAGCGGGGCTGGCAGGCTTTGCCTACCAGCTTCCGCTTCCTGCGTTTAGGAGTGCGACGTCCACGTCGAGTATCGGAGTAGAATGGCGATGGTCTGTCGCACCACGGCGCCTCTGGCCGCCCTCATGATCGGCGCCAGCGTGATGAGCGCTGCCTTGCCCGCTGCGGCCATGGCGAAGACGCCGGTCAAGGCGGCGAAGGCCTCCAAGGCTCACGCCAAGCCGGCCAAGGCCAAAGCCAAGGCCAGAAAGCCGAAAGCGCCCGCGCTTCCGGACAGCATCGCGCGTCTGGCCGACTGGGTCAGGAGTACGCGCGACAACGAAGACATGCCCTTCATCGTGATCGACAAGACCGCCGCCCTGGTCGCGGTCTATGACGGCAAGGGCAAGCTGCTGGGCTCCGACGCCGCGCTCGTGGGATCGGCCCAGGGCGACGACTCGGCGCCGGGCGTCGGCGACCGGGAACTCTCGGACATTCCGATGGAGGAGCGCACGACCCCCGCCGGCCGCTTCATCGGCGGCTTCGGACCGGCGTCGGGCAACGCGCAGGTGCTCTGGATCGACTATGCGACGGCGATCTCGCTGCACCCCGTCATCACCAGCAACCCGACGGAAAAACGCCTGGCGCGGTTGAAGTCGAAGACCCCGGACGACAACCGCATCACGCACGGCTGCATCAATGTGCCGGTGAGGTTCTACAGCAAGGTCGTGCGCCCGACGTTCGCGAGCGGGCACGGCATCTTCTACATCCTGCCCGACACCAAGCCGCTGATCGAGGTGCTGCCGAACTTCTACCTGCAGACGCTGCTCAGCGCGCCCAAGGACAGCCAGGCTAGCCCAACGCCGCCAGAACAGCCTGCCCCATCTCAGCAGTCGTAAGGCTGCCGCCCAGGTCGCGGGTGCGGGCGCCGGATTCCAGCGCCTTCGTCACGGCCGCGAAGAGGCGGTCTGCGAGGTCGGGGCGGTTCAACGACCAGCGCAGCGCCATCTCGAACGACAGGATCGCCGCGAGCGGGTTGGCGATCCCCTGCCCCGCGATGTCCGGCGCCGAGCCGTGGATGGGTTCGTAAAGGCCGGGCTTGCCGGGCTCGCCCAAGGCCGCCGACGGCAGCATGCCGAGCGAGCCGGTGAGCTGGGACGCTTCGTCGGACAGGATGTCGCCGAACAGGTTGTCGGTCAGGATCACGTCGAACTGGGTGGGCGCGCGCACCAGCTGCATGGCCGCGTTGTCGGCCAGCATGTGTTCCAGCTGAACGTCGGCGTAGTCCCGGCGGTGCAGGTCGGTGACGACCTCGCGCCAGAGCAGGCCGCTCTCCATCACGTTCGACTTCTCGCAGGAGGTGACCTTGTTGCGCCGGCCACGCGCGAGCTCGAAGGCGACTTTGGCGACGCGCTCGATCTCGGCGGTCGTGTAGACCTGGGTGTCGATGCCGCGCTTCTGGCCGTCCGGCAGCACCTCGATCCCGCGCGGCTCGCCGAAATAGACTCCCCCGGTCAGCTCGCGGACGATCATGATGTCGAGGCCCGCCACCACCTCGCGCTTGAGGGTCGATGCGTCTGCCAGCGCCTCGAAGCAGAGCGCGGGACGCAGGTTGGCGAACACCGCCATCTCCTTGCGCAGCCGCAGCAGCCCCGCTTCCGGGCGCTTGGACCGTTCCACGCCCGCCCACTTCGGCCCGCCGACCGCGCCCATCAGCACGGCGTCGGCCGAGAGCGCCGCGGCCACCGCCTCGTCCGTGATCGGGACGCCGTGCTGGTCATAGCTCGTCCCGCCGAAGGGGCGCTCGTCGACGGTCAGGTTCGGCGTCAGCACGGCCGCCACGCGGCGCACCTCCGCGCACACTTCGGGGCCGATCCCGTCGCCGGGCAGGAGGAGCAGGGTGGGCATGGTTCAAGTCTCGTCAGATCGGCCGAACGGCCGCGACCTCATAGGCGGTGAGCCGCCGGTCGGAAACCCCAAAGCTGAGCCGCGTCAAGCCCGCTCTTCGAGCCAGGGCTTGGCCAGCGCCTGCTTCATCTCGAAGACGTCGATGTCGGTCGCGTGCTGCAGCGTCTCGCCGATGGCGTCGAGGCCCTTCAGCAGCTTCTCCTTCTTCGACGGGTCGATCTCGAAGCGGAAGGCCTTGCCGGAGGGCGCGGTGACGGTCTGGCTCTCCAGGTCGACGGAGAAGACGTGGTTGCCGCCCTTGGCCTCGTCCATCAGCTCGTCCACCTGCTCGGGGGCTAAGACCACCGTCAGCAGGCCGTTGTTGAGGCAGTTGTTGTTGAAGATGTCGGCGAACGACGGCGCGATCACGCAGCGGATGCCGAAGTCCATCAGCGCCCAGGGCGCGTGCTCCCGCGACGACCCGCAGCCGAAGTTGTCGCCGGTGACCAGCACATTGGCGCCTTTGAACTCCGGCCGGTTCAGCACGAAGTCCGGCCGCTCGCGCCCGTTGTCGTCGAAGCGCAGGTCGTAGAAGAGGCCCTTGGCCAGCCCCTCGCGCTCGACCGTCTTGAGGAACTGCTTGGGGATGATCTGGTCGGTGTCGATGTTGGCCAGCGGCAGGGGCGCCGCCTTGCCGTCGAGACGGGTGAAGGGCTGCATCAGGCGGTTCCAATCACAAGCGTTGGGACTTTGGCAGGGGCGTCGCGGACCGTGAAGACCGCCGTTCCGGGTTTGCGACCGGCGCGGACCTCCGACACATCGAAGCCAGCGGCGGCCATGCGGGCGTGGGCGGCTTCGACCTTCTCCACGCGCCAGGAGAGGCCCCAAGGGGCGTCAGGGCCGTCGCTGACGCCTTCCTTCAGGCCGTGGGCGACCTCGACGATGGTGTCGCCGCAGCGGAAGAACATCAGCCGCGCGCCCCAGTCGGGGTTCGAGCGGTCCAGCCGCATCTCCAGCCCGAGCCGCGCGCCCCAGAAAGCGGCCGCGCGCTCCGGGTTCGGCGTGTTGATGACGACGTGATCGAGGCCGCTGACAGCCGCCGCCTCATCGCCGGTGACGGGCGAGGCGGGCCAGGGCGCTTCCTCGATCAGGAAGATGTTGGTCCCGTGCGCGGCGGCCGGATTCAGCACGGAGGTCGTCCAGTAGCGCTTCTCGCCAGTGTCCGGATGGGTGGCGCGGATGGGACGCGCCTCGGTCGAGGGGACGCCCAGGCGCTCCAGGCGGTGGCGGGTTTTCGCCATGTCGTCGACGGTGAAGGCGAGCGCCCAGATGCCCTCCCCGCCCGCATCCAGCCGCGCCTTCACCCGGTCACCGGTGTAGCCGGGGCCCGTGGCGGCGATCACGTCGAGCGCCATGTTGGAGAGCTGGAACCAGGCATGCGCCGCGCCGCCGTCGGCGCCCCGCCAGTTGGGCGCGCGGCCGAGCAGGGCCTCGTAGCGACTCACCGCCGCCTCGAGGTCCTCAACCACCAATGCGACGTGGTCGAGGGCCTTCAGCATCAGAGGAAGTCGCGGACGTCGGTGATGTGGCCCGCGATGGCGGCCGCCGCGGCCATGGCCGGGCTCATCAGGTGCGTGCGGCCGCCGCGGCCCTGGCGGCCCTCGAAGTTGCGGTTGGAGGTGGAGGCGCAGCGTTGGCCCGGCGCCAGCTTGTCCGGGTTCATGGCCAGGCACATGGAGCAGCCGGGCTCGCGCCAGTCGAAGCCGGCGGCGACGAAGATTTCGTCCAGACCCTCGGCCTCGGCCATCGCCTTCACCAGCCCAGAGCCCGGCACCACCATGGCGTTGACGCCCGGCGCGACCTGGCGGCCCTCCGCGATCTTCGCGGCGGCGCGCAGGTCCTCAATGCGGCTGTTGGTGCAGGAACCGATGAAGACCACGTCGATCTTCGCTTCGCTGATCGGCTGGCCGGCTTGGAGGCCCATGTACTCCAGCGCCCGCTCGGCCGCCGCGCGCTTGTCGGCGGTGGCGAAGGCGGCCGGGTTGGGCACGGCGTCGGTCACCGCGATCACGTCCTCGGGGCTCGTGCCCCAGGTGACCAGCGGCGCGATAGAGGCCGCGTCGATCACGATCTCGCGGTCGAAGACGGCGTCCTCGTCGGTGAAGAACCTCTTCCAGTAGGCGAGCGCCATCTCCCACGCGCCGCCCTTCGGCGCGGCGGGCCGGCCGCGCAGATAGTCGTAGGTCGTCTCGTCGGGCGCAATCAGGCCCGCCCGCGCGCCGGCCTCGATGGTCAGGTTGCAGAGCGTCATGCGCCCTTCCATCGACAAGGCGCGCACGGCCGAGCCGGCGTACTCGATGACGTAGCCGGTGCCGCCGGCCGTGCCGATGGCGCCGATCACGGCGAGCGCGAAGTCCTTGGCGCCGACGCCAGGGGCGGGCTCGCCCTCGATGGTGACGCGCATGTTCTTCGACTTGCGCTGGCGCAGGGTCTGCGTCGCCAGCACGTGCTCGACCTCGGAGGTGCCGATCCCGTGCGCCAGCGCCCCGAAGGCGCCATGGGTGGAGGTATGGCTGTCGCCGCAGACGATGGTCATGCCGGGCTGGGTGCGACCCTGCTCGGGTCCGACCACGTGGACGATGCCGTTGCGAACGTCACCCATGCGGAAGAACTCGATGCCCGCGTCGGCGACGTTGCGCTCCAGCGTCTTCAGCTGCAGGCGAGCCTCGTCGTCCTCGACGGCGTCGACGCCCTTCGACTGCCCGGTCGTCGGCACGTTGTGGTCGGCCACGGCAAGCGTCCGGTCCGGCCGGCGCACGGGGCGATGGTTTGCGCGAAGACCCTCGAAAGCTTGCGGGCTCGTCACCTCATGGATGAGGTGCAGGTCTATATAGATGATCGCCTCGTCGCCTTCCTGGGCGACGACGTGGGCGTCCCAGATCTTGTCGTAGAGCGTTTTGCCGGACATGGCGGGCGATGTAGGGGCGCGAACCCCAACCTGTCCAGTGGATCAGGCGTGCGGGTGCGCGCTCGCGTAGGCCGACAGCAGCCGCGCGGCATCGACCTCGGTGTACTTCTGGGTGGTCGAGAGCGACGCGTGGCCGAGCAGCTCCTGGATTGAGCGCAGGTCCGCGCCGGCGCCCAGCAGGTGGGTCGCGAAGGAGTGGCGGAGCGCGTGCGGCGTCGCCTTCTCCGAGAGCCCTAGCCGCGAGCGCAGGTCTTGCATCGTCGCCTGCACGTGGCGCGGCGAGAGCGGGCCGCCGCGCTTGGCGCGGAACAGGGCGTCGTCGGGCGCAAGGCCGAAGGGCAACGCGGCGAGGTAGGCGTCGACGGCCTGCCGCACGGCATCCAGCACCGGGACCACACGCGTCTTGGAGCCCTTGCCGGTGATCCGCAGCGACGAGCCGAGCGGCGCGTCGGACCTCTTCAGCGACAGCGCCTCGGAAATCCGCAGGCCGCAGCCCCACAGTAAGGTCAGCACCGCCTCGTCACGGGCGGCTTCCCACGGCTCGCGGTCGGGGTCACCGGTCGCTTCCTCGATGAGGCCGCGGGCCTGGTCCTCGGACACCGGTCGAGGGGCGTTCGGCTTCACGCGCGGCCCCTTCACCAGCTCCAGCGCGTGGTTAGGGGTGTCGAGGCGGCGGTCTAGAAACCGGTGAAAGGAGCGGATGGCCGACAGCGCCTGCAAGGCCGAGCGGGCCGACAGCGGCCGGTCGCCCGAGCGGCGATGGGCGAGATAGGCGCGGACTTCGCCGGCGCTGATGTCGCCGAGGTCCGACAGTCGCAGGCACTCGCCCCGGTGCTGCTCCAGGAAGGCGAGGTAGGGCGAGACGCAGTCCTGATAGGCCTCGACGGTGCGGGGCGAGGCGCGGCGTTCGCCCGCGAGGTATGCCAGCCAGGCGATGAGAGCCTGTTGGGCGGTGGTGGGCCGCATCAGGTCTTCCCCCTCTGGGGGAAGTACGGCCGAAGGCCGGGATGGGGGCTCACGCCCACTGAGTCAGCGGGCTTGAGCCCCCTCAGTCGCTTCGCGACAGCTCCCCCAAGGGGGGAGCACCTGAAGACTACAACACCGGCCATCGCTCGGCCGTGCGTTCGACCACGCGGGCCAGGAAGGCGACGAGTTCGGCGCCCATGTCGGCGGTGAAGCCCTTGGGCTCGGGCGAGCCGAAGGCGAGGATGCCCTGCCGCGCGGGCTCCCAGATCGCCATGCGGACCATCGCCATCGACCGAACGTTGGGCGCGTTGTCGCCGAAGAGGCCGAGCGCCGGCGCATGGAAGCCCATCAACGCAAGCCGCGTCGGCCCCATGATCAGGTCGACCTGCCCCTCGACCAGCGGATACCAACCGGCGGGCGCGCCGCCCTCCACGGCGATCACGGCGCTGACCAGGCCGAAGCGCAGGGTCGCGAGTTCGTCCACCCGCCGCGCCAGGTCGGCGTGGTTGCGGGCTTCGAGGATGTCGATGACCGCCGCGTGCGTCTGGGCCTGGGCGGCGAAGTTGGCCCGCGCCGTGGCTTCCAGCTGCTTGCGGGCGCCGGCCTCGCGCTTGTGGGCCTCGACCACGCGGGTCAGCGCGGCTGGGCCGAAGTCGACGACGTTGGCGGCGTCGATGCGCAGGCCAAGCTCCGTAAGCAGGGCGGGATCGTTGCGAAGATAGTCGGGATGGGCGGTCAGGAAGGCGCGAATCGCCTCCTCGCTGAGCTCACCCGTCGCTTGCCAGGTCGCCTCGCTCATACGCCCACACCCCCGATAATCCCTACAAGATGGATTGGCCGGTCTTCGCCCAATCGCTGAGGAATTGATCAAGCCCCTTTTCGGTTAACGGGTGCTTGAAGAGCGCCTCGAAAACCGCGGGCGGAATGGTCGCACAGTCGGCTCCGTGGAGGGCCGCATCGCGCACATGCTCCGGCGTCCGGATGGAGGCCGCCAGGATTTCGGTGTCGAAGCCGTAGTTGTCGTAGATGGTGCGGATGTCGCCGATCAGGCTCATGCCGTCGGCGCCGTGGTCGTCGAGGCGGCCGATGAAGGGCGAGATGTAGCTGGCGCCCGCCTTGGCGGCGAGCAGCGCCTGGGCGGCGGAGAAGCAGAGGGTGACATTGGTCTGGATGCCCTCGCGCGCGAATTCGGCGGTGGCGATCAGGCCTTCGCGGGTCAGCGGGACCTTCACGACGACGTTGGGCGCCACGCCGGCCAGCTTGCGACCCTCGGCCAGCATCTGCTGGTGCTCGGTCGCGGCGACCTCGGCGCTGACGGGGCCCTCGACGAGGCCGCAAATCTCGGCGATGACCTCCAGCATGGGGCGGCCGGATTTGGCGATCAGCGTGGGATTGGTGGTGACGCCGTCGACGAGGCCCGTGGCGGCGAGGTCGGCGAGAACCTTGGTGTCGGTGGTGTCGAGAAAGAGCTGCATGGGACCGGTTCTAGCCGCTGGCGCGAGGCCTCGCCAGCCGTGAGCCGCATCGCGTCTGTCCTGCTGCCCATGCCGCTGCCCGAGGCGTTCGACTACGCCGAACCGGAGGGCATGGACCTTGCCGTCGGCGACCATGTGGCCGTGCCGCTGGGGCCTCGGGTGATGCGGGGCGTGGTGGAGCGGGTCCGCGAGGGGACAGGCGGCAACCGACCGCTGAAGCCCGTGCTGGAGCGGCTCGGGGACCCGGCGCTACCGGAGAAGACGCTGGCCTTCGTGAACTGGGCCGCGCGCTATGCGGTCGATGCGCCGGGGCAGCCTTTGGCGATTGCGCTTCGAGGCCTGCGGGCGCCGAAGGCGCGGCCTGAGAAGGTGGTGGTCGCGACGGGGAAGGCTCCGGCACGCATGACGCCGGCCCGGGCGAAGGTGCTGGAAGTCGCCGCGCGCGCCGAGTTGCCGCCTGCGACGCTGGCCGGCGAGGCGCAGGTGTCAGCGGGCGTGGTGAAGGGGCTGATCGATGAGGGCGTGCTGCAGGTGCGCTTCATCGAGCCGCAGCTCGGCTTTCCGGAGCCGGACCTGACGTTGAAAGGGCGGCCGCTGAACGCGAGCCAGAAGGCGGCGGCCGAGGCGCTGAAGGCGACCATCGGCAAGGGCTTCTCGGTTTCGCTGCTCGATGGCGTCACGGGGTCGGGCAAGACGGAGGTCTATCTGGAGGCGGTCGCCGCCGCGCTGGCGGCCGATCCGCAGGCTCAGGTGCTGGTGCTGCTGCCGGAGATCGCGCTGACGCAGGCGGTGATCGCGCGGTTCGCCGAGCGGTTCGGGGCTGAGCCCGCCGAGTGGCACTCCGGCGCCTCACCGCCTCGGCGCAGGCGGGTCTGGGAGGCGGTGGTGGCGGAGCGCTGCCGGATCGTGGTGGGGGCGCGGTCGGCCCTGTTCCTGCCGTTCCGCAAGCTGGCGCTCGTGGTCGTCGATGAAGAGCACGACGCCTCCTACAAGCAGGAAGACGGCTTTATCTACCAGGCGCGCGATCTGGCGGTGGCGCGGGCCAAGATCGAGGACGCGGCGGTGGTGCTCGCCTCCGCCACGCCCTCGCTCGAGAGCCTCTACAACGCCGAGACGGGCCGCTATCGCTGGCTGAAGCTTAGCGACCGGCACGGAGCGGCCGGGCTGCCGGACGTCTCGCTGATGGACATGCGGGACCATCAGCCGGAGCACGGGCGGTGGCTCTCGCGGCCGCTGGTCGAGGCGATGGCGGAGACGTTCGCGCGGGGCGAACAGACGCTGCTGTTCCTGAACCGGAGAGGCTATGCGCCGCTCGTGCTCTGCCGGGCCTGCGGCGAGCGGATGACTTCGCCCGACACCGACAGCTGGCTGGTCGAGCACCGCTACACCGGCCGGCTGGTCTGCCACCTGACCGGGTTTTCGATGCCGAAGCCGGCCGCCTGTCCCCACTGCGGCGCGAAAGACAGCCTTGTCTCCATCGGGCCCGGCGTGGAGCGGGTCGAGGAGGAGGCGCGGAGCCTCTTTCCCGAGGCGCGGATTGCGGTCTTCTCGTCGGACACCGTGTTCGACGCGGAGGGCGCGAAGGCGCTTGTGGCGACAATGGCCGCGGGCGAGATCGATATCCTGGTGGCCACCCAGGCGGCCGCCAAGGGTCACAACTTCCCCAACCTGACGCTGGTCGGCGTGGTGGACGCGGACCTCGGCCTGAGGGGCGGCGACCTGCGGGCGGGCGAGCGGACCTTCCAGCTGCTGGCGCAGGCGGCGGGGCGCGCGGGGCGCCACGAGCGGCCGGGACGGGCCCTGTTGCAGACCTACGCGCCTGAGCACCCGGTGATGCAGGCGCTGGCCGCGCAGGACCGCGACGCCTTCGTGGCCGCCGAGATGGAGATGCGCGAACTCTCCGGCCTGCCGCCGTTTGGACGCCTGGCGGCGGTGATCTGCTCGGGGCCCGACGCGGCGGCGCTGGACGCCTACTGCCGGGCCCTCGCTGCGGCAACGCCGAACGCGGAGGGCGTGGAGGTGTTCGGACCCGCCGACGCGCCGCTCAGCCTCGTGCGCGGTCGGCGGCGCAAGCGCTTCCTGGTGCGCGCGAACCGCGACGTCGACCTGCAGGCCTTCCTCTCGGCCTGGCGCGCGCGGGCGAAGGCTCCGGGATCGGTGCGGGTGACGATAGACGTGGACCCCTACAGCTTCCTCTAAACGAGGTGCTCCCCCTTTGGGGGAGCTGTCGCGAAGCGACTGAGGGGGCTCAAGCCCGCTGACTCATTGCGCGTGAGCCCCCATCCCCCGCTTCGCGGGTACTTCCCCCAGAGGGGGAAGACTTGGGCTCAGTGAAGCGTCCGCCCGCCGCGCTTCTTGTCCGCGTTCCTCGCCCACATGTTCAGGCCCTCGACCCCGCCGGAGAAGGCCATCGCCGCGTAGATGTAGCCCTTGGGCACGTGCACGCCGAAGCCGTCGGCGATCAGCACCATGCCGATCATCAGCAGGAAGCCCAGCGCCAGCATCACGACGCTCGGATTGGCGTTGATGAAGTCCGACAGCGGGTTGGCGGCCAGCAGCATCAGGGCGACCGCGATGACCACCGCAACGATCATCACCGGCAGGTGCTCGGTCATGCCGACGGCCGTCAGGATCGAGTCGATCGAGAAGACGATGTCGAGCAGCAGGATCTGGACGATGGCGGCGCCGAAGTTCATGACCGCCACGTTCTTCTTGTCGAGCACGTCGTCGCTGGGCGTGGTGTCGACGGCGTGGTGGATCTCGGTGGTCGCCTTCCAGACCAGGAACAGGCCGCCCGCGATCAGGATCAGGTCGCGCCAGGAGAACGCCGTCTCGAAGCTGTGCTCCGGCCCGGCGAGACCCAGATCGATCACCGGCTTCGTGAGCCCCACCAGCCAGGCGATGGTCGACAGCAGCACCAGCCGCATGATCAGAGCCAGGCCGATCCCGAGCCGCCGCGCGCGGCTGCGCTGATGCTCCGGCAGCTTGTTGGACAGGATCGCGACGAAGACGAGGTTGTCGATCCCGAGCACCACCTCCATCACCACCAGCGTCACCAGCGCGAGCCACGCCTCGGGGTTTGAGACGAGCGAAAGGAGGCTTTCCACGGGTCTTGTCCCTCAGCGGTTCAGCGGCGTCGAAGAGCCATGTAGGCGGCTTCGCGGCGCGCGTGAACAACCCCTGCCGCGAATTCGTGCAGGCTGTGCAACTCGAAAAATCGTGAACCGGGCGGCCGGTTTACCCTCTTTTCATCCCCGGCAGAGATCGTTACCCCTTTCGCCGGTGTCGCGGGGAGTGACCTTTCGCATGCAACGACGGACGAGAACCGTGCTCGGTTCCCTGGCCGCTGCGGTCATGCTCAGCCTCGTGCCGGTGACCGGCGCGATGGCCGACATGTACTGGCAGTGCGTCCCGTTCGCGCGTCTGATCTCCGGCATCCAGATCTTCGGCGACGCCCGCACCTGGTGGGACCAGGCGACCGGCAAGTACGACAAGGGCTTCGTGCCCAAGGCCGGCGCCGTGCTCTGCTTCAAGCCGACCGGCAAGATGACCCTGGGCCACGTGGCCGTCGTCAGCCAGGTGCTGACCGACCGGGTCATCCAGATCACCCACGCCAACTGGTCCCGGATCGGCGGCACGCGCGGCCAGATCGAAAAGGACGTGACCGTCATCGACGTCTCGCCCGCGGGCGACTGGAGCCTGGTGAAGGTCTGGTACGACCCGAACCGCGACCTCGGCGCCACCACCTATCCGACCTACGGCTTCATTTACCAGGACGCCAAGGCCAAGGCGATCGCGGCCGCCGACTCCAAGGTCGCCTACGCGCAGAACGCCGCCATCTCCGTGGCGCAGACGGCCGCCAGCCAGGTGGCTTCGGCGGTTCGTCCGGGCGCGTCGCCGCTCTCGATGGTCGGCCAGGCGCTGGATTCCACCGACCGCATCGCGGCCCTGATCCAGCAGGCCACGGCAAACGCCGACAATCCCGACAACTGATAGCGTGCGCTATAAGCTCGCGTCAGACGAGGCGGGCTTGATTCCATGCTGAAGCTGCTGCGCGCGGGCGCAACGTCGCTCGATACCGTGAAGGCCGGGCCGAAGTGGCAGTTGCCGCAGGACGCCATCTGGCTCGACCTGGTCAATCCCACGCGCGAGGAAGAGGTCTGCCTCGAGAAGGCGCTGAAGCTGCAGCTGCCGACGCGCGAGGAGATGGCGGAGATCGAGCAGTCCTCGCGCCTCTATCAGGAAAACGGCGCGACCTTCATGACCGCCTCGATCCTGACGCATGCGCAGACGGACTATCCGCTGCTGGCCCCGGTCACCTTCGTGCTGGCCGAGCATCGGCTGATCACCATCCGCTACGCCGAGCCCAGCGCCTTCAAGGCCTTCCTCGCGCAGATCGAGCGCACGCCTGGCACGCCGGCCACCGGGGGCGAGCTGTTCCTGGGGCTGCTCGATGCCGTCGTCGACCGGATCGCCGACATCCTCGAGGGCGTCGCCAACGACGTGGAGGCGACCTCCCAGGACATCTTCCGCCGCCCGCGACGGCAGGGCGGATTCGAGCCGGTGATCTTCCAGCTCGGCCGCTCGCAGCTGGTGGACGCCAAGGCGCGCGCCAGTCTCGCCAGCCTCGCCCGCCTGATCAGCTTCGCGGCGCTGGCCAACCAGCTCGACAGCGTGGCGGACCTGCGAGAGCACCTACGATCCCTCCAGCACGACATCCAGTCGCTCACCGACCACGCGGGTTATGTGTCGGGCAACATCACCTTCCTGCTCGATGCCGCGCTCGGCCTGATCAACATCGAGCAGAACACGGTCGGGAAGGTGTTTTCCGTCGTCTCGGTGCTGTTCCTGCCGGCGATGCTGATCGCGTCGGTCTACGGCATGAACTTCCACCACATGCCCGAGCTCGGCTGGATCCACGGCTATCCGATGGCGCTGGCGCTCATGGCCGCCTCGATGCTGGCGGGCTTTGGCTGGCTGAAGTGGAAGGGGTGGTTGTAGCGCCCAGGTCTTCCCCCTTTGGGGGAAGTACGGCCGAAGGCCGGGATGGGGGCCAGCTGACTCGCCCCCTCAGTCTGCTTCGCAGACAGCTCCCCCAGAGGGGGAGCACCTAAGGCCTACATCCCCTTCCGCAGCGGCAGCAGGTCCGGAAACTCCGGGTCGCGCTTCTGCGCCTTGGCCTGGAACGCCTCCATCATGTGCGCGGGCGAGAACATGCCCGTCTGCCAGGTGGCGATGTAGTCGAGCCCGTCCTTGATGGTGTGGTCGCGGGCGTAGTTGATCATCACCTTCGACCCCGCCACCGCCAGCGGCGACTTCGACGCGATCTCGCGGGCCGTCCCCAACGCGTGTTCGACCACCTGCTCGTGGGTGTCGAAGACCTCGTTGACCAGCCCGATCTCCTTGGCCTTCTGCGCGGGAAGCCGGCGGCCCGTGTAGGCGAGTTCGCGCACCCAGCCCTCGGGGATCAGCTTGCAGAGGCGCGGGAAGGTGCCGACGTCGGCGGTCATGCCGATGTTGATCTCCTGCACCACGAAGAAGGCGTCCGCGCTCGCGTAGCGGATGTCGCAGGCGCTGGTCATGTCGACCGCGCCGCCGATTACCCCGCCCTGCACGGCCACGATCACCGGCATCCGGGCCTCATCGAGGCAGGAGAAGGTGTCCTGCAAGTGATGGACGTGGCGGCGGAAGCTTTCGGCGGCGTTCTGCTTGTCCTTCTGCGCGTCGGGCACGATACCGGCGCCGTCGGTGAAGACGCTGAGCTCCATGCCCGCCGAGAAGTGCTTGCCGGTCGAGGAGATGACGATGCAGCGGGCCCGCGCATTGTCGTCGATGTCGCGCACGATGGCCGGCAGCTCGTTCCAGAACGCCCGGTTCATGGCGTTGAAGGCGTCGGGCCGGTTCAGCCGGATGTGGGCGACGCCGCCTTCGATGGAGACGTCGAAGCAGGTCCATTGGGCGGTCGTGGCGGGGGCGGTCATAGCGGCGATCTCCGTTTGAGCCGCAGATTAGGCGACCTGACGCGGCGGGAGGCAAACCCAAACTCCGCTTCCCCGGCGAATGCCGGGGCCCCCTTTAAGCCGGTGGGCGTAGTGGGGTTGATCTTGGCCCCCGCCGTCGCCGGGGGGCGAGGAGGGACATTAGAGTTAGACGA
>JBLNCT010000103.1:0-41924 GCA_050260915.1 Parcubacteria group bacterium
TCCCCCTGGAGGGGGGAAGGGTCGGGGATGGGGGTGGAGACGCTTCCGGGCTTTGCTGCTTAGGGGAGTGGTTGCGGAGAGCATCCCACCCCCATCCCAACCCTTCCCCCCTCCAGGGGGAAGGGCTTTTTATGGCGCACCCGCCTCGTGAATGTTAACTACCGGAAAGCACATTTCCGCTGCGATTCTAACGGCTTTTTCCCGCTTTGACCGACGACACGACCATCCCACCGGACCACGGCGGGCGCGGGGCGGTAGCTCCGATCGATATCGAGGACGAGCTCAAGCGCTCATACCTCGATTACGCCATGAGCGTGATCGTCAGCCGGGCGCTTCCGGATGCGCGCGACGGCTTGAAGCCCGTGCACCGGCGCATCCTCTATTCGATGCACGACCTGGGCATGACGCCCGACCGGCCGTACTCGAAATCGGCGCGGGTCGTCGGCGACGTGATCGGTCGTTTCCACCCGCACGGGGACCAGTCCGTCTATGACGCGCTGGTGCGGATGGCGCAGGACTTCTCGATGGCCCTGCCGCTCATCGACGGGCAGGGGAACTTCGGCTCGGTCGACAACGACCCGCCGGCGGCCATGCGCTACACCGAGTGCCGCATGGCGCCCTCGGCGACCGCGCTGCTGGCCGACATCGACCGCGACACCGTCGACTTCAAGGAGAACTACGACGGCAAGGAGCAGGAGCCGGTCGTCCTGCCGGCCCGCATCCCGAACCTGCTGGTCAACGGCTCGGGCGGCATCGCCGTCGGCATGGCGACCAATATCCCGCCGCATAACCTGGGCGAAGTGATCGACGCCTGCCTCGCGCTCATCGACGAGCCGGACATCGAGCTGGAGCGGCTGCTGGACCTGGTGCCCGGTCCCGACTTCCCGACCGGCGGCGAGATCATCGGCCGGACCGGCGCGCGTCAGGCGCTGATGACGGGCCGCGGCTCGGTCGTGGTGCGGGGCGTCGCGACCATCGAGGAGATCCGCAAGGATCGCGAAGCCATCATCTTCACGGCCATCCCCTACCAGGTGAACAAGGCCGCGCTGATCGAGCGGATCGCCGAGCTGGTGCGCGAGAAACGGATCGAAGGCATCGGCGACCTGCGTGACGAGAGCGACCGGCAGGGGATGCGGATCGTCATCGAGCTGCGCCGCGAGGCCACGCCCGATGTCGTGCTGAACCAGCTGTACCGCTACACGGCGCTGCAGAGCTCGTTCGGCGTCAACACCGTCGCTTTGAACCACGGCCGGCCGCAGCAGATGACGCTGCGCGACCTGCTGACAGCCTTCGTGGACTTCCGCGAGGAGGTGGTGGTCCGGCGGACCAAGCACGAGCTCAACAAGGCCCGCGACCGGGGCCACGTGCTGGTCGGCCTCGCCATCGCCGTCGCCAATATCGACGAGGTGATCCACATCATCCGCTCCTCGGCCGATCCGTCCGAGGCGCGGGAGCGGCTGGTTGGCCGGAGCTGGCCGGCCGGCGACATGATGCCCCTGATCGACCTGATCCAGGACCCGCGCAGCCAGGTCGTGGGCGATCAGGTGACGCTCACCGACGAGCAGGCGCGCGCCATCCTGGCGCTGACGCTGTCGCGCCTGACCGGCCTTGGCCGCGACGAGATCTTCGGCGAGGCGCGGGAGCTGGCGGGCTCGATCGCGGGCTATCTGGAGCTGCTGTCGGACCGCGCCAACATCATGGGCGTGGTGCGCGAGGAACTGGTCGAGGTGAAGGCCCGCTTCGCCGTGCCCCGGCGGACGCAGATCGTCGAGGGCGACTTCGACCTTGAGGACGAAGACCTGATCGCCCGCCAGGACATGGTCATCACCGTGACCCACGGCGGCTATGTGAAGCGCACGCCGCTCGACACCTACCGCACCCAGCACCGCGGCGGGCGGGGGCGCTCCGGCATGGCGACGAAGGAAGAGGATGCGGTGACCCGCGTCTTCTCGGCCTCGACGCACGCGCCGGTGCTGTTCTTCTCGTCGGGCGGCAAGGTCTACAAGCTGAAGGTCTGGCGCCTGCCGCTCGGCACCCCGACCTCGCGCGGCAAGGCGTTCGTGAACCTGCTGCCCATCGAGCAGGGCGAGACCATCACCTCCATCCTGCCGCTGCCGGAGGACGAGGCGCAGTGGGACAGCCTCGACGTGATGTTCGCGACGAAGTCCGGGAACGTGCGCAGGAACCGCCTGTCCGACTTCGTCAGCATCAACCGCGCCGGCAAGATCGCGATGAAGCTGGACGAGGGCGACTCCATCATCGGCGTCGCCACCTGCTCGCGCGAGAACGACGTGCTGCTGACGACGGCGCTTGGCCGCTGCATCCGCTTCTCCGTGGAGGATGTGCGGGTGTTCGCGGGCCGGGAGTCGACCGGCGTGCGCGGCGTGCGGCTGGCCGAGGGCGACGAGGTCATCTCCATGGCCATCCTGCGATCGGTGCCGGCCACGCCCGCCGAACGCAGCGCCTATCTGCGCTATGCCGCCTCGGTGCGCGCCGCCTCGGGAGACGTCGACGCGGCGGAGGGCATGGAGTCCGAGGCTGAAGAGATCGAGGCCGAAGAGGGCGGCGAGAACGGCGGCGACGTGCCGATGGAGCGGCTGATCGAGCTAGGCGCGGCGGAGGAGCACATCCTGACCGTCTCGTCCGAGGGCTTCGGCAAGCGGACCTCGGCCTACGACTACCGGCGCACGGGTCGGGGCGGGCAGGGGCTGATCGCGCAGGACCTGACGCGGCGCGGCGGGCGGCTGGCGGCCTCCTTCCCGGTCGAGGAAGGCGACGAGATCCTTCTGGTCAGCGATCAGGGTCAGCTGATCCGGGTGCCTGTCGCCCAGATCCGGATTGCCGGGCGCAACACCCAGGGCGTGACCATCTTCCGCAAGTCGGACGACGAGCACGTCGTCTCGGTGGAGCGGCTGGCCGAAGCGAGCGGCGACGACAACGGGGGGGATGAGGCCGGCGACGGGGCCGGTGAAGCGGAAGAGGGCGGTGAAGCCTGATGACTCAGCGTGTTGGGCTTTACCCCGGGACCTTCGACCCGATCACCAACGGACACCTCGACATCATCGGCCGGGCCGTGAAGCTGGTCGACAAGCTGGTGATCGGGGTTGCGATCAACGAGGGCAAGGGCCCGATGTTCTCGCTCGACGAGCGGGTCGCCATCCTGGAGCAGGAGACGCAGCACCTGCAGAAGATCGCGACCATCGAGGTGCGGCCGTTCGAGGGCCTGCTGATGCACTTCGCCCGCGAGGTCGGCGCGGGACTGATCGTCCGGGGCCTGCGCGCCGTCGCCGACTTCGAATACGAGTTCCAGATGACCGCGATGAACCAGCAGCTCGACCGCGACATCGAGACCGTCTTCCTGATGGCCGACCCACGCCACCAGGCGATCGCCTCGCGGCTGGTGAAGGAGATCGCCAAGCTGGGCGGCGACATCTCGAAGTTCGTGCCGCCGGGGGTGGCCGAACGTCTGCTGGCCAAGGTCGGTCGAGCTTAGGCCGCATTCTGACGCTTCAAGGACGCTTATGAAGAAAGCCGCCCTGATCGCCTTGGCTGCGCTCGCCTGCGCCGCGCCCGCCGCCGCCCAGACGTCCGACTGGCGTACGCCCGACCCCTCGAACGTGCTCGTGATCGACACCAACCAGGGCCGGATCATCGCCGAGCTCGCGCCGGACATGGCGCCGAACACGGTCGAGCGCATCCGCACGCTGGCGAAACAGGGCTTCTACGACGGCCTGACCTTCTTCCGGGTCATCGGCGACTTTATGGACCAGACGGGGGATCCGCAGAACAACGGGACGGGCGGGTCGAGCCTGCCCGACCTGCAGCCGGAATTCACCTTCCGCCGCGCGCCGGGCGGGTTCCTGAAGACCGGGACGCAGGCGCCGGACGATGAAGTCCGCTCCTCCACGGACGTTGGCTTCCTGGGCGTGATGCCGGTGCGGTCCAGCCCCGAGATGCAGATGATGGTGACCGCCGACGGCAAGGCGCCGGCGTGGGGGCTCTTCTGCCCCGGCGTGCTCGGCATGGCGCGGGCCCAGGCGCCGGACAGCGGCAACAGCCAGTTCTTCCTGATGCGCGACACCAAGCACGACCTGGACCTGCAATACACCCCGTTCGGACGCGTGATCGCGGGCGAGGACGTGGTGCTGAAGATCAAGACCGGCGAACCCGTGCCGCCGCCTCAGGACCGCATGACGAAGGTGCGGCTGCTCTCCGACATCCCGGAGAAGGAGCGGCCGAAGGTGCAGGTGATGGACACCCAGAGCGCGGCCTTCAAGGCTCTGGTCGACGCGCAGAAGGCCAAGAAGGGCGGCGGGTTCGACATTTGCGACGTGGAGATTCCCGCTAAGGTCGGCTGATGAGCCGCCTTCTTGCCGTCGCCCTCGCCCTGACGCTCGCCGCCTGCGCAACCGCCACGCCTGCGCCCGCCGCGGGCCCGACCGAGGCCGACTGGCGCACGCCCGATCCTGAGAACGTGCTGGTGATCGACACCAACCGGGGCCGGGTGTTCGTCGAACTCGTGCCCGAGGTCGCGCCGGAGCATGTGAAGCGGGTGCGGGAGCTGGCGCGCGAGGGCGTCTATGACGGCCGCACCTTCTTCCGCGTCATCGACCGCTTCATGGCCCAAACCGGCGATCCCAAGGACACCGGCGAGAGCGCCACGTCGAAGCCCAACCTGAAGGCGGAGTTCACCTTCCGCCGCGATGCCAACACCGATTTCGTGCCGGTCGCGGCGCCGGCCGGGCTGGAGGAGGGCTTTATCGGCCCGCTGCCGGTCGTCAGCCAGAACTGGTCCTATGCGACCATGACCCAGGACGGAAAGGTCTCGGCCTGGGGGACCTATTGCCCCGGCGTGGTGGGCATGGCGCGCGACGACGATCCGGACAGCGCCAACAGCCAGTTCTTCCTCATGCGCCAGCCCTATCCATCGCTGGACAAGCGCTACACGGCGTTCGGGCGGGTGATCTGGGGCGAGCAGGTCGTGCAGGACATCAAGCCGGGCGAGCCCGTGGCGGCGCCTCAGGATCGGATGGAGCGCGTGACGGTGCTGGCCGACTGGCCGGAAGCGACGCGGCCGAAGGTGCGCGTGGCGGACACGCATAGCGCCTCGTTCAAGGCCGGCATCGCGCGGGTTCGCGCCGAGAAAGGCGCCGACTTCTCGCTCTGCGACATCGACATTCCCGCCGAGATCAAATAGCCGTTCGCCCTCGCAAGCGAAGGAGAGCGCCATGGCCGACGACCCCGAAAACACCCTCGTCATGACGCTGGAGACCGGGCCGGTGACCATCCGCCTGCGGCCGGACCTGGCGCCCAACCACGTGGCGCGGATCAAGGAGCTGGCGCGAGAGGGCTTCTACGACGGCGTAGTCTTCCACCGCGTGATCCCGGGCTTCATGGCGCAGGGCGGCGATCCGACAGGCACCGGCTCGGGCGGCTCATCCAAGCCCGACCTGCGCGCCGAGTTCAGCCGCGAGCCGCATGTGCGCGGCGTCTGTTCGATGGCGCGGACCAGCTATCCGCACTCGGCCAACAGCCAGTTCTTCATCTGCTTCGACGACGCGACCTTCCTCGACGGCCAGTACACGGTCTGGGGCGAAGTCGTGGACGGCATGGAGCACATCGACGCGCTGCCCAAGGGCGAGCCGCCGCGCACCCCCGGCAAGATCGTCAGCATGAAGGTCGCCGCGGACCAATAGCGCGGCTTTCGCGTTTGGCCGTGCATGGCGGCCAGGCTCAAGGTCTTCGTCACGTCGGACGGGCTCACGGATTACGTGGTCGCGACGAGTTCGCGGCCGAAGGCGCTCGAGGCGTGGGGCGTCCATCAGGACCTCTTCAAGCAGGGCGCGGCGCGGGAGACGGACGATCCCGCGCTGGTTCAGGCTGCGTTGGCTCAGCCGGGTGAGGTGCTGGAGCGGCGTGCGGGGTCTGCCGCGCAGCTGAAGGCGATGAAGGCGGCGGCGGCGCAGAAGAAGACGGGGCCGTCGAAGGCGGCTTTGCAAAAGGTGGCCGATCTTGAGGCGCGGCTGGAGGCGCTGGAGGCGAGCTGGGCTGCACAGGTTGAGGCGCTGCGGAAGGAGCGTGAGGCCCTGGATGCTCGCGAAGCCCGCGAACAGGCAGCGCACGAGGCCGAGCGGGTGAAGCTGAGCGAGCAGTTAGAGAAGGCAAGGGCGGCGCTTGCGTGATCCTTCTCCCCTTGTGGGAGAAGGTGGCGGCCGGAGGCCGTCGGATGAGGGGTCGAACACCGCTTCAACCGCGACTCAGCACATCCGCTTCATCGACTTCTGAGAAACCCCTCATCCGACCCGCTTCGCGGGCCACCTTCTCCCGCAAGGGGAGAAGGGATACAGGCGGGCCGATGAAGCTCTCCGACTTCGACTTCGACCTCCCTGACGAGGCCATCGCGCTCCGCCCCGCGAACCCGCGGGACTCGGCGCGGCTGCTGGTGGTGCGGCCGGGGGAGGAGCTGAGCGACCTCCACGTCCGCGACCTGCCGGAGCTGCTGCGGGCGGGGGATGCGCTGGTGTTCAACGACACGCGAGTGATCCCGGCTCGGCTCATGGGCGTGCGGGTGCGGGAGGACTCGACGGTGGCGGTCGAGGCTACGCTGCATCGGCGGCTGACGCCCTCGCGTTGGACCGCCTTCATGCGGCCCGGCAAGCGTCTGAAGGAAGGCGACCGGGTGCGGTTCGGGGAGCGGGAGGATCGGGCGTGCTTCCTGTCGAACCTCGACGCCACGGTCGTGGAGAAGGGCGAGGGCGGGGAGGTGACGCTGGCGTTCGACCTTGCCGGCTACGACCTCGACATGGCCATCGCCGAGCGGGGCGAGATGCCGTTGCCGCCCTACATCGCGGCCAAGCGGCCGGAGGACGAGCAGGATCGGACCGACTACCAGACCGTCTATGCGCGGGAGGACGGGTCCGTCGCCGCGCCCACGGCGGGTCTTCATTTTACGCCACAGCTACTTGAAAAACTGAAAGAAAAGGGTGTCAGCCTGCACTTCGTCACGTTGCACGTCGGCGCGGGCACCTTCCTGCCCGTGAAGACGGACGAGGTGGCTGAGCACAAGATGCATCCGGAGTACGGCGAGGTGTCCGCCGAGACCGCCGATGCCCTGAACCGGGTGCGTGAGGCCGGCGGCCGGATCGTCTGCGTTGGCACCACGTCTTTGCGCCTGCTGGAGAGCGCCGCAGGTGAGGACCGCCTGATCCGGCCGTTCGCGGGGGAGACGGCGATCTTCATCACGCCGGGCTACCGCTTCCGCGCCGCCGACGCCCTGATGACCAACTTCCACCTGCCGAAGTCGACGCTGTTCATGCTGGTCAGCGCCTTCTCCGGCCTCGACACCATGCGCGCGGCCTACAAGCACGCCATCGAGACCGGCTACCGCTTCTATTCCTACGGCGACTCCAGCCTGTTATTCCCCGCCGCCTGATGGCCAGTTTTCCCTTCGAAATCAGCGCGACAGACGGACAGGCTCGCACGGGTGTTCTGCGCACCCCGCGGGGAGACATCCGCACGCCCGCCTTCATGCCCGTCGGCACGGCGGCGACGGTGAAGGCGTTGACCGTGGACCAGGTCGCCGCGACGGGCGCGGATATCCTGCTTGGCAACACCTACCACCTGATGCTGCGGCCGGGCGCGGAGCGGGTGGCGCGGCTGGGCGGGCTGCACCGGTTCATGCGCTGGGAGAAGCCGATCCTGACCGACAGCGGCGGCTTCCAGGTCATGAGCCTGTCGAAGATCAGCAAGGTCAGCGAGGAGGCCGTCACCTTCTCCAGCCACATCGACGGCTCGCGCCATGTGCTCACGCCCGAGCGCTCCGTCGAGATCCAGGCTGACCTGCTGGGCGCCGATATCGTCATGCAGCTCGACGAGTGCGTCGCCTGGCCGGCCGAGGAGGCCCGAGCGGCCGAGGCCATGCGGCTGTCGGCCCGCTGGGGCGAGCGGTCGAAGGCGGCCTTCGGCGAGCGGGAGACCCAGGCGCTGTTCGGCATCCAGCAGGGCTCGACGTTCGAGGCGCTGCGGCGTGAGTCCTCCGAGCGGCTGATCGAGACAGGCTTCGACGGCTACGCGCTCGGCGGGCTAGCCGTGGGTGAGGGGCATGACGCCATGTGCGAGGTGCTCGACTATGCGCCCGGCCTGCTGCCCGCGGACCGGCCGCGCTACCTGATGGGCGTGGGCAAGCCGATCGATCTCGTGGAGGCCGTGGCGCGCGGGGTGGATATGTTCGACTGCGTGCTGCCGACCCGCTCCGGACGGCATGGACAGGCGTGGACGTGGGACGGGCCGATCAACCTGAAGAACGCCCGCTTCGCCGAGGACGACAGCCCACTGGACGAAACGAGCAGCTGCTCCGCCAGCCGGGACTACTCGAAGGCCTACCTGCATCACCTTGTAAAATCGGACGAACTTCTCGGGCAGGTGCTGCTGTCCTGGCACAACGTCGCCTTCTTCCAGACCCTGACAGCGGCCATGCGCGCGGCGATTGCTGAAGGTCGGTTCGAGGCGTTCCGCCGTGACTTCGCGGCCCGTCAGTCAATCGGATAGCTCGGCTGGACGCGCTGGCTTACGGGCGCGGGGGTCTCGAGCAGGTGCGCCGGCGTTCCCGGCGGATTGCAGCCGCGCGATTCGCCGAGGCCCTTCAGATAGGCGCGCCGCACGCGGCCGGCGCCGATGGCGTTGCCGACCAGCTTGTCGTGGCGCTCAGCCCCGGTGAGCTTGCGCACCCAGCCGCGGAAGGGAATCACGCCCTCCGCCGCGCCGGCCATCAGCCCATAGGCTCCGCTCTCGGCCGCGTCCTTGATGCGCTCCTTGCGCGGCTTTTGGGGGCTCTGGACATCCATGTCGGGCCCGAGCGCCTCGTCCAGCGCGCCGATCTGGGCGACGATCGCCGCACAGCCGTCGTCCTGCGGGCGGGCGTAGGGCTCGGCCAGCGCTTCCAGCAGCGGCGTCGGAATTTTGGTGCGGACCACGTTCACGTCGCGCAAAGGAGCGATCACTGCGCCCGTGATGCCGGAGCGATTGGCCTGCGCGGACGTCTGGATGGTGCCGTCCTTGTTCGCCTGATTGCTCACGCACCCCGCAAGCAGGGCGAACACCGGCGCGACGAGCAGCAAACCAGGGCGCATCGAAAGGTAGAGTAACGCTACGATGCGGCGACACCAAGGCGCGGCTTGCCGCAGCCGGACGCCGCCACTATGGTCCCCGCCGCTTCGAAGCGCCCCTCAAGCGCACTCGCGAGCGGGCCGGTAGCTCAGTGGTAGAGCATTCGACTTTTAATCGAATGGTCCTGGGTTCGAGTCCCAGCCGGCCTACCAACCTTCTTTCCTGACATACTGACGCTGACGGGAGATCCCGCATGCGACGCTACATCCTGACCGGCGCCCCGGGCGCCGGGAAGACGGAGCTGATCCGGCTATTGGCGGCCGAGGGTCAATACGTCGTCGAGGAGGCCGCGACCGATGTGATCGCGCGCGAACAGGCGCGGGGTGTGGCCGAGCCGTGGACCTCGCCCAAGTTCATCGACGATATCCTGACTCTGCAACGGGAGCGGCAGCTGGCGGCCTGTGGATCGCTGCAGTTCTGCGATCGCTCGCCGGTGTGTACGCTGGCGCTTGCGCGGTGGCTGCGGTTCGAACCCTCGGAGCCGCTGAGGGCCGAGCTTGATCGGATCCAGCGGGAGCGCGTGTACGACCGGCGGGTGCTGTTCGTGCAGAACCTTGGCTTCGTCACCCGCACTGACGCCCGGCGGATCAGTTTCGAGGACTCGTTGCGGTTTGAGGCTGTTCACGCCGACGCCTATCGGGAACTCGGCTACGAACTCTTGCCGATCCCGGCCGCGCCTTTGCGCGAGCGGCTGGAGCTACTGAAAGCCGCCATTGGGTGACGCCTGCCGGGTGACAGCGGCCAAGCCTTTCGACTACAGGGGATAAAGGGGGCGCGAAGGGGAAGGATTCGCTTGGCGCGGCTGCGTTACGCCCTGGCGGCTTCGGCCGCGCTGATCGTGGTGCTTGGGCCCGCGTGCGCGCTTGCCGCACCAAAGGCGGCCGTGGAGGGCGTGCAGGATGACGACCTCCGTCGGCTGATCGTCACGGCCATCGGCGAGACCAAAAAGCCGGCCCAGACCATCTTCGAAGCGCGCCGTCGCGCCCGGGAGGCCGGCGAGGATGCTATCGCTGTGCTGCGGTCGGAGGGTTACTACGATTATGTGGTCGAGGCCGACGTGCGCGGCGGCGACAGCGACACCAGCACCACGCCGCCCTTGCCGGTCGTACACATCGATCCGGGACCGCGCTCGGTGCTGTTCGAGCCGGCCGTGCAGTGGGTGGACGCTCCGCCCGACGACGCCGCGCGCCAGGCCGGTGAGGCAGCCGTCGACCTGGAGCTTGGCCAGCCGGGCAGGGCGGCGGACGTCATCGCCGCGGAGGGCCGTGTGGTCGCGGCGGTGCAGAAGCGCGGCTATGCGGACGCCAAGGCCGATACGCGGCAGGTGATCGTCGACCACGCGACGCACACGGTGCAGCCGACCTTCCGGATCGCTTCGGGAGAGCTCGTGCGGCTCAACGGCATCGATGTCGAGACGACCGGGCGCACCAACCCCGCGTGGGTGCGCCGGTTGGCGCCATGGAAGCCGGGAGAGCCTTACGACCCGGACGATGTGGCCGAGCTGGAGCGCCGCCTGCTCGACACCGGCGTCTATGACTCCGTGACCGTGGCGCTGGAGCCGGCGGCCAAGGCGACCGCTCAGGGGACGCGGCCGGTGCTGGTGAGCCTGGCGGATCGGCCGCCGCACACCATCGAGCTGGGCTTTGGCTACTCCACCAGCGAAGGCGCCGGGATGGACGCGCGCTGGACGCGGTACAACCGCCTGCACAGGGCGGACACGACCTCGGTCACGCTGAAGCTGGCGAACCTGGAGCAGCGGCTGGAGGGGAAGGTCTCGCTGCCGCATTGGCGCAAGCCGCAGCGGACGCTGACGCTGACCTCGGCGGTCTTCAACCAGTCGACGGATGCCTATGACGCGACCGGCGTCAGCGCCTCGGTGGACGTCACGCGCCGGCAGGGCAAGACCTCCTACGTCACCATCGGCGCGGCGCTGGACTACGCGCGCACCTCGGAGAAGGAGAGGGTCAACAACGTCACGGTGGTGGGCCAGCGGAAGGACACGCTGACGGGGACGCTGTTGGCGGCCTTCGCGCTCGACCGGTCCGACGATCCGCTGGACCCGCGTCACGGGTGGCGGCTGGAAGCACGGACGGAGCCGACGCTGGTCACCGGGGCGGATTCGCTGGGGTATCTGCGGACCCAGGCGCAGGGCTCGGCCTACTTTCCGTTCGGCCGGCAGGCGCAGACGGTCCTGGCGACGCGGGTCAGGGTCGGGACGATCCTGGGGGGCGACATCCCGGGCGTGCCGGCGGCGCGGCGGTTCTATGCGGGCGGCGGCGGCTCGGTGCGGGGCTATGCGTATCAGGCCGTGGGGCCGCGGCTGCCCGACAACACGCCCCAGGGCGGGCTGTCGCTGCTCGAGACCTCGCTCGAGGTGCGCCATGACCTGACGCAGCGCTGGGGCGTGGCGGCGTTCGTGGACGCGGGGGCGGTGGGCACGGACCCGACGCCGACGGGTAAGGACTTCAGCGCCGGGGCGGGTCTGGGCGTGCGCTATAACCTCGGCTTTGGGCCGATCCGCGCCGACATCGCCATCCCGCTCGACAAGCGCGAGGGCGACCCGAGCTTCCAGATCTACCTCAGCATCGGGCAGAGCTTCTGATGTCCGACGCCGCGCCGCCCGCTGCTCCCGAGCCGCCGCTGGCGAAGCGGGGCCGACTGCATCCGGCGCTGTGGGCCATCATCGTCTCGGTGATGATCGTGGTGCTGGTGGCGCTGGGGGTGATCGGCACGCGCTATGGGCTGGTGAGTTCGCCAGGAAGGCTGTTCGTGGAGTCCCGGCTGTCCGGGCTGAAGCTGGGGCGGATCGGGCGGCTGAAGATCGAGGGGCTGCAGGGTGATGTCTTCCGCGACTTCACGGTCACGCGGCTGACGATCTCCGACGAGAAGGGCGTCTGGCTGGAGGGGCGGAACGTCCACGTCACCTGGCACTACGGCGAGCTGTTCTTCCGCCGCTTCCATGCCGACCAGGTCGTGGCCCAGAAGGTGACGCTGATCCGGCGTCCGACGCTGACCCCGAAAGGGAAGTCGAAGGAGCTGCCGGTCAGCTTCGTGATCGACAGCATGAAGGCGCGGATCGAGACGCTGCCGGACTTCAGCTACCGGCGCGGGCTGTTCGACTTCTCAATGCGACTCAAGGTCGAGCGCAAGGGCGGCGACAGCGGGCATATCGAGGCGCACAGCCTGTTGCAGGGCGCCGACTTCCTGCGGGCGGATTTCGATGTCGGCCGCAACAAGTCGCTGAACGTCGTGGCCGACGCGCGCGAGGACAACGGCGGCGCGATCGCGGGCGCGCTCGGCCTCCCCGTGGATAAGCCGTTTGCGTTGAGCGCGCGGGCGAACGGGACGACGGCGGTGGGGCGGTTCGCGGTGGTGGCGCGGTCGGGGGACACCACGCCGATCAATGCGCTGGGGGCCTGGAACGGGAACGGCGGCTCGGCGGCGGGGCGGTTGTCGCTGGCGTCTTCCAGCATCATGAAAGACTGGGTCGGCAAGCTGGGGCCGGAGGCGAAGTTCTCGGTCGGCGGCCGGAAGCGGCCGGACGGCGCCTATGCGCTGGACGGCAAGATCGATGCCGACAATCTGCATGTGACCTTCAAGGGGCCCGCCGACCTGATCGCGCGGCGGCTGACGCCGGCGGGGTTGGCGGTCACGCTGGACACGGGCTCCATCCAGCGGCTGTTCGGCGGGGTCGAGGAGGCGAAGGCCCATGCGGCGGGGGTGCTCAAAGGCGGCTGGTCGGACTGGACCTACAGCGCCCGGCTGGACGGCCGGGACTTCACCATCGGCAGCTACCGGCTCGCGAGCCTGAGCGGTCCGGCGCAGCTGTCGCGCCGCAAGGGCGTCTTCGTCGTCTCCGGCGAGCTCAACGGCGCGGGCGGCGGCGGGAGGGGGTATCTGGGCGCGGCCCTGGGCGCACGGCCGCACGGGACCTTCGTGGGCTCGCGGGAGAAGAGCGGCGAGTACCTGATCCGCCGCGTGGTGATCACCGGGCCCGGCGCGGTCGTGGATGCGGCCGGCAAGCGGACGATCTTCGGCAACTACAGCTTCCAGGGCTCGGCGCAGCTGTCGCAGCTCCAGGCCTGGCATCCGGGCGCGAAGGGGCTGGTGAAGGCGAGCTGGTCGGCAGGCCGGGCAGGCGGCGAGGGCGACCGTCCGTGGACCTACGACTTCGATGCGAAGGGCACGAACTTCGCCGCCGGCTGGTCGGAGTTCGACCGGCTGATGGGCAATGCGCCGAGGCTGCGGGCGAAGGGGACCTGGAACCATGGCGTCATCGGCGTGGCGGACTCCACGCTGGACGGCGCGCAGGGCTCGGTGCGGGCGAAGGGGATTTACGGCCGCGACCGCAGCCTTCAGTTCACCGGCGACTGGAACGCCAAGGGGCCGTTCCGCGCGGGGCCGGTGGAGATCGCGGGGAACGCCAAGGGCTCGGGCGCGGTCACCGGTACGCTCTCGACGCCGCGCGCGGACATCGTCGCCGACTTCGACACCATCGAGCTGCCGCGGCTGACGCTGAACAACGCCCACGCCAAGGTCAGCTTCCGCCGCGCCGCCGACAACACCGACGGCCAGCTGCAGCTCGCGGCCGCCAGCGCCTATGGCCCGGCGCGGATCGACACCGGCTTTCGCTTCATGCCGGGGGGGCTGGATCTGACAGGCCTCGACGCCGACGCGGGCGGTGTGCGGGCGAAGGGGGCGGTGTCGCTGCGCAAGAACCGGCCGTCGACAGCGGACCTGACCGTCGCCATCGGCCCCGGCGCCCTGCTGAACCGAGGCCGGATCGCGGGGGTGGTGAAGATCGCGGATGCGCCGGGCGGGGCCGTGGCCGACATCGACCTGACGGCGAAGGACGCGTCGCCTGCCGGTGGCGGCCTGCTGATCACGTCCGGCGTGCTGCGCGGTTCGGGGCCGATGGCGCGGCTGCCGATCACCTTCGAAGGGCGCGGCGTGGCGGCGGCGGGCCAGTGGAAGATCAACACCAGCGGCGTGCTCTCGTCCGAAGGGCCGGGTTACACGCTGGCGCTGAACGGGTCCGGCCAGCTCGGGCGCGCCGATGTGCGGACGCTGGAGACGGCGATCCTGCGCTTCGGCGGGCCGGAGCAGACGGCGCGGCTGCGGTTGGCGGTAGGCTCGGGCCGGGCCGACATCGACGCGCGGCTGGCTGACGGCGCGGCGGTCATCAACGCCGTGCTCAACGACGTGGCGCTCAACGCCTTCAACGAGGACATGCAGGGCAAGATCGACGCCACCGCCAGCCTGCAGGGCAAGGGCGAGCGGCTGACCGGCTCGCTGCAGGCCAACCTGCGCGGGGCGAGGGGGCGTGGGATCCCGCAGAACCTGTCGCTGGACGGCGCCATTGAGGCGCGGCTGGACGACACCGAACTCGCCATCGACGCCACCGCGACGAACGCGCAGGGGCTGCGGTCGAAAGCCAACGTCGTGTTGCCGGTCGAGGCGTCGGCCGCGCCGCTGCGCCTCGCCATCGCCAACCGCCGCCCGATGCGCGGCGAGTTCTTCGCGGACGGGGAGGTCAAGCCGCTGTGGGACCTGTTCCTCGGCGGCGAGCGCTCGCTGGCGGGCCATGTGACGACGCAGGGCACGCTCGGCGGCACGCTGGCCGACCCGCAGATCACCGGCAACGCGACGCTGGCGAACGGCAGCTTCGACGACAGCCAGACGGGGCTGGCGCTCCGCAACCTGATGCTGGTCTCGACCTTCCAGGGGGAGACGGTCAACGTCACGGGTTTGTCGGGTACGGACCGCAACGGCGGCAAGGTGAGCGGCGCCGGGCGGATCGACCTGCGCCGCAACGGCGCGAGCAGCTTCCGGCTCGACCTGACCCGCTTCCAGCTGGTCGACAACGATCTCGCCACGGCCATCGCGACCGGGCAGGCGACGATCAACCGCAACGCCAAGGGGCAGGTGAACCTGGTCGGAGCGCTGACCATCGACCGCGCCGACATCGCCGCAAACCCGCCGGTCCCGTCCGGCGTCACGCCGATGGACGTCATTGAGATCAACCTGCCGCCCGAGCGCGAGGAAGGGCTGCAGATGGAGCAGTCGCGGGGGCTCAACGTCGCGCTGGACGTCGACCTGCGCGCTCCGCAGCACGTCTATGTGAAGGGCCGGGGGCTCGATGCGGAGCTGTCGCTGGACGCCCACGTCGGCGGGACGACGCAGCACCCGGACATCACCGGCGTCGCGAAGGTGGTGCGGGGCGACTACGACTTCGCGGGCAAGCGGTTCGTCTTCGACCAGCGGGGCGTGGTCTATCTGGCCAGCTCCGCCGACCGCATTCGCCCCGACCTCACCGCCACGCGCGACGACCCGACGCTGACGGCGGTGATCCGGGTCAAGGGCACGGCGGCCAAGCCGGAGATCACCCTGACCTCCACGCCCGTGCTGCCCAGCGACGAGGTGCTGTCGCAGGTGCTGTTCGGGGCCTCGGCCTCGCAGCTGTCGCCGGTGGAGGCGGCGCAGATCGCCTCGGCGCTGGCGGCGCTGGCGGGGGGCGGCGGGCTGGATGTGATCGGCAACCTGCGCGGCCTCGCCCACCTGGACCGACTGACCTTCGGCGGCGGACAGGCGGGCGGGCTGACGGTGGCGGGCGGCAAGTACCTCACCGACAACGTCTACCTGGAGATCATCGGCGGCGGCCGCGAAGGGCCGGCGGCGCAGGTGGAATGGCGGATCAAGCGCAGCCTCGCCATCGTCTCGCGCATCGCGGGGCAGGGCGGGACGCGCCTCTCGGTGCGCTGGCGCAAGGACTACTGAGCAAGACGCGGCGCGATTTTCCGTCGTTTCAGGGAACAACTTTCCCGCGCGGCTCGGTTAGGGTGGCGCTTATGCGTCTTGCCCCCGAAGAGCGCACCATCCTGGACCGCATCGCAGCCGAAGGCGGCGCGATCGTGCAGCGCGCCGTCGACTGGTGCGCCATCAACTCCGGCAGCCGCAACTTCGACGGCCTGGAGGGCCAGCGGCGGGCGCTGCTGACGGCGGTTTCGGCATTGCCCGCCGCGCCCATCGAGATCCCGCTCGCGCCGACGGTCGAGATCGGCCCCGACGGCCGCGAGCGTGAGTTGCCGCACCCGGCGTCCATCGCGGTCGTGGTGCGCCCGGAGGCGAAGGTCCAGGTCGTGCTGACCGGCCACTACGACACCGTCTATCCGCTCGAGAGCCGCTTCCAGTCGGTGGTCACCAGGCCGGACGGCGCTCTGAACGGGCCGGGCATCGCCGACATGAAGGGTGGCATCACCGTGATGCTGGCGGCGCTGGAGGCGTTCGAGACCCATCCGGCGGCGAAGAAGCTCGGCTACCGTGTGCTGCTGTCTCCGGACGAGGAGATCGGCTCCATCGCCTCGGCGCCCGTGCTGGCGGAGTTCGGGGCGCTGGGGCACGTCGGCATGACCTATGAGCCCGCGATGGACGGCGGGCTCGCTTCCGAGCGGAAGGGCTCGGGCAACTTCCATGTGCGGGTCAGGGGCCGCGCGGCGCATGCCGGGCGCGACTTCGCGGCTGGACGTAACGCCATTGCGGCGGCCGCGCGGATCGCGGTGGCGCTGGATGGGCTGAACGGCAAACGCGAGGGGGTGACAATCAACGTCGCCCGGATCGACGGCGGCGCGCCGCTGAACATGGTGCCCGACAATGCCGTGCTGCGGTTCAACGCCCGCTTCCCGGACGCGGCGGCCTGCCGCTGGATGGAGTTCGCCATCGCCGAGGCGCTGAAGGTGGAGCGGCGCGATGGCATCGAGGTCGACCTGCACGGCGGCGTCACGCGGCCCGCCAAGCCCTTCACCGCCGCCCAGCAGCAGCTGTTCGGGGAGGTGAAGAAGGCGGGCGCGCTGCTCGGACAGGAGATCGGTTGGAAGCCATCCGGCGGGGTGTGCGAGGGCAACAACCTGTTCGCGGCGGGCCTGCCGAACGTCGACACGCTGGGCGTTCGCGGCGGCGACATCCATTCGGAGAACGAGTTCGCCTGGCCGCAGAGCTTTGCCGAGCGCGCGCAGCTGTCGGCGCTGATCCTGATGAAGCTCGCGACCGGGGAGATCGACGGCCCGGCGCTGCGCAAGGCGATGGAGGCCTGATGCTGGTCGTCCGTCCCGCCGCGCGCGCCGATTTCGACGTGCTGATGGAGCTGGCCGTGCTGTCGGGGCGGGGCTTCACCAGCCTGCCGGCCGATGAGCCGACGCTGCGCCACCGTCTCGATCTTTCGGAGCAGAGCTTCGCGGGCGCGGTGGCTCCGCCGGAGGCCTGGTACAGCCTGATGCTGGAGGACCTCGAGACCAACGAGGTCGTCGGCGTCGCGGGCGTAAAGGCGGGTGTCGGTCTGAAGCGGCCGTTCTTCTCGTTCCGGGTCGTGACGCTGGCGCAGTCGTCGCCTGTCTTGGGTCTGCGGTTCGACCACCAGGCCCTGGTGCTGGTGAACGAGTGCGCCGGCTGGACGGAGGTGGGGTCGCTCTTCCTGCGGCCGGAACGGCGTCACGGGGGTGCGGGCAAGCTGCTGGCCCAGTCGCGGTACATGCTGATCGGCATCGAGCCGGAGAAGTTCGCCGAGACGGTGCTGGCCGAGCTGCGCGGCTGGTTCGACGAGGACGGGACCTGCCCGTTCTGGGACAGCGTCGCCTGCCGCTTCTTCAGGTTGCCGTTCGATGAGGCCGACCTGATGAGCGCCTCGACCGACGGGCAGTTCATCCTCGATCTGGCGCCGCGCCATCCGATCTATGTCGAGCTGTTGCCCGACGCCGCGCGCGAGGCCATCGGCAAGGTCCATCGCGAAGGCGAGGGCGCGCGGGTGATGCTGGAGCGGGAGGGCTTTCGGCCGTCGGGGCTGGTGGACCTGTTCGACGCCGGGCCGACCATGACCTGCTATCGCGACGACATCCACACAGTACGCGACGCAAAGCGGGTGCGGCTGAGGATCGGTTCGCCAGACGGCGAGGAGGTCGGGCTCGTGACCACCCACGAGATCGGCCGTTTTCGCGCTGTGCGGGTTCCGGTCGCGGTGGATGGCGACACGGCGGTCGTCTCGCCGGAGGCCGCCGAGGCGCTGAAGGCGCGCGGAGGCGACGTCGTGAGGGTGAAGCTGTGAGCCGGGGGTTGTTCATCGGCGGACGGTGGCGCGAGGGCAGGGGCGCGGGGTTCGCCTCGACCGATCCGGCGACTGGGGAGACGGTGTGGGAAGGCGCGGCGGCGGACTTCCGCGATGTGGCCGATGCGGTGCGCGCGGCGAGGGCGGCCTTCCACGACTGGGCCGACCGGCCGCGCGAGGAGCGCATCGAGGCGCTGCGGCGCTACAAGGCGGCCTTGGAGGAGCGGCGCGAGGCTTTTGCGGAGGCGCTGTCGCGGGAAACGGGCAAGGCGCTGTGGGAAACCACGGCCGAACTCGGCTCGATGATCGGCAAGGTCGATGTGTCGATCGCCGCGTATGACGAGCGCACGGGCGTGAAGGAGTCCGCCACCGCCTTCGGCCGCGCCGTGCTGCGGCACCGCGCGCATGGGGTGATGGCGGTGCTGGGGCCGTTCAATTTCCCGGGCCACCTGCCGAACGGCCACATCGTGCCGGCGCTGCTGGCGGGCGATACGGTGGTGTTCAAGCCCTCCGAGGAGACGCCGCTCGCGGGCGAGCTGATGGTCGAGGCTTTCGAGGCGGCGGGGCTGCCGGCCGGCGTCGTGAACCTGGTGCAGGGCGGGCGCGAAACGGGCGCGGCGCTGCTGGAGCAGGAGATCGACGGGCTTCTCTTCACGGGCTCGGCCCAGGCGGGGGCGGTGTTCCGGAGGAAGTTCGCCGACCGGCCGGACGTGATCCTGGCGCTGGAGCTCGGCGGCAACAATCCGTTGGTGGTGTGGGACGCGAACGATGCGAAGGCCGCCGCCGGCCACATCGTCCAGTCCGCCTTCGTCACCACCGGCCAGCGCTGCTCCTGCGCGCGGCGGCTGATCGTGCCGGCGGGCCGGGCGGGGGATGAGATCATCGATGCGGTGGCGGCTCTGGCGGATCGGCTGGTGATCGGTCCGTGGAATGGTGAGGCCGAGCCCTTCATGGGCCCGCTGATCTCGGCGCGTGCGGCTGAGGGGCGATGTCGGCATTCGAGCGGCTCGGCGGCGAGGTGATCCGCGAGATGGCCCCGGTGCAGGGGCTTTCGGGGGCGTTTGTGACCCCGGGCATCGTGGACGTGACCGAGGTCGAGACGCCGGACGAGGAGATCTTCGCGCCGGTCCTGCAGGTCCGGCGGGTGGCGACGTTCGACGAGGCCCTGATCGCGGCGAATGCGACGCGGTACGGCCTGTCGGCGGGGCTTATCTCCGACGATCCAAAGCTTTGGGAGCGTTTCCTCAACCGCATCCGGGCGGGGGTGGTGAACTTTAACCGCCCGACCACAGGCGCGGCCGGGACGATGCCGTTCGGCGGGCTGGGCCTGTCCGGCAACCATCGGCCGAGCGCCTACTATGCCGCCGACTACTGCGCCTATCCGGTGGCGAGTTTCGAGGCTGACGGGGTGGTCTCGACACTCTCCGAGATCAAGGGCCTGCGCGGGTGACGGCCGTCGAGGCCAACGCCGACGGGCTGGTGGGGCCCACCCACTCCTACGCGGGCCTCGCGCCTGGCAATCTGGCCAGCGAGTTCAATGCGGGCGAGGTTTCCAACCCGCGCGCTGCGGTGCTGGAAGGCCTGGCCAAGATGCGCCGCCTGCACGAGTGGGGCGTGCCGCAGTTCGTGTTGCCCCCGCACGAGCGGCCGCTGATCCCCTTCCTGCGGGACGTCGGGTTCGGCGGTTCGGACGCCCAGGTGCTGGAGACGGCCTGGAAGGAAGCGCCCGCGCTGGCGGCCGCCGCCTGCTCGGCCTCGTCGATGTGGGCGGCTAACGCCGCCACGGTGACGCCCTCAGCCGACACGGAGGACGGCCGCGTCCACTTCACGCCCGCCAACCTCGTCACCCACCTGCACCGCAGCCTGGAAGCGCCGCGGACCACGCGGGCGCTGCGGCGGCTGTTTCCCGATGAGCGCCGCTTCGCCGTCCACGATCCGCTGCCCGCTCAGCCGCACTTCGGCGACGAGGGGGCGGCGAACCATGTGCGGCTCTGTGCGGACCATGGGGCGCCGGGCGTGAACCTGTTCGTCTATGGCCGCGCGGCGTGGGAGGCCTGGACCGGGGTCTATCCGGCGCGCCAGACGCGGGAAGCCTTCGAAGCCATCGGGCGGCGGCACGGGGCGGTCACGCAGGTCTTTGCCCGGCAGGCGCAGACGGCCATCGACGCGGGCGCCTTCCACAACGACGTGGTCTGCGTGGGCACGCGGACGACGCTGTTCTTCCACGAACTCGCCTTCGACAACAAAGCCGAGGTGCAGGGCGATATACGGCGCGCGGCCCAGGGCTTCGAGCCGCAGTTCGTGGAGATCACCAACGATGAGCTGCCCATCCAGGACGCCATCAAGTCCTACCTTTTCAACTCCCAACTCCTGTCGTTGCCCGGCGAAGACCGGCTGACGTTGCTCGCGCCCGTGGAGGTGCGTGAGAACGTGCGGGCCCGGGCGGCTGCGGAGGCGGTGGCAGCCTCGAACGGACCCATCGGCCGCGTGGAATACGTCGATGTGCGCCAGAGCATGCGAAACGGCGGCGGGCCTGCCTGCCTGCGGCTTCGTGTGGTGCTGACGGAGGATGAGCTGGCGGCGGCCAATCCGGCTCAGCGGTTCGACGCGGGCCTGCATGAGCGGCTCAAGGTTTGGGCTGAGCGCCACTACCGCGACCGGCTCGCGCCCGCCGACCTGGCCGATCCGGCGTTGCTGGATGAGAGCCGGGCGGCGCTGGATGAGCTGACCGTGATCCTGGACCTCGGATCAGGCTTTTACCCGTTCCAGCGCTGACTTCGCGTAGGCCTGCGTGCCCCGCGTGAACACGCGATCCGTCGGCAGGACCGCGTCGATGGGGATGTCCTGCGCCGCCGCCAGCCGCTCGTAGATCGGCGCGAAATCCTGCAGCGTCGCGTCGAGCAGGGCCTGCAGGGACGGGATCACGAAGTAGACCTGCTGGAAGTCGTCGATGCGGTAGGGCGTGCGCATCAGCCGCTCCAGGTCGAAGCCGAGGCGGTTGGGGGAGGGGTCGTCCAACGCGAACACGCTCTCCGCCCGCGACGATACGATGCCTGCGCCATAGATCCGCAGGCCCGCCTTCGACTCCATCAGCCCGAACTCGACCGTGTACCAGTAGAGCCGCGCCAGATTGTGCAGCCGCCCAAGCTGCATCGCCCGCTCGCCGCCCTTGCCGTACTCGTGCATGTAGTCGGCGAACACGGAGTCGGTGAGCATTGGAACGTGGCCGAAGACGTCGTGGAAGATGTCCGGCTCTTGCAGGTAGTCCAGCTGGTCGGGCTTGCGGATGAACTGGCCGGCGGGGAAGCGACGGTTGGCCAGGTGCTCGAAGAAGACGTCGTCCGGCACGAGCCCCGGCACGGCGACCACCGTCCAGCCGGTGAGGCGCCGGAGCTCCTCGTTGATACGGCGGAAGTCGGGGATGCCGCCGCGGTGCAGGTCCAGCGCGTCGAGGCCTTTGAGGAACTCGTCGGAGGCGCGGCCCGGCAGCAGCGCCGTCTGGCGCTCATAGAGGACGTCCCAGACCTTGTGCTCGGCGTCCGTATAGGACTCCCAGGCCTGGTCGATGGTCCAGTCCGCTCTCATGGCGGGAAGATTACGTCCGCCGGGGCGAAAAGTTCGACCTAACGGCGCCGCTAAACGTGCGTCCTTCGACACGGCGCTGCGCGCCTGCTCACGATGACGAAATTCTGTGCCTCGTGCGCTAGTGCGCGATCCGGGGCCGCACGTGATAGTGGCCGTCTTCGAAGCCGTCGAAGAGGATGGCCGCGTGGGGGTGGCCGACCGGCATGCCCGTATCGTCGGGCAGCAGGTTCTGCTCGGACACGTAGGCGACGTAGGTGTTCTGATCGTTCTCGGCCAGCAGGTGGTAGAAGGGCTGGTCCTTCCGCGGGCGGATTTCCTCCGGGATCGCTTCCCACCACTCCTCGGTGTTGGCGAACTGCGGGTCCACGTCGAAGATCACGCCGCGGAACGGAAAGATCCGGTGCCGGACCACCTGGCCGATTGCAAACCTGGCGAAACGAGCGTTCATGCTTCGACTCATACGCCCCACACGCTGACTATAAGCTGAACGTAGGAATAAGGCGCCGTTTGTTGAAGGGTGCGCCTTTCGGTCGCTGGCCCGGTTCGTTATGGTCGACCCGAAATGAGGCGCCGCCCCCCGGCGCCTGCGAGACAAGGTGACGGGACCATGTCGGAGGCGCCGCGAGCGCCCGGCGTAGCCGCTCAGGGCCGCCGGAAGCCGCCGGGCGAGACGCCGAATTATGCGGCGCTCGATCTCGGCACCAACAACTGCCGGCTTCTGATCGCCACCCCCACATCCCACGGATTCCGCGTCGTCGAGGCCTATTCGCGTATCGTCCGCTTGGGCGAGGGCCTGGGCGCCAGCGGGCGGCTGTCCGAGCCCGCGATGGAGCGCGCCATGGCGGCGCTGAAGGTGTCGGCGGAGAAGATCCGGCGGCGCAAGGCGGTGCGCGTGAAGGCCATCGCCACCCAGGCCTGCCGCATGGCGGAGAACGGGCCAGAGTTCGTCGAGCGGGTGCGGCAGGAGACCGGGCTGCGGCTCGAGATCATCCCGCCGCGGGAGGAGGCCCAGCTGTCGGTCGCGGGCTGCGTCACCCTGCTCGACCGGCAGGCGGACGCGGCGCTGGTCGTCGATGTGGGCGGCGGCTCGACGGAGCTGTCGTGGGTGGACCTGAAGGGCGGCGGTCTGGACAGCCATCCGCGCCAGTTCGCCGCCTGGAAGCTGCCGATCAAGGCGTGGCTGTCGATCCCTGTCGGCGTCGTGACGCTGGCCGAGGAGTTCCCAGAACACGGCACGGACCAGCACGGCTGGTTCCGGCAGATGGTCGACTCCGTGAAGGCGCGCATCGATGGCTTCAAGCACGCCGAGCCAATGCGGGAGGTGTTCGGCTCGGGCAGGGCGCACCTCGTCGGCACTTCGGGCGCAATCACCAGCCTGGCGGGCCTGCACCTTGGGCTGGAGCGCTACGACCGGGCGAAGGTGGACGGCCTGTGGCTCACTCGCGACGACTGCGAGGCGGCCGCCAACCGGCTGCTGGGGCTCACGCCGGAGCAGCGCGCCGCCGAGCCCTGCATCGGGCCCGATCGCGCCGACCTCGTGCTCGCGGGCGCGGCCATTCTGCAGGCGGTCCAGGAACTCTGGCCCTGCGCCCGCGTCCGCGTCGCCGACCGGGGCCTGCGCGAAGGCCTGCTGATGAGCCTGATGAGCGAGCGCAAGAAGCCCCGCCGCCGACGCCGGCGCGGGCCGCGCAGGGAGGCGGCATGAGCGAACCTCCCAAACGCCGGATGGTGCGGCCGCCGAGCGGCGGGTCCGAGGGCGGGCGCGGCAAGCCGGCGCGCCTGAAGACGGCCAAGAGCCGTTCGGCCTCGTCGCAGGCGTGGCTCGAGCGGCAGATCAACGACCCATACGCCGCGGAGGCGAGGGCGCTCGGCTACCGCTCCCGGGCGGCGTTCAAGCTGACGGAGATCGACGACCGCTTCCACCTGCTGAGGCGCGGCGCGCGGGTCGTGGACCTCGGCTGCGCGCCGGGCGGCTGGATCCAGGTGGCGCTGCAGCGCGGAGCAGGGGCGGTCGTGGGCGTCGACCTGCTGCCCGTCGATCCGCTGCCGCCCGCGTACATCCTGCAGATGGACTTCACCGACCCCGCCTGCGGGACGAAGCTGATCGAGCTCCTTGGCGGGGCGCCGGACGTGGTGTTGTCGGACATGGCGCCCAACACCGTGGGCCACAAACAGACCGACCATCTGCGGATCATGGGCCTGATCGAAGCCGCCGCCGACTTCGCGGTCGAGGTCCTGAAGCCCGGCGGCGCGTTCGTGGCGAAGGCCTTCCAGGGTGGCGAGACGGCGACGGTCGTCGGCTTCCTGAAGCAGCACTTCGCCGAGGTGCGGAATGTGAAACCGAAAGCCAGCCGGGCAGAGAGCTCGGAGGTTTATCTCGTCGCGACGGGGTTCAAGGGCAGGTGATCCTTCTCCCCTTGCGGGGGAAGGGTTTTAGGCGGCAGCCACTTCTGGTCGGAGCTCGGCCCGTCGGTCGTAATCATCCGCCAGCTCGCGCAGAGCCGTTCCCCCGTCGCCTGCGAACGAAGGGCCGTGCATCAGGGCCAAGGTGCGGGGCGCAAGGCCGGATAGCCTGCGGATCGTGCTGCCCATGTTCGGGTTGAGGGCCGAGTAGCCGAAGATGTCCTCCGTCGCGATGGCTGGAGCGACGATGTCGGTTTCGACCAGCGCGGGCGCGTCGCCGCCCTGGGTGAACAGATCGCCGCAGAAGAGCGTGCCGGTCGTTTCTTCGTAGAGGACGCCGGCGTCCCAGCCGTGCGGGGTATGGGGCGTGTCGAGATAGCGGACCCGCTTGCCGCCGAGGTCGATCACCTCGCCGTCGGCCAGGGCGCGTGGCTCGCGGTCGGCCATGTCGCGGAGGGAGACGTTGCAGCCGGTCTCGCCGTGGGCGACCTGGGCCTGCGGGGCGATGGCGAGCCACTCGTTCATGGAGCCGCACTCGTCGGCCTCGTAGTGGCCGAAGGTGATCCAGCGCAGGCGGGCCGGGTCCATCACCCGCGAGACCGCCTCGCGCACCAGCGGGAACATGCGGCGAAGGCCGGTGTGGAAGAGCAGGGGCTCGTCCCCCAGCACCAGGAACTGGTTGAAGGTCAGACCCTGCGGACCGACCTCGGGCACGAAGGTGGACAGGCGGTAGATGCCGTCGGCGATCTCGGTGACGCGGGTGTCCATGGCGGGGCTCCTGTTGGCGGGGCGCTCAATTCGCGATACAATGATGTGTAGTCAAAATCAGAGCGCGGCGTCAATATGGCCGCGCATCACTGTTCAGTGAAAGTAGATGGCCCGGAGCTACACCCTCAAACGACGCGCGGAGCAGCAGGCGCAGACGCGGCAGCGGATCGTGGAAGCAGCTGTGGACCTGCACGGGACCATCGGGCCCGCGCACACCAGCCTCAGCATGGTGGCCGAGCGCGCCGGCGTTCAGCGCAACACCCTCTATGCGCACTTTCCGGACGAGCGGAGCCTGGCGATGGCCTGCTCGGGCCTCTTCGTTGAGCGCAACCCGCCGCCGGACGCCGACGACTGGCGCGGGATCAACGACGAGGCCGAGCGTCTGCGCGCCGGGTTGACGGCGATCTATGGGTGGTATGCGCAGACCGAGCAGTTGACGGGGTGCGTGCTGCGCGACGCGGAGCACCATGAGCTGACGCGAGAGATTTCGCAGATCCGACTCGGGCCCGCGGTGATGGCCTGGCATGAGGTGCTGGGGGAGGGTTTGTCGCGTGAGCAACAGGCGCTCGTGCATCTGGCGCTCAGCTTCCACACCTGGCGAGCGCTGGTGCGCGAGGCAGGGCTGAGCGACGCGGCGGCGGTAGAGCTGATGGTGGGGGCAATCCTTCTCCCCTTGCGGGAGAAGGTGTCAGCCGCAGGCTGACGGATGAGGGGTCGATAAACGCTTCAGCCGCGATTCAGCGGTTCGACGTCATCGACTTCTGAGAAACCCCTCATCCGGCCCTTCGGGCCACCTTCTCCCGCAAGGGGAGAAGGGACGGAACCGCGACGTTTGTTGCGAAATTCGCGACGCTTGGCTTTCCCAAATCACGACCACCCGCTATACCGCGCCCGCAAAACGGAGAGTCTCATGGAGATTCGCGAAGGGCTCACCTTCGACGATGTTTTGCTCGAACCGGGTCCGTCGGAAGTCATGCCGACGCAGGTCACGACCGAGACCCGGCTTACGCGTGAAATCGGTTTGAACATCCCCATCGTGTCCGCCGCCATGGACACGGTGACCGAAAGCCGGCTGGCCATCGCGATGGCCCAGGCGGGCGGCATGGGCATCCTGCACCGCAACCTCACCATCGAGGAGCAGGCCGACCAGGTCCGCGAGGTGAAGCGCTACGAAAGCGGCATGGTCATCAACCCGCTGACCATCTCGCCTTCGACGACGCTGGGCGAAGTCCGCGAGATCAAGGCGCGGCGTCGGATCAGCGGTTTCCCGGTCGTCGACGACAAGGGCAAGCTGGTCGGCATCCTGACCAACCGCGACATGCGCTTCGAGACGGACGCTTCGGCGCCGGCGTCGGCGATCATGACGCGCGAGAACCTGATCACCGTGCGCGAAGGATGCTCGCAGGAAGAGGCGCGGGCGCTGCTGCGCAAACACAAGATCGAGCGGCTGATCGTCACCGACGACGACGGCCACGCGGTGGGGCTCATCACCGTCAAGGACATGGAGAAGGCGGAGGCCTATCCGCTGGCGGCGAAGGACTCGCAGGGCCGCCTTCGGGTCGGCGCTGCGTCCACGGTCGGCGATGCGGGCTTCGAACGCTCCATGGCGCTGGTCGAGGCGGGCGTGGACGTGGTGGTGATCGACACCGCACATGGCCACTCGAAGATGGTCGGCGAGGCGGTGGCGCGGCTCAAGCGCGAGACCAACCGCGTGCAGATTGTGGCCGGGAACGTCGCCACCTATGACGGCGCCCAGGCGCTGATCGACGCGGGCGCGGACGCGGTGAAGGTCGGCATCGGGCCGGGCTCCATCTGCACGACGCGCATCGTGGCGGGCGTGGGCGTGCCTCAGCTGACGGCCATCGCCGAAGCAGTGCGGGCGGCCGGCAAGTCGAACGTGCCGGTGATCGCCGACGGCGGCATCAAGTACTCGGGCGACCTGGCCAAGGCCATCGCGGTGGGCGCCTCGGCGGCCATGATGGGCTCGATGTTCGCGGGCACCGAAGAGGCGCCGGGCGAGGTGTTCCTCTACCAGGGGCGCTCCTACAAGGCTTACCGCGGCATGGGCTCGGTGGGGGCGATGGCGCGGGGCTCGGCGGACCGCTACTTCCAGAAGGAGGTCAGCGATCAGCTGAAGCTGGTGCCGGAAGGGATCGAAGGCCAGACGCCGTTCAAAGGCCCGATCGCGCCGGTGCTGCACCAGCTGGTGGGCGGGCTGCGGGCGGCCATGGGCTATGTGGGCGCTCCGACCATCGACCTGTTCCAGAAGCGTGCGAAGTTCGTGCGCATCACCGGCGCGGGTCTTCGCGAGAGCCATGTGCACGACGTGATGATCACCCGCGAAGCCCCCAACTATCCGAGCGCGGTGTGAGGGACGGCGGGCGTCTTTCGGCGGCCATCGAAGTTCTGACGGAGATCGAGGCGCGCCATAAGCCGGCGCGGCTGGCGCTGAAGGCGTGGGGTGAGGCGTCGAGGTTCGCGGGGTCGAAGGACCGGGCGTTCGTGTCGGGGCTGGTTCTGGATGCGCTGCGGAAGAAACGGTCGCTCGGCTGGATGATGGGGGCCGAGACGCCGCGCGCGGTCGTGCTGGGCGCGGTGCGGTTCGCCTGGGAATGGCCGGTCGAGCGGATCGCGGCGGCGGCCGGGGAAGAGCCGCATGGGCCGGGGGCGCTGAGCGGCGACGAGGTGGAGGCGCTGGAGCATCCGCGCTCTCTGCTGGACGCGCCGGATGCGGTGCGCGGCGACTATCCCGACTGGCTCGACGCGCATCTGGAGCGGGTGTTCGGCGAGACGCGGGGGGCGGAAGCAGCGGCGCTGTCCGCGCGGGCGCCGGTGGACCTGCGCGTGAACCTGCTGAAGAGCGATCCGGAGCGGGCGGCCAAGGTGCTGGAGCCTTTGAAGGCCGAGCACGTGCCGCTGCTGGCGCAGGCCTTCCGCATCCCCGCGCCCAATCCGACCGAGCGGGCGGGGGCGGTCGAGACCATCCCGGCCTTCGGCAAGGGCTGGTTCGAGGTGCAGGATCTCGGCTCCCAGCTCGCCGCGGCGGCCGCGGGCGAGGTGAAGGGCAAGCAGGTCCTCGACTTTTGCGCCGGCGGCGGCGGCAAGACGCTGGCGCTGGCCGGGGCGATGGGGAACACGGGCCAGCTCTACGCCTACGATGCCGACGCACGGCGGATGGCGGACCTGATCCCTCGGGCGACGCGGGCCGGAGTGCGCAATCTGCAGGTCCGCTCGCCGGTGGAGAAGGACCCGCTGCGGGGGCTGGAAGGCAAGATGGACGTGGTGTTCGTCGACGCGCCCTGTACCGGCACGGGCACCTGGCGGCGGCATCCCGATACGAAGTGGCGCCTCACGCCCGAGCAGCTCCAGCGGCGGATGGCAGAGCAGGACGCGGTGCTGGACCAGGCCGCGCCGCAGGTGAAGCCGGGTGGGCGGTTGGTCTATGTGACCTGCTCGATCCTGGCGGAGGAGAACGAGGACCGGCTGGCCGCCTTTCGCGAGCGGCATCCGGAGTTCGCCGCCAAACCCGTGCAGCTTGGCGACCTGCCGACCACGCCGGAGGGCTACCTGCGCATGACGCCGCTCCGCACCGGCACCGACGGCTTTTTCGTCGCCGTGCTGGAGCGCTCATCGTGACGCCTCGCCGATTCCCGACTAGGACGCAGCCATGACCACCGAGCCCAACCACGAACGCGTCCTGATCGTCGATTTCGGCAGCCAGGTGACGCAGCTGATCGCGCGGCGGGTGCGCGAGAGCGGCGTCTATTGTGAGATCCATCCCTACGACAAGGTCGACGCCATCCTCGACGACTTCGCGCCCAAGGCGGTGATCCTGTCGGGCGGCCCGGCCTCCACCACCGAAGAGGAGAGCCCCGCCGTCAGCAAGCGGGTGTTTGAACTCGGTGTTCCGGTGCTCGGCGTCTGCTACGGCGAGCAGACCATGGTCCGCGAGCTCGGCGGCAAGGTCGAGGGCGGCCACCATCGCGAATTCGGCCGCGCCGAGATCGTCATCACCAAGGACAGCCCGCTGTTCGCCGGCATCGGCGCGGTCGATCACCGCGAGACTGTCTGGATGAGCCACGGCGACCGGGTGGTCGATATTCCCGAAGGCTTCGAGGTGATCGCGACGTCCGAGGGCTCACCCTTCGCCGCCATCGCCAATGAAGAGCGCCGGTTCTACGGCGTCCAGTTCCACCCGGAGGTGGTGCACACCCCGCGCGGGGCGGTGATCTACCGCAACTTCACCCATGGCATCGCGGGGCTGTCCGGCGACTGGACGATGGCGACCTTCAAGGAGGAGGCCATTGCCCGCATCCGCGCCCAGGTCGGCAAGGGCCGGGTGATATGCGGGCTGTCCGGCGGGGTGGACTCGTCGGTGGCGGCGGTTCTGATCCACGAGGCGATCGGCGACCAGCTGACCTGCGTCTATGTCGACACCGGCCTGATGCGGAAGGCCGAGAGCGATCAGGTCGTCTCACTGTTTCGCGAGCACTACAACATTCCGCTCGTACACGTTGATGCTTCAGACATTTTCCTCGGCGCCCTGGAGGGCGTGAGCGACCCCGAGACCAAGCGCAAGACCATCGGCCGTCTGTTCGTCGAGGTCTTCGACCGTGAAGCCGCCAAGATCGAAGGCGCCGAGTTCCTGGCCCAGGGCACGCTCTATCCGGACGTGATCGAGAGTGTCTCGGCTCGCGGCGGCCCAAGCGCGGTGATCAAGAGCCACCACAACGTCGGCGGCCTGCCGGACTTCATGAAGCTGAAGCTCGTCGAGCCGCTGCGGGAGCTGTTCAAGGACGAGGTGCGCGCGCTGGGCGTCGAGCTTGGCCTGCATCCGGACTTCGTCGGCCGCCATCCGTTCCCGGGGCCGGGACTGGCCATCCGCATCCCGGGCGAGATCACCCGGGAGAAGGTGCGCGTCCTGCAGGACGCCGACGCCATCTACCTCGAGGAAATCCGCAAGGCCGGGCTCTACGACAAAATCTGGCAGGCCTTCGCCGTGCTGCTGCCGGTGAAGACCGTGGGCGTAATGGGCGACGCCCGCACCTACGAGAACGTGCTGGCCTTGCGCGCCGTGACCTCCACCGACGGCATGACCGCGGACTTCTTCGAGTTCCCGTGGGACGTGCTGGGCCGCACCGCTACGCGCATCATCAACGAGGTCCGCGGCGTGAATCGCGTCGTCTACGACGTGACGTCCAAACCCCCCGGAACGATCGAGTGGGAGTAGGCGGGCGCCTTCGCTCTTGATGCCCTTGCCGAGGGGCGCTGCACAACCTATCTTACCGCCGTCTTACTCGAAGGGAGTCCGTCGTGGCTTCGGCGCGGGAAAAGCTGACGACTGTCGTTTCGACCAAGGGGCAGGTCATTCTGCCCAAGTCGATCCGCGATCAGCGGCATTGGTCGGCCGGCACGCGGTTAAGCGTGGAGAGCACGCCGGACGGCGTCCTGCTCAAGCCTGTGCCTGTATTCGCGCCGGCCACCGTCGAGTCGGTGTTCGGGTCGCTGGCCTTTGCGGGAAAGGCCAAGACGATCGAGGAGATGGACGCCGCGATCGCGAGAGAAGCAAAGCGACGTGCGCGCGATTGATACGAACATCATCGTTCGGTTTTTGACCAACGATGACAAACGCCAGGCCCATGCCGCACGAACCGCGATTGAGGGCGGCGATATATTCATAGCGACGACGGTGCTGCTCGAAAGCGAGTGCGTGCTGCGTAGCGCCTATGGGTTCGATCCAGCACAGATCGCCGCGGCTTTCCGCGGCTTGGCGGGATTGCCCAGTGTTTCCGTTGAAGACCCGGTGCTGTTGGCCCAGGCCCTCGACCGGCTGACCGAAGGCATGGATTTCGCCGACGCGCTTCATCTCGCCAAGGCGGAGCACTGCGACGTATTCCTGAGCTTCGATCGCAAGCTCGCCACGGCCGCAAAAGGGCGAGCGCCGATCCGCGTCGAGGTTCCCTGATCGTCAAGGCGCTCGTCATTCTATGCGTTGGATGTGTGTGACCGAGAGGGGCAAAACATCATGCCGAAGGGCGGGCTGCCGGAAGGCAAGACTCCATCCCAGATGATCGACGAGCGGATCGCGGAGCTGGGCGACTGGCGCGGCGAGACCCTTCGCCGGCTCCGGGCCCTGATCCGGGAAGCCGATCCGGAGGTGGTCGAGGAGTGGAAGTGGGGCGTCCCGGTCTGGTCCCACGACGGCATCATCACCACCGGCGAAACCTACAAGAAGGCCGTGAAGCTGACCTTTGCCCAAGGAGCGTCCGTGGAAGACCCGGCGGGCCTCTTCAACTCCAGTCTCGAAGGCAACACGCGCCGGGCCATCGACTTCCCCGAAGGTGCGGAGATCGACGAGGCGGCGTTCAAGGCCCTCATCCGCGCCGCCGTGGCGGTGAACACTTCGAAGGCCAAGCGATGACGACGATCTACGGAATCAAGGCGTGCGACACGATGAAGAAGGCGCGTGCGTGGCTGGATGGGCGGGGGGTCGCGTACGACTTCCACGACTACAAAGCCGCCGGGATCGATGCCGCGACGCTGAAGCGCTGGGCTGGCGAGGTCGGGTGGGAGACGCTGCTGAACCGGTCGGGCACGACGTTCCGGGCGTTGCCGGATGCGGAGAAGCAGGATCTCGATGAGGCGAAGGCCGTGGCGCTGATGGTTCGCCAGCCCTCGATGATCAAGCGGCCGGTGCTGGCGACAGAGCAGGGCCTGCTCGTCGGCTTCAAGCCTGAGCGGTATGCCGAGGTGTTCGGCTAGCTCGACAGGGCTTCGGCCAGGTCGGCCTTCTGCGCGCGCTTGGCGGCCTGGAAGGCGGGCCGCGCCTTCAGGCGCTCCCAATAGGCGTGGATGGCCGGCGAGGCGCTTGCCAGCAGCTTCAGGTGATTGGCGAGCAGCAGGGCGTAGCCGACGGAGATGTCCGCCGCCGTGAAGCGTCCGGCGCAGAGCCACTCGGCCTCCGCCAGCGCGCGGTCCACATGCTTCAGGCGCGAGAGGAACCAGCGGGCGTAGTCGTCGGCGGCCGCATCGGCGCGGCCCGGCTCGAAGGTGCGGTAGCGCAGGACCAGTGTCTGCGGAAAGGTCAGCGTCGCCTCCCCGAAGTGCAGCCAGTTCAGCCAGGCGCCGTAGCTCGGATCGTCGGGCGTCACGGCCAGCTCGGTCGGGCCGTAGCGGGTGACGAGGTACTGAACGATGGCCGCCGACTCCGTCATGAAGGTGTCGCCGTCGATCAGCGCGGGGATGGTGCCGAGCGGATTGATCTTCAGATAGTCCGGCGCGCGGACCCGGGGCGGGAAGGGCAGGAGATGGAGCTCGTACGGCAACTCCAGCTCCTCCAGCGTCCACAGCGCGCGGAAGGAGCGGGCGTCCGGGCAGTGGTAGAGCTCGATCACGATCCCGCCTTGTCCAGCGGCCGGGTGAACTCGGCCTCGATGATGATTTCGACGTCGTCGCCCACGCCCATGATCGAGCCGGGCGCCGGGATTCCCATGCTGATCCCGTAGTCGGATCGCTTCAACCAGCCGTGGGCGGAAAAGCCGATGCGCGAGCCGCCGGGGTCATAGGCCTGGCGGCCGTACCCCCCGTTGTAGGTGACGTCGAGCGTCACGGGCTTGGTGATCCCGTGCAGGGTGAAGTCGCCGGTGACCTTGGCGGTCTTTGGGCCGGTCACCTCCACCTTGGTCGAGCGGAAGGTCATCTGCGGGTACTGCGCCGCGTCGAGCCATTCCTTGCCGGTCAGCTGCTCATCGAAGTTGAAGTCGCTGAAGGGATAGTTGGTCTGCAGCGAGTGCGCGTCGACGGTGGCGGTCACGCTGGAGGCGGCCGGGTTGGCGGGGTCGCCGGTAAGCGTCGCATCGAAGGTCGTGAAGCGCGCCGTCCAGTGGGAGAAGCCCATGTGGCTGACGCGGAAGTTCAGGCTCGCGTGCGCCCGGTCGAGTTTGTAGGTCCCGGCGGGCGGCGCGCCGACGGGCTCCGGGATCGTCTGGGCATGCGGCGCTGTGGCGAGGAGGGCGGCGGCGGCGAAGGCGGCGAGGATCGGTTTCATGTTTAGTCCCTGTCAGGCGCGCCAAGCGGGAAGTAGCCGCGGTAGGGGCGGGCTTCCTCGACACAGCGGGCGAAGGAGGGGCGCGCCAGCAGGCGGGAGCGGTAGGCGCGGACGGTGGGGAACTGTTCGCCGATCTGATGCACCCAGTCGGCGTAGAACAGTGACGGGGCGGCGGCGCAGTCGGCCATGCTGAAGGCCTCGCCCGCGGCCCAGGTGCGGCCGTTCAGCTTCTCCTCCAGCCAGGCATAGGCCAGGTCGAGTTCCCTGGCGGCTTCCGCACGCGCCGTCTCCGGTCGCCCGTCGGGGCGAAGCTTTTCCGCGACGGGCTTTTGCATCGAGCTCATCACGTAGAGATCGAAGAAACGGTCCATGGCCCGGACCTCCAGCGCCTCGACCGGGTCGTCGGGCAGGAAGCGCACGGGGCCGCGATGGTGCAGGCCCAGGTGCTCGATGATGATGCTGGATTCGGCGACAGTGCGCCCGGCGTCGACGAGCAGCGGGAACTTGCCGAACGGCCAGAGCGCCTGGCGTTCCTCGTTCGGAGCGGGCTCGTCGAGGTTGCGGTACGTAAAGGGCGTGCCGTTCTCGTAGAGGGCGATCAGCACCTTCTGCGAATACGAGGAGAAGGGGTGGGAATAGAGGGTCAGGCTCATGCTGGGTCCTTGGTTTCCTCAAGATATTCGGCGAGTCGGTCCAGGCGACGCTCCCATTCCTGGCGCTGCCGGTTGATCCATTCCTCGGCCTTGCTGAGCGCGCCCGGCTGCATCTGGCAGGTGCGCACGCGGCCGACCTTCTGCGACGTGACGAGGCCGCTCTCCTCCAGCACCGCCAGGTGCTGCACGACGGCCGACATGCTCATGTCCAGCGGCTCGGCCAACTGGCTGACGGACGCGGGCCCGCGCGACAACCGCTCCAGCATCGCGCGGCGGCCGGGGTCCGCGAGCGCGTGGAACATGCGGTCCAAAGGCTGTTGCGAAAGGTTTAGCATTCGCTTAAGTGTTACAGATCGCGGACCCGCAGGCAAGCCCGAGGAGACACCGATGGCCGTAGAGTTCACCTTCCAGCGCACGCTCGATGCGCCGCGCCAACGCGTCTGGGACGCCTTCACGAAGGAAGAGCACCTGCAGCACTGGTGGGGACCGGCGGAGATGAAGAACGTGATCCACACGTTCGACCTGCGCCCCGGCGGGCTGCACCACTATTCGATGGACACGCCGAGCGGCGACACCTGGTGGGGCCGCTGGGTCTTCGAGGAGGTTACCCCGCCAGAGAGGTTGGTCTTCATCAGCTCATTCTCCGACCCGCAGGGCGGCGTCACCCGCGCCCCGTTCGCGAAGGACTTTCCGGCGGAGGTTCGCTCGACGCTCACCTTCGAAGAGCGGGACGGAAAGACGGTTGTCACGCTGAAGGGGGAACCGCTCCACGCCAGCGACGCCGAGCGCAAGTTCTTCGAGGGCATGAACGCCTCCATGCAGAACGGCTGGGGCATGACCTTCGACATGCTGGAGAAATATCTGGGCGCGTCCGCCTGACCCCATTGCAGCGCTTGGCGGCGCATGAACAAAGTTTCATGCGCAACGTCGCATCCGTTCGGGCCTGCCGGCGCCTCTTTCCAGCATCAGGCGACGGCGAGCACGCCGCGCTGCATTGAGAAAGGGCCTGCCATGGACGCCGATATCCTGGTTCCGATCAGCTTCTTCCTGTTCCTTGCCGCGATCATCCTCGTGCCGGGGTATCTCCGGTCCCGCGAGAAGCAGCGGCTGCACGACACGCTTCGCCTGGCCTACGAAAAGGGCCAGCCGGTGCCGCCCGAGATGATCGAGGCGCTGCAGACGGACAGGGCGCGGCCGCAGCCGGATCGCGACCTGCGACGCGGCATCGTGCTGCTCTGCATCGCGCTGGCGATGGTGGTGTTCGGCCTGATGGTCGGGCAGATCCCCGAAACCGAAGGCCACGCGACCTGGCCGATGGTGGGCGTGGCGGCTTTCCCGGGCTTCATCGGGATCGGCTACATCGCCTTCTGGCTCGCCAGCCGCCGCAAGACTGCTTGATCCAGCCCAGGCCAGCCCTTTGGGGGGCGGTATGCAAGCATCTCGCAACATAGCAGGCCTTCACGACGTGGAACTCGCTGCGCTCGCGGCGGCGGGCGACCGTCCGGCCTTCGGCGAGCTGGTGAAGCGGCACGGCTCTTCGGTGCGCGGGCTGCTGCGGCGGATGGGCGCCGAGCCTTCGCTGGCCGACGACCTTGCGCAGGACGCCTTCCTCGCTGCCTTCGAACGGATCGTGGAGTTCCGAGGGGAGGGGACGTTCGTCGCCTGGGTCCGGCGGATCGCGGCCAGGCTCTACATCCGGCGTTGGAAGCGTGAGGGGCTGACGAACCAGATCGAGGGCGATGTCGATGAGCCGACCGGCGGGGAGGCGATGTCCGTCTCACGCATCGATCTCGACGAGGCCCTGAAATCGCTGAGCCCCGCCGAACGGATGTGCGTGTCGCTATGTTACGGCGCGGGGATGTCGCACGCGGAAGCGGCGGATGCCTTGAACGCGCCGCTCGGAACGGTCAAATCCCATGTCAAACGTGGTTTGGATAAGCTCAGACTCCGACTGGCGCCGCCGGTTGGGTCTTCGGACGGGAGGCGCGAACATGGCTGACCCCGACTTTGAAACGAGCCTCGTGAAGCTGTTCGCCGAGGCCCCGGCCCTGCCGGACCCGGACGGGTTTGCGCGGGTGGTAGAGGCCAGGCTCGACCGCGGCTGGAACCTGCGTCAGGCGCTGATCTGGACCATGGGTCTGGCGGGCGGGGTGATCGGCGTCAGCCAGATGCTGCCGTCACGGCTGATGGCCCAGATGGGCGCGGCGTCCGAGGACTCTACCCACCTGATCGACAAGGGGCTTGCCGGCCTGTCGAACCTCCAGGGGTCGCTGAACACGCTGCCGCTTGGCGGCGAAGTGGTTTGGATGGCGGCGGCGCTCGGTGTAATGGCGCTGGCGTTCGCAATCACGCGGGCCGTCGAGGAGTTCTAGACCTGTCCGCCCAACGCCAGGAAACCGTCCGGCGCCTCACCGCGCCCGACATCGCCGCGCGCAAGGGCCGCGAGCCGATCGTGTGCCTGACCGCCTACACCGCTCCGGTCGCCGAAATCCTCGACGAGCACTGCGACCTGCTGCTCGTCGGCGACTCGGTCGGCATGGTCGTGCACGGCCTGCCGAACACCGTCGGCGTCACCCTCGAGATGATGATCCTGCACGCCCAGGCCGTCATGCGGGGGTCGAAGCGGGCGATGGTCGTGGTCGACATGCCGTTCGGCTCCTATGAAGGCTCGCCGGAAGAGGCCTACGCCAACGCCGCGCGGATCATGAAGGAGACAGGGGCGCAGGCCGTGAAGGTGGAATCCGGGCCGACCGTGCCGGAAACCATCGAGCACCTGGTCAAGCGGGGCATCCCGGTCATGGGCCACGTCGGCCTTCGCCCGCAATCGATCCTCGTCGACGGCGGCTTCAAGGCCAAGGGCAAGACCAACGAAGAACGCAGCCGCATCATGGACGAGGCCGCCGCCGCCGCGAACGCCGGCGCCTTTGCGGTCGTGGTGGAGGGCGTGGCCGAGGACCTGGCCCGCGACATAACTTCGGCCATCGACGCGCCCACCATCGGCATCGGAGCGTCGGCCGGCTGCGACGGCCAGATATTGGTGACGGACGACATGCTGGGCCTGTTCGACTGGACGCCCAAGTTTGTCCGCCGTTACGCCGACCTGCGCGCCCAGATCAGCAAGGCGGCGCAAGGCTACGCCGAAGACGTCCGCGCCCGCCGCTTTCCGGCCGAGGCGGAGACCTACTTCTCAAAGAAGTAAGACGCACGATCGCGGGGATCGGTGTCGCAAGGAGAAGAGCGCCTTGAAGCGATGCGCCGGAATGCGGCTGGCGACTGGGCGATCGCGGATGTGGAGCTGGTTTGCCAAACCTTCGGCGTCAGGTGCTCGCCTCCGCCCGGCGGAGGGTCGCACTACAGGATTTCGCACCCGGCAAAGGCCGAGCTGCTTACCATCCCGGCGCGACGGCCGATAAAATCCGTGTATATTCGAAAGCTTGTAGCGTTCGTGGACGAGGTTCGGCAGGACAGATGACCAGCGCCGATTACGCCATCATCATTGAGCCTCTGTCAGAGGAGGAGGGCGGCGGCTATCTGGCGACCGTGCCCGACCTTCCGGGATGCATGTCTGACGGCGAGACCGACGTGGAAGCGCTCGAGAACGTCCACGATGCAATCGCCTGCTGGATCGACGAGGCGCGTCGCCTCGGACGCGCTATCCCACAGCCTACCCGCCAGCGCCGCTACGCCTAAGCTTCAAACTCGCTTCCCCTCGTTGCAGCGGCGCGTTCCAGCCTATAGGTTCCCGCCGCAAATCGCTTGATTTCGCCTGTCGCGGAGCCCCCGGGTTGGTTGATCTGTTCGATGAGGTGGAGGAGCAGCTTCGCTCCGACCGCTACAGGACCCTCGCGCTTCGCGCGCTGCCGTGGGTCATCGGGATTACGGCGATCGCGCTTGCCGCGACGATCGGCTGGTGGGCGTGGAAGAACCATCAGGACAAGACGGCCTTCCAGTCGTCGGACCAGTACGCCGCGGCGATGGAAGCCTACGCCAACCACGACGAGACCCGCGCTTTCGGCATGTTCGCCGACCTCGCGAAGAACGGCACGCCGGTCTACAAGTCGATGGCCCTGATGCAGCAGGGCGGGTTGCGGCTGGAAGCCAACGACACCGCCCAGGCCGTGAAGTACTTCGACGAGTCGGCCGCGACCGCGCCGGACCCGGTGCTGGGCGATCTTGCCCGCCTCAAATCCGCCTTGGCGCTTCTCGATACGGCTCCCTATGCCGAGCTTGAGAAGAGGCTCACGCCGTTGGCCAAGGACGGGGCGCCTTATCGGATGGAAGCCAAGGAAGCGCTGGCCATGGCCAAGCTGCTGGCCGGCAAGACGGCCGACGCGCGCGGCGATTTTGCCGTGCTGAGCCTGTCGCCCGACTCCTCCGACGCCCAGCGCGACCGCGCCAGGCTCGCCATGGATATGATCGATGCGGGGTCGGCCAAGTCGATCCCCGAAATGGTCAAGGCCGCCGCCACACTGCCGCCGCCGATGCCCAATCAAACTGGGGGCCAACCCCAGGCGCAAACCGCCCAGCCCGGAGCCGCTCAATGAGCTTTAAGCGTATCGGCGGCGTCGCCGTCCTCGCCGCCCTTGCCGTCGGCATGAGCGGCTGTTCGACGGTCGGCTCAACCGTCGGCAAGCTGAACCCCTTCCACAAGCGGGAGAAGGCTTCGAAAACGACCGCCACCGAAGGTCAGCGAATTTCGATCATCGCCTTCCAGCCGAAGGTGGAGGCTGCGACCTCGCTGAAGGGGCAGGACTTCTACCTGCCGCCCGCCGCGCCGCAGGCCGACTGGCCGCTGCCGGGGGGCACGCCTGAGCAGTCGATCGAGAACGTCCAAGCGGGCGGCGACCTGCGCGTCGCCTGGCGCCGGGGCTTCGGCAAGGACACCGACCGCAAGCATCAGGTGGTGGCCCCGCCCGTCGAAGCGGAGGGCCGCGTCTATGTGATGGACGGCGACTCCACCGTGGCGGCCATCGACGCGAACAGCGGCCAGGTGGTCTGGCGCACTCAACTACCGAGCCGGTCCAAGCGCGACAAGGACGCTTTCGGCGGCGGCGTCGCCTACTCGGGCGGGAAGCTCTACGTGGCCACCGGCCAACGCTACATGGCGCAGCTCGACGCCGCGACCGGCGCGATGGGTTGGAAGACCGACACGGACTCCCCAATGCACGCCGCCCCGACCGTCGTGAACGGGCGCGTGTTCGCCGTCAGCACGGACGATGTGCTGCAGGCTTGGGACGCCAACACGGGTCAGGAGATCTGGAACTACCAGGCGCTTGTCGAGCCGGCGCGACTGCTGCGCGCCTCGAGCCCGGCGGTCACCGGCGACACCGTGGTGGCCACCTTCGCCTCGGGTGAAGTCATCGCGCTGCGGGCCGAGAACGGCAACGACCTCTGGAATCAGGCGCTGTCGCTGACCAACCGCATCAACGCGCTGTCCGAGATTCGCGACATTGCCGGCCGGCCGGTGATCTACAAGGGCGACGTGTATGCCGCGAGCCACTCGGGCGTGTTCGCCGCCATCGACATGCGCTCGGGCGCGCCGCGCTGGACGCTGCCGGTGACCTCGATCACCACGCCGTGGCCGGCGGGGGACGTGGTCTACATCGTCTCGCAGGCGGGCGAGGTCATGTGCGTGTCGCGCGAGAGCGGGCAGGTCTACTGGATCCAGGACCTCAACGCGAACGTGCCGCTGCCCAGGGCCAAGCGCGGCTTCGGCATCGGTCCGCTGCGCATCGGCGGCAGCTCCGGCAAGCTGCGCCCGCTGTGGACGGGCCCGGTTCTGGCGTCCGACAAGCTGGTCCTGGCGTCGAACAAGGGGCAGATGGTGGCGCTGAACCCGAAGACGGGCGCGGTGCTGCAGTCGGCCAATCTCGGCGACCCGGTGCTGATCAGCCCGATTGCAGTAAACGGCACGATCTATTTCGTGACGGATAAGGCGGATCTCGTTGCGGTCCGTTAAAAGGACCGCATGACGCTCAGACTCGCGATCGTAGGCCGGCCGAACGTCGGCAAGTCCACGCTGTTCAACCGGCTGGCGGGCAGGAAGCTCGCCATCGTCGACGACCTGCCGGGCGTGACCCGCGACCGCAAGTTCGCGACCGGGCGGCTGGGCGACATCGACCTGGAGCTGATCGACACCGCCGGCTTCGAGGACGTCACCGACGAGAGCCTGGAAGCCCGCATGCGCGCCCAGACCGAGCGCGCCATCGCCGAATGCGATCTCGCCCTCTTCGTCGTCGACGCCCGCGAAGGCGTCACGCCCGCCGACGAGGTGTTCGGCGAGGTGCTGCGCCGCTCCGGCAAGCCCGTGATCCTCGTTGCCAACAAGGCTGAGGGGAAAGCGGGCGAGGCGGGCGCGATGGAGGCCTTCAGCCTCGGATTCGGCGAGCCTGTGCCGCTGTCGGCCGAGCACGGCGAAGGCATGGCCGACCTCTTCCAGGCCGTGATGGCGGCCGCGCCGCAGGAGGCCGATCAGGGCGAGGAGGCAGAGGGCGACAGGCCTGTCCGCATCGCCATCGTCGGCCGCCCGAACGCGGGGAAGTCGACGCTGGTCAACCGGCTGATCGGCGAGGACCGGCTACTGGTCGGCCCGGAGGCCGGGATCACCCGCGACGCCATTCCGGTGGATTGGGAGTGGGACAGCCGCCGCATCCGGCTGGTCGATACGGCCGGCCTGCGCCGCAAGGCCAAGGTCAACGAGAAGCTGGAGAAGCTTTCCACCCAGGACACCATCCGCGCCATCACCTTCGCCGAGGTGGTGATCCTGGTGATGGACGCGACCCACCCCTTCGAGACCCAGGACCTGCAGATCGCCGACCTGGTCGAGCGCGAGGGGAGGGGGCTGGTCTTCGTGCTGGCCAAGTGGGACCTCGTGCCCGAGCCGCAGGCGAAGCTGAAGGAATTCATCGAGCACGCCGAGCGGATGCTGCCGCAGGTGCGGGGCACGCCGGTTGTCGCGCTGTCGGCGGAGACGGGACGCGGCGTCGAGAAGCTGATGCCCGCCGTGCTGAAGGTGCACGAGAACTGGTCGACGAAGGTCAAGACCCGCGACCTGAACGACTGGCTCGCGATGGCCGTCCAGCGCCATCCGCCGCCCGCCGTCAACGGCAAGCGGATCAAGCCGAAGTACATGGCCCAGACGAAGGCGCGCCCGCCGACCTTCGTGCTGTTCGCCAGCCGCGCCGACCAGATGCCGGACCAGTACCGGCGCTACCTGATCAACAGCCTGCGCGAGAGCTTCGACCTGCCCGGGGTGCCGATCCGGATCAGCATCAAGTCGGGCAAGAACCCCTATGCCGAGGGCGAGGCCAAGAGCGGACCCGCGCCCAGCTGGTCGGCCGCGCGGCCGATCATCAAGAGGCGAGGGTCTCCGGGAGGCGCCCGCCGGCCGCCTTCCACTCGCGGAAGCTGATCACCTTCCCGCGGGGCGGATTTCGGTCCGGGCGGGCGAGCTCGACCATCAACGGCACGATTTCCTCCGGCGCGGGCAGGGTCATCGGGTCCTCGCCCGGGAAGGCGCCGGCCCGCATTCGCGTGCGCATGGCGCCGGGGTTCACGGAGATGGCGCGGACGGTCGTGTTCTCCATCTCGTCGTCGTACGCGCCGACCAGCGCCTCCAGGCCCGCCTTCGAGGCCGCATAGCCGCCCCAGAAGGCGCGCCAGTTCTGGGCCACGCCGCTCGACAGGAAGATGGCCCGGCCGGCGTCGGACGCGCGCAGCAGCGCGTCCATCGACCGGATCAGCCGCCAGTTGGCCGTCAGGTTCACGGTCATGATGTGATCCCATGCCTTCGGATCGAGATGCGGGACGGGGGTGAGCGCGCCCAGCACGCCCGCCGCGCCGATCAGGATGTCCAGCTTGCCCCAGCGCTCGTAGATCACGCCGCCCAGCGGATCGACCGTCTCGGGCTGGCGCAGATCGATGGGGACCAGCGTTGCGTGCTGGCCGGTCGCGGCGAAGATCTCGTCGTCGAGGTTCTCCAGCGCCCCTTGCGTGCGGCCGAGCGCAATCACGTGCGCGCCGGCTTCCGCGAGCCCCAGCGCGATGGCGTGTCCGATCCCGCGCGTGGCGCCGGTGACGAGGGCGATGCGATTCTTGAGAGGTTGCTCGATCATGGCGGCGTCTTAGCGGTAGCGATGACCAGGCGCTATGGCCCTTCCCCCACGCATGTGGGGGAAGTGGGCCGAAGCCGAAGGCGAGGCTCGTTGGG
>JBLNCT010000104.1:0-6253 GCA_050260915.1 Parcubacteria group bacterium
CTCAGTCGCTTCGCGACAGCTCCCCCAGAGGGGGAGCACCCCGAATGGTTACTCCGGCCGCCGCACGCGGGCGATGAAACCCGCCAGGTTCACTCGCCCGGTCGACAGCGCCCCTGCCCGGAAGGCGCGGCCGGCGATCCAGATCACCAGGGCGATCATCGCCACCATCAGGATGCCGGTGCCCACCACCTCCCACAGAGGCGGTTGGCTCGCCGCGCGCGTGGCCATGACGAAGGGGGTGAAGGGCGGGATCCAGGACAGGGTGTGGAGCAGAGGCGCATCCGGCCGCTTGATCGCCTCGCCCATGAAGACGAGCGGGATCGTCAGGATGATCATGATCGGCCCAAGCAGCGTCTGGGCCTCGCGTGTCGTTTCGCAGAAGGCGCCCACCGCGATGAACAGCGAGGCGTACATCAGGTAGCCGCCGATCAGGTACACCGCGAAGTAGAAGATCAGCCCGTGGCTCATCAGCACGGCGAGCACGTCGCGGGTGATCTCCGGGTTGGCGGCGGCCAGCGCCGTGCCGCCCAGCGCCGCCCAGACCGCGAGCACGGTTCCAGTCACCCCCGCCGCCCCCAGGATCTTGCCGAACATGATCTCGGGCGCCGAAGCCGACGACAACAGCACCTCCAGGATGCGGCTCGACTTCTCCTCGATCACGCTGTTCAGCAGGATGCCGGCCCCGGTGAAGATCACCGACCACAGCAGCATCCCCAGCACGAAGCCCACGATGCCCGGCAGCCGGTCGCGCAGGGAGACGCGGCCCTTGGCGGCCTTGGGCGACCACTCGCGAAACTTCGGTTCGAGCTTGTCGAGGGCGGCGATGTCGGCGGGCGCCATCCCGGCCGCCTTCAGCTTCAGCCCGCGCATGGCCTCGGTCACGGCGAGGCCGACGGCCTGCGCCAATGACGGGTCGAGACCGGCGCTCCAGAAATCGACCGCGGTGGCGTCGCCCTTGCCGGAGATCACCGCGACGGCGTCCAGCTTGCGGCCGTTCGGCAGCGTCTTCTCACCGGTGAGGTAGGGCTTCAGCGCCGGGCCCGCGTCGGCGGGGTTTGCGATGGGCGCGGGCGAGGCGACGAGGATCGCGGGCGGCTTGCCGTCATGGACCTTCGTAAGGTGGGGCGCGATGGTCTGGCCAATCCCATCGCCGCCGAGGTCGACGATGGCCAGCGTGGGCGTCGGCGCGGACCTTTCCAGCAGCATGGGCGCGCCGCCGGCGACGCCGAGACCGATCGGCATCAGCAGCATCGAAAGCCAGAAGCCGATTGTGCGGACGTAGGCGATGTATTCGCGCCGCGCGATCTTCAGCAGCCGGCTCATGCGGCTTCTCCGGTCAACACGATGAAGGCCTCGTGCAGTGAGGGCTCGCGCATCTCGAAGCGGGTGATGTCGAGGCCCTGGGCGAAGGCGGCCTTCAGGGCGTCCTGCCCGTGCTGGCCGGGGGCGAGGGCGGCGGTGACACGAGTGTGGCCGTTGACGGCCTCCGCCTGCGCAGAGGCGACGCCGGGCAGCGCGTCAACGGCGGCCTCGGTCAGCGCGCCTTCCAGCACGAGCGAGCGAGGGGCGACCGCGCGGGCTTGCGCCACCGTGCCGTCGAACACCTTCCTGCCGCGCGCCAGCAGGACGACGTGGTCGCACAGCCGCTCGGCGTGCTGCATCACGTGGGTCGAGAAGACGACCGTCGCGCCCCGTGCCGCGAGGCCTCGGATCACGCCCTCCAGCGCCTGCTGGTTGACGGGGTCGAGGCCGGAGAAGGGTTCGTCGAGGATGACCAGCTCCGGCTCGTGCACGATGGCGCTGATCAGCTGCACCTTCTGCGCCATCCCTTTCGAGAGGTTGCGCATCTGGCGGTCGGCTGCGGCGCCCAGCCCCTGCGCCTCCAGCATCACCCGCGCCCGGCGCCGCGCCTCGGGGCGGGGCACGCCCTTGAGGCCCGCCAGGAAGGTAATGGCGTCAACCGGCGTCATGCGGCGGTAGAGGCCGCGCTCCTCCGGCAGGAAGCCGATACGGTCGCGGACCTTGCGCGCGTCGTCCGCGCCCAGCACTGCGATGCGGCCGGCGGTCGGCGCCATCAGGCCCAGGATCATGCGGATCGTGGACGTCTTGCCCGCGCCGTTGGGCCCAAGGAAGCCCAGGATCTGGCCGGGCTCGGCGGAAAAGCTCAGGTCGTCAACGGCGGTAAAGCCGCCGTAGCGCTTGGTCACCCCTTCGAGGACGAGTGCGGCGCTCAATGTCCTGCCGCTCCCCGCACGAACAGGATCGCCTTCACGATGGCCTGGGCGTAGCGCTCGCCGAGCAGGTTGGCGTGGCCCGCGCGCGAGACGTTGACGACGTAAGGGTGTCTGGACGTGATGGCAGGCGAGGCCTGCTCTGCCTTCCAGAGTTCGCGCCCTCTCATCGGCCCGGCCGTCACCACGGCGACCGGCCAGGTCGGGTCATAAGCGCCGGCAGCTTCCGCCTGCCTGGCGGCATCGATCCAGTGGCTGACCTCCTCGGCGGCCCACTGGTTGTGATGGACGGAGGCGAACACATGGCGCTTCTCGGCGGCGGCTTCGGATTTGAGGCCGATCTTGTCGCCGAAGATAGGTGAAAAGGGTTTGAACAGTCCAAACCGCGCGCCGTGGGCGGCCAGGGTCGAGGCCCTCTGGAACCCGCCGACCCAGCTGCGGAAGGTCGGATGGCGGGTAGCCTCGGCGGTCACGGCGTCGACCAGCACCACGCCCTTCACCTTGTCCGGATTGCGCGCGGCGAACAGGCGGACATGAAGGCCCGCCATGGAGTGGCCGACGAGGATGAAGGGTCCGGGCTCGCGCGCCGCCCGCAGCAGAGCCTCCAGATCGCTTACGATGGCCAGCCCGTCGCGCGGCCTTGGCCCCGGATCGGAGCGGCCAAGGCCCGCGCGGTCATAGGCGCAGGAGCGGATGTGATGCGTCGCGAGCTGGTCCTGCACCTCCGCCCAGTCCGCGGAGAAGCCGAACGCGCCCGCTTCGCACAGCACCGTCGGCCCGGCGTGCTCAGCGCCCTTGCAGACGATGTGCAGACGACGTCCGCCGATATCGACCATCCGCCCACGAAGCGGCGGCGCATTACTGGCGGACATGACTCCCCCGAACATCCGCCCCACTCTAGCGGCGAGGGCGAAGGGGTAAAGTCGGCCTAGCTGTCGGACCCGAACTTGCCGGCCGCCCACTTCGAAACCCGGGCGATGCGGACGACGGGCGAAATCCTGGCGGCTTCGGCGTAGGGCAGCGCGTCCGGCTTGAAGCTGTGGTCCATGAAGACCGACGGGTTCAGCGGCCTGCCGTCCTTGCGGATTTCGAAGTGCAGGTGCGGGCCGGTCGAGTGGCCGGTGTTGCCGATCACCGCGATCTTCTCGCCTTCGCCGACCGGCGCGCCGGGGGCGACGTCCGGCATGGTCGCGGAAAGGTGGGCGTAGAAGGAGGTCAGGCCCGTGCCGTGGGCGATCTCGACATAGCGTCCGTACGACGAGCTGACGCCGGTCCTCATCACCACGCCGTCCGTCGTGGCGACCACGGCGGTGCGGTCGGGGGCGGCGATGTCTACCCCGGCGTGCAGGCGACCGGCCTTCTCCCAGGGCAGCTTGCGCAGGCCGAAGGGGGAGTTGACCTCATGGCCCGGCACCGGATCGGCGAAGGAGACCAGCTGGATGGTCGCGTCCTCCTGCGCCTGAGCCTCGTGGGCGTCGAACGTAACGACCGCGCCGACGACGCCCGCCGCTACGATGAGGGTGGCGGCGGATACAGCAACACGCGCCGCGCGGCTCGCCTGAGCCAGACGTTGCTTGAACACTTTGGAACCTCGTTCCCGACTAGGCCGGGGTTCTTGTGCGGTCGTAGAGGTTTAGCCGACCGCGCCCCGGCGTTTCCCGATGATGACGCGGTCAAGGTCGCGGCAAACGGGGGCGAAAAAGGGGCGCAGCTTGGCTGTAAAGCCGCGACAGGTGGTCACGATTTACGTGAAATGGCAGCGCTTGTTCTAGAGCGCCTTGAGAATTCCCTCGACCATCTTCTTGGCGTCGCCGAACAACATCATGGTGTTGTCGCGGAAGAACAATTCGTTCTCGACGCCCGCGTAGCCCGCGGCCATGCCGCGCTTCACGAACAGCACCGTGCGGGCCTTTTCCACGTCCAGGATCGGCATGCCGAAGATGGGCGATTGCGGATCGGTCTTGGCCGCCGGGTTAGTCACGTCGTTAGCGCCGATCACGAAGGCCACGTCCGCGGTCGAGAACTCGGAGTTGATGTCCTCCAGCTCGAAGACCTCGTCGTAGGGCACGTTGGCCTCGGCGAGCAGCACGTTCATGTGGCCCGGCATCCGGCCCGCGACGGGGTGGATGGCGTACTTCACCTCGACACCCTCTTCCTTGAGCTTGTCGGCCATCTCGCGCAGTGCGTGCTGGGCCTGGCTGACAGCCATGCCGTAGCCGGGGACGATGATCACCTTGGACGCGTTCTTCATGATGAAGGCCGCGTCGTCGGCGGAGCCCTGCTTCACCGGCCGGGTCTCGACCCGGCCGCCGCCGGCCGCCGCGCCTTCTTCGGCGCCGAAGCCGCCCAGGATCACGGAGATGAAGCTGCGGTTCATCCCCTTGCACATGATGTAGGACAGGATCGCCCCCGACGAGCCGACCAGGGCGCCGGTGATGATCAGGGTGATGTTCTCGAGCGTGAAGCCCAGCGCCGCCGCCGCCCAGCCCGAATAGCTGTTCAGCATCGACACCACGACCGGCATGTCGGCCCCGCCGATCGGAATGATCAGGGTGATCCCGATCAGCAGCGACAGGCCGAAGATGCCCCAGAAGGCCCAGATCGCCGAGCCGCCGCTCGTCACCAGCACCACGATCAGCGCGACGATAGCCAGCGCGATGACGATGTTGAGGAGGTGCCGCGCCGGCAGAAGGATCGGCGCGCCGCTCATGTTGCCGTTGAGCTTGGCGAACGCGATGACCGAGCCGGTGAAGGTGACCGCCCCGATGGCCAGGCCCACCGACAGCTCGATCAGCGAGCGCAGCTGCACCGAGCCATCCGGCCCCACGATCCCGTAGGCGGCCGGCGTGTAGATCGCCGCCACGGCGACCAGACACGCCGCCATGCCGACCAGCGAGTGGAAGGCGGCGACCAGCTGCGGCATCTGGGTCATGGCCACGCGGCGGGCGATCAGAGCGCCCACGCCGCCGCCGATGGCGACACCCACCGCAATCAGCCCGAGCGTCACGGCGTCCAGCGCGCCCTGGCCCCAGAGCGTGACGAGCGTGGTCGCAACCGCGATGCCCATCCCGATCATGCCGTTGCGGTTGCCCGCGCGGCTGGTCTCGGGGCTCGAAAGTCCCCTCAGCGCCAGGATGAAGAGGACCCCGGAGACGAGGTACAGGATGGCGGCGAGATTGGCGTTCATGTCCCCCTCGCGCCCCTTAACGCTGCTTCTTCTTGTACATGGCGAGCATGCGCTGGGTGACCAGGAAGCCGCCGAAGATGTTGACCGCCGCCAGCATGGCCGCGACCGCGCCGGCGCCCTTGGAGACCCAGACGTGCGTCGTCGCCGCTGCGCCGTCCACGCCGTGCGCGGCGGCGGCCAGCAGGGCGCCGACGATGATCACGGAGGAGATGGCGTTGGTCACCGCCATCAGCGGCGTGTGCAGGGCGGGCGTGACGCTCCAGACCACGTAGTAGCCCACGAAGATCGCCAGCACGAAGATGGCGAGCCGGTAGACGGTGGGATCGACGGCGACGGCTTCCATAGGGTCAGCCCTTCAGGTTGGAATGGACGACGGCGCCGCCCTGGGTCACCAGCGCCGCCTTCAGGATCTCGTCCTCATAGTCGGGCGCGAGCTGGCCTTCCTTGTTCAGGAGCAGGCCCGCGAAGGCGAACAGGTTGCGCGCGTAGAGCGCCGAGGCGTCGGCGGCGATGCGGCCGGGCAGGTTGGGCGCGCCGAGGATCTTCACGCCGTTCTTGGTGACGACGGTTTCGCCGAGCTTCGCGCCCTCGACGTTGCCGCCCTGCTCGACGGCCAGGTCGACGATCACCGAGCCCGGCTTCATCGTGGCCACCTGCTCCTTGGTGACAAGGCGCGGCGCGGGTCGGCCCGGGATCAGGGCGGTGGTGATGACGATGTCCTGCTTGGCGATGTGCCCGGAGACCAGCTCGGCCTGCTTGGCCTGGTACTCCTTGCTCATCTCCTTGGCGTAGCCGGCGGCGGTCTCAGCGGCCTTGAACTCCTCGTCCTCGACCG
>JBLNCT010000105.1:0-73218 GCA_050260915.1 Parcubacteria group bacterium
AAGGTCCGCGAGAGCGGCCTGGAGGATATGCCCCAGCTGAGGGACGCGGCTAACAGCTAGTCCTTCCGCCTAAAGCCGCCGCGTTTGAGGCCCTTCTTCTCGCCCTTGGCCTTGCCGGCGATTTCCTTGAGCTTGACCGTCTGGAGCGCTGACAGCGCCTCGCCTGGCGCGCCCTTCTCGGGGTCGCCGAAGGCGCGGCCGTAGGTTTTCACACGCTCCTCGACGCTCCCTAAGAACTCGCCCTCCCACTCGGAGAGAGCCACCCCTGCCCGCTCGGCCATCCGGCGCGCGCGCTTCAAGGCGTTCAGCGCCGCGCGCCTGGCCTGCGCCCGCCGGTCGGGGACGCTGCGCTTCAAAGCCCGCCGATGGCCGAGAGGTAGAGGTCGAGCAGCGCCTCCTCCTCCATCCGCTTGGCGCGGTCCTGCTTGCGCAGGCGCACCACCTTGCGCAGCGTCTTGGTGTCGAAGCCGTTGCCCTTGGCCTCGGCAAAGACCTCCTTCAGGTCGGCCATGACGCCGGCCTTGTCCTCCTCCAGCCGCTCGATCCGCTCGACGATGGTGCGAAGCTGGGTCTGGGCGGTGGTGTTCAGAACGTCGATGGAAGAGGCGTCGTCGGCCATGGGAACTCTCGTCAATGCAGGTGAGGGCCGACTCTAGCGGGGAGCAGGCGGCCTGTCAGCGTGCCCGCTCCAGTTGTCCACAGGCTGAACCTTGCCCCTCCACATCCGTTTCGCCGCACATGGACCGCCCGACCCGCGAAGAAGCCGAAGCCGCCGTCCGCACCCTGATCCGCTGGGCCGGCGACGACCCCGACCGCGAGGGCCTGCTGGAGACCCCCAAGCGGGTGACCAAATCCTACGCCGAGCTCTTCGCCGGCTACGAGACCGACCCCCGCGGCTACCTGGAGCGGACCTTCGACGAGGTCGGCGGCTATGACGAGCTCGTCGTGCTGAAGGACATCCGCGTCGTCTCCTTCTGCGAACACCACATGCTCCCTTTCCTCGGCCGCGCCCACGTCGGCTACCTGCCAACCCACCGGGTGGTCGGCATCTCCAAGCTCGCCCGCGTGGTCCACGGCTTCGCGCGCCGCCTGCAGATCCAGGAAAAGCTCACCGCCGAGATCGCCGAGGCCATCGACGAGGTCCTCCAGCCCAAGGGCGTCGGCGTCGTCATCCAGTCCGAGCACAGCTGCATGACCATGCGCGGCGTCAACACGCCGGGCTCCACCCTCACCACCAGCCACCTGCTGGGCGACATCCGCGACGACGCCCGAACCCGCAGCGAGTTCCTCCGCCTGGTCGGCGCGTAAGGGGCGAAAGTCTCCACCGCCCGCACAACGCGCGCGCAGGGGCGCCAATGCGGGGACGGAGGCGCGCGCATAATGCGCGCGCATGGAGGGGCGCGCAGGGGTGCGTTGGGCAGAGGCCGAGAGGGCGAACGGGCGGTGGCGAGGGTCATGCCGCTATTGTCGCACCGGCTGAGGCGGCGGGGATAAGTGCGGCGGCGGTCGGGGTCGAGAAGGGCGCGATGGGTCGGGAGGGTTTGTCTCAACTCTACCGGTCGGCTGTTCGCCGCGATCAAGAGCTAACACCGAGGATACTCGGACCGATGTTGCGACCGGTGAGTCGAGAGGCGAGCACGTTGAGGAGCCCGGGCGCGCATTAGAGACATATCGAGAGAGTTGGACGAAGGACCGCCTAGATAGTACCGTACCCCTACCGCCGCGCTAGTTGCCATAGCCCGCGCGACCGGCCGGTTGCGGCTTCATGACGCGGTTCTTAGGGGGGAATAATGTGGAAGACGTCGTCCCAGGTCGAAGAGGAACTCAGGGCCTATTCCCCGACCACGCTTGATAATCTCGAAGATCTTTTTGGAATCCGGGACGTCATTGACGCGGCCGTCCCCTGCGCAAGCTTCAACGCTCCACGAGGCTTTCGGGAGTATATTATTCCGTCGTCCACTGGCTCCGAGTTAGCCGCTCTCGTCGAGCAAGCCATGGGCGAGCAAGATCCAGATAATCTCGCACTCGCTCTTTTGCTGAAGTTCTTTCACCACGATTTACTCATCAACCCCACACTCTCTGATCCAAAGAGAGCATGGGCAATGCTCGAAGCGCAAATTCTGGCGGGCGACATCAAGCTTCCTTACAGGTTCGGTCGGACCTTGTATGATAAGTTCAATGATGGCCAAGCGTCCAGCGGGGCCGAACATCTCACTCCGGATGACGTAGATCGCCTGCTTGATGGGGCGGAGCAGGGCATATATCAAGTTGGTCGATACGTTACGGGCCCTCTCGGCGTTCTTGAGAGTCGCGAAAAAAGATACCTACCGGCCTTCAGGCGGCTGCCGCTCTGGCATTGTTCAGACACAGGTTGTCGAGGCACACATCACGTTTCTCTGTTGGTCCACCAAAATGATGTAGAGGACATTCTCGAAGTCTTGTCGGACATCGCGAAATCGCAATTTGGCCCTCCGTCCCGGTGGTATTCCGCTCTTATTGATCTTCACCGGCGAGAGGTGCCATCTCGCGGGCGTGAGTATAACAACTTGGCCTTAATATTATCGGATGCGATTCCGTCGCCTGAGCGAAATGCACTCCTTACGCGAGCTCTCGGAATTCATGGCGATGCGCTGCGGCGCGAGATTGTGAAGAGGCGGCCGGACCTTAAAGCATTGAATTCGGATGCGTTGGCCGAGCGACTCTCGGAGGGCGCTCAAGTTCAGCTTTTGCTTATGCTAAGAGATGTCGAGCTCGTGCAACTCATTGACAGTTGCATATGGGCGCGAGAAATAAAGATACCTCCGACAGAGGTTCGAAAGTCAAACGAAAATCCTCCGCCCGTTTCTTCCTACGATTCGAATGCGGAACTATCTATGTTTGGCATCCGGACCGAACAAGACAATCCGAGCTTATTTCTAGCCGACTTAGTTTGGAGGGAATATGAGCGCGTCGGGCAGCTCTCTGAGCTTGCGTGGAGATGTCAAAAGGGCGGCGCAACCCCAAATCGTTCCATAGTGTTGGAATACATGAAAGTGCGCGGTGTGCGCGACGTGGTGCGAAAACTTGTGCTTCCCAGTCGCCCTATTGCGCTCGCTATAGCCGATCGTCTGCATTGCGACATATCCTCCGACGCCGTCGAAGATGAGCTTGTGAATCGTATTCTCTGGAAATGTGGCTTTAATATCCCCCGCTTCGACTCAATTTACGCAAGACTTTCTGCGCAGCTTTCGCTTTTTCGCGAAGAAGTCGTCAGGTATAGGCCCCATCTATCTGAGGACGACCGTGACGCTATTCGCGCCAAGGGCGTGAACGTATTTGTGTCCCTAGAAAAAGTCATAGAAGAGATTGTTAGCTACAACGTGTGGGCTCTTTCTTCTGATCACTTTGTTGAGACTAGGTTCGCATACAGACCTTCTGACGCGCTAGCTCGTGTTTCTGAGGTTTTGGGGTCACATATAGAGGTCAACGGCCAACGGTTCGTTTGGAAGGTCGAAGGAGGGAATGTTCTTGGAGTGCTCCTGCTTTACGCGAGAGCTGCTGCTAACTGGGTGATTGGCCTTGGAGCACAGGATCGCGAAGTGTGGGCGAGGGCACCTGAAGACATTCCCCACTTTGCGAGTGAGGATCGCGAAGCAAGGCGGTTTGGATTTTGGCATCGTCAGCTCTGGGCTGATGCAGATCAAAATGAGCTTTCCGAATTCGCACGAGAATTCGACAATCTGGTTGGGCAGCTGGAAAAATCTCGCTTGTCAGAAGTTAGAAATGGTTTGGATCACTATCGCGACGCAGACAAATTCCCCCTCACGGATCTATTAATTGCGTGCGAGTCGCGGATCTCTTCTGCGCTCCAATTTTCTGACGTCAACAGATTTATTCCAAAGCTTTTTTGGATGGAGCGCTGGGAGACAGATAGCTTTGGGCTCTCTGAAGCCACTTTCACGGATGCCTCCGGCAGGAAAGTTGCAGTAGGCCGCCCCGCGTCAATTAGCGGCGTTCCCCGCATGGGATTTTCTCATGCCGTGGTAATTCCATTCGGAAATTTACTTGGCGGCGTCAACTCGGACCTGTTTTTTAGGGTGGTCGAGGATAGCACTTATTCCAGGCTGTGGGCCAATTATCCGAGACGAGCGGCTCGCGCCGCGGCGGCACTAACTAATCCCACAGCTACAGAAATTGTTGACGAACTCGATCGCTCCGTTGACTCGTGAATGCGATCGGCGCGCAGCAAAAGAACATCGTGAAAGGCAACTAGCGCGGACGTCACCGGCAAATGTACTCGACGAGATCCACCGGGCAACGCCGCTATCGAAACGCTTCGTAACGGTTCAGACGGCCTCATAAGAAAAAGCCGCCGCCCCCCCACCGGCGGCTCTAACTCACGTCACTTCAGCGCGTCGCGGATGCTCTTCGCCTTGTCCAGGTGCGTCTGGGTGGCTGTGGCCAGCTTCTGGGCAAACGCCTTCAGCTGGGCGTTGTCGCCGTCCTTGGCGTAGCGGGCCTGGAGGTCGAGGAAGTCCTGGTGGGCGTCGGCCTGCTGGCTCATGTACTTCTTGTCGAAGTCCTTGGCGTCGACGGTCTTCAGGTCGTTGAGCGTGTTGGCCATGTCGTCGGGCAGGGCCGTCGGGACGGTGAGCGTCAGGTTGGCGTCCTTGATGGTCTTCTTCAGCTCGTCGCCGGCCTTGGTGTGCTCGGAGACCATCTGCTTGGCGAAGGCCTTCACGTCGGCGCTCGTGGCGCGTTGCTGGGCAACCTTGGAGGCTTCGATCTCCAGCATGTTGGCGTTGGCCGTCTTGGTGACGTAGTCGGGGGCGGCGGCCTCGTTCGACGGGGTCGGGATGGTCGCGGCCGGGTGGGCTTCCGGCGTGGCGTTCGCGGCGGCGTTGGTTTCGTTACGGCGCTGGTTACAGGCGCCGAGCGACAGCGCCAGCGCGCAGACGCCGGCGATCATGAGATGACGGGTCATCTTCATAGCTCCTGGAGCGTTCAGCCGGAGCCGGGGCGGCGCCGGCGGTAAGGAACCTCACGGATGCGTGATCTGTTCCGGGTCAGCCGCGGTCGGTCGCCTCGATGAGGGCGGCGATGATCTGGCCCACGTTGTAGGGCTTGCGCACGATGGGGGCGTCGAAGCCTTCGGGGGCGCTGGCTTCGCCATAGCCGGTGGCGAAGATGAAGGGGATCCTGCGCGCCTTCAGCGCCTCGGCGAAGGGGGTGACGAGGCGGCCGTTCAGGTTCACGTCGAGGACGGCGGCGTCGAAGTCGCGGCCCAGGAACTCCATGGCCTCGTCCAGCTCCACGGCCGTGCCGATGACGTCGGCGCCGGCGTCGGCCAGGCCCGCCTCCAGCTCCAGCGCCAGCAGCACGGCGTCCTCGACGATGAGGAGGCGAAGGCCCTTCACGTCGCCCTTGCGCGCGGGCGGCTCGCCGGTGGAGGCGCCGGCCGCTTCGGTGCGCGGGGCGGCGACCACGGTCCGGGTCGGCGCGGGCTCGGCCGTGGCGGCGGCCTCGGCGCGGATGTGGGCGCGCACGCCCTCGCGGCGGTAGTCGAGGCCGACCTCGCCGCCGAGCTCGCGGGCGGCGACCTGTTCGAGGAGGGTGGCGCCGAAGCCGGTGCGCTTGGGCGGGACGACGGGCGGGCCGTCGTGCTCCTCCCAGGTCAGCTCGAAGCCGCCGCCGTTGCGCTCCTTCCATGCGACGAGGACGCGGCCGGTGGGGACCGACAGCGCGCCGTGGCGCACGGCGTTGGCGGCCAGCTCATGCAGCGCCAGCGACAGCGCGTTGGCGGCGCGCGGGCTCAGCATGATCTCCGGCCCTTCCCAGCGGCACTGGCCGGGGGAGAGGCCGCCGAGCTCGGCGGCGCAGATGTGGCCGATCATGGCGCCGCGCCAGCGGGTGGCGGTGAGCAGCTCGTGCGCCGAGGCCATCGCCTTCAGCCGGCCGGCGAAGGTCTTCAGGAAGGCGTCGAGCGAGGTCGTCTTGCGGGCGGACTGGGCGGCCAGCGACTGGACGGTGGCCAGCAGGTTCTTCACCCGGTGGTCCAGCTCGGCCAGCAGGGCGGCGCGGTGCTCCTCGTCCAGCTGCAGCTGGGTGCGGTCCTGAAGCACGCCGATCAGGCGCTCGGAGCCGTCGGGGGCGGTGGCGAGAAGGCCGGCGCCGCGGATCCAGCGGACCTGGTTGTCCGTCGGGCGGATCATCCGGTACTCGACGCAGTAGCGGCCCTTGGTCTTCAGCTGCTCGTCGACCTCGCGGCGGACGCGCTCGGCGTCGTCGGGGTGGATGAAGCGGAAGGAGACCTGGCCGCCCTCGCCGTGGACGCTGTCGCGGTTGAAGCCGGTCAGCTCGCGGACACGCTCGCTGATGAAGATCTGGTCGGTGTCCGTGCGCCACTCGAACTCGCCAAGGCCCGCGGTCTCCAGCGCCAGCGCGACCCGCTGGTCGTCGTAGCGGCGCTGGGCGTCGGCCTCGCGCTCCTGCTTGCGGCGCAGGAGTTCGTCGACGGTGAGCGCGGCGAGGTCGGCGAGCGCGGCGCCCTGGGCGTCGGTGACGGTCGGGTGCGGCTCGGGGTCGCCCACCACCAGCAGGCCGACCAGCTCACCGCCGGGCAGGATCAGCGGCGCGCAGCCGTAGAAGCGCACGTCCACCTGCGCCAGTTCGGGAAGGCGCGCGGCAAAGCGTGGGTCGCGTTCCAGGTCGGCGCTGATGGTGACTTCGCGGCAGGCGCCCATCTCGCCGGCCAGGCTGCCCAGCCTCGGGTGCTCGGCCTCGGCGATGCCGACGCGGGCCTTCAGCCACACGCGGTGCTCGTCGAGGAACAGGATGGCCGCGCGGGGAGCCCCCATGACGGTGGCGGCGGTGCGGACGATGCGGTCGAAGCAGGGCTCCGACGGGGTGTCGAGCACGCCGAGCTCATGCAGCGCGCGCAGCCTCGAAGGCTCGTCAGACACAGGGATGGCGGGCGCGCCGTCTTCCATAATTCTTATTCATAGCGGGTGCGACAGGATGACGCGAGGCGGCTTGCAAACATTGTTCCAAGTCAATGAAGCCACGCTTGTTTCGGGCTTGGCTGGAACTGGCGAAGGCGGGGCGGCGTTCTGGTGAGGCTTGCCTTCAGCCGCTCCCGGTCTGGAGCCCTTTCGAACACCCGGAGACCTGAGATGCCCGCCAACACGACCACTGACACCAACCTGGACAACGGCGCGAAGGTGACTGACTTCGGCGCCATGCCCGAAACCGGCGTCGCCGCCGACGAGCGTTCCTTCGACGCCGAAGGCTTCAAGGCGACCGTCAACGACAGCCTTCGCAAGGCCGAACGCATGCTGCAGGACGGCATCGAGACGCTGCGCGCCCAAAGCCGCGTCTACGTCGACGCCGCCGGCGAGCAGCTCGGCACCGCCCAGCGCTACGTCGTCGAGCGCGTGAAGGAAAAGCCGGTGACCGCCACCATGGCCGGCGTCGGCGTCGGCCTGCTGCTCGGCTTCCTGCTGGCCAGCAGCCGCAACAACAGCCGCAACGCCTGATGGATCGGGCGTTGATGGCCGTAGCGGCGGCAGCCGCGATCGCCGCCGCCGCGGCCGTCAGCGTGGCCGCCGCGGCGTTCGCGCTCTACGCCGCGCTCTCACCCCGGGTCGGAGAGGCATGGGCCGCCGCCATCGTGGCCGCGGTCGCCGCCGTGCTGGTGCTGATTGCGGGACTTCTGGCGCGCGCCCGGGCGGAAGGCGGGCAGCGCCGCCGCGAGGCCGCGCCCGACGCCTCGCTGGTGCAGAAGGCGGTCGAGATGGCCAGGGAGCACCCCATCCTCGCCACCGGCGTGGCGCTCGGCGCCGGCGTCTATGCAATCCGCAATCCAAAGCTGGTGGCCGCCGTGGTCGCCGCCTTCATGGAGGGTCGAAACTCCAAGGAGTGACCGGAACGGCGGCCCCGTATCGAGCGTTGCTTTCACAGGGCGACAGCGCCCTGCAGCAGAAGGAAATCACCATGCTCAGGTGGGCCCTGATCTTTCTCGTGGTGGCGCTCATCGCCGCCGTCCTGGGCTTTACGACCATTGCCGGCGCCGCGATCGACGTGGCCAAGATCCTGTTCTGGATTTTCGCCGCCCTGTTCGTGATCTCGCTGGTCATGCACCTCGTGCGTGGCCGCGGCGCGCCGCCGCCGGTCTAAGTCCAGCACAAGGTTCAGTCGGCGGGCGGCCGCTCACGGCGGTCGACCCGCCAGCTGCGCCATGGCTCGAAGTGCGAGCCCGTCCAGGCCATCGCGGTCACCGCGATGGCTTTTTCTTCGACCTCGATGCAGTTGAAGCCCGCCGGCACGCCGCGCTCGCGCACCGAAAGCGTGCTCGCCCCCACCGCATAGGTCTTCTGGTCGCCGAAGGGGTAGGCCAGCGTGAAGGGCGCGTGGACATGGCCGGTCAGCACCAGGTCGGCCTTGGCCTTGGCGAACGCCTCCGCCGCCGCGCGACCGTTCCAGACCTTCCCCGTCATCGGTCCGCCGACCATCTCCATCAGCGGGTGGTGGCAGGCGATGATCCGCAGCGCGCCGGGCTTGGCTTCGGAGATGGCCGCCGCCGTGCGCCGGATCTGGCCGGGCGAGATCTGGCCTTTGGACCAGTTCGCGCGGGGCTGCGCGCCTCGGGCGGTGTTGACGGCGGCGAGGTCGAGGCCGGGCGCCTCGAGGTTGTGGTCGCGCGCGGGACCGAAGACCCGCTCGTAGCGGCTCCAGGGATCGAACAGGCGGCCGGGCTCGAAGTAGGGCACGTCGTGATTGCCGGGCGTCATCAGAGGCCAGGACGGCAAGGAGTCGACCCATTCGCGCGCGGCGGCAAACTCGGCGCTCGTGCCGGCGCGGGTGATGTCGCCGGTGATGGCGATCAGCTGCGGCTGTTCGGCGTGCAGCCAGTCGCGGGCCGCGGCGACGGCGGCCTTGTTCTCGCAGCCGAAGTGGATGTCCGACAGGTGCGCGATGCGCATGCTCACCCCATCGGCGTCGGGGTTTCGGAGGGCTTTGGCATCGGCGGGGCGAGCGCGCGGAAGGCTTCGGCGAGGTAGCGGATCTCCACCGGGCTCGACAGGCGGATCGGCTCGCCGTCGATGCTGGCGGGGATCATGCCGCTGGCCCACGCCCGGGCGGCCTTGCAGCGATAGACCTCGACCGAGGGGTCCTTGCGCCAGTCCCCGGTCAGGGTGCGGATGCCGAGCCGGAAGGCCTCGGCCGCGCCGGCGGGATCGAGCGCCACCGCCTCCAGCAACGGCTCCTCGTCGCTCATCGCGCGTGACACCAGCGGACACATCACCTGCAACGCCTCGGCCTTCTGCATCGGCCCGTTCTCGATGGAAAACCGCAGGCGGCCCGAAAAGGCTCGCCTCGCCGCCCGCCTTGCGCGCCGAAACGCCAGATGGAAGCGCCGGTCGCGCACCGCTTCCCTCGCCAGCGCCCAGAGCGCGGGGGCGCCGAGGAGCGCGCCGACATAGAAGCGGTGGCCGCCGACCTCGCCGCCGGAGACCGGCCGGATGCGGCCCTCCTTGAGGGTGTCCCTGAGCGCCGTCTCCCAGTCGCGGTCGCCGTATAGGGCGCGAGGAAGCATGTTCATGGTGCCGCCCGGCAGGGGGGCGACCAGCGGCCCGTCCATGCCCGCCATCTCCGCCGCGCAACGGGCGGTGCCGTCGCCGGCGATGATCACCAGCAGGTCCGGATGGCGGTCGATGGCGGCGCGGATGGTGGCGTTGAGCTGGGAGGTCTCGGGCGTATCGATACGCGCCTCCACCCCGGCCTCGGCCAGGATGGCTTCGACCTTCTCGCGCACGTCCGGCCCCACGCTGCCCGACAGCGGGTTGGCCACCACCTCGATGCGGCGGATCGGCGGCGCGGGCTGGTCGCCTTTGTCTACTGCACCCGGTTGAACTGAAGTCACCTCAGGTAATTGCCGTTCCCCCGGCGAAGGCCGGGGTCCAGATCCGACGCGCCGAGGCTGATTGGACAGGCTTTGAGCCACTGGAAGCCGCCTCTGCGTTGTTCCATCTGGGTCCGGGCCTTCGCCGGGACAAACGGAATGGAGACCGCCCCCTATTGCGTGTTGGTGTTGGGGTTGGCCGGGGCGACTGTCGTGTCCCGAGCGTCGCGCACGGCGTTGGTGGCGCTCGACGCGGCGTTCTGGATGGCCGGCGTCGCCTCGACGCGCGCGCTCCAGAGCTGCTCGTCGATCACCCGCCCGCCGCGCTCGAACGAGCCGTTCAGGGCCGCCAGCACCAGGACGATCACGCCGACCAGCGCCAGCAGCGCCTCGATGATAGTCCAGAGCCAGTTGCGGCGGTGGCGCACGGCCTCGTCGCGGCGGCCGCGGTCGTAGGCGTCGCGCAGGTCCTTGTCCGTCAACGCTACGGTGTCACGCACGTCCGCGTCGTCGCGGACGACACGCCCTTCGGAATCGACGCGCTCCATCTTTCGGCCTCCCGTTCTCGGTCCCCGCACCCCAAACGGAACAGCGCGGCCGTAGTTCCGGCTGGAACCGGTCTAGCTCGGACGCGTTGTCGGGGTCCGGGGAGCAAGACAAGGAGAGGCATATGTACAAGTCCTGGATCGCCCTGGCGGGCGCCGGCGCGCTCGTCGCGGCGTGCAGCACTTACAACACCACCAGCCCTGTGACGCGTGACGCGGCCACGGGCGCTGCCCTCGGCGCGCTCGCGGGCGCTGCCATCGGCAACAACACCGGCTCCGGCAGCGCCGGCACGGGCGCGGCCATCGGCGCCGTCGTTGGCGGTATCGCGGGTGCGGCGGCCGGCTGTCATCAGCAAGGCGGCTGCGGCGCGACGAACGTCAACCGCCGTCAGTTCTATGATGAGGTCGCTCACCGGTATTACTACTATGACCCGGCGACCGGCCGTTATTATTGGGAAAACGGCGACCCCCGCTACTGATCGGGTGGCCGTTTAAGGACCAGCAAAGGGCGGTCGGCTTAGGGTCGGCCGCCTTTTTCGTGTGGGGGTAAGACGATGATCACGAGGGGACGGGCCGCGATGGCGGCCCTGGTTATCACGGCCGCCGTGACGAGCGGCTGCGCATCGGTTCGCGACAAGGTCCACCTGCCCTACACCGGGCCGAAGGTGATGTTGCCGAACAACTGCACCGACATGACGGCCACCATCTACTTCGACCGGGGTTCGGCCACCCTGACCCGCGACGCCAAGGAGGCGCTGAAGATCGCGGCCGCCCAGGCGGAGAGCTGCGGCTTCCACGCCGTGGACGTCTACGGCCTGTCCGACGCGGAGGGCGCGCCGGCCGCCAACATCGCCATCTCTAAACGCCGCGCGGAGGCGGTGACGCGTCAGCTTGCGTCGCTCGGCTTCACCGCGGTCACCTTCAAGCTGGTGGCGGCCGGCGAAGCGGGCGCGGTAACGCCCGACGGTGAGGCCGAGCCGCTGCGCCGCCGCGCCGACGTCATCTTCCGCGCCAACCGAAGCGCCTGAACGCAGACAGAAAAAAGGGCCGGATCGAAAGATCCGGCCCCGTAAGTCTGCATCATCGAGAAAAGGGGTGCGGAGACGGCTGGCTGGATCTCTCCAGCCTCAAGTCGGGGGGGGCGTCGCCGCCTCCGCAAGCCAACAAACGCGTCGTCCCCAAAATGCGTTCCCGCCTGTGGACGATTTTTTTGCCGCGCCGCGCGGCGCCCCGCGCCCGGCGGAACAGCCCCGCCCGCGGGGGCGTTGAGAGGACGCCGGTTCCCCCGCCGGCCATCCGGAGGGCGCGTCATGGGCGAGTTCAACCCACACTCGCTGCTGTTGATCCACCATATTCCCGAAAGCCGCCGCCACAGGCTGGCGCGGGTGCGGGCGCTGGCCCTGATCCTGATCGGCGCGATCGCCGTCTCGGGCGTCGTGCTGCAGGGGCGCAGCCACCCGCACGCGGGCCCGCAGCTGGCGTCGACGCAGGGGCCCTTCAGCTATTTCCCGGGCTAGGCCCGAAGGAGTGACCCATGGCCTACAACGACACTGAGACCGAACACGTCGAGCTTCCCGCCACCGACGCTCGGCAAGGGCGCTGGGGCCAACATGCCCTCTGGATGCTGCTGGCCGGACTGGTGCTGGTGGCCATCGCCCTCTTCGGAACCTGGCTCGCCCGCTCCGGCGACTTCGCCGCGATCAACCACAAAGCCGAGTCCAACATGCAGCCGGCGACGTCGCCGAGCTCGCTGGTGGTCCCGAAGAACAAGGCCACGGACGTCAGGCCGACGGATCGGCGGTGAGCCCCCTTCTCCCCTTGCGGGAGAAGGTGTCGCCGCAGGCGACGGATGAGGGGTTGAAAACCCTCTCCGCCGCGAAAGCCGAGCAGCCGCTAAGAAGCCGGTAGTTCTGAGAAACCCCTCATCCGGCCCGCTTCGCGGGCCACCTTCTCCCGCAAGGGGAGAAGGATTCCGACTACGCCGCCTTGCGGGTCTTGCGGGGGTGGAAGAAGAGCGCCTGGCCGATCGCCGCCTTTACCGTTTCCGGCTGGAAGGGCTTGGTGATCAGGAAGGTGGGCTCCGGCCGCTCGCCGGTCAGCAGTCGCTCGGGGAAGGCGGTGATGAAGATCACCGGCACGTCCAGCCGCTGCAGGATGTCCTTGACCGCGTCGATGCCGGACGAGCCGTCGGCCAGCTGGATGTCGGCCAGCACGAGCCCCGGCGTCTTGCGGGCCACCGCCTCGACGGCCTCGCTGCGGGTCGCGGCGATGTCGATGACGTTGTGGCCGAGTTCCTTGACCAGGGCCTCGATGTCGGCGGCGATGACCGGCTCGTCCTCGATGATGAGGACGTCGGTGGCCAGTTCGGCGTCGATCTCGGCCTGGGCCTCGGCGATCAGACGCTCGACCTCGGCGAAGTCCGCGTCGAGGATCTGGGCGGCCTCGGCGGGCGTGAAGCCCTCCAGCGCCGTGAGCAGGAAAGCCTGGCGCGAGCGCGGGGCAATCCGCATCAGCCGCGCCGATGCGTCCTCGGCGGGCGCCGGCAGGTCGTCCTTGCGATCCTCCAGCTGGGCGCCGGAGCTGCACCAGATGGCGTGGAACACGTGATAGAGCGCCACGCGCGGCGAATAGCTCTCTTCGAGCGACCGCTCGCCGGCGGCCAGCGCCTCGAGGGCTACGCGCACATAATGGTCGCCTGTCGTCTGATCGCCGGTCAATGCGCGGGCATACCTGCGGACGTAGGGTAGATGCGGCGCCAGTCGAGCAAGAAGACTCATGACCCCTCCCGATACTCAAGGTCTTCGACAACGAAGGCGCACGAAATCCGCCACCTAAAGCGGGCGCGCCCCTCACACCGACCGAACGCACGGCGACGGAACCGGTTCCGTTCCGGACGGGCCTGGTTCACAATACCTATAGTCAAGTTTGGGAACCACACCGGGTTTGCGGCGTTGAGCGGTCGAGTCACTCGTTATCCGCACAGGGGGCAAGCGTCCGCGCGCGACGCTGAAGGCATGATCGAACAACGCACTATGGACCAACGTCGCAAGGGCTCGGCCGCGCTCGATGAAGCGCGTCTGCGCCAGCAGGCGATCGGCGTGAAACTTCGTCAGATGTTCGACGAGGTCGTCAATGAGCCGGTCCCCGATGAGTTCCTCGACATTCTCCGCCGCGCCGACCGCGCCTCGGGAGAGTCCTGAGCCATGGCCACAGCAACGACCGACGTCGCAGCCGGGGCCGAGCGCGACAACATCTTCCGAAAGGAGCTGGTGGCGCTGATCCCGCATCTTCGCGCCTTTGCGAGGACGCTGACCGGCGACCCGACGGCCGCCGACGACCTGGCGCAGGACGCGATGATGAAGGCGTGGGACGCACGCCAGTCCTTCCAGCTCGGCACGAACATGAAGGCCTGGACCTTCATGATCCTGCGCAACCAGTTCTATTCCGAGAAGCGCCGATCCTGGCGCCAGAGCCAGCTCGACCAGGAGGCGGCCGAACGCACCCTGATCGCGGTGGACGATCCCGAGGCTCCGGTCGCGCTCGACGAGCTGCGGCAGGGTCTGGCCATGCTGCCTCCCGAACAACGCGAAGCGCTCATCCTCGTGGGCGCGGGCGGGTTCGCCTACGAGGAAGCGGCCGACATCTGCGGCTGCGCGGTGGGCACGGTGAAGAGCCGCGTCAGCCGAGCGCGCAAGGCGCTGCAGTCCATCCTGGAAGAAGGGTCCTACCATCGCGACGGCGCCAGCGCCGGTGACGCGATGAAGTCGATCCTCGCTGATGCGGAGCGGCTGAGCACCGTCCGGTGAGAGCGCTCCGGCGGCCGATCTGGGGGCCGATGACCACCATTCGGGTGCGTCTGGGCGTAGCCCTTGCCGCGGCCCTGCTGCCCGTCCTGATCCTGGGGGCGAGCCAGTCCGTGCTCGCCTTCCGCCGCGAAGGCATTGAGCGGCAGGCGAGCCTCGAAGCCGCCGCCCAGCGCAGCGCGGCCGGCGCACGCGCGCGGATGGAGGCGGCCTCCGTGCTGCTGGAGAGCCTGGCGCCCGGCTCCGTCGGCTTCGAGTGCGCCCAGCGGCTGGCGCAGGTGACGCACCGCATCTCGGGCTACTCCAACCTGATCCGCTTCGACCGACGCGGCCGGGTGGCCTGCGCGGCGGCGAACGTGCCGGCCGATCCGCTGCGCGCCGCGCGGCCGTGGTTCGACACGCTCAAGCGCGGCCAACAGGAGCTGGTCGTCACCAGCCAGCCCGGCGTGCCCTACGCCAGCGAGCCCGCCCTGCTCGCCGCGCGGCGCACCGACGACCCTGCCGTCGGCTTCGATGGGGCGCTGGCGGCAGTGATCACGCTGGCGAGCCTTCGTCCCGAACTCACCGACCGCAGCCTGCCGGCGGGCTCGGAGGTCGCGGTCGTCGACCGGCAGGGGCGCTACCTCAGCGTCACCGACCCGCAGGCCTTCCCCGCCAGCCTCGGCGATCTCGTCGAGAAGACCGTCGACCGGGGCGGGATGGTCGAATACCTGCGCGACCAGCATCACAAGCGCCGGGTCTATTCCGCGGCCCCGCTGGTGCGCCGCGACGTCTTCGTCGTGCTGTCGGCGCCGGCGCGGAGCATCGTCTCCTGGGCGTGGCTGAACCCGCTGTCGGGGATCGTCTTCCCGCTGCTGGCCTTCCTGCTGGCGCTGGGCGCGGTGCTCTACGCGACGGAGCGCGGGGTGGTGCGCTGGATCGCCTACCTGCAGCGGATCGCGGCCATCTACGCACGCGGCCGCTTCACGGTGCGCCCCGTGCAGGCCGAGCGCGCGCCGCCGGAAATCCGCGACCTCGCCGATACCCTGGGCGAGATGGCCGAAGGCATCGTGGCCCGCGACGCCTCGATCAAGGAGTCGCTCGGCCAGAAGGACGCGCTGATGCGCGAGATCCACCACCGGGTGAAGAACAACCTGCAGGTCATCTCCTCCCTGCTCAACATGCAGCAGCGGGCGCTCGGCGACCCGGCCGCGCGTCTGGCCATGAGCGACACCCGCCAGCGGATCGGAGCGCTGGCGTTGATCTACCGCGCCCTCTACCAGGGGCCGGACCTCAAGCGCGTGGACCTGCGGCCATTCCTGGAGGAGCTGACCGCCCAGCTGCTGACCGGCGACGCCGAACCTCACGGCGCGATCAGGACCGAGGTCCACGCCGATCCGCTGGTCATCGATCCGGACAAGCTGGCGCCGCTGGCGCTTTTCGCGGTGGAGGCGGTGACGAACGCCCAGAAGCACGCCTTCGACGGCATCGGCGGAGAGCTCAGCGTCGACTTCACCGTGCGCGGGCCGGAGGCGGAACTCGCCATCACCGACAAGGGCGGCAAGCCGTCCAATGGGGAGATGGCGCCCGGCGTCGGCCGCACTCTGATGACCGCGTTCGCCCGCCAGCTCAGGGGCCAGGCTCACTTCGAGTCGAACCCCGGCGGCGGGATGACGGTCAGGCTGACCTTCCCGAACCCGGAAGCAGGAACCTAGGCGAGCGAGCGGCGTTTTCGCAGTCGAGTTTCACGCCCCTCAGGAGACGCGTCATGCGCAAGCTCATTCTTCTCGCCGTCATCGCCGCCGGTCTCGCCACCAGCGCCTGCCACACGATCGCCGGCATGGGCCGCGACGTCCAATCCGCGGGCAACGCCGTGACCGATACGGCCAACGACGCCTCGCACTAGTCGTTGCGAGTTCGAGGCGGCCGGTTTCCCCCGACGGCCGCTTCCCCCCAAGGCCCCGCAGCCCCCGGCGCGGGGCCTTTTCGCGTCACTGCATGACGTAGCGGATCGGCACCGTCTTCGGCCCGCCGACGAAGGTCGCGGCCGAGCGCTTCGGCTCGCCATTCAGCTCGATGGACTTCACGCGGCTGAGCAGCTCCTCGAACAGGATGCGCATCTCCATCTTGGCCAGGTGCTGGCCGAGGCAAACGTGCGCGCCGTAGCCGAAGGCGAGGTGCTTGTTGGGTTTGCGCTCGATGCGGAAGGCGTCGGGATCCTCGAACACCTCCTCGTCGCGGTTGCCTGAGGGATAGCTCAGGAACAACCAGTCGCCCTTCCTGATCTGGCGGCCGCGCAGCTCCGTGTCGGCGGTGGCCGAGCGCATGAAGTGCTTCACCGGGGTCGTCCAGCGGATCGCCTCGTCCACGAGCCCCGGGATCAGCGACGGATCGGCCTTGGCCTTGGCGAACTCCTCGGGGAACTGACACATGCCCCAGACCGCTCCCGCCGTGGAGGACGAGGTCGTGTCGTGGCCGGCGGTCGCGACGATGACGTAGTAGCTCATCGCCTCGAACGAGCCGAGCGGATGGCCGTCGATCTGGCCGTTGGCGATCACGCTCGCCACGTCCTCGCGCGGATGGGCGCGGCGGTCCTGGGTGATGGCGTCGAAGTAGGCGAAGAAGTCGCCGAGCACGCTCTGCACGTTGGCGAGGTTCTTGTCGAAGTCGCGCGCGATGTCTTCATGGCTGCGGTTGAGGTCCGGGTCGGTGGCGCCGAACAGCTCCTGCGTCAGCTTCAGCATCAGGGGCTCGTCCTGCTCGGGGACGCCGAGGATCTCCATGATCACCCGCAGCGGATAGGTCAGCGCCACGTCGTTCACGAAGTCGCACTCGCCGCCCATCTCGGCCATGCGGTCCACGTGGGCCCTGGCGATCTCGCGGATGCGGTCCTCGAGCTTCCTGATGTTCTGCGGCAGGAACCAGGCCTGCGTCAGCACCCGGTACTTGGGGTGGTCCGGCGGGTCCATCTGCACGAGGCTGCGGACCAGGTGCGGACTGCCGCCGGTCATGGCGCGGATCTTCTGGTCGATCAGCTTCGGCGTCAGGGTCGTCTGCAGGTCGCCGTTGTGGAAGAGGTCGTTCTGGCGGCTGACCTCGAGGATGTCGGCGTGCTTGGTCACCATCCAGAAGGGATCGAACTCCTCGGTGACCACGCGGCCGAGGGGATTGTTGTGACGGAGCCAGCGCAGGGCGTCGTGCAGGCTCTTGTCGTTGGCGTAGCTCTGCGGGTCGATGACGGCGGTGGCGATATCTTCGGGTATGACTTCTGTGGTCATGGTTGGCCCGCTCCTCTCCGGGCCGGCGCATGGTGCGCCCTTGACGCGGGGGAAGAAAAGGGTTGAGCGCGGCTCATGCATCCAGCGGCTGCATTCCGGGAGAGAAACGAGGCCGCCTTGCGCTCCTTGGTGGCCGGGCGCGGCTTCGGTCTCGTGCTCGGCGCGGTGGACGGGCGGCCGGTCGTCGCGCACGCGGCTCTGCTGCTGGAGGAGCGCACGCTGCGCTTCCACCTCTCGCGCGCCAATGCGCTGACGCCCGTGCTGGAGGCTGGCGGGACGGCGCTGGTCGTGGTGAGCGGGCCGGACGCCTATGTGAGCCCCGACTGGTATGGCCTGGATGACCAGGTCCCGACCTGGAACTACCTCTCGGTGGAGATGGAGGGGCCGGTCGCGCCGCTCGACGACCCGGCGGCGGCCGTACTGCTGGACGACCTGTCGGCGTATTTCGAGGCGAGGCTCGCCCCGAAGGCGCCGTGGGCGCGGGAGAAGATGACGCCCGGCCGCTTCGACGCCCTGCTGCAGGGCATCCGCGCCTTCAAGATGCGGGTTGAGCGCTTCGAGGGCACGACCAAGCTCTCGCAGAACAAGCCCGCCAGCGCGGTCGAAGGCGTCATCGAGGCGCTGGAGGCGGCGGGGTCGTCGGAGATGGCCCGGCTTATGCGGCTCAGGCTTGGTGCTTGAGCTTCGACAATTACAACCGTTTCCCCGGCGAAGGCCGGGGCCCAGCCTCATGCGCAGAGGCTGATTTGATATGCTTTGAGCCGGTAGAAACCACCACAGCGCGGTTCCATCTTGGCCCCGGCCGTCGGCGGGGCAATAGGGAGAGGGGAGCTCAGGCTGGGACCCAGGCCGCCAGGGTGACGCGGTCGTCGGAGGCTTCGGCGGCGAGTTGGCCGCCCGCGTCGCGCAGCAGCAGATAGAGGTAGTAGGCCTGCACCCAGTGGCCGCTGAGCGCGCCGGGGTCGAGCGGCTCGCCCTTGAGGCCGGCCAGCACCTCGGGCCGCAGTCGGGCGCGGCCCTCCGCCTCGATGGAGATGGCGATGCGGCCGTCGGCCTCCACGGCCTTGACCTTGGCGATGCCGCCCATGGGCAGCGCGCCGGCCGCGATCTGGGCGAGGTTGAGGATGGCGCGCGCGGCGGGCTTGTTGAGCGCGGCGAGCTGCACCTCCCATTCGAGTTCGGGACGGACGTGGGCGAAGACGCCCTGCGCCAGCGCTTCGAGTTCACGCGCGTCGAACTGGTCGGCCGACGCCGAAGCCCCGAACGCCACCCGGGCGAAGGCCAGCATGTCCACCAGCTTGCGCGAGCTCTGGGCGATCAGGCCCATGGCGTCGTCGCGCATGTCCTGCGCGGTCGGGTCGTCCAGCAGGTCGAGGCCCGAGGCGATGGCGCTCGCCGGGCTGATGAAGTCGTGGCACAGGCGCGCGGCCAGCATGGCGGCCAGTTCGGCGGGCTTGGGGTCCGTCTCGTCCATCGAGGCGAAATGTTAACTGATTTGCCCCTTTGGCAAACGGCCTCGGACCGGTAGACGAGCCCCCATGCACCGCACCGGGAGGGATGGCCGATGAGGGACGCCGACATCGGCATTGCGCTGGCCGAGATCGTCGAAGAGGCCGCGGGCGTCGTGCTGCCCTTCTGGGAGACCGAGTTCGAGGTCACCCAGAAGGCTGACGCGAGCCCCGTCACCGAGGCCGACCGCGCGGGCGAGCGGCTGATCTGCCAACGGCTGCGGGAGCGCTTCCCCGGGATTCCGGTGGTGGCCGAAGAGCACGCGAGCGAGTTCGGCACGCCCGACGCCATCGGCCCGCGCTTCTTCCTGGTGGACCCCGTGGACGGCACCAAAGCCTTCGTGCGGCGCGACCCGAACTTCACCGTCAACATCGGGCTGGTGGATGATCGCCGCCCGGTCGCGGGCGCGGTCTGTGCGCCGGCGACGGGAGAGATCTGGCTGACGACGGCGCAGGGCGCGATGAAGCGCCGTTGCCGCTCCGACGTACTGGAGCCGGTGCGGGTGCGGGCCTGGCCGAAGGGTGAGGCGCTGGCGCTGGTCAGCTTCACGATGAAGGAAGAGGCGGCCGCGAAGCTGGCCCAGGAATACGGCTTTGACCGGCGCGAACCCATGGACTCGTCGATCAAGTTCTGCCGCATCGCCGAGGGCGCGGCCGACATCTATCCGCGCCACGGGCCGACCAGCGAATGGGACATCGCGGCCGGCCACGCGGTGCTGGAGGCGGCGGGCGGATCGGTGCTTACCCCCGACGGAAAACCGCTCGTCTACGGCAAGGCGGACGAGCGGTTCCTGAACGGCTGGTTCGTGGCGCGGGGCGGGTAGCGGCTACTTCCGCGTCCACCCGCCGCCGAGCGGGCGGTACCACTGGCCGACCGGGATGCGGTCGTAGAGCTGGCGGGCGGTCGCCTGGCCGGCGGCTTCGGCGGACGTGCCGGTCTTGGACGCGGTCTCGGCGTAGAGGGCCGCGCGCGCGGTGTTGATCGCGGTGACGGAGGCCTTCAGCGCGGGATCGCTGGTCGCCGTGACGAAGCCCAGGAAGCCGTCGCCCTGCTCGCCCACGACACCCTGCACCTTGGCGGCGTCGACGGCCGCCTTCTGGGCCGGGGTCTGGGAGGTGGCCACGCCCGCGGCGGCGACGATGGAGAGGCCGGCGGCGATGGCGAAAAAGGTGGTGCGCATCTTCATGTCAGGTCTTTCCGCCTAGAAGAGGTTCGGGTTCTGCTGGATCAGCGCCTGGACTTCCTTGTCGAGGCGCACGCGGACGTCCGCGTCCAGCTTGGCGTAGATGTTGATCGGGTCGACCTTGACCCGCACCGTCGGCGTACAGGCCCCGAGCGAGGCTGCCGCGACCGTTGCGGTCATGGCGGCGATCAATCCGCGTCTGATCATAGGCTTTCTCTCCTAAGCGGCGTGATTTAACGGCCCAGCCGCTGAACGGGGCCTGAACGCACAAGCTTACGGTTTGGCCGCATCGACCCACCCACGGCGCCACGCCGCCAGAAGCTCGTCGAAGTTCAGCGAGGTGTCGAGGGTCAGGTTCACGGGCGTTCCCTTCGGCAGGTCCACGGGCTTGCTCAGCGCCTTGCCGCGCAGGGCGTCGAACAGGCTGATCTTCGCCTCCTTGGCGACCTTCGGATCGTGGTGGCCGTGGATGGTGAAGAGGACGGCGAGTCGGCCGTTGTCGATGCTGTTGACGGTAGCCTCCAGCGTCTCGAAGGCGAGGTTCTCCATCGCCTGGTAGGCGAAGTCCTGAACGGCGTTGAACGGCTGCGCGGGCTGGGTCGCGTCCATCGGGTTGGCGGGCGCGGCGGCGGCGTCGGTCTTCACGTTGGAGAGGACCGTGCGGCTGATCGAAATCCGTCCCGGCCGGTCGGCGACCAGGTGGCCTTCGGTGAAGCGCAGGCCGTCCGGGCCCCACTTGAAGGGGACGCGGCCGTCGAGGATGGCGGCGACCTTGATGCGGTCGGCGAGCGTGGTGTTGGCGACGAGTTCGCCCACGTCGACCTGCTTCAGGTTCAGCACGCCTTCGACGGTGCGTCCGTCGGCGAGCGGGACGGTGAGCGGCTCCAGCGCCACCTGACCCTTGGCGAGCGTCGCGTTAGCGGCGGTCAGGTGCAGGGCGTCGGCGGCGAGGTCGAAGACCGCGGTGGCGTTGTCCAGCGGCGTGATGGCGGCGACGTTTTGGGCGGTGATCGTCTGGTTCGGCGCCGTCACCAAGGGGATCAGGCTGGTGAAGTGAAGGGTGGTGTTCACGCCCGTGACCTTCCCGGCGGGGCTCTGGAAGGCGAGGTTGGTCACCGTCAGGTCGCCGGAGCTGGTCGTCCCGGCCTTGCTCCAGTCGAGGCGGCCGGTAAAGGCGGCGGGCCCGTTCGCGGCGCGGATGACTTCGCCGAGCGGCGCGATCTCGGAGGGCTGCAGGCCGGGGTCGGCGAAGACGAGGTTGCGCGCGTCGATGTCGGCGTGGCCGGCCCCGGTCGCGACCACGTGCTCCAGCGTGACGTCGGCGACGGGCTTGCCCGAGGCGGTGGCCACCGGGAAGGCGCCGCGCCATACGCCGCCGGCCAGCTGCGCGCGGCCGCTGGCCCGGACGGGGTTGAAGCGCCTGGCCTTGTCGGTGTCCGAGACGCGGATCGCCGCGACCTGCACGTCGGCGCGGTCCATGTCGCCGCGTCCACGGGTGTCGAAGGCGCCCGAGGCGTCGGCGCCCGCGACCTTCCACGCGGGGATCGCGCCCTTGCCGTTCTCGAAGCGCCCTTGCACACGCCAGGTCCCTCCGCTCGCCACGACCAGCGGCCCGCCGGAGGGGCAGATGCGGGCGCTCGCGTCGGTCACGTCGGTCTCGCCGAAATCGACCACTGCGGCCGAGGCGTCGGCGCAGCTGGCGAGGGTGAAGGTGGTGCGGCCGTGCGCCATGTGCAGGCGCCCGTCGGCGTCGATCACAGCCTTCTGCGCGGGCGGCGCGTTGAAGGCGCCCTTGATGGCGAGGCGGGCGTCTATGACGCCGTTGGCGGCCGAGAAGGAGGCGACCTTCGCCGACAGGTCGGGCAAGCCGCCGCCGTTCATGGCGAAGTCGAAGCCGGACGGCTTGCCGCCGACCAGCCCGAACGCCCCGTGGGGCGTCAGCACCGCACGGCCGCCTGAGGCGCTGGCCAGCGTCACCGGACTGGCGAGGGTGAGGCGGACGTCGCCGTTGCGGGCGGTGAGGTTCAGGCTCTCCGCGCGCAGGGTGAAACGCTCCAGCGCGGCGGCCATGGCGCGGGCTTGCGCCGGGTCGCCGGAGAGGACCGGCACGGCCTTCGCGATCCGCTGCGCGCGGGTGGCGCCGAAACCGCTCTCGCCGCGCACGTCGGCGTTGGCGGTCAGGAGGTAGCCCTTGCTGTCGGCGTTGAAACGGCCATCCAGCGCGGCGCTTGCGTCGGCCAATGCCATGTCCGACGCCTCCAGCCGTCCGGCGGCGAGGCGACCGACGAAGGGCAAGGCGACGGCGCCCTTCTTCAGCGAGGCGCGAGGGGCGGTGAAGGTGGTCTTCAGGGCTCGCGCCTTGAACCCCCTGCCGTCCAGAGCGCCGACGGACGCCGACCCGGCCACAGCGCCCGCGAACACCGGGTTCGACGGCCCGCCGGCGAGCGAGCCGACAAAGCGGGCATTGGTCGCGAAGTTCGAAGCGGTGGCGTCCGCGAGCCGGGCGTGGTCGACCGCGATGGATGCGCGGAGATCGGTTCCGCCCGCGACGGCCTGCGCCTTCGGGTCCGGATAGGGGATGACGCCCGCCACCGCCGCCTGCCCGCCCGCGAGCTCGATGTCGCCGGTGGCCAGCCGCTCTACGCCGAGGCGCAGGTCGGTGGAGAGGCTCGTCCCGACCTTGCGCACCTTCAGCGAACCGCCGTTCGATGCCAGCGTGAAGTTCTGGTCCTTCAGCTCGGTCGGCAGCAGGCGGCCGTCGAAGCGCAGCAGCTTGCCGTCGTCGAGCGCCGCGTCGCCGGTGATGCGGACGAGACCCTGCTTCGTCGCGATGGTGGTGAAGGAGTTCTCGATCAGGACGGCGGGGCCGGGCTCCTTCGCCTTCGGCCGCTTGAGGAAGTCGCTGATCAGTCTGTCGAGGGGACCGGCGGAGAACTTCCGGCCGTCGAAGGTCACCCGCAGCTGTGGATGCACGACCCGGATCGCGCGGGTGCGCAACTGGAACGGACCGCCCGCCCAGGGTGCGGTCAGGTCGTAGGCGACCTCGATGTGGTCGGCGGTGAAGACGGGGTTGCTGGCGGGCCCCACGCGCATCTTCCCGGTGAAGGCGCCGGCGTCGATCGACTGGACCTGGAAGCTGGACTCGATGCCGCGCTGGGCCAGCCAGTCCTGCGCCATGGCCTGGGCGATGTCGCGGCGATCGGAGACGACCAGCAGGCCCACGGCCGCGAAGGTCATCAGCGCCAGCGCGCCGGCCTCCGCGCCGACCTGCGCGTACGGCGAGCGCATCGCGGCGATCGCGCGCGGTTCAGATCGAGCCGTGTCGGTCATCCCGGCAGAGCATATCGCCCCCTAGATGAATGGAGCCTCACAAGCCCAGCGGCGGAGGAGGAACAAAGCAGGCGCCGAGCGCCTCCTCAATGCCTTGAGCAATCGCAAGGTTGCGCTCGTCGGCGCCGCGCGCCCCGATGATCTGCACGCCGACGGGAAGGCCCGTGTTGGTCTGGCCGGCCGGAATGGCGGTCGCGGGCAGGCGGAGCGCGGTCGCCAGCGAAATCCACTCGAGCATGGCGAGGTAGGGAATCTTCTGCCCGTTCGAGCAGACGAGCCGCCTCTGCGCGAACGGCTTGTGGATGTGCGGGAAGGCCGGGACCGGGTTGATCGGCGCGAGGATCACGTCGACCTCCTCGAACCGTCTGGCCACCTCGGCGCAAAGGGCCTCGCGCGTCTGGTTCGCCTTGGCCCATTCCTCTTCCGTGGCGGTGTAGTTCATCGCCATCGCGGCCCAGGAGAACGGCCCAGCGCCCAGCCGGCGCGCCACCTTCGCGATGGGACGGACCGTCGCCATGCCCTTCAGCATCTTGGCGGGTATGTCCTCCCTCAGCACGTGCGGCAGGAGGACGAGGTAGCTTTCCAGCAGGCGCTTCGAATCCACCGGCTGGATCGGGGTGACCACCGCGCCGGCCTCCTCCAGCCGCTCGGCGAAGGCCTCGACGTGGCTGCGGACCTCGGCGTCCACGATGAAGTCAGGATCGTCGACCCAGAGGCCGACCTTCAGGCCCTTGATGCTCTCGGCCGGCGCCTTCGGATCGGGCTGCTGGCCAAGCAGGATCGGGAACAGCAGGCGCAGGTCGCGCGCCGAGCGGGCCATGGGGCCAATGACGTTCAGGTCGCGGTCCACCGTCCCCTGTCCCGGCGCGGGCGGCACGTGGCCGACCTGGGACACGCGGCCCCAGGTGGGCTTGTGCGAGAAGACGCCGCAGAAGTTGGCCGGCGTGCGAAGCGACCCGCCGATGTCGGAGCCGATCTCCAACGCCGTCACCCCCGTCGCCAGCGCCGCCGCCGCCCCACCGGAGGAACCGCCGGGGGTCCGCTCCAGGTCCCAGGGGTTGTTCGTCGTGCCGTAGAGGTGGTTGTAGGTCTGCATGTCGCCGGCCATCACCGGCGTGTTGGTCTTGCCCCACACGACCGCTCCCGCGGCCTTGGTGTTCGCCACCACCGGCGCGTCGTGGACCGCGCGTCCGAGGAAGACCTCCAGGCCGGAGGACGCAGGCATGCCGACCACGTCGAAGGTGTCCTTGATGGTCATCGGCAGGCCGCCGAGGACGCCCACCGCCTCGCCCTTCACCCGCTGGTCATCGATCTGGCGGGCGCGGGAGAGCGCGCGGTCCGGATCTGCGGTGACGACGGCGTTGATCTGGGCCTTCAGCCGCTCGTGGCGGGCCATGGCGGCTTTCAGCAGCTCGACGCTCGACACCTTCCTGGCGGCCAGCGCCTCCAGCTGGGCCGTCGCGTCGAGGTCGAGGATGTTGTCGGCGGCCACGCTACTCGTCCCTGAAGCCCAGCACGTCCTGCATGTCGTAAAGGCCGGCGCGCTTGTTTGCGATCCATTCGGCGGCCAGCGCCGCACCACGCGCAAACAGCGCCCGGTCCCGCGCCGAATGGGAGAAGGTCAGGATTTCCTCCTCGGAGACGAAGCTCACCGAATGCTCGCCGATGATGCCGCCGCCGCGCATGACCGAAAAGCCGATGGCGCCCTCGCGCCGCTCGCCGGTGATGCCGTCGCGGCGCCGCTCGCTCATCATTCCGAGCGCCACGCCGCGCGCCTTGGCGGCCGCTTCGCCAAGGGCGAGGGCGGTGCCGGAGGGCGCGTCGACCTTGTGCTTGTGATGGGCCTCGAAGATCTCGATGTCCCAGTCCTCGGGCCCAAGCCGCGCGGCCGCCTGCGCGACCAGCCCCAGCATGACGTTCAGGCCCAGCGAAAAGTTGGCGCTACGGACGACCGGGGTGTGCTGGGCGGCCTTGGCGATCTCGGTCGTCTGGTCGCCGCTCAGGCCGGTCGCGCCGCTGATCAGGGCGACCTTCTTCCTGGCGCAGAGCTGGGCGTGTTCGACGGAAGCCTCGGGCGTGGTGAAGTCGATCAGCACGTCGGCGGCCCGCAGCGCCTCGTCGCGGGAAACCAGCCCCTGCCCGGTGGCGTCCGGCCGGTCGAACCGCGCCACGATCTGCAGGTTTGGCCTGGTCTCCACGGCCTTGACCAGCGCCTGGCCCATGCGGCCGAGCGCGCCGGCGATGGCGATCTTCACCTTCCCCTGATCGGACCCGAACACGCGTATCTCCCCATCTTTGGCTCCTTCTAGGCCTTGCCGTGACGCGGCGGTCAATCCCGGTCGAGCAACCTTGGCCAGATGCGAGGTTGTGAGGGGGCGGCCGGGTCGCTAGTTTGCGCGCCTTCCCAAGCAGGCCGCCAGACCGAGTCTTCCCGTTTCCATGACTGACGAGCGACGCACGTTCACCGACGAGGAGGCGCTGGCCTTCCACCGCTATCCCACGCCCGGGAAGGTGGCCATCCGCGCCACCAAGCCGATGGCGACCCAGCGGGATCTGAGCCTCGCCTATTCGCCGGGCGTGGCCGTACCGGTGCTGAAGATCGCCGAGGATCCGGACCTCGCCTACGAGTACACCTCGAAGGGCAACCTGGTGGCGGTGATCACCAACGGCACGGCGATCCTGGGGCTGGGCGACCTCGGCCCGCTGGCGGCCAAGCCGGTGATGGAAGGCAAGGCCGTCCTCTTCAAGCGCTTCGCCGACGTCGATTCCGTGGACGTGGAGATCACCAGCCGCGACCCGGACGAGATCATCACCGTCGTCAAGAACATCGGCCTGACCTACGGCGGCATCAACCTCGAGGACATCAAGAGCCCCGAGTGTTTCCGCATCGAGACCGAGCTGCAGGAGCTGCTCGACATCCCGGTGTTCCACGACGACCAGCACGGCACGGCGATCATCACCGCCGCCGGCCTGATCAACGCCTGCGAGATCACCGGCCGCGACATCGCCGACGTGAAGGTGGTGCTGAACGGGCCGGGCGCGGCGGGGATCGCGACGCTGGAGCTCATCAAGGCGATGGGCGTGCGCCACGAGAACGTCATCGCCGTGGACTCCAAGGGCGTGCTCTATCGCGGCCGCACGGAGTCCATGAACCAGTGGAAGAGCGCGCATGCGGTGGACACCGACAAGCGCACGCTCGCCGAGGCGCTGGTCGGCGCGGACGTCTGCATCGGCCTGTCGGTGAAGGGCGCGATCACGCCGGAGATGGTGGCCACCATGGCCCCCAACCCGCTGATCTTCGCCATGGCCAACCCGGACCCCGAGATCACGCCCGAAGAGGCGCTGGCCGTGCGCCCGGACGCCATCGTGGCCACGGGCCGGTCGGATTATCCGAACCAGGTCAACAACGTGCTGGGCTTCCCCTACATCTTCCGCGGCGCGCTCGATGTGCGGGCAAGGCGCGTGAACATGGAGATGAAGATCGCCTGCTCCCGCGCGCTCGCCCAGCTGGCCCGCGAGGACGTGCCCGATGAAGTGGCCGCCGCCTACCACGGCCGCCAGCTGAAGTTCGGGCCCGAGTACATCATCCCGACGCCCTTCGACCCGCGCCTGATCTGGTACGTGCCGCCGTTCGTGGCGCAGGCCGCCATGGACACCGGCGTCGCGCGCCGCCCGATCGAGGACATGACGGCCTACCGCGCGAGCCTCGCCCAGCGGCTCGATCCGACGGCGGCCTTCCTGCAGAAGATCTCCGGCTCGGTGCTGACCAAGCCGAAGAAACGCATCGTCTTCGCCGAGGGCGAGGAGCCGAGCGTGATCCGCGCGGCCTACGCCTTCCAGACGCAGGGCCTGGGCGAAGCGGTTCTCGTGGGCCGCGAGGAGCTGGTGCACTCCAACATGCGCCTGGTCGGGCTCGATCCGGACGAGGTGAAGATCGAGATCATCAACGCCCGGCTCTCCGACCGTAACCCGGAGTACGTCGAGCGGTTGTACGAGCGGGCGCAGCGCGAGGGCTATCTCAAGCGCGACGTCCAGCGGCTGATCAACCAGGACCGCAACTCGTTCGCCGCCTCCATGGTGGCGCTCGGCCACGCCGACGGCATGGTCACCGGCGTGACCCGCAGCTTCGACCAGTCGCTGGAAGAGGTGCTGCGGGTGATCGACCCCGCGCCCGGCGGCCGCATCATCGGCATGAGCGTGGTGCTGACGCGCGGGCGGACCATCTTCATCGCCGACACCAACGTCACCGAGATGCCCGAGGCGCAGGACATCGTCGAGATCGCCTGCGAGGCGGCGGCGGCAGTCAAGCGGCTGGGCTTCACGCCGCGCGTGGCCTTCATGAGCTACTCGACCTTCGGCAACCCGATGGGCGAGCGCGCCGAGAAGATGCGGGAAGCGGTCGCCACGCTCGACATGATGGACGTCGACTTCGAGTACGAAGGCGAGATGCCGCCGGAACTGGCGCTGGAGCCGGAGCGGCGGGGCAACTTCCCCTTCATGCGGCTGACGGGCCCGGCCAACATCCTGATCATGCCGGCCATCCACTCGGCCTCGATCTCGACCAAGCTGGTGCAGTCGCTGGGCGGGGCGACCGTGATCGGCCCGATCCTGCTGGGCCTCTCCAAGCCCGTCCAGATCGCGCCGCTGTCGGCCTCGGTCTCGCGCATCCTCAACATGGCGCTGATGGCCGCCTACGAGGAGCCGGTGGAGTAGGGCCTCAGCGGATGCCCTGAAGGCGGCGCCTGAGGTAACCCGTCAGGCCCGGATGGCTCCAGAGCCGCGAAGGGCCTTCACCCGGCCGAGGCGCCAGCCGTCCGGCCAGCGCATCCTCGACCGCCCGCACCATGAGCGGCGCGCCCGCCGCCAGTTGCAGCAGCGGGTAGGTCCAGAAGCTGTCGCGCCGCGTCGGCTTCACGACCGCCTGGTAGAGCACCTCGCCCGTGTCGATGCCGGGGTCGACCACGTGCACGGTCACGCCGCAGCGTTCCGGCTCGCCCTGCGCCAGCGCCCAATAGCCGCCGTGCACCCCGCGATAGCCGGGCGTGATGCCCGCGTGCGTGTTGAGGAAGGGCGCGGGGACGCTTTCCAGCAGCCGCTTCGAGAGGATGCGCGTGCCGTTGATGACGACCACCTGCGGGTCCAGCGCCTTAAGAAGCTCGATCGTCTCGGGATCGTTGGCGGAGGCGACGCGCCGCACGATGGCTTCGGGCGGGGGCGTGGCGTCGAGCCCGTGCTCGGCCATGATGGCGGCGGTGCGCGCGCGGCAGCCCCGGGCGGCCAGCTTGCCGTAGAGCTGGAAGGCGACCTGGTCCAACACAGCCGGCCAGCCGATGCGCTTTGCCCGGCGCTTCAGGAAGAAGAGGCGGTCTTCCTTGCCCTCCAGGATCACGCAGCCGATCTCGAAGCGGCGGCGCAGCACATTGTAGAGAATACGGGTGGAAAGGCCGTCCCCGCCCAGCAAAACGATCCCTGTCACGCGGCGACGGCGCCCCGTTCGTCAGCCAGTTCGGCCACCTGCTTCATCGACAGCGACCGCATCCCGAACTCGCCCGCCAGCCTCCGGTAGTGGTCCAGCACCTGGCGCAGGAAGGCCATGTTCTCCTGCGTATGGACCCCGAAGTTATGGGGGTGCCACCACAGGTGATAGGCGAGCCCGTTGCGGGCCGCGTGGCTCATCTGGCGCTTGATCCGCTCCAGCCGCCAGCTGTCGAATGAGGCCAGCGTCGGCGAATAGGGCCGCAGGAAGCAGCTGGCCGGAACGTTGACCGGCGAGCCGCCGTCCACCGCCCAGGTGTTCGCGCCCGAGATCGGCACATAGGTGTCGATGAGGCGCACGATCCGCTTGGCCGCCGACTCGTCGCTGTCGCGTTCGGCCCGGTAGATCCAGGACTGCGGATTGCCGCGGAAGCTGGTGAAGCCCGCGTCCGCACAGGCCGACAGGTAGGCGGCGTTGTACTGGTTGCGGGGAAACACGAGGCTGCGCAGCTCCAGCCCCAGCTGGCCCGCGGCCGCCTGTGCGGCGGCAAGGTCGGCGCGGAACTGGCCCTGCGTCTGGCCGTCCTCCAGGCAGTAGTAGTGCGAGAAGGTGTGGCTCGCGACCTCCTGGCCGGGACAGGCCATGATCTGGCGCACCAGCGACAGCCCGAAGTGGAAGGGGTCTTCCTTCTCGTTGCGGCCGATCTGCTCCAGCCGTGGATAGGGCGAGAGCTCGGGCTGCATATAGGTAGGCAGCTCTTCGGGAAGGCCGGCCAGCAGCTCTTCCTTGTCGTCGAACATCAGGAAGCCGACCGTCGCCCAGCTGGCGTTGACGCCCGCATCGGCGAACGCCTCCAGCATGCGCGGGATGGCCTGGCGCACCCCCAGCAGGTTGGCGCTGTAGCTGTCGAGCGTGCGCTTGTCGCGCACGCCCCAATAGAGCTCGAAGTCGAGCGAAACGGTGAAGATGCTTGCGGCCATGAGCGGGCGGATGATGGCGGAGCCGCCCGTCCGAGGCAACCGGCCTAGAGGATGAAACCCGAGCCGTCTCCCAGATGGCCCACGATCAGCAGCTGGAAGTCGCTGGCCGCATCGCCGTTCACGTCCAGGTTCAGCGTGGTGGTGTTCGTCCCGGCGTCATAGGTCAGCACCGCCTCGCCCGCCTGGTGATCGAAGGCGCTCACGAAGCTGAAGGCCTGGTTGCCGGACAGCGCCGTGTTCGCGTCGATCGCCGACAGGTCGATGTGGTCGCTGAGCGGATCGAAGTCGGCGATGCGGTCGTGGGCGGCCAGGGTGGAGTCCGACAGCGCGCTGAAGACGAAGGTGTCCGCGCCCACCCCGCCGGTCAGCACGTCCGCGCCGCCCGCGCCCGCGATCCGGTCGTTCCCGCCCAGGCCCGAGAGGCTGTTGGCGGCATCGTTGCCGTGCAGGTAGTTGGCGAGCTCGTTGCCCGCGCCGTCTATGGCGGCCGAGCCGTTCAGGTAGAGGGACTCCACGTTGGCCGTGAGGCTGTAGGAGATATCCGCCGCCACCGTGTCCGAGCCTTCGCCCGAAAGCTCGATCACCTGGTCCGAGGCGCCGTGGACGACGTAGGTGTCGTTGCCGGTCCCGCCCTTGAGCGTGTCGCCCCCGCCGCGGCCGTCCAGCCAGTCGTTGCCGTCCAGGCCGCTCAGCGTGTTGGCGGCGGCGTTGCCGTAGAGCTTGTTGGCCAACGCATCGCCCACGCCATTGATCGCGCTCGAGCCGGTGAGGGTCAGGTTCTCGACGTCGCCCGTGAGGGTGAAGCTGGCCGAGCTCAGGACGAGGTCGAAGCCCTGGCCGGCGGCTTCCACGACCTGGTCGCCGCTGTTGTCGACGATGTAGGTGTCGTTGCCGGCGGAGCCCTTCATCACGTCGGCCCCCGAGCCGCCGTCCAGCGTGTTGGCGCCGCTGTTGCCGTAGAGCTGGTTGGAGAGCGCGTTGCCGGTCCCGTTCAGGTTCGCCGTACCGGTCAGGTAGAGCACCTCGACGTTGGCGGACAGGCCGAAGGAGATCTCGGCCGAAACCGTGTCGGTACCCTCGCCGGGGTTCTCGATGACCGTGTCGGCGGTGGAGTGCACCACATAGGTGTCGTTGCCGGTCCCGCCCTTCAGTGTGTCGCCGCCGCCGCGGCCGTCCAGCCAGTCGTTGCCGGCCCCGCCGGAGAGCACGTTGGCCGCGACGTTGCCGAGCAGCTTGTTGGCGAGCCCGTTGCCGGTGCCGTCGATGGCCGCTGCGCCGGCAAGCGTCATGTTCTCGACGTTGTCGCCAAGGGTGAAGGTCACGGTGCTGAGGACGAAATCTGTCCCCTCGCCCGCGTTCTCCACCACCTTGTCGCCGGCGTTGTCGACGACGTAGCTGTCGTTGCCGGTCCCGCCGTACATCGTGTCGGCGCCGGCCTTGCCGTCCAGCTGGTCGTTGCCGCCGTAGCCGTAGAGGGTGTCCGCGTCGGAGCCGCCGACCAGTTTGTCGTCGCCGGGCGTGCCGTTGACGGTCTGTCCGGAGGGTTGCGCGGCGGCGGCGAGGCCGATGAAGCTGGCGGCGGTGACCGTCGAGGCGGTTACGCCCCTCAGCGTCTCTGTGACCCCCGTCGCGAAGGTGATGACCGTATCCGAGCCGCTCTGGGCGATGCTCTGGTAGGCCCCGTAGGCCGTCGCGTCGATCTTGTCCGAGCCCACGACGAAGTCGGTGACGATGTCCTTGCCGCCGTTCGTGGTGACCACGAAGACGTCCGCGCCCGCACCGCCCGTGAAGGTGTCGTTACCGGCGTTGCCGACGATGCGGTTGGCGGCGGCGTTGCCGAGGATGGTGTCCGCTCCGGAGCCGCCGATGGCGTTCTCGATGGTCACGCCCTTGGCCACGGCGACGTTGCCCACCAGGCCGCCGACGTCGGAGAAGTTGCCCTGGCCCAGATCGATCTTCTGGTTCGAGGCGTAGCCGGAGAAGTCGAAGGTGTCCGTGCCGCCCGCGTCCCATACCGCGAAGATCAGCGGATCGGACGAGCTGTTCGCCTCGAACCAGGCCCGGCCGGAATTGGAGTGGAAGCCGTAGACGGTGTCGCCGGTGCGCGTAGACATGTTCGCGCCGTAGAGGCGCTGCGCCGCGGCGATGTCGTCGAGCATCACGGTGGCGGGGTAATAGTACCCGAAGTCCGCGCCGGTGTAGGTCTCATAGAAGTAGCTCATCACCGAGTACTGGGTCGAATCCTCGAAGTACGCGGCGTTGGCGTTGTAGGTGATGGTCTGGTCCGGCCCGGCGTTGTAGTCGCCTGGATGGTCGAGGCCGATGGCGTGACCGAGTTCGTGGACCAGCACCAGCTGGCCATAGTCGTAGAACTGCGGGTTCGCGTTGTAGCTGTAGCTGTTGTTCACCCACAGGTCGCCGTCGAACGACGAGGAGGCCGTCGAGCCGGGGAAGTAGGTGAAGGCCGCCGCGCCCTGCTCACCCGACGAGTAGTTGCCCATCAGGATGGTCGCGTTGTTCGAATAGGCGCCCGAGCCGCTGTCGCCGCTGCCCATGCGCACGAAGGTGATGTTGGCCACGTCCGACCAGGATTGCAGCGCAAGCTCGGCGGCGTCGATCTGGGCTGTGTTGAAGCGCGAGAAGCCCGAGGTGTCCTCCGGCATGCTGCTCGGCGCATAGGCGCGATAGGCATAGGTGACCGTCGCGGGCGTGCCCCAGTCGCTGCCCCAGCTGAGCGCGTCACGGGTCAGCTGCGCCGCGGCCTCATCGATGGTGTACGAGGTTAGGCCATTGGGGCCGGTCCCGCCCCGCTCACTCATATTCAGATAGGTGTCCGCCACGACGGGACCTCCGGGTACTCACACAAGGCTTCCGCAGGTGGTCAGGAGCCTTTCCCGGAGCAAGCGGGGGGCGACAATCTACCATCCAACTATGGAGGCAGGCATGGTCAATTTTTGATGTGGAAAGGGCAGATTAAGGCAAGCTTTGCCTTGGCTACCTACTCAAACCGGGTCGAATTCGCTGACGAAGTGACCTGGCTCGATCTCCTCGAGGGCCGGCGGCAGCACCGGTTCGTCGGGGTTCACCGACAGCCGCGAGGGCAGGAAGCGGAAGGCGGTCTTCGGGTCCAGCGGAGACGGGGCCTCGCCCACGATCTTCACCCGCTTGCGCTTGCGCTCGATCTTGGGATCGGGGATGGGCGCGGCTGACAACAGCGCCTTGGTGTAGGGATGCTGCGGCTGGGCGTAGATGCGCTCGCGGCTCGCCTGCTCCATCACCCGGCCCATGTAGAGCACCATTACCCGGTGGCTGATCTCGCGCACGACGGCGAGGTCGTGGCTGATGAACAGCATGGCCATGCCGAGCGATTTCTGCAGGTCGATCAGGAGGTCGATGATCTGGGCGCGGATGGAGACGTCCAGCGCCGAGACCGCCTCGTCGCAAATGACCAGCTTGGGCTTGAGGATCATCGCGCGGGCGATGCCGACCCGCTGGTTCTGGCCGCCGGAGAGCTCGTGCGGGTAGCGGTTGATGAGCTCGGGCGCGAGGCCGACCCGCTCCATCATCGAGGCCACTTCCAGGTCGCGCTGGGCGCGGTTCATGTCCTTTCGATAGACCTGCATCGGCTCGGCGATGGAGTCGCCGATGGTCATGCGCGGGTCGAGGCTGGCCAGCGGGTCCTGGAAGACGATCTGCAGGTCCTTGCGCGCCGCGCGCATGGCGTCGCGGTCGGCGTGGGTGATGTCGCGGCCCATCAGGGTGACCGCGCCGGCCGTCGGCGGGATCAGGTTCAGGACCGCGCGCGCCAGCGTCGACTTGCCCGAGCCGCTTTCGCCCACGATCCCGAGCGTCTCGCCCTGGCGGACATAGAGGTCCACGCCGTCGACGGCGCGCAGGTATTTCTTCTGGCCGAAGAAGCCCTCGTGGATCGGGAACCAGACCTTGATGTCCTTGCCCTCGACCACCACCGGCGCGTCCGGCTTCACGGGATCGAGCGTGGGCCGGCCGCCGCGGTCCTCGCGGTCCAGGCGCGGGATCGCGGCCAGCAGGGCCTTCGTGTACTCCTCGCGCGGGCGGGCGAAGATCTCCTCGGCCCGGCCTTCCTCGACATAGGCGCCGTCCTTCATGACGCAGACGCAGTCGGCGAGCCGCGCGATCACGCCCATGTCGTGGGTGATCAGCACCATGGCCGTGCCGGTGTCGCGGCGCAGCTCGTCCATCAGGTCGAGGATTTCCGCCTGCACGGTGACGTCGAGCGCGGTCGTCGGCTCGTCGGCGATCAGCAGCTCCGGCCCGCCGGCCATGGCGCCGGCGATCATCACCCGTTGGCGCATGCCGCCGGAGAGCTCGTGCGGGTACTGGCGCAGCCTGCGTGCGGCGTCCGGGATGCGCACGCGGTCGAGCCACTCCTTCGCGCGCTTCGTGGCGTCGGCGTCGGAGAGGCCGAGGTGCAGGCGGAGCGGCTCGGCGATCTGCTCGCCGATGCGCACGTGGGGGGTCAGCGCCGTCAGCGGGTCCTGGAAGATCATGGTCATCTTCGAGCCGCGGATGCGGTTCAGCTCCCGCATCTTCAGGCCGAGCAGCTCGCGCCCGAGGAACTTCGCCGAGCCGGTGGCGATGCCGTTCTGGGCCAGCAGGCCCATCACCGCCATGAAGGTCTGGCTTTTCCCTGAGCCGCTTTCGCCGACGACGCCCAGGCATTCGCCCTTGTCCACCTTCAGCGAGACGCCCCGCACCGCCTGGACGATGCCGTCATGGGTGGCGAAGTCGACCTTCAGGTTCTCGATGGACAGGACGGGATCGGACACGGGCTGAGGCTCCGGGAAGTTACGGCGGCGACCATAAACGTCGCCGGTTACAGCGCAAATGTGGCTAGGGCAGTTGCTGAAGGAAGGCGTCGATGGCGCGCCACGCCTGCGGTTCGGTCAGCATGGGTGCATGGCCGACGTTGGGGACCTCGGCATAGGCCATCTTCGGCGCGGCCTCGCGCATGCGGCCGGCGATCTCCTCGTCGATCAGGTCGGAGATGGAGCCCCGGATCAGCAGGACCGGCCGCCCCGCCGTCAGGCCGAAGAACAGCGGCCACATGTCGGGCGCGGGCGGCGGCGGCGCGCCGGGCGGCGGACGGAAGGCCAGCGAGATGTCCGGGTCGTAGTCGAGCACCGGCTTGCCGAGGTCGTCCTCCCGGAAGGTGCGCCGCGCGAAGCGCTCCCACTCCTCATCGGGCAGATTCGGGAAGGCGGCCTCGTTGATCGAGCGGATGTAGTCGACCGCGTCGGCCCAGCTCTCGATCGGGCCGCCCTGGCCGACGTAGCCCGCGATCCGGGCAAGGCCAACCGGCGACAGTTCCGGGCCCACGTCGTTCAGCACCGCGCCCGCGACAGCCTGCGGCGCAATGGCCGACAGCACCATGGCGATCAGCCCGCCCATGCTGGCGCCAATGAAGATGGCGCTGGGCATGACCTGGTTGGCCATCAGGCCCACGATGTCAGCCGCATAGGTCCCGGGATTGTAGTTGCCCGGGTTCGGGTCGCGGTCCGACTCCCCGCGACCCCGGACGTCCACCGCGATGACCCTGCGACCCGTCGCCTGGATGCGCGGGGCGAGATCCTCGAAGTCCTTCGAATTGCGCGTCAGCCCGTGGATGCAGATCACCGGCAGCTTGCCGCCTTCGGCCGGATAGTCGCGGGCATGCAGCATCAGCCCGTCGGCGGCGCGCCAGTAGAGGTCCTTGCAATCAGCCATCCAGCATCCTTTCGGCGGCACTCAAGCCCCGAGCCGGTTGCAAATGCAACGGCCCTGACGCGCGCGCACACTATAATGTCGGTCCGGTTGACAGCGGGGCCTTCGCCGGGGGAGCGTCGCCGTTCGCCGCAGAGGGTTGGATGAACAGTCGCTGGTGGTCTTTCGGCCGGGATAGAACGCCTCCGCCGCGCCCATCCGGCCTGTGGCCAGCCGCGCCGGCCGCGCCCCTTCAACGGCTGAGCGCGCCGAAGGTCGTCGTGATCGGCAACGAGAAAGGCGGCGCGGGCAAGACGACCTTCGCCTCGCTGATCTCCGTCGCCATGCTCTACCGGGGCGCGCGGGTGGCCGCCATCGACCTGGACCTTCGGCAATCCAGCCTGGGACGCTTCCTCGCCAACCGCCGCCGATGGGTGCAGAGCGCGGGGGCCCATGCGCCCATGCCGCTGGAGTTCAAGCTGTCGGAAAACACCGACGAACTGTCGCGCACCGCTCCGGCCGGGATCATCGGCCTGTTCGAGGAAGCGATCACGCTGGCCATGCGCAACGCCGACATCGTGGTGATCGATACGCCCGGCGGGGACACGCCCGTCTCGCGCGCGGCTCACCTGCAGGCCGATGTCGTCGTCACGCCGATGAACGACAGCTTCGTCGACTTCGACGTGCTGGGCGTCGTCGATCCGCTCACGCTCGATCTGGTGCGCCCGAGCCATTACGCCCGCGTGGTCCACGACGCGCGCCGGACGCGGACGGTCTATGGGCGCCAGCTGGACTGGGTCGTCATGCCCAACCGCCTCGCGCCCACCGAGGCGCGAAACCGGGAGCGGTTGCAGCGCGACCTGCAGGCGCTCGCCCGCCAGGTCGGCTTTCGCATCGGCCCGTCGCTGAGCGAACGGGTGATCTACCGCGAGCTCTTTCCCTTCGGCCTGACGATCGCCGACCTGTCGCCCCAGATAAAGCCGATCAAGGTCACCGCGCCGCGTGAGGCGGTGAAGAGCGAAATGCAGGCGCTTCTCGAGGCGGTGGGGCTCGCCAATATCGCCTTCGACCGGGCGCCGTTCCAGCCGCACCCGGGGCTCCACCCGAGGTAAGCGGCCTTGCGCTGGCGTAACCGCGGCTGCTAATCGGACCTCCCGACCGGCAAGGCTAGGCTGAGCCCATGGCCAAGACCGCCCGCGCGGCGACCGATCTTCCGTTCCTGACGCCCTATCGGCACGGCTTCGTGCGCATCGCTGCCGCCGTGCCGACGATCGCCGTCGCCGATCCCGCCGCCAACGCCGAAACGACGCTCGACCTGGCACGCAAGGCGCACGGGGACGGGGCGGCGCTGGTGGTGTTTCCGGAGCTCGGCATCTCCGCCTACGCCATCGACGACCTCTTCATGCAGACGGCGCTGCTGGATGGCGTGGAGGCCGCGCTGGCGAAGATCGCCGACGAAAGCCGCGAGCTGCTGCCCGTCATCGTCGTCGGCGCGCCGCTGCGCTCGCAGGGGCGGCTGTTCAACTGCGCGGTCGCGATCCACCGGGGCGAGATCCTGGGCGTGGTCCCGAAGACCTTCCTGCCCAACTACCGCGAGTTCTATGAGCGCCGCTACTTCGCGAGCGGGCTCGGCGTGTCCGGCGCGATCGAGATCGCGGGACGCGAGGTCCCGTTCGGAACGGACCTGCTGTTCCGCTCCACCGGCTCCTGCGCCTTCACCTTCCACGCCGAGATCTGCGAGGACGTCTGGATCCCGACCCCGCCGAGCGCGCGGGCGGCCATGGCGGGCGCGGAAATCCTGCTGAACCTCTCGGCCAGCAACATCGTCATCGGCAAGGCGGACGCCCGCAAGCTGCTCTGCGCCTCGCAGTCGCTGCGCTGTCAGGCGGCCTATGTCTACACGGCCGCCGGGCCGGGCGAGTCCACCACCGACATGGCCTGGGACGGCCAGGCTTCCATCTACGAGCGGGGCGAGCTGCTGACGGAAACCCCACGTTTTCCGGCGGGCCCCTGCTGGACGGCGGCCGACGTCGATGTCGCGCAAATCCGCGCCGAGCGGATGCGCATGGGCTCGTTCGGCGACGCTGTCGCGGCCGATGCCGGGTGCTTCCGGATCGTGAGGTTCAACTTCGATGCGCCCAGGGGCGAGCTCGCGCTGAAGCGCAAGGTCGAGCGCTACCCCTTCGTGCCCAACGACCCCGCCCGCCTCGCGCAGGACTGCTACGAGGCCTACAACATCCAGGTCCAGGGACTGGCCGAGCGGTTGAAGGCGACGGGGCTGAAGAAGCTGGTCATCGGGGTGTCCGGCGGCCTCGACTCCACCCAGGCGCTGATCGTCTCGGTGCGGGCGATGGATGCGCTGGGGCTGCCGCGCGGGAATGTGCTGGCCTACACCCTGCCCGGTTTCGCCACCTCCGACTTCACCAAGTCGAACGCCTGGAAGCTGATGCAGGCGCTGGGCGTCACCGCGGCCGAACTCGACATCCGCCCGGCGGCCAGACAGATGCTCGCCGACCTGGGCCACCCCTTCGCCAGGGGCGAGGAAGTCTACGACGTCACCTTCGAGAACGTGCAGGCGGGGCTTCGCACCGACTACCTGTTCCGGCTGGCCAACCAGGCCGGCGCGCTGGTGGTGGGCACCGGCGACCTGTCGGAGCTGGCGCTGGGCTGGTGCACCTACGGCGTCGGCGACCACATGAGCCACTACAACGTCAACGCCTCGGTCTCGAAGACGCTGATCCAGCACCTGATCCGCTTCGTGGCTGACTCGGGGGATGTGGGGCCGGATGCGGCGCAGGTGTTGCGCGAAATCCTCAACACGGAAATTTCTCCGGAGCTTGTGCCGGCTTCCGCGGGAGTCTTGCAGTCCACACAGGAAAAGGTCGGGCCCTATTCCTTGCAGGACTTTAACCTTTATTACCTCGCCCGCTTCGGCATGGCGCCGTCGAAGATCGCCTACCTGGCGCTGAACGCCTGGGGAGATGCGGGCGCGGGCGACTGGCCGGCCGATGTGCCGCAGGCCGAACGGCGAGGCTATCGCCTTGAAGAGATTAAGGATTGGCTGCGGCTCTTCCTGGTGCGTTTCTTCGCAAACCAGTTCAAGAGGTCCTGCCTGCCCAACGGACCGAAGATCTCTTCGGGCGGCTCGCTGTCGCCGAGGGCGGACTGGCGAATGCCTTCAGACGCCCGGGCCGATGCATGGCTGGCCGAGCTGGAAACCAATATTTCTTAAAACCGCCGCAACCAATGCCTGCAAAATCGTGCGTGGCGACAATGTGCGGTCTAGAAAACGCAAATCATCGCGAGTAATCTGCCGCCGCGCGGGGTTCCGTGCGACAAAACTGGCCGGCCGTCGGGAACCTTTTCCGGGTTCAGGCGCTTGCAGCGTCGGCCGCAATTGGGAGGCGTTCTGGGGCGACCTGGAGGGGTGCTCAAGAAAGCTTGTTCGCGTTCCGACGTGGACACCCATGGCTATTTATCGATGCCGGGCGATTGGCGCGACGGCACAATGAGTGAGGGGCTCAAGGTGAGAAAAAGAGCATTGATGCTGGGCAGCGTGCTCGGCGTTCTGGCGCTGGCGCCGTGCGCGCATGCGCAAAATATCGGTTGGTACGGCGCGTTCGACCTTGGCTACCACTGGCCCAAGGACTCCCAAGTCTCCAGCAGCACGCTGGGTGACCTCGGCAAGATGAGCCTCGACGGCGACTGGGTCGGGTTTACGCGTCTGGGCTACCAATTCAGCCCGAACGTTCGCGCCGAACTCGAATTCGGCGGCCGTCCCGGCGACATCAGTGATGAAAACGTCAACGGGAACTTCGAAACGCTGAGCCTGATGGGCAACCTGATCTATGACGTCCTGCCGGACGGCTCGATCGATCCGTTCATCGGCGTGGGCGTCGGCGGCGTGCGCGGCAAGCTGGAAGCCGCCGTGCCGGCGGGCTACTTCGGCGTCGACAGCCAAAAGGACACCTCCTTTGCCTGGCAAGGCATCGCCGGCCTCGGCTTCCGGGTCACCGACCGCCTGACCGCCGACCTGACCTATCGGTACCTGAAGGCGAACGACTTTACCTTCGACACCTACAGCTGCTGCACGGCCATCGACGCCGGTGAGCTGAAGACGAGCTATGCGGATCAGTCGCTGACGTTCGGCCTGCGCTACTCGTTCGCGCCGCCGCCGCCGCCTCCTCCGCCCCCGCCGCCGCCGCCTCCGCCGCCGCCGCCTCCTCCTCCGCCCCCGCCGCCTCCTCCGCCGCCTCCGCCGGCGTATGAAGCGCGCGACTTCGTCGTCTACTTCCCCTTCGATCAGTACGTGCTGACGCCGGAAGCCCAGACGGTGGTGCAACAGGCGGCCCAGTACGCGACGGCCGGCAACGCCACCCGCCTGGTGGTCGTCGGCCACGCCGACACCTCGGGTTCGGCGGCGTACAACATGCGTCTGTCGGAACGCCGCGCGAAGGCCGTGGCCGACGCGCTGGTGGGCCTGGGCGTCAACCAGACGGCCCTGTCGGTCGACTGGAAGGGCGAATCCGAACCCGCCGTCCAAACGGGCGACGGTGTGAAGGAGCCGCTCAACCGGCGCGCGACGATTTCGGTCAACTTCTGATCGAATTCCCGATCGCCGCTGGCGATCGAGGGTTAAAGATTAAGGTCCCGGCTTCACGTCGGGACCTTTTTCTTTTGACAGTTTATTTACTGAGAAACGAAGGTTTCAGCCGGCATTTCGTCGATGTCCGTAGATGTTCCCAGATCAAGAGCGACTATTCGAACTCAATCCGGGCCGACAACCGAAGCTTCACAGTTACGCAGTCTCGTTTTAGGCGCGAACCCTACAGGAGCAGCCCTGCCGAAAATTCCCGCAGCTTGGGCGGAACTAGGTTTAGGTGGTTGCGTTGTAGGGGCGCATGAGGTACGTAGGCGGCTGCGACGCCCTGTCGCAACTGCGTGGGCCGATAAAGAGGGGTTTAGTTCCATGATTCGCAAAGCTGTCGCGCTGGCGCTCGCCGGCATGGTGTGTTTGTCCGGCCCGGCTCTTGCAGCCGACGCCCAGGCGTCTGCCGCTAAGGCTTCGGTGGCCAAGGCCGCCAAGGTCGATGCGCTGCAGCGCGCGGCCGCGCCGAACGGCGCCGCCAACATGACGGGCGATCCCGACTTCCTGATCTTCCTGGCCCTCGGCCTGATCAGCACCGCGGTCGTGGTTTCGGCGTTCAACAACGACGAAGCTCCGGTTAGCCCGTAAGCGGTCCGACCAGACAACCAAAGGCGGGGCCGTCGAGCCCCGCCTTTTTTGTTCGGGCGCCTCATTCGCCTGCGGGGGCTAGAGGCAAGAAGCCGCGACGATGATTGACCTGCATTGCCACATGCTGCCGGGGATCGATGACGGAGCCGTCGATCTCGAGACATCGCTCGCCATGGCGCGCATGGCCGTGGCCGACGGCATCGAGGTCACCGCCTGCACCCCCCACATCATGCCCGGCGTCTACGATAACCGCGGGCCGGACATCCGGGCCGCCATCGAGCGCCTGCAGGCCGCCCTGGACGAGAGCGGCATTCCCCTGAAGCTGGTGTGCGGCGCGGACGTGCACATCGCGCCAGATCTCATCTCCGGCCTGAAGTCGGGACGGGTCCTGTCGCTGAACGACAGCCGCTACTTCCTGTTCGAACCGCCGCATCACGTGGCGCCCCCCAGGATCGAGCAGTTCGCGTTCGACGTCATGGCCGCGGGCTACCTCCCCGTCATCACCCACCCCGAGCGGCTGTCGTGGATCGAGACCCACTACGATCGCTTCCTGCAGATGGTCCATGCCGGCGCCTGGATCCAGATCACCGCCGGCGCCCTGACCGGCCGCTTCGGCCGCCGCCCGAAGTACTGGTGCGAGCGGATGCTAGACGATGGCGTGGTGCATATCCTGGCGACCGATGCGCACAACCTGCGCAACCGCTCGCCCCTGCTGGCCGAGGCCAGGGACATGGTCGCCGAGCGCCTGGGCGAACAGGCGGCCATCGATATGGTCCTGACCCGCCCGCGGGGCATACTCGAGAATGCGGCTCCGTCGTCGATGCCGGCCGCTGTCGGCGTCGCGCCGCCGCCCCAAAAGGGCGGCAACCTCTTCCGGCGCCTTTTTTCAGGCAGATAACCGAGCTTCTTCCGGCATTTAGGTGGGCGGCCGGCCCTGAACGTGGTAATTCGGAACGCTCGCGTTCTGGGGAGTAGTGATGATCCGACTGGATTGGGGATGCCGCGCCACAGCGGCGGTTTCTGCGGCGCTTGCCCTGGCCGCTTGCGCCGGCAGCGGCACGCAGGCCGGCGACCGGCTGCAAAGCGCAAATCTGCCCCCGCCGACGCCCGCAGCGGTCGCGCCAGCCGCCGAATATGTGATCGGCCCGCTCGACAAGCTGTCGATCGCCGTCTTCCAGGTGCCGGAGCTCACCCAGTCCGGGCTGCAGGTCGACGCGGGCGGCGAATTGAACCTGCCGCTGATCGGCGGCGTCCAGGCGGCCGGCAAGACAACCCAGCAGCTTTCGCAGGAAATCGCCGCGCGGCTGTCGAAGAGCTACCTGCAAAACCCGCAGGTCAGCGTCTCCGTCGACGAGGCGAACAGCCAGAAGTTTACGGTGGAAGGCGCGGTCACTCAGCCGGGCGTATTCCCGATCGCCGGTCCGACGACCCTTCTGCAGGCCATCGCGATGGCGCGCGGCCCGGACAAGACGGCCGACGTCCGTCGCGTCGCCATCTTCCGCAACATCGACGGCAAGCGCGCCGCCGCCGTGTTCGACCTGGGCGCCATCCGCTCCGGCTCGGCCACCGACCCCGAAGTCTATGGCGGCGACATCGTCGTCGTTCAGTCCTCCGGCATGAAGAATGCCTGGCAAGAGATCCTGCGCGCCGCCCCGGCGATCGGGCTCTTCCGCTACTTCTGACCGCGCCCCCCGCTCCAATCAGGCTTTTCCGATGAGACCAGAAGACCGCATCCCCCAGCCCTACGACGACGGACGCGGCGACCGCGTGGCCAGCAGCAGCTACGGCCCCATCGTCGTCTCCCGTCCGACCGCGGTCGGCGAATGGATCGGCGCGGCCACGCCCATCCATGAGGATGGCGGCTTCAACCTCGTCGAATATTGGCGGCTTGTCCTCAAGCACCGCTTCGTCGTGCTGGGCGCCTTCGTGGGCGCCATCGCGATCGGCCTGGCCTACACCCTGCTGACCACGCCCATCTATACGGCCAAGACGACGCTGCAGATCGACCGCGAGGCGACCAAGGTTCTCGACATGGAGGACGTGACGCCCGCCGAAATGCAGACGGGCGACGAGTTCTTCCAGACGCAGTACGGCCTGCTGAAGAGCGCCTCGCTCGCCCAGCGCGTGGTCGACGACCTGGGTCTTGCCAGTCCCGCCTTCCTGAAGGCGATGGGCGCCGAAGCGCCGAAGGACAATACCTCGAAGGCGGCGCTGCGGGAAAAGGCCGCCAAGCTGGTGGAGCGCAACGTGCATGTCGAGCCGGTGCGCGGCTCGCGCCTGGTGGACGTGGCCTTCGACAGCCCCAGCGCGCAGCTTTCCGCCCGCGTCGCCAACGGGATCGCCGACAGCTTCATCGAGTCCAACCTGGAGCGGCGCTACGAGTCCGCCTCCTACGCCCGCAACTTCCTCGAGCAGCGGCTGGCGCAGGTGAAGTCGCGGCTGGAAGACAGCGAACGCCAGCTCGTCGCCTATGCGGCCCAACAGCAGATCATCAACGTCGCCGTTCCGGCGTCCGGCGAGAACGGCGGCGCCGAGCAGACCGCCAGCCAGTCGCTGACCGCCGCCGACCTCATCGGCATGAACACCGCGCTGGACGCGGCCCGCGCCGACCGCATCCGCGCCCAGGAGCGCTGGCGCCAGGCTTCGAAAGCCAACGCCGCGAGCCTGCCTGAAGTCCTGCAAAGCCCGACGATCCAGGCCCTGCGCCAGCAGAAGGCCGCACTGGCGGCGCAATACCAGGACAAGCTCAGCGTCTATAAGCCGGACTTCCCGGTGATGGTGCAGCTCAAGGCGCAGATGGACGAGCTGGACAAGCAGATCGGCGCGGAGACCGACACCATCCGCCGCTCGCTGCAGAACCAGTACCAGGTGGCCGCCCAGCAGGAGGCCTCGCTCTCCCGCCAGGTGGACTCGCTGAAGCACGGCGTGATGGATCTGCGTAACCGCTCGATCCAGTACAACATCCTCCAGCGGGAGGTGGACACCAACCGCACCCTCTATGACGGCCTGCTGCAACGCTACAAGGAAGTGGGCGTGGCCGGCGGGGTGGGCGCCAACAACGTCTCGGTGGTCGACCGCGCCCAACCGCCCGGCAAGCCGTCCAAGCCCAATCCGATCCTGAACCTGGCGATGGCCGCGGTTGTCGGCCTGGGCGCGGGCGTCCTCGCCGCCTTCCTCCTCGAGCTGATCGATGAGTCGATCCAGAACCCCGAGGACGTGGAAACCAAGCTCGGCATCCCCCTGCTCGGCACCATTCCGCTGCCCTCGCAAAACCAGACGCTCGAAGAGGCCTTCAACAACCCGAAGTCGGCGATTTCGGAGGCCTACCACTCGGTGCGGACCGCCCTGCAGTTCTCCACACCGGCCGGCACGCCCGACGTGCTGCTGATCACCAGCACGCGTCCGGCCGAAGGCAAGTCGACCACGTCCCGGTCGGTGGCGTCCGACTTTGCGCGGCTTGGCATGCGCGTGCTGCTGATCGATGCGGACCTGCGCAATCCCTCGCTCCACCGGCTGGTCGGGGCGGAGAATTCGGCGGGCCTGAGCAACCTTCTGGCCGGCATCGGCGACCTGCAGACGGTCGTCCAGACGACCTCCCTGCCGGGCCTGTCGTTCATGGCCTGCGGTCCGCTGCCTCCCAGCCCCGCCGAGCTTCTGGCCGGTCCCCGGCTGCGTTCCCTGCTGGCCCAGGCGCGCGATCAGTTCGACCTGGTGGTTCTTGACGGACCGCCAGTGATGGGTCTGGCCGACGCGCCGATCCTGGCGAACGTCGCGACGGGCGTGCTGCTGGTCATCGAGGCCGCCGGCACCCGGCGCGGGCAGGCCACGTCGGCGCTGCGCCGGCTCAATCAGGGCGGACCCGGCAAGGTGGTCGGCGCCATCCTGACCAAGTTCAACGCCAAGCAGGCGTCCTACGGCTACGGCTACAGCTACGCCTACGACTACAACTACGGCGCCCAGCCGCAGTTGGAACGGCACGGCTAGGGCGGTCGGCCGGCGGGCAGGGGCCGCGCCATGAGCAACTCCGGTGCGCAAAGAGCGGTCTGGACGGGCGCCGCCCTGCTCTGCGGCGCCGCCCTCGCCTGGCAGATCGTGACCAGCGGCATGGCGGCCCATTACGCCGGCGGTTCTCCGGAGGCGGCGCTCCACTGGAATTCCGGTCAGGCGGACGCGCTGGCGGCGCTCTCCGAACAAGCGCTCGCGGAAGGCGGGATGCAGCGCGCGGCGGACCTCGCGCGACGCTCGCTTGCGCACGGCCCGCTGGAATCCGCCGCCTACCGCGTGCTGGCGCAGGCGACCGCGGGACTGGCGAACGCCGAAAAGGCAGGGCCGCTGATGGGGCAGGCCGGCCTGCTCACACGCCGCGACACCGCCGTGTCCTTCTGGCTCTACCGCGAACGGCTGCTGGAGGGGCGCTATGCGGACGCGTTCCTCTATGCCGACGCGGTGATGCGCAGGGCGCCCTCCGCCGCGCCGCTGCTGCTGCCGGAGATCGCGGAGTCCACCGTCGATCCTCACGCGGTTTCGGCGCTGGTGGAGCGGCTTGCCACCGATCCTCCCTGGCGCGACGCCTTCTTCGTGGAGCTGGCCCGCAATGCACCGGCTTACGGCGCCGCCACGGACGTGCTGCACCAGCTGGCCTACACGCGCGCGCCGCCCACGCCGGCAGAGATTTCGCCGCTGCTGATGCGCATGGTGCAGGACGGCGCGTCGGAGGAGGCCTATCAGGCCTGGATGACCTTCCTGCCGGCGGCCGTCCGCCCGCAGGATACGCTGTCGGTGTTCGACAGCGGCTTCAAACGCCCGCCGGGCCCAGCCCCCTTCGGCTGGAAGGTGAACAGCTCGCCCGAGGCCGAGGCCGTGCTCGATCCGGCAGGCGAAGGCCCGGGCCTCCATGTCCGTTACGGCGGCTTCACCGAAGCGGAGATCGCCCGCCAGATGCTGCTGCTGCGCCCCGGCCGCTACCGCCTGTCGACCCGCGCCAGGCTCAACCAGGGTATCGACGGCGGGGTTGAATGGCGGCTCGGCTGCCCCGGCGTCGGGCAGCTTGCGATGACCACGCTGCGCTTCAGCGGCGCCGCTCCAGTGACCGGCGAGAGCCTGTTCGACGTGCCCGCCGGCTGCCCGGCGCAGGTGTTGAGCCTGCGCACCATCGGCGTGGATCGCCGCTCCGACGTGCTGGCCACCATCGACGAGGTTCGCGTCGTGCCCGTGGAGCTGCAGCCATGACGCTCGCCGCCTCGAGAGCCTATCCACCTCGGCCGCTGGCCTATGTGCGTCCAGGACCTCCCCGCCGATCCGGCAGGCGACCGGTCTCCAGGACGGCCGGCGCCGAGCTGAGGCCGGCGCTGAGGGATCCACTGTTCCTGCTGACCGCGGGCGTCTTCGGCGCCGCACTCCTTTTGGGAGGAGCCACACGGCAGAACGCCATCCCTGTGATGGTGCTGGAGCTGATCAGCCTGCCGCTTATCGCGGTCGCTCTGTGGCGGTTGCGGGGGCGACGGATGCGGGAGCTTGCGCTGCCGCTCGGTCTGCTGGCGGCGATGTGCGCCATCCCGCTGTTGCAGCTGATCCCGCTGCCGTTCGGCCTGTGGGCGCGCCTGCCCGGCCATGCGGAGCTAGCCGAAGGCCTGCGCCTCGCGGGCGCGGCGCCCTCCGCCCTGCCGCTTAGCCTCACGCCCGACGATACCCGGCGCTCTGTCCTGGCGCTGCTGACGCCGGCCGCCGTATTCCTCGGCGCCGCCGCCTGCTCGCCCGGGCAGCGCGGACGCCTCACCGGCCTCGTGGTGTTCGCCGCGGCGCTGTCGCTGCTGCTGGGCGTCCTGCAGATGGCCGGAGGACCGGATAGTCCGCTGCGGTTCTACCCCACCACCAACGAGGACTCGGCCGTGGGCGTGTTCTCGAACCGCAACCACCTGGCCAGCTTCCTGCTGATGAGCATGCCGCTGCTGGCCTACTGGCTGCAAAGGCTGACGCGCGAGCGCGCCAACGGGACCTTCCTTACGGCCGCGGCCGGGCTCGCGCTGCTCGGCCTGATCCTCGTGGGCGTGGCGATCACCCACTCGCGGGCGGCGCTGTTCCTCATCGTCCCTGCCATAGCGGGGTCCATCCTGACGGTGTGGCGACGCGGCGAGCGCAAGGTGCTGAACCGCACGACGATCGCCGTCGGCGCCGTCGGTATCCTGGCGCTCATCGGCGCCTTGTCGGCCATTCGCGCCACGTTGGCGCGGTTTGCGGCGCCGGCCGGCGACGATCTGCGGTTCGCCGTATGGCCGTCCGTGCTGCACACGGCGCGCGACTTCCTGCCGTTCGGTTCGGGCATCGGCTCCTTCGAGCCGGTCTATCGGATCAACGAGCCCATCGCCCTGATCGGCCCGCGCTTTGTGAACGCCGCCCACAACGACTACCTGCAGCTGGCGCTTGAGGGCGGCTGGGCCGCCATTGTCGTCACCGCCGTCTTCCTGGGCTGGCTCGCCTGGCGGTCGAGCAAGGCCTGGCGGCGCGGGGGCGGGGACCAGACGCGCCTGGCGCGAGCCGCTACCGTGATGGCGGCGCTGCTCGCCATGCACTCCGCCGTCGACTACCCGGCGCGCACGCTGGCCATCGCTTCTGTCCTCGCTCTGGTGTGCGCGATCCTGGCGTCCTCCAGAAAAGCATCCGTTGACGAGGTATCGGCCGATGCTGCTAATGGCCCGCGTCGGGGGTAGAGCGAACGCCGGTGGCTCGACCGGCATCTTGTGTTCAGGCGAGCGGCCTCGGGGGCCGGTCGCCGGGTTTGGCTGGGGAATGGCGCAATGCTGAGCTGGGCTGCTGCGCTGAGCGTGATGTTGGCGCTGACGATCACCGGAACGGCGATTGTCGTGCTCGACCCCATTTCGCGTCGGATCGGCCTCCTCGACCACCCAAGAGGCCGCAAGGATCACGGCGTCTCCGTACCGGTCACCGGCGGGATCGCGATCGCGCTGGGCGTGCTGATCGCCTCGCTGTTCCTGTTCGATCCCAGGCGAGAGCTGATCGCGCTGGGGATAGCCTCGCTCATCGTCCTGGGGATGGGCGCCTGGGACGATGTGAAGGACCTGCCCTGGTGGACGCGGATCGTCGCGCAGATCGGCGCGGCCCTGGTGCTGGTTTATGTCGGGCACGTCCGCGTCGAGCAGCTGGGTCCTGTGTTCGGCTTCGCGTTCGGCTCGTTTTCGCTGGGCGCCTTCTCCGTTCCGTTCACCGTGCTGGCCACGGTCGGGCTGATCAACGCCATGAACATGGCCGACGGCATAGACGGTCTCGCCGGAACATTGTCGCTCTGCGCGCTCGCGATGCTCGGGGCGGCCTCGATCTATGCCGGCAACTATGTGCTGGCCGAGTTCCTGATGATTGTGGCCGGCTCGCTGGCGGGGTTCCTGCTCTTCAACATGCGGCTTCCCTGGCAGCCTCGCGGGCGTGTGTTCCTCGGTGACGCGGGCAGCGGTTTCCTGGGGCTGGTCATTGTCTGGACGACCTTCCGGCTGACCCAGAATGTGGTCCATCCGGTGAGCCCGGTGCTCGCGCCCTTCCTGATCGCCCCGCCGGTGATCGACTGCCTGGTGCTGATCACGCGGCGGCTGATGCACGGCCGCTCGCCTTTCGAAGCGGACCGCTCGCACCTGCATCACCTGATGCTGGACGCGGGTGTCAGCGTGACGGGCGTCGTCGTGTCTTTGGCCGCCTTTTCGCTGGCGCTGGGGCTGGCGGCCGCGCTGCTGATGCGCGCCCACTTTCCGCACCTGCTCCTGCTCGGCATCTACGGCGGCCTGACGCTTGGCTATTTCGCCCTGACCGCCAACCGCGACCGCGCCGTCCAGGCGTTCCGCAGCCTGAGGCCGGACGCGCAAGCGCAGGCCAAGACGGTTGCGAAATCTCCGCTGGAGATGGTGGACTAGCGGCCGAGGATCGCGTCCAGGAAACCTGCGGCCGAGCGCTCCCTCATCTGCGCCCTCTGCTCCCCGGTTGCGGGCGACGGCGATCGCAGCGCGCCGATCAGCGCCTCGCCCAGCGCCTGCGGCGTACCCTCTCGCACGACGTCCACGCCCTTCAGTCGATCGAGGTCGCCCGCACAGTCGGTGACCACCACACGCCGCACGCCGCACGCCAGCATTTCCGGAACCACGTTGGGGTATCCCTCGTGGCTGGAGGTCAGGATGCCGTACTGGCAGGCGCTCATCACCGCATGCGGGTCGGTGCGGTAGCCGAGGAACAGCACCCGCTCCTCGACGCCCAGTTCCGCGGCGCGGGCGCGGACCTCGTCCTCCAGCGGGCCCTTGCCCAGGAAGACCAGCCGCAGCGGCCGCTCCGTCTGCGCCGCGGCGTGGGCAAAAGCCTCCAGCGCCAGCCTCGGCCGCTTCACCTCGATCAGTCGCCCGCAAAACAGCACGTTGTCGGCGCCGGCCAGCTGAGCGCGCGTGGGCGCGTCGAGCGGAGCCGAGGCGCCGGCCTCCAGGCTGGCCCAATCCACCGGGTTCGGCTGGACGCGGATGCGCTGGTGCAGCCGCCGGGGCAGGACTCCGCGCAGGCCGGCCGCCATGGTCGAGGTCTGCGCCACGATCAGCGTCTGGCCGCCATAGACCCGATACATAAGGCGGTAAGCGAGCGCCTTCAGTCCCGAAAAACGGGCCAGCGGCACCGTCGATTCCCGCGTTACGAACCGCTCCGCTCTGATCAGCCGCAGCGTCCGCATGAGGGACAGGACGACGTTGCCCACCGTATTGGTCGAGAACAGGAAGTCGTAGCGGCGCCCCGACAGCCGCCGCAGGATCGAAAGCGCTCCGGCGCGGAGGCCCAAGCCTTCGCCGAACTCGACCGTCACCTCAGGCGGCAGGTTGGCGCCGACGAACGACGGCGTCTTCCTGTGGGTCGCGACGAAGACCTCCGTCCGCCAGGCGGGATCGCGGGCAAGCTCGGAGGCCAGCGAGCAAACCACCCGCTCCGACCCGCCCGGATCGTCCCCCAGGATGACGAAAAGGGCCCGCCGCTGGCTCACCGGCGTCTCAACGCTCGCGGCAGATAGGCTAGGAGGAGCAGCGGAAAGAAGGCGAGGAAAGCCTGCCGCACCACGGCGATGATGTTCTCCAGGGAGTTGCGGTGAGCATAGATGCCAATCACCGTGCCGCAGATGATCCAGAAGGACCGCCAGAGCAGCCCGGAACGGTTCGCCGTGCGGGTGAGAACGATGGCTATTGAGCCGAAGATCACGCCGTAGAGGAAGATGCCGAAGTAGCCCAGCCAGCTGTAACCCTGCGCCCAGAAACTGAAGGCGATCCCGAAGGTGACGGTCGGGAACAGGGTGTTGGTGATGAGGACGTTGTAGGCGCCGCTGTCAATGCCGAAGAGCGAAGGCGCGATCAGCAACTGGCCCACGATTCCCATCAGCAGGTCACCGCTCGAGATCGTCAGGTTGTACTGGATGACCGAGTCCATCAGGTGCTGCACCATGAAGGGCTCGAAGTTCATCAGTGTGTTGTTCAAGTCCAGGACGAACCCGTGGGAGGCGCTGGTGAGCGATGCAGACTTGACCGCCGTGTAGATCGCCTTGCCAAACAGGGTGATGATGACGAGCCCAACCCCGCCGCCGATGATCCAGCGATTGCGGAACAGCCGAATGACCGGCGTTTGCCACACCCCGGCCATGAGCGCCGCCATGCCTCCCAGCACAATGACGGTGCGGTCGCCCATCAGGAAGTTGATCAGGACGGCGCCGAGGAAAAAGGCGAACGGCAGCGGGCGTCGGGAGGCGACGGCGACATTCAGCCCAACCACGTTGACCCAGCGCCAGAGCAGGAAGGGCGCGCCATAGATCAGCTGGAACACCTGCTCACGGGAAGGCAGGAAGAACAGCGGGCCGCCGCGGTATATCGCGTAGCCGAAGCCGGCCAGACTGGCCAGGATCGCGACCAGCATGAAGTTCCTTGCGGGCGCATCGTAGAAGATCGGCCGCGGCGCTCCGGCGGGCGGCTGATTGGGGTGCGCGGTCGCCTGCGCCGCCGGCCGCCTGCCCAGGCTTGCGACGCTCACGCTGACCAGAAAGCCCAGCCACCCAAGAGCCATGCCGTAACGGCCCGCGTCCGTTACGCGCTCCCAGTGGCGGAGACTTGAAAGCGGGAAAACCCAGCCTGACAGGGCCGAAACGCTGTAGATCGTCAGCCCAAGGCAAGCGACGAGGACCAGGGACACCCGCCGGTTCGTCCGCAGCACCACGACCCAGGTCAGCAGGACGACCGTCCAGAGAACGAAAGCTGACATCAGGCGGCTTTCCCGCGCAGCATCTTCGGCCCGTCCACCGGTAACCGCGCGAGCGACACCAGCGAATAGACCACCACGCTCCGCAGGCTGCTGAGGAAGAAGCGCCAGGAACGATAGCGGCCTTGCAGGAAGCCCCGCATCCGCAGTGCGTGGGTGATGACCATCGGAACCGGGTTCCTGAGCTTGTTACGGGTGATGTTGAGCGTCAGCCCGTCCGCAAGGCGCCATTTGGCCCCCAGCACCACGTTTTCGCAGAGGATATCGTAATCGAGCGCGATCGCCGCCCAGGTGGCCGATGTCGGCACCCGGCGAGCGAAGCTCGAGGTCCTGAAGCGGCTCTGGAGGATGTCGGCGCGAACGACTTCCTTCTTGTCGCCGATGACGCCTTCGTCGGCGCGGAGCTTCAACAGGTTGGAGCGGCGGCTCGGAAAGCGCGTGCCCAGCACGCCGTCGTCGCCGTCGGCCATCAGGAAGATGTAGCCGCAGACGCCGTCCGGCAGCGGCTCGCGCAGCTGCCGGCACAGCGCGGCGAGGGGCTCCGGATAGAGGTCGTCGTCATCGTCATAGATCATGATGAAGGGCGCACGCGCCATCGCCACGGCCGCCGCCAGCGCCCGCGCGCGGCCCTGGTTCGCGGCCGAGCCGACTTTCAGCCGGCTGTCGCTCGCGGCAAGCGCCTGTATCGCCTCGAGGCTTCCATCGGTCGAGCCGTCCACGTGCACGCAGACTTCGACCGGGAGATCCGTCGCCAGGACGCCGTCCAGCAGCCGGCAGAGCGGTTCGCGCCGGTTGAAGGTGGCGATGCAGATGCTGAGGATGGGCCCCTCGACCGTCTTCTCCCCGCGGGTCACGACGCCTTTTCTCCAAGAGGCAAAGGGGCGGGGCGCGTCTTGAATCCGAGAATCTCGGCGGCGAAGGGGGCCGCACCGAAAGTGAAAATCACCAGCCAGCCCGACAGATAGCCGATCGCTGCGCCGAGGCCGATGTGCACGCGAAGGAGACCGTAGATCAACGCCAGCCCGACGCCCGCCCCAAGCAGGTTCGCAAAAACCAGATAGTAGATTCGCTTATGCTTCATGGCGAAGGGGTCCACAATCAGCTTCCGGAGGCGTGTGGTCACCACGGCGGCCGCCACCAGGGCGAAAACCAGTGGATGGGCGCGGATCGGATCCAGCCAGCGTAGCGGCAGGAGGGTCGACCCTATCAGGCCGACGGTCACAAGCGCGCCGAGCGCGATGGCCGCGGCGCCCCCTCTCAGGATTTCACGCCGGAAGGCGCCTTCGTCCCCATCCTGCTCCGCGGCGAAGGCGCGAGGCACGAAGAGGAAGCTCATTGCATTGACCATGAAGCCGATCGTGCGCTGTGCGATGTCAACGGCCAGGGAGAACTGGCCGAGGATGACCCGCTCGCCGAGCCCCAGCATCAGGTACCGGGCGCCGAGCGTCAGCGCTGTTTCGGAGAAGTTTCCGACCACCAGCCAGCCGCCCATGTGCAAGACCTCCTTCGAGATGGCGAGGTCGAAACGCGGCGCAAGCATCCGGAAGAACACCGCGATGTTGAGAAGGGCGGCGAATACATAGCTGGCGGTAAACAGCAGGGCGATGTCGCTGACCGGCGTCGCCGCCGAAACGAAGGCGTGGATGAAGACGAGGAATAGAACCGCCTGGATGAGGTCGGACAGCGCGTAGAGACGGATCCTGAGGGCGGCCCTCGTCAGCTCTTGCAGGATAGCGTGCATCGAAAGCGCCACCGCCATCGGCACGGGCGCATATGGGTAGCCAAACAGCTGCGATCCGACCCAGCCCAGGAGCAGAACGCCCGCCGCGAGCGGTAGGAAGAGCACCGTATTATTGCCGATGAAGGCCTTGAGGAGCCCGCTGCGCTCGAACGGCGCATACTTGCTGACCACCGAGAAGATGAGGGTTCCGAAAAGCGCCGAGGACAGGAAATTTCCGGTCGCCATCATCACGCTGTAGATGCCGTACTTCTCGACGGAAACGAGACGCGCCAGCGTGAGCAGCGAGGCAAGGTTTATGAGGCCCGGCGCCGCTCGATAGACGAGGATCGAAAAGATGCTCTTCAGATGGCGCACGACTGCAGACGTTCCCGATCACGCCCGAAGGACAGTCGCGCCTGGCGAGGGCGCGGGCGCCAGGCTCGGCGGGTAAGACTGGCCGCTTGGGCCGTCAACCCCTTTTTGGGACGGGCTTGATGCTAGGCGCCCTTAGCCCCCGCTGCTAATGCAAACCCTGCATGCGCCGGGCCGCGCATGCAGGGTCCCCAAGGCGGACCCCCGCGCGCCGGGGTGGGCGGACAGGCCTAAATGCGAGGCGGACCGAAGAATGCAGGACGCGAAAGCTATCGTTTACGAGGGAATGCGGGGCGCTCGGGCGTGGGTGAACCGCGCGATGGATGCGCGCTGGGACAACGATCCCTTTGGCCGCCAGCCTCATGCCTCGCGCGAGGAATATCTGCGCCTCTTCGAGGAGACCCGCCGCAAGGAATACCCGCAGGTGGACGCCGTCGAGGCGGAGACGGGCTTCGCGGTCGACCGGGCCTGGCTCGACGATCTGGCGCTGCACACCCAGATCGTGAAGAAGAAGAGCGACCTCGGCTATCCGCACGGGCGACTGCTCTATTCGATCCTGCGGCGCTACATCGCCCACAGCGGCGAGCGCTTCGTCACCGTGGTCGAGACCGGCACGGCCCGGGGTTTCTCGGCGCTTTGCATGGCCAAGGCGATCGCGGACGCCGGGATCGACGGACGGGTGGTCACCGTCGACGTCCTGCCGCACCTGAAGCGGCAGATCTGGAACTGCATCGACGATCACGAGGGGCGGAAGTCCCGCGCCGAGCTGCTGGCGCCGTGGTCTGAGCTGGCCCGCAAGGTCGTGTTCCTGCAGGGCGACACCCTCTACCTGCTGCCGCGCATCGGCGTCGACCGCGTGAACTTCGCCTTCCTCGACGCCCAGCACATCCGCAGCAGCGTGCTGCACGAGTTCGGCTTCGTGGCCGAGCGCCAGCAGGCCGGGGACATGGTCTTCTTCGACGACGTGACGCCGGCGGTCTTTCCGGGCGTGGTGCAGGCCGTCGACGACATCGAGGCCGGCGGCCAGTACGAGTTCAAGCGCCTGACCATCTCCGACCAGCGCGCCTATGCCTGGGCGAGGCGCCGCTAGCGACCGGTGAAGTACCGCCCCGAAATCGATGGCCTGCGGGCGCTTGCTGTCCTGCCCATCACCCTGTTCCACTTCGGCGTGCCGGGGTTCGGGGGCGGCTATGTCGGCGTCGACATCTTCTATGTCATCTCGGGCTTCCTGATCACCGGCATCATCGCGCCGCAGATGTCGACGGACCGGTTCACGTTCGGCGACTTCTACGAACGGCGGGTGCGGCGGCTGTTTCCGGCGCTGTTTGCGATGCTGGCGGTGGTCGGGCTGGTCTGCCTGGCCATCCTGCTGCCGCGCGATCTCGCCGCCTTCGGCCGATCGGTGGTGGCGACGCTCGTCTTCGCCTCGAACATCCTGTTCTGGCGCGAGGCCAACTACTTCGACACCGAATCCGAGCTGAAGCCGCTCCTGCACACATGGTCGCTGGGCGTGGAGGAGCAGTTCTACCTCGCCTTCCCGATCTTCCTGGTGGTGGCGCTGAAGCTGTTTCGAAAGCGCACGCCGCTGGTGGTCGCCGGGGTGGCGGCGCTCTCCTTCGCGCTGAACCTGGCCATGCTGTCCTGGCGTCCCGCCGCGGCCTTCTATCTCTCACCGCCGAGAGCCTGGGAGCTGCTGCTCGGCGCGCTGCTCTTCCTCACTCCGCCGCCGAAGCCCGGACGCTTCGTGGCCGAGACGGTGACGCTGGCGGGCCTGGTCGCGATCGGGGTTGCGGTCGTGGCCTATACGCCGCTGACGCCCTTCCCAGGCTGGGCCGCGCTTCTGCCCTGCCTGGGCGCGGCGGCGATCATCTATGCGGGCCGCGAGGCGCCGGCCTCCGCGTCGGCGCTGACCAACGCGCCGATGCGCTTCGTCGGCAAGATTTCCTACTCCCTGTACCTCTGGCACTGGCCGGTGGCGGCCCTCTACCGCTACCGCACGGGGCATGAGCCGCGCGGGCTGGTGGACGCAGTTCTCCTGGCCGTCGTGGTCGCGCTGGCGGCGCTCAGCTGGCGCTTCGTCGAAGAACCCGTGCGGCGGCGGCAGCTGTTTGCTCGCCGGGGGGTCTTGTGGGGCGCATCCGGGGCAGCGGCGGCCGTACTGGGGGCTGTGGCGTTGACGGTGGCGTTCGGCGGCGGTCTGGCGGGGCGCTTTCCGGCAAACGCCAACCGGCTCGAGGCCTTCGAGGACGACAAGCCCCCCGCCGGATGCGGCGACATCGATCCAGGCCAGGTGCGCGCCGACGTGCTCTGCCGGATCGGCGCGCCGGGCGTTGCGCCGACGCTGGTCGTCTGGGGCGACAGCCACGCCTGGGCGCTGCAGGGCGCCTACGACGAGATGCTCCGTAACGCCGGCCGCTCGGCCTGGCTCATCACCCGCAGCGGCTGCCCGCCGGTCACGGGGCTGGTCAGGATCAACTATCCCGCGCCGTGCACCGACTTCGCCGACCGGGCGATGCGCTTCATCGCGGACCAGAAGCCGCAGGCGGTGATCATCGTCGCCAACTGGCCGACCTACGCCCTGGACAGCCATGTGGTGGACGCCCGCTCCGGCTCGCCTTCGGACGCCGAAAGCGCAGCGGCGATCTCGCGGGCGATGCGGGGCGAGCTGCTGGCGCTGAAGCGGCGCGGCATCGAAGTGATCCTGCAAGACCCGATGCCTGGCGCCCGGCGCAGCGCGCCCCGCGCGCTCGCCCAGCGCATTGTCTACGGACCCGGACAGGAGCCGGCCGCCTATACGGCCGAGGAATACCTCCAGCGTAACCGGGCCTATTTCGATATGGTCCGAACCAACGCCGACCTGATCGAGGGCCGCCTGCAGCCGCAGCTGGCGCTCTGCGCGACGGGGACCTGCGAGGTCGAGGGCGACGGCCTGCCGCTGTATTTCGACAACAATCACGCGCGATGGGGAAGCTCGCGCTTGCTGGCGCGGACCATGCAGCCCCAACTCGACGCCCTGGTCGGAAAAACACGTCCGTGAGCGGCAAGAAGATCCTCGTGCTGGGCAGCGGGTTCGATCACCTCGTCAAGGCGAGAGGACCGCTGCTGCGCGCGCTCGCGGCCGAGGGTCACGAGGTGGTGGCCTTCACCCCCGGCGGCCATGAGGTGGGCTTGAAGCAGCTCGCCGACTGGGGGGTGGGCTTCCGGCCGCTGGAATTCCGTAAGGCGAGCCTCAACCCCGTGGGCGACGTCGCCTACTTCGCGCGTCTGGTGCGCCAGATCCGGGCCGAGAAGCCGGACGTGCTGCTGGCCTTCACCATCAAGGCGGTGATCTACGGCATGCTGGCCGGTGCGGCCGCCGGCGTCCCGCGCCGGGTGGCGATGATCACGGGGCTGGGCTACGCCTTTACCGAAGGCGACGAGACCCGGCGCAAGATCGCGCGCGTCGCGGCGCATGCGGGTTACCGAACCGCGCTCAGCGCCGCCCACCGCGTCATTTTCCAGAACAGCGACGACCTGGAGCTCTTCCGCGCCGCGCGCCTGCTCCCCAAGCCCGAGCGGGCGGCGCTGGTCAGCGGCTCGGGCGTGGACACCGACCGCTTCGCGCATGCGCCGCTGCCGGAGGGCCCGCTCACCATCCTGATGGTCGCGCGCCTCTTGAAGGACAAGGGCGTGTTCGAATTCCTGGAGGCCGCCGAGCAGGTGAAGCGCGCCCGCCCGGACGTCCGCTTCGTGCTGGCCGGCGCGGCCGACGAGAACCCCGCCGCCGTGCCGCTCGCCGAGGTCCAGCGACGCGTCGCGGCGGGCGTGCTCGACTACGCCGGCGAGGTGATGGACGTGCGGCCGCTGCTCGCCGCCTCGCACCTCTTCGTACTTCCCTCGTATCGCGAGGGAATGCCGCTCGCGGTGCTGGAAGCCATGTCGACAGGCAGGGCCGTAGTCACTACAAGCGTGCCCGGTTGCAGGGAAACCGTGGAGGCAGGCTGCAACGGGTGTCTGGTTCCCCCGCGCGACGCCGATGCGCTGGCGGCGGGAATCCTGGAGATGATCGCCGACCGCGAGGCGCTGGCCCGCGCGGGCGCCGCCTCCAGGGAACTGTGCGAACGCCGCTTCGCCGCCCGGGTAGTCACTGCCGAAACGATGCGGATCATGTTCGACTAGCCGTCAGCAGGCTGGGGGAACCCGCCGCTCCCGCGCAGGAAAAAGGGGTTCGTTTGCGCCGGTTGCTCAACTCGCAAGTCAAGCTGTCGAGGGCGTTCGACAAGCTGCTGCCAGCCGACATGCGTGTGGACGGCAACGCCTACTTCAATACCGACTTCGTGGAAGCCTATGTGCGCCCCGGACAGCGCGTCTGGGACGTGGGCAGCGGCCGGTTCCCCTACTTCAGCCTCGAGGACAAGAAGCGGCTGAAGCTGCACGTCACCGGGCTGGACATCGTGGCCAAGGAGCTGGCCGCGGCGCCCAAAGGCGCCTACGACGAGGCGGTCACCGGGGACCTGACCCGCTTCACCGGCAAGGGCCAGGCGGACCTCGTAGTCTCCAACGCCGTGCTTGAGCATGTGCGCGACACACGCGCCGCCATGCGCGCCATCGCCTCCCTGCTGAAGCCCGGCGGCGAGGCGGCGCTGTTCCTGCCGTCCCGCAACGCCGTGTTCGCGCGGCTGAACATCGTGCTGCCGGAAGGCCTGAAGCGCTGGCTGCTGCAGAACCTCAAGCCCGGATACAAGGGCAACGCGGGCTGGCCCGCCTTCTACGACCGCTGCACGCCGCGCGACTTCCGCCGCATGGCGAAGGAGAACGGGCTGACGGTGGTGGAGTTGAAGAGCTTCTACATCAGCTCCTACTTCATGGCCTTCTTCCCGCTCTACGTGCTCTGGCGGGTATGGATGCTGCTCTTCCGCGCGGTCGCGGGAGAGAACGCGGCCGAGACCTTCTGCATCGCGCTGCGCAAGGAGGCGGAAGCCCTGGGGAATTACGCCACGGTCGGCGGTTCGGAGGTTGTTGATGCGGTTGGATGACGCCCGGGTCTGTGTGCTCGGCCTGGGATATGTGGGGCTGCCGCTGGCGGTGGCGTTCGGGCGGCTGTACCCGACGGTGGGCTATGACCTGAACCGCGAGCGCATCGCCGAGCTCCGTGAGGGTCGCGACCACACGCTCGAAGTCTCGTCGGAGGAGCTGGCGGCTTCGAAGCGACTGACGCTCTCGGCCGACGCCGAGGCCATCGCCGACTGCAACGTCTTCATCGTGACGGTGCCGACGCCGGTGGACAACGCGCGCCGTCCCGACCTCACGCCGCTCGCCGGCGCCAGCACCGCCATCGGCAAGGCGCTGAAGAAGGGCGACGTGGTCGTTTATGAGTCCACCGTCTATCCGGGCTGCACGGAAGAGTTCTGCGTGCCGATCCTGGAGAAGGTCTCCGGCCTCAAGTTCAACGAGGACTTCTTCTGCGGCTACAGCCCAGAGCGCGCCAACCCCGGCGACCAGGAGCACAGGCTCACCACCATCACCAAGGTGACGGCGGGCTCCTCCCCGGAAGCCGCCGACTTCGTCGACGCGCTCTATGGCTCAATCATTCCTGCCGGCACCCACAAGGCGAGCTCGATCAAGGTCGCGGAGGCCGCCAAGGTCATCGAGAACACCCAGCGCGACGTGAACATCGCGCTGATCAACGAGATCGCCATGCTGTTCAACCGCCTGGGCGTGGACACCCAGGAGGTGCTGGCCGCGGCAGGCACGAAGTGGAACTTCCTGCCCTTCCGTCCGGGCCTCGTCGGCGGGCACTGCATCGGGGTCGACCCCTACTACCTGACCCACAAGGCCGAGCAGATCGGCTACCACCCCGAGGTCATCCTGGCCGGGCGGCGCATCAACGACGGCATGGGCGAGTACATCGCCGGCCGCGTGCTGCGCCTGCTGGTCCGCAAGGGCATCAATCCGGTCGGCGCCAGGGCGCTGATCCTGGGCCTTACCTTCAAGGAAAACTGCCCCGACCTGCGCAACACCAAGATCGTCGACGTCGTGAATGCCCTGGTCGACACCGGCCTGGCCGTGGACGTACACGACCCCTGGGTGGATCCGGACGAGGCCGAGGAGGAGTTCGGCCTGCGGATCACCGCCGCGCCTAAGACCGGCGCCTACGACGCGGTGATCCTGGGCGTCGCGCACCGGCAATTCATCGAGGCGGGGGTGGACGGCGTCAGCGCATTCGGACGGCCCGGCGCGGTGCTCTATGACGTCAAGTCGGTGCTGCCGCGCACCGCCGTGGACGAGCGGCTTTGACGCCGAGCACCCCCGCAATGCCTCGCTTCACGGTTCTGGATTCCTGGAGAGGCGTCTGTGCGCTGTGGGTGGTGCTCTACCACTTCCGGACGATGGGCCACTACACGCCCGTGTCGCAATACGGCTTCCTGGGCGTGGAGTTCTTCTTCGTCCTCAGCGGCTTCGTGATCTCGCATGCCTATGGGGAGCGTCTCGGCGACACCCTGGCGCGCGTGCAGTTCACCATTCGACGTTTCGGGCGCCTCTATCCACTCCACCTCGCGATGTTCGCCGCCACCCTGGCGATGGAGATCGCCCGGTGGGCGCTCGTATGGAAGCTTGGGCGGCCGCTGGGCCCTCCGCCTTTCACGGGCGACACCGATCCGCGCGCGATCCTCGCGAACCTGACCCTGACGCAGGGGCTGGGGACCTTCCAGCACTACACCTGGAACGTGCCGAGCTGGAGCATCAGCGTCGAACTCTTCCTGTATGCGACCTTCGCGCTGATCTCCCTGACCGGCCGATCCGTCGCGATCTCGGTGGTCCTGCTGATCGCGGGCTTCTTCGTGCGCCTGTGGATGGGATGGCTGCCGGAGCACCTGCCCGAGGGCTACGAGGGCGTGCCGGTCGGCATCTACGGCTTCTACGCGGGCGCGGTCCTCTACCGCATCTACAGGCTGATGCTCGCGAAGGGCTGGCGCACGCCGGGATGGGCAGAGTGGGTCACTTCGTTCTGCTTCGTGGGCGCGACCGTCTCGGTAGCGAACAACTTCTGGCCCGGGCCTGTCCTCTTCTTCGCGCCGCTGATCCTGATCTTCGCCTTCGAGGGCGGTCCGTTGTCGAAGCTGATGGCCACCCGGCCGCTCGCGCGGGTCGGCGAGGTCTCCTACTCGATCTACCTGCTGCACTACGTCCTGGTGCTGGCGATCTTCGGCGCGGCGACGGCCGCCGGCGCGGTTCTGGGTCGCCACTTCTTTGCGCCCACGGAGCGGCCCGTGCTGGACTTCGGATCGCCCTGGCTGAACGACGGGGCCGCGGTGGCGATGGTGCTTCTGACCATCCTGCTCGCCAACATCACCTACGAATGGATCGAGCGGCCGGGGCGTGACTACTTCAACCGCCTGGCCAAGCATCCGGCGGTGGCGCGCCGCTTCGCTTCGCGCCGAGAGGGCGGCGTGGAGCCCGATCCTGTTTCGCCGGGCGGTGCGTGAGCGTTCCGTTCGGCCGACCCGCTTGCCTGGGTGAGGCGCCGCTAGTAACGGTGGCGCGCCCCGAAGCGGGCCTCGACAACGCAAGTCTCCGACGGATGGTATCGTGAAGGTTCTAGTCACCGGCAGCGCCGGCTTCATCGGCTCGGCTACGACGCTGCGTCTGCTGGCTCGCGGCGACGAGGTGGTCGGCATCGACAACCTCAACGACTACTACGACCCCGAGCTGAAGCGCGCGCGGCTGGGCCGGCAGGCCGACCACGCCGGCTACACCCACCTCGATATCGATCTGGCCGACCGCGAGGCAATGGAGGGCGCCTTCGCCGAGCACAAGCCGCAGCGGGTGATCAACCTCGCGGCCCAGGCCGGCGTGCGCTATGCGGCCATCAACCCGCACCCGTACGTCTCGACCAACGTCACCGGCTTCCTGCACATCCTGGAAGGCTGCCGCCATCACGGCGTCGAGCATCTGGTCTTCGCCTCGACCAGCAGCGTCTACGGCGCCAACACCGCCATGCCCTTCTCGGTGCACCAGAGCACGCAGCACCCGCTGACGCTCTATGCGGCGACGAAGAAGGCCAACGAGATGATGGCCCATTCCTACGCCCACCTCTACGGCATCCCCTGCACGGGCCTGCGGTTCTTCACCGTCTACGGGCCGTGGGGACGCCCGGACATGGCGCTCTTCATGTTCACCAAGAAGATCCTGGCGGGCGAACCGATCCCGGTCTTCAACCACGGCCGGCACAAGCGCAGCTTCACCTACATCGACGACATCGTCGAAGGCGTGATCCGCACGCTGGACCGCGTTCCCGGCGCCGATGCCGAGTGGGACAGCGCCGACCCCGATCCGGCGAGCAGCGGCGTCGCGCCCTACCGCCTCTACAACATCGGCGCCGAGCAGACCGTCGAGCTGCTGCGCTACATCGAGGTGCTGGAGCAGTGCCTCGGCCGCAAGGCGCAGATGGAGATGCTGCCGCTGCAGCCCGGCGACGTGCCCGATACCGAGGCGGACGTCGACGACCTCGTCCGCGACGTGGGCTACAAGCCGCAGGTCACCGTCGAGGAAGGCGTGCGCAACTTCGTCGACTGGTACCTCGGCTACAACGGCAAGCTCTAGTCGGCGGGGACCATCTGCCGGCTGCGGCCGGTGCGGACCACCGCCTGCGGGCCGAAGGCGCCGATGTGCCGGTTACCGGCGCCCCAGTTCACGCGATAGCCGCCCTTGCCGTTGTCGCTGAACCGGAAGGCCGGACCCCCGCCGCCGCCGCTGGAGCGCGCGACGGCGCCGCTCACCGACAGGTCGGCGTCATTCATGTCGAGGTTGGCGAAATCGAAGTGGCTGACCGCCGCGCTCGCGGGCCCGGTGACCTCGACATTCTCCAGGCTGAGCCGCGACGGCCCCGCCGCGCGCACGCCCGCTCCCGCCGCGCCCTTGAACCGCAGCTTGACGTTCCGCAACGCGCCGGACACCTGCGACCCGGGGCGTCGCGAGCGGATGTCGATGGCGCCGAAACCGGCCGCCGGCGGGGCGACGCCGTCCAGCGTCACGTCGTCGAGCGTGAAACCGGCCGTCTGCTCGATCAGGATCGCGCCCGTGCAGGCGGTCAGGTGGATGTCGCGCAGGGTCACGCCGCGGTTGGGCGAAGCGTTCTGGGCGGCGAGCCGAGCCTCTCCGCCCAGGACGAAGGCGGGACTCCGCTGCGTGCCGATGCGGGAGCCGCTCACGTGCTCGATGGTGACGTTCCTCGAGGGCTGGAACGGTGGGCCGACGAAGTGCGGGTTTGAGACGTATTCGCTGTAGGTCGGCGGCGTGGTCGTCTTGAAGTTCACCGTCGCGATGTTGCCGACCGTGTCCACCTGCACGCCCGAGACGAGGCCGTCCGAGCAGGAGTTCAGGTCCAGGCACTGGCACCTGCCGTCCCGCCCCCGGAAACGCAGGTTGGTGAGCTTGAAGCCGCTCACCATGCGGTCGAAATCGACCGCCTCGCTGAAGTTGTCGAAGCTCCAGTCGTCGCCCACCACGTCGTCGACGTACGACAGGTTCATGCCCTGGGTCGTATTGGAAAACCGCAGCCGCGACATGCGCACGCCCGAGCAGTTCTGCAGGGTGATCGTCGCGCCCGCCCGGACGCCTGACGAGCGCATCGAGACGTCCGAGATCTCCACGCCGCGCACGCCCACGAGATGGAAGGAACGCTTGTTGATGGAGGGATCGCCGGTGGGGTCGAAGTCGAACTTCATCCCCCGCACCCGGATGTTGCTGAGCGCGCCCGGCCGCAGGTTCTTCTTCGTCGCGAAGGCGTAGTTCACCGCGTTCTGGCGGCCGAAGCCGACCAGCCGGATCTCCGCGCCTTCCCCGATCAGCGTCAGGTTGGAGCCCCGGATGTCCACCGCCCGATAGAGCCGGGCGGTCGTGTTGCCGTAGGTGGTCAGCGGATCGGGCCGACAGACGAGGCGGCTCACGCCGCCGCGGGCGACCACGGGCTGGCCGGTCTGGATCGCCCGGTCGACCGCGGCCTGCCAGGCGGCCGTATCGTCCGTCACGCCGTCGAAGCGGGCGCCGAACGCCCGCGGGTCGATCCCGGTCGCGGCCAGGGCGGGAGCGGTCGCGCCCAGCGCCGCGGCTCCCCCCAGAACCGACCTCCGTGTCACCCTCACCTGCATCTCCTTGGTGCCCGCGCCGTTAACGCCCGAGCTTGGCGATTGGCTCTTGGCAAGGCAGCGTCGTCCGCTAAGAGGCTCCCGTCTAACTGAAGGGGACATGAATGCGGGTTGCGATGATCGGCACCGGCTATGTGGGCCTGGTGTCCGGCGCCTGTTTCGCCGACTTCGGCCACACCGTCTGCTGCATCGACAAGGATGCCGGCAAGATCGAACGCCTGCGGGAAGGCGTCATGCCCATCTACGAGCCCGGGCTGGACCTGCTGGTGGCGGAAAACGTCCGCGCGGGGCGCCTTTCCTTCGCAACCGAGGCCGAAGAGGCGGTGCGCAACGCCGACGCCGTCTTCATCGCGGTCGGCACCCCTTCGCGCCGTGGCGACGGCCACGCCGACCTGTCCTACGTCTACGCCGCCGCCGAGGAGATCGCGCGGCTGATGGACGGCTTCACCGTGGTGGTCACCAAGTCGACGGTCCCGGTCGGCACCGGCGACGAGATCGAGGAGATCATCCGCAAGGCCCGGCCCGACGCCAAGTTCGCCGTCGTCTCCAACCCCGAATTCCTGCGCGAGGGCGCGGCGATCGAGGATTTCAAGCGCCCTGACCGGGTGGTGGTCGGAACCGAAGACCCCCGCGCCCGGGAGGTGCTGACCGAGCTCTATCGGCCGCTCTATCTCAACGAGACGCCGATCGTGTTCACCGGCCGGCGGACCAGCGAGCTGATCAAGTATGCGGCCAACGCCTTTCTGGCCATGAAGATCACCTTCATCAACGAGGTAGCCGATCTCTGCGAGGCCGTCGGCGCGGACGTGCAGCAGGTGGCCCGCGGCATCGGGCTCGACAACCGGATCGGCGCGAAGTTCCTGCATGCCGGTCCGGGCTACGGCGGCTCGTGCTTTCCGAAGGACACCCTGGCGCTGGTGCGCACGGCGACGGCCGCGGGCAGTCCGATCGAGCTGGTCGAGACCACCGTCCGCGTCAACGACCAGCGCAAGAAGGCCATGGCCCGCAAGGTCGCCGACGCGCTCGGCGGCGAGCTGTCCGGCAAGCGGATCGGCGTGTTGGGGCTGACATTCAAGCCCAACACCGACGACATGCGCGAGGCCCCCAGCCTCGACATCATTCCGGCGTTGCAGGGGATGGGCGCGCAGGTGAGCGCCTTCGATCCGCAAGGCATGCACGAGGCCGAAAGTCTGCTGCCGAACGTCCGCTTTTCGGCCGGACCCTACGAGGTTGCGGAAGGCGCCGATGCGCTGTTGATCCTCACCGAATGGGACCAGTTCCGAGCGCTGGACCTGGATCGCGTGAAGCTGCTGATGTCGCAGCCGATCGTCGTCGACCTGCGCAACGTCTATCGCCCGGACGATATGCGGGCGCGCGGATTCACCTATGTCAGCATCGGCCGAGCCTAGGCCGTTGCGCTGGACGCGCTTTTTGGCGACGCTTGCGGCTTAGCCCCTCCTGAAAGGAAGATCGACCATGCGGCTTTTGATTGCGGCTCTCCTGATCGGCGCGACGGCCCTGCCTCTGGCGGCCTGCGACAAGGACTCCGCCGACAAGGGCGATCAGGCCAACGTCGCCGTCCGCGCCCCGGTCGAAACGCCCAAACGCAAGCCCGGCCTGTGGAAGCAGACGATGCTGATCGAAGGCCTCGATGTGGTCCAGTCGGCCAAACTCTGCCTGGATGAGGCGACGGACTCGAAGGTTTCCTGGTGGGCCCAGCAGGGCGTGCGGAGCGGCTGCGCCAAGAACGACGTGCAGCGCCAGCCCGACGGGTCCTGGAAATTCTCGTCCGTCTGCCAGATGGAGGGCGGCATTCGAATGGTCACCGAGGGTTCGGCCGTGGGCGACTTCGACAGCAAGTACGAGGTCAAGGCGGAGACGACCACCAGCGGCGCCCCGATGGCCCAGATGAACGGCACACGCACCGTCACCATCGACGCCGAGTGGCAGGGCCCGTGCCCCGCCGACATGAAGCCCGGCGACATGGAGCTGCCGGACGGTCGGCGCATGAACATGCTGGCCATGGCGGCGCCCGCGGGCGCGCAGCCCTAACGCCCGACGCCGTCCGGCAGCAGCGGCTGTCCCGCCGCTCGCTTGGCCTGGATTTCCGCTGTCGTCCGCGCCAGCGCCTTGGCGCGGGCGGACGCGCTTGGGTGGGTGAAGATGTCGCCCCGCGCCCGCCAGTCGTCCGCGCCGAACCGGCGCCAGAACGCGCTCGCGCCGGAGATGTCGTAGCCCGCCCGCGCGGTCAGGTAGAGGCCCAGGTAATCGGCCGCGCGCTCGCGGCTGCGTGAGCTGCCGATTGGATGCTGCACATGAGCCAGGACGCTGTGCGCCAGCTCGTGCCCAAGCGCGACCGCAAGGTCCTCGTCGCGCACCGCATAGCGGACGAGCGCCGTGCTGACGAGGACGGTCTGGCCGTTGGCCGAGGCGTTGCGCACGGAGGAGGGATAGACCTGGAACCGGTAGGCGCAGGCAGGCGTCGAGCCGAGCTGAACGGTGTAGACGCGCCCCTGCCGGCTCAACCAGCTCTTGGCCGAACCGCCCGAAAGCGCGCGGTCCAGGCGGTCGAAGGCCGCATCGACGCCGGCCTCGCTGGCCGGCGCATCCACGGGCGGCGGGGTGACGTCGAAGCCGATGTCTCCGCCCACCCCCAGCAACAGGTCGCCCGCCTTGATGCCCGCCGCTTCGGCCGGACTGCCAGGCGCCACCGCCAGCACGCCCGGCGCGCCGTTGAGACCGAAGTGGCGCATGGCCGCCGGCCGGTCACGCGGTCCGTACTGAAGCGCATCGTGCAGAGCGAGGCCGCTGGCGGGCCCTCTTGCCGCGCAGAGCTCCAGGTTGGCGGTCACCAGGCGGTATCCCACGGCGGCTACCCGCGCATCCTCCGCCTGCAGCGTGTCGAGCTCATCGTCCAGCGGCTCGGCGCGGGCGACGGATGCGGCGAGCAGGGTTGCAACGAGCACGAGAGAGCGGCGCATCCCTCCTGTGTCGCGCGACACGGCGGCGATCTCAAGGCCCGCTGGCGGAGGCGAGCGCGGCCATCGCGGGCGCGGGCCGGTCCATCGGCGGGGCGAGCCCTTCGGCGACGCGCGTCGCGTTCAGCTGCTTCAGCCCGGCCATGAAGACGTCGGGGTCGAGCGTCTTGGTGTCGCCGACCGTCAGCCCCAGCGATTGCGCCAGGTCCGCGACGAAGACGATGCAGTTGCGGTGGTAGAGGTTGTAGTCCGACCCCGGCGGCCGGTTCCAGGTATCGATCCGTTCGCGCAGCGCCCGATATTCGTCGTCGGAGATCTCGATCCAGAAATAGGGGGTCGAGCGCGCCACATAGTCAGGTCGCGCGCCCTCGACGAAGCCACGCGCTTTGAAGAAGACCAGCGCCTGCTGCCTGGTGGTGAAGCCGTAGGTCTCGTCGACGGGGTCCCTGGCCCAGGCGGGCAGGCCGGTGACGCGGATGAAGGCGTGGGGATACTGGCCGTCGCCGCCGGCGCTCCAGGGATGGGAGTAGAAGGTGACCCGCACCTCGGCCGCCGCCGGAAAGGCGACAAACAACAGCACAGCCGCAATCAGGGCCTTGAACGCGCGCATGACCCAGCAACGCGACGCGCCGGGCCAAGGTTGCGGTCAGATCAGCCGGTCTGTTCTTCCAGCCAGGCGACGATCTTCTCGGCGGCCTCAACGGGGCTGAGGCCCGTGGTGTCGATGCGGATTTCCGGGCTCTCCGGCTCCTCATACGGGCTGTCGACGCCGGTGAAGTTCTTCAGCTCGCCCGCGCGGGCCTTCCTGTAGAGGCCCTTCACGTCCCGCTTCTCGGCCTCAGCCAGGGGCGTGTCGATGAAGACCTCAACGAACTCGCCCTCGCCCATCAGTGAACGCGCGAGGCGCCGCTCGGCGCGGAAGGGCGAGATGAAGGCTGTCAGCACGACCAGGCCGGCGTCCACCATCAGCTTGGCGACCTCGGCCACCCGGCGGATGTTCTCGACCCGGTCCTCCTCGGTGAAGCCGAGGTCCTTGTTGAGGCCATGGCGGACGTTGTCGCCGTCCAGCAGGTAGGTGTGACGGCCCAGCGCATGCAGGCGCTTCTCGACCAGGTTGGCGATGGTCGACTTGCCTGCGCCCGACAGGCCGGTGAACCAGACCACCCGCGCCTTCTGACCGTTCAGCGTCGCGCGCGCGGCCTTGTCCACGTCGGTCGCCTGCCAGTGGATGTTGGCGGCCCGACGCAGCGCAAAGTGCAGCATCCCCGCGCCGACCGTGCGGTTCGACATCCGGTCGATGAGGATGAACCCGCCGAGGTCGCGGTTGTCGGCATAGGCCTCGAACGGGATCGCGCGGTCGAGCGAGATGTTGCAGACGCCGATCTCGTTCAGCTCCAGCGTCTTGGCCGCCGTGTGTTCCAGCGTGTTGACGTTGACCCGGTGCTTCAGCTCGGTGATGGACGCCCCGACCGTGCGTGCGCCGATCTTCAGCAGGTAGGGCCGGCCCGGCAACAGGTGGTCGTCATCGAACCACACGATGGTGCTCTCGAACTGGTCGGAAACCTGCGGCGGCTCGGCGGCGGTGGCGATCACGTCGCCGCGGGAGACGTCGATCTCGTCCTGCAGCGTGATGGTGACCGATTGGCCGGCCACGCCTCGCTCGAGGTCGCCCGCCATGGTGACGATCCGAGCCACCCGGCTCTCTCGGCCCGACGGGAGCACCTTGATCCGGTCGCCGGGCCGCACCGTGCCCGAAGCGATCAGGCCCGAGAAGCCCCGGAAGTCGAGGTTCGGTCGGTTCACCCACTGCACCGGCATCCGGAAGGGTCCCGCCTGCAGGTCGTCCTCAACCTGGACCTCTTCGAGCCAGGTCATCAGCGGCGGGCCGTCGTACCAGGGCGCGGCGGCGCTCGGCTCGGTGATGTTGTCGCCGTTCAGCGCTGACATCGGGATGGCGGTGAAGCTGGCGATGCCGATCTGGGCGGCGAAGTCGGCGTATTCCTGGACGATGGCGTCGAAGACCTCCTTCGACCAGTCGACCAGGTCCATCTTGTTCACCGCCAGCACGATGTGGCGGATGCCGATCAGGCTGACGAGATAGGAGTGGCGCCGCGTCTGGGTCAGCACGCCCTTGCGCGCATCGATCAGGATCACGGCCGCGTCGGCGGTCGAGGCGCCGGTGACCATGTTGCGCGTGTACTGCTCGTGGCCGGGGGTATCGGCGACGATGAACTTCCGCGTCTCCGTCGAGAAGAAGCGGTAGGCGACGTCGATGGTGATGCCCTGCTCGCGCTCGGCGGCGAGCCCATCGACCAGCAGGGCGAAGTCGATATTGCCGCCCTGCGTGCCGACCTTCTTCGAGTCGGCCTCCAGCGCCGAAAGCTGGTCCTCGAAGATCATCTTGGAGTCGTAGAGCAGCCGCCCGATCAGGGTCGACTTGCCGTCGTCCACCGAGCCGCAGGTGATGAACCGCAGCAGCGACTTGTGCTGGTGCTGGTGGAGGTAGGCCTCGATGTCCTCGGCGATGAGGGCGGATTGGTGGGCTTGGCCTGCATTTGTTGACAAGGGGGGCATCAGAAGTAGCCCTCCTGCTTCTTCTTCTCCATCGAGGCGGCCTGGTCGTGGTCGATGACCCGACCCTGCCGTTCCGAGGTCGTGGTCAGAAGCATCTCCTGGATGATCTCGGGCAGGGTGGCCGCCGTGCTCTCCACCGCGCCCGTCAGCGGGTAACAGCCGAGCGTGCGGAAGCGCACCGACTTCATCTGCGGCTCCTCGCCGGGATTGAGCCGCATGCGCTCATCGTCGACCATGATGAGCGAGCCCGAGCGCTCCACCACCGGCCGCTCGGCCGCGTAGTAGAGCGGCACGATCGGGATGTTCTCCAGGTGGATGTATTGCCAGATGTCGAGCTCGGTCCAGTTGGAGATCGGGAAGACGCGGACGCTCTCGCCCGGACCTTTCCGCGCATTGTAGAGCCGCCAGAGCTCCGGCCGCTGGTTCTTCGGATCCCACCGGTGCTGGGCCGAGCGGAAGGAGAAGACCCGCTCCTTGGCGCGGCTCTTTTCCTCATCGCGCCGCGCGCCGCCGAAGGCCGCGTCGAAACCGTACTTGTCGAGCGCCTGCTTGAGGCCTTCCGTCTTCCAAAGGTCGGTGTGGAGCGCCGAGCCGTGGTCGAAGGGGTTGATGCCGCGCGCCTCGGCGTCCGGGTTCTTGTGGACGATCAGCTCGAAGCCGAGCTCGCGCGCCATCCGCTCGCGCATCTCGTACATCGCCTTGAACTTCCAGGTCGTGTCGACGTGGAGCAGCGGGAACGGCGGCTTCGACGGATAGAAGGCCTTGGCGGCGAGGTGCAGCATCACCGCCGAGTCCTTGCCGATGGAATAGAGCATCACCGGCCGTTCGCACTCGGCGACGACCTCGCGCATGATGTGGATGCTCTCCGCCTCAAGTCGTTCGAGGTGGGTCAGCCGGACTGGCGAAACATTGGTCATGTTGGCCGGGCACTTATGCGGGATAGCCCCCTCGCACAAGCATACCGGAACCGCGTAGGCTGCAAGTATTTCTGGGGGAGGAATCATTGGCGCTACATCCGGTCGTGCTGTGCGGGGGCTCGGGCACGCGGCTTTGGCCGGCTTCGAGACCCGGTCGGCCCAAGCAGTTCCTGCCGCTGACGGGCCCGCATTCCAGCTTCCAGGAGACGCTGCTGCGGCTCGCCGGACTGGGCGCCGAGAGGCCGATCGTCGTCACTGGGCCCGCGATGGCGCGGGAGGCGAAGGCCCAGGCGGAGGCTGTAGGTGTCGAACCCGTGGTGCTGGTGGAGCCCGGGCCGCGCAACTCCGGACCGGCGGCGGCCGCGGCGGCGGCTTACGTCAAGAGCGTCGATCCGGGTGGGGTCGTGCTGCTGCTGGCGGCCGACCACTACGTCGGCGAGCCCGAGAAATTCTGCAAGGCCGCGAGACTTGCGGCCCAGGCCGCGACGGAGGGGCGGATCGTCACTTTCGGCGTAAAGCCGGACCGGCCGGCGACAGGATACGGCTATATCCTGCCTGGCGCGCCGCTCAGCGAAGGCGTGTTCGCCGTGCAGTCGTTCGTCGAAAAGCCGGACCTGGAGACCGCGAGACGCTACCTGAGCGAAGGCCGCCTCTGGAACAGCGGCAACTTCTGCTTCCGCGCCGACGTGCTGCTCTCCGAGATGGCGGCGTTCGAACCCGCCATGGCCGAAGCTGCAGAGGCGGCGGTGCGGGATGCTAAAGGCGACGCCAGCCAAATCCACCTCTCGCCGGAAGCCTTCGCCCGCGCACCCGCCAAGTCCATCGACTACGCCGTCATGGAGCACACCAAGCGCGCGGCGGTAGTGATGGCCGACTTCACCTGGTCCGACCTCGGCGCCTGGCCCGCCATCCGTGACGCCGGCGAGCCTGACGCGCACGGCAACGTCGTCTCCGGCGAGGTCCGGCTGGTGGACGTAAAGAACAGCCTCATTCGCACGGACGGCCCCCTCGTCGCGGCCATCGGCGTCGAAGGCCTGGCCATCGTCGTCGACGGCGGCAACGTCCTCGTCTGCCCGCTCGACCGCGCCGAGGAGGTGAAGGCGATTGCGGAGGCTTTGAATAAGAGGCGTTAGGCCTCGCTGGACTACTTACGGTAGCGTGTGCTCGCGATTCGGGGGGAGAGCATGGCGATCACAACATCGCGGACGATGGCGGCCGTTGTCGGGCTCGTCGTCCACGTCCTGGTGGGCGTGCTTCTTTTTTCGATCATCACCATCGCGGCCGTATTCCTCAATTGGGTCACGGCGCTCTGTGAAACTCACCACATGGCGCCCACATGGCTTATTACAGGCATGCAGGGCATCGAGATGTTCCTGTGGGCGGCGGATGTGGTGTGCTTCGGCCTGTTGATTTTGGTCGAAGTCTGGAAGTTTTGCGTTACGGTGTGGCGCAATCGGGAGATCGAAACGTGACCGATACTGTTCTGCGTGGAAACCGGCAGCCGCGCCCCGAGGAGGTGGTCATTGACCGCCAGTTCGTGCGCGCGCAGGCCCGTGACGCTGTGCAGCAGTTCTTCCGTCCTCTGACCGCGCCGTTCCAGGGCATCAGCAAACCGCACGTGACACAGAGAAAACGTCGCGCCGGCTAACCGAACGCCCGGTCCAGGTCCAGGATCGCGCCGACGATGTGGTAGAAGGAGCTGGCGGGCGCTGGCTCGTCAACGAACGAACCGTCGGGGCGCATGCGGTCGCGCCAGAGGCCCGGCACGTCGGTCGCGAGATACTTCTGCAAGCCCCGCCCAGCCTCCGCCGCCATCGTCCAGTAGCGGTCCTCGCCGGTCTCCAAAGCCGCGGCGACACCGGCCTTCAGGCGTTCGGTCTGCGGCCAGAGGCGAGCCGAAAGGTCGCGAGGCTTCAGGGCGGCGTCGAGGCTGTTGAAGGCCACGCCGCGTTCCGCGTCGACGCCGTGGCTTTCGGCAAGGTCGACGAGGCGCAGCGCCTCGGCTCGCGCGCCGGACCTCAGCAGGAGCCAGCCCCATTCGAACTGGTGACCGGGCTCGACGTCGGCATCGGCCAATGGCCGCCAGTCATCGTCGTACTGTTCGCAGAGCGCGCCGGTGGCAGGCTCAATCATGCGGGAGACGGCGATCCGGCCGATGGCGTCGGCCATACCGCCCCAGCCGTCGTCCTCCCCCAGAGTCGTCCACGCCTGAGCGGCCTCGAACAGATGCATGTGGGGGTTGGCAAGCAGCGGCGGCTTACGCTCGGCGCTGTCGTAGAAGCCGCCATCGGGCCGGCCAACGCGGACCTTCAATGCCTCGCGCGTGCGGATCGCCTGCGTCTCGAAATCGCCGCCCAGCACCTGCTGCGCCGCCGAGAGCGCCAGCATGGCGAAGGCCTGCTCGTAGGGCGCGGGCGTGTCGTCCATGAGCTCGCCGTCGGCCGACGCGAGGATGGCGTAGAGGCCGTCGGGGCGCCGGTATCGTTCCATCGCGGCCAGCCCGTGCTCGACCAGCCCGCGCCAATCGCCGCTCCAGCCGACGTCCCGCGCCAGGGCGAAGGCATAGGTCTGGCGGGCGGCGACCCGAAAACGGCGGGGCGCCTCGACCGGCCGGCCATCCAGGGCGAGCTTCTCCACGAACCCGGCCCGGTCCCGGCCCGCTGTCGCCCACAGCGGATAAGCGCAGTCCAGCAGCCAGCCCTTCAGCTGGTCGCGGACCTCGCGGGCGTCATCGATAGGGCTCCCCATTCCAGCGGCTTCTAGGCGAAGGCGGCCCGCGCCGCTAGGTTATCCACATGGCCGCCCATCGCCGCAGAGCCGTGATCTTCGACCGCGACGGCGTGCTGAACGTCGACCACGGCTATGTCTACGAGGTCGACAAGCTGGAGTGGATCACGGGCGCCAAGCGAGCCGTGCGCCGCTGCAACGACGCCGGCGTGCTGGCGATCGTCGCCACCAACCAGTCCGGGATCGGGCGGGGCTATTACGACGAGGCCTCCATGCACGCCCTGCACGACCAGATGCAGGCCGACCTGGCGGCCGTGGGCGCACACTTCGACGCCATCTACTTCTGCCCCTATCACCCCGACGCCGAGGACGAGGCGCTGCGCCACCCCGACCACCCGGACCGCAAGCCCAACCCCGGGATGATCCTGCGGGCCCTGGAAGAATGGTCGCTCGATCCGGCCGAGGTGATCCTGATCGGCGACAAGGAGACCGACATCGAGGCCGCCGAGCGGGCCGGCGTGCGCGGCTATCTGTTCACCGGCGGCGACCTCGACGCCTTCCTGGCGAAGAAGCTCGCAACCCTGCCGGCCTGAACAGGTTTTGCAGAAAATCCG
>JBLNCT010000106.1:0-4801 GCA_050260915.1 Parcubacteria group bacterium
CCGAGCATTCTTGTGTACGTTCATCCGGGGAGCTCCGGTGGAAGTGGAGTGTCGCAACCCCAGCTTCGTTCAAGACACTCCCCGGGTGAACAACCTTCATAGCTTCGACACCTAAGCCGCCGCCCAGCGGCCGGGTTCGAGGACGGCGGGGTCTTCGATGGCCATGTTGTCCCAGTCGAGGTCCGGGGGCGGGCTTGCCGCCGCCGCGACCACGGCCGACAGCTCCGCGGCGGAGGTGACGCCGACCAGCACGGCCGTCGCCTCCTTCCGCGACAGCGCGAACCCGAGCGCCGCCTGCAGCGGGTCGGAGCGACCTTCGGCGATCAGCCGCCGCACGCGCGAGATGCTGCCCGAGGCGCCCTTGAGCGGGGCGGGAATGCGGTCGGGCGGCAGGAACAAGAGGCCGTTCAGGAAGATCGAGCGCAGCTGCACCTCGACCCCCATGTCGGCGATCCTGGCCAGCGCCCCGTCCACCAGCAGCCGCTGGTCGAGCAGGCTGGCCGGCGCCTGGATAATGTCGGGCTTGAAGCGCAACGCCACGCCCACCGGGTCGTCGGAGTAGTGCACCGCCACGCCGATCTTGGCGAACAGCCCCTCGTCCCGCAGCAGGCGCAGGCGGTCCCAGGTCGCCGCGCCCTGAGCGCCGAAAAGGTCGCTGGGCGCCTGGACGACGATCGCATCGGCGCGGGCGAGTCCCAGGCGTGCCAGGGACGCGCGCGCCTCGGCCTCGGCAAAGTCGGGACCGCGGTCGCAGCGCGGCGCGCCGAGCGTCACCCTGAACGGCTGGGGCCTGGGCAGCAGCTGGCCCAGCAGGCTCTCGCCCTGGCCATAGACGCCGGAGGTGTCGAGCACCGACATGCCGGCGCGGGCGGCCACCTGGAAGATGGCCTGCGTCTCGGACTCCGGCGTCTTGCCGCGCGGGGGCGTGGCGGCGCCGAGGCCGAATTGCGCGGCCGCGAGGCCGAGCTTGGAAAGTCTTACATTCATGCGCGGGCCGAAAAGGGTTGGGGGGGACGGCGCAGCAGGGACTCAAGCAGCCCCTTGGCGGTCATGGCGGGGATGACGGCGGCGTAGGCCTCGATCAGGCGCGCCACCTCGGGCTCGCCGTGCGCGGCGCTGAGGCAATGCGGGCCGACGACGATGAAGCCGCGACTCGCCATCTCGCGCAGCCACAGCCCTTCGAGCTGGGGCGCGGCGAACAGCGGCACGGGCATGGTCGGATCGCCGTCGAGCGCGAAGAAACGCTCGGCGGCGGAGGCTTCGACGATGCGCGCGACCTCCGCCTGCAGCTCGGCGCCCAGCACGCGCAGCTGCGGCGCTATCGGGTATTCGGCCAGCACATGCAGCGTCGCGAAGGCCGCGGCCAGCGAGTCCGCGCGGGCGGGCGCCAGGTCGTGTTCGTCGATAGCGGCGACCAGGTCCGCGCGTCCGGCGATGGCGCCGATGGGGCGTCCGTTAGCGATGGCGGCGCCGTGGATGGCGAGGTCGGGAACGACGCCGGTCAGCCCGCGCGTCCCGTGCTCGTGCACGCGGAAGGCCGAGACGCCCTCGTCGAAGATCAGCGCCGCGCCGGTGGCGTCGGCGAGCGCGCGCGCAGCAGCGAGATCCTGCGGCTGCGCGCCCAGCGGGTCGATCACGATAGCGGCGAGGTCGTCGGTCTCGGCGATCGGACCGGAGGCGGGCAGGCAGGCCAGCACGCGCCTGCGGCCTGTCACGCGGCGCACGGCGCCGATGGCGGCGGGGAGCGCCTGGGATTCCTCGGCGGTGAAGCGGACGGCTTCAGCCTCGGCCAGCGCCTTCAGCTCTTCGGCGGCCGCATGCTCCACGTCGGGCGCGATGTCGGCGACGGCGGCTTCCACCAGCAGGTGGGCGTGACCCAGCAGCACCGCGCCGCCGCCCATGTCGAAGTCGATCCGCGCCTCGCCCGCCGCGTCCCACACGCGGCAGCCCAGCGCGCGGACGCGGCCCGGCTGCGCGCGGCGTGGCGGCTCGGCGATGAAGGCGGCGTGTGCCATGGCGGCGCTTTGCGGCCTTTTGGTTAAAAACGCGGAAACCATAACGGCCGAACCTTAACGAAGCGGTATCAACCCAAGTTGGGGTAATGGTGCAGCTGAACTGCTTGAGAGGAACTTAAGTGGACGCCTTCCCGGCCTTCTTTCCGCTGAAGGACCGCAAGGTGGTGATCGCCGGATCGGGCGAGGCCGCCGAGGCGAAGGCGCGCCTGTTCGAGGGCTCACCAGCCCAGGTGGTGCGGGTGGAAGGCGAGGATGCGCTGACCATCGAGGCCTACTCCGGCGCCCTGCTGGCCTTCATCGTCGGCGACGAGGACTTCGCGCGGAAGGCGGCGCGGGCGGCGGCTTTAGCCAGGTGCATCGTCAACACCGTCGACCGGCCGGAGCTGTCGGACTTCACCACCCCCGCCATCGTCGACCGGGGCGAGGTGGTGGCCGCCATCGGCACGGGCGGCGCCTCGCCGATGCTGGCGACGATGCTGAGGAGCGAGCTGGAGGCGCGGCTGCCGCAGGGGATCGGGCGGGTCGCGGCCCTCTTCCGCCAACTGCAGGACGAGGTCCGCGCGGGCCTGCCGGACCCGACCCAGCGGCGGGCCTTCCTGCGCGAGGCCCTGCACGGGCTCGCGGCGCAGGCGGCGATGGACGGCGAGATGGAGCGCGCGGTCCGGCTGCTGCGCGAGGCGCTGTCGGCGGCGCAGGCGGCCAAGGGCGAGGTGCTGGAGATCGACGCCAGCGGGCCGGCGGACCTCATCACGCTGCGGACGCTCAGGGCGTTGGGCGCGGCGGACTTCCTGATCGTGGAGCCCGGCGCGAACCCCGACATCGTCGCGATGGCCAGGCGTGACGCCGAGCGGCTGAGCGACGACGCTCGCGTTGCCGAGTTGGTGGCGAGCGGCAAGCGTGTGGTGCGGCTGAAAGGCTAAACCCCTTCCAACGCCCGCCCCTTCGTCTCCGGCCAAAGCAGCAGGGTCACCACCACGCTGATGGCGGTGAAGATCACCGGGTACCACAGGCCTGCGTAGGTGTTCCCCGTCGCCGCCACGATGGCGAAGGCGGTGAAGGGCACGAAGCCGCCGACCCAACCCGTTCCGATGTTGTAGGGCACCGACAGCGCCGTGTAGCGCACCCGCGTCGGGAAGAGCTCGACCAGCGCCGATGCCTGCGGTCCGTAGAGCGCCGTCGCCCCGATGGCGAAGAGCATCAGCACGGCGAAGAGGCCGCCCATGTTGATCCGCGCGGGGTCGGCCGCCGCCGGATAGCCGGCCGCCTTCAGCGCGGCCTTGAGGCGGGTTTCGACCTCGGTTTTCACGGCCTTCGCCTTGGCCTTGTCGAGGCCGCGCGCGTCGGTCGACGGCACGAGGGTGTCGCCGATCTTCACCTGCGCCAGGGCGCCTGCGGGGGCCGCCTCGTTTGCATACGAAACGCCGGCGTTGGCGAGCGTGCTCTTGGCGATGTCGCAGGACGAGGTGAAGGACGCCTTGCCCACCGGATCGAACTGGAGCGAGCAGGAGGCGGGGTCCGCGATCACCGTCACGGGCGTTCTTGCCTGCGCCTCGGCCAGCGCCGGATTGGCGTAGCGCGTCAGCGCATGGAACCCGGGGAAGTAGGCCACCAGCACCAGCGCCATGCCCGCGAACATCACCCACTTGCGGCCGATCTTGTCTGACAGCCAGCCGAAGACGACGTAGAGCGGCGCGCTGACCAGCACCATGGCCATGATCAAGCCGTTCACCGTCGGCGCCGGGACCTTCAGGAACTTCTCGAGGAAGACCTGGGTGTAGAAGAAGGCGCAGTACCAGACCGCCCCTTGCGCGAACATGATCGCGACCAGCGCCAGCAGCACCAGCTTCAGGTTCTTCCACTGGCCGAACGCCTCGCCCCAAGGGGCGGTGGAGTGCTCGCCCGCTTCCTTCAGCGCCTTGAAGGTCGGGCTCTCCGACAGCTTCAGGCGCATATAGACGCTGATCGCCAGCAGCACCGCCGAGACGAGGAACGGGATGCGCCAGCCCCAGGCCGTAAAAGCGTCCTCGCCCAGCGCCGTGCGGGTCACCAGGATCACGGCCAGCGCGCCCAGCAACCCGAACGCCGCCGAGACCTGGATCCAGCCGGTCATCGAGCCGCGCTTGTCGGGCGCCGCGTGCTCGGCGACATAGATGGCCGCCCCGCCGTACTCGCCGCCCAGCGCCGTCCCCTGGATAATGCGCATCAGGATCAGCAGGATGGGCGCCAGCACGCCCGCCTGCGCGTAGGTCGGCAGCAGCCCGATGGCGAAGGTCGCCCCGCCCATCATCGACACCGTGATCAGAAAGGCCGCCTTGCGCCCCACCCGGTCGCCCAGATGCCCGAAGATCAGCGCCCCCAGCGGCCGGAACGCGAACCCGGCGCCGAACAGCGCGAGCGCGGCGATGTAGCCGGCCGTCTCATTCAGCGACGAGAAGAAGGCCTTGGAAATGACGGTGGCAAGGGTGCCGAAGATGAAGAAGTCATACCACTCGAACGCCGTCCCAGCGGACGAAGCCGCCACCACGGTGCGCATCGAGACCGGCTGGTCCGCGCTGTCCTTCGCCATTTCCGCAACTCCTCCCGACACTTGAGCCTGATTAGCACCCGGTTTGCGGCTTGGGCAAAGAGGACCGGCTTCGCCCCTGTTCGCGCGAGGGATGTAGGTCCCTTCTCCCCTTGCGGGAGAAGGTGGCAGCCGAAGGCTGACGGATGAGCAACCATGTTCAGGTTGCGGGTTGTCTTAGCCATGGCTGGCCGCGGCTGAGGACGAGGTTAGCGGCTTCGAT
>JBLNCT010000107.1:0-55449 GCA_050260915.1 Parcubacteria group bacterium
CCCCCGCTTCGCGGGTACTTCCCCCAGAGGGGGAAGACTATTTAGCTCACCGCGAGGCGTAGACCGTCTTGCCGTCGGCGCCGGCGATCTGCCTGGCCCAGGCCTTGCGGACCATGTCCTTCACCTTGGCCGGCATCGGGACGTAGTCCAGCTGCACGGCCATGGGGTCGCCGTTCTTGTAGGCCCAGTCGAAGAACTTCAGCACTTCGCGGCCGGCGGCGGGGTTGTCCTGGCGGGTGTGGATCAGGACGAAGGTCGCGCCCGTGATCGGCCATGAGGCGGCGCCCGGCTGGTCGAGCAGCAGCAGGTAGTAGCCTGGCGCCTTGCTCCAGTCCGCGCCGGCGGCCGCGGCGGCGAAGGCCGGGGCGGTCGGGGCGACGAACTTGCCGGCCTTGTTCTGCATCAGCGCGTAGGTCATGCCGTTCTGCTTGGCGTAGGCGTATTCGACGTAGCCGATGGCGCCCTGCGTTTGCTTGACCATGGCGGCGACGCCGTCGTTGCCCTTGCCGCCGACGCCGGCCGGCCACTGGACGGAGTCGCTGGCGCCCACCTCGCTCGCCCAGTGCGGCGCCTTCATCGCCAGGTAGCTGGTGAACAGGAAGGTCGTGCCCGAGCCGTCCGAGCGGTGCACCACCGTGATCGGCAGGTGCGGCAGGTTCACGCCCTTGTTGTTCAGCGCGATCAGCGGGTCGTCCCAGCGGCGGATGACGCCGCGGTAGATGTCGGCGAGCTGGGTGCCCGTCAGCTTGAGCTGGCCCGGCGCGATGCCCGGCAGGTTCATCACCGGCACGACGCCGCCCATGGCGGAGGGGAACTGCATCAGGCCGTTGGCCTGAAGGTCGGCGGGCTTCAGCGGCTTGTCGCTGCCGCCGAAATCGACCGTCTTGGCCTCGATCTGCTTGATGCCGCCGCCGGAGCCGATGGCCTGGTAGTTCAGCGAGGTCCCGGTCTGGGCTTTGTAGGCCTCGGCCCACTTGGCGTAGATCGGCGCGGCGAAGGTGGAGCCCGCGCCGGTGATGGAAGCCGCCTGGGCGGCGGGCGCCCCGACGATGAGCGCGACGGCGACGGCCACGGCGATTTTCTTCAACATGATGATGTCTCTCCTGACAGAGCGCCCCGTGTTCTTCTGTCGCTCTTGAGGAGGGAGTAGTCGGGTTTGTTGCAGGCCCGTTGACAGTATTGCTGCGGTTTTGTGTCAGACGAAGCCGGGTTGTGGACGAGACAAACGAAAAGGAGCTCCCGTCGCCGGGAGCTCCCAATCGGTAGCGGTAGAAGCGCTGTTACCAGCGATACTGACCCCAGACGCCGAACTCGTCGTACGTGCCCTTGTCGGAGCCGCCGATGGAGCCGTTCGAGGTCGAGATCAGGCCGTGCTTGGCCTCGTCGCGTTTGTAGACCAGCGCGAAGTCGACGATCTTGGTCGGCTCCCACTGCAGGCCGACGTTGAAGTAGTTGTCGTCGACGGTCGGCATCGCCGTCTTCTTGGCTTTCACCCAGTCGTAGCGGCCAAACGCGCTGATTTGGGGGGTGAAGGCGTAGGAGGTGAAGACCGACCAGCCGTCGGCGCTGTCCGTCGTCGTGGTCAGCACGCTGTTCCAGTTTTTCGTGCGGAAGTATTCCGCGCCGATCCGGAAGTTATCCATCTTGTAGGCGGCCAGCGCGTTCCAGCGGGTGGCGTCGTGGTGCGTGGTGGCGCCCTCGACGTTCTTGCCGAGCTTGCCGGTGTAGGCGCCGAGCGCGAGCGTGACGTTGTCGAAGGTCGTGCTGACGCGGCCTTCGAGGTCGACGCTCTTGGAGCGCGTCGGGTTCTTGTAGCCGTTGCCGTTGATGGCCGAGACCGCGTAGCTGAACAGGCCGTCGGCGACTTTGCCGGAGACGTGCACGCCCCAGTCGGCGGACGTGCCGGCCTTCACGCGGTCAGGCAGGGTGTTTTCGACGTAGCGGTAGCCGTAGACGTCTTCCGCGAAGGGAATCCAGGGCAGGTCGGCCGAGCCGAGACGGACCACCAGGGCGTCCGAATACTTGGCCTGCAGGTAGGCCTTCTTCACGTAGACGTCGACCTGCTTGTCCGGGTTGTTCCCGTTGTAGGTCACGTCCGTGGTGATGTTGCCGGAATAGGTGTCGTTGAATTTGTGATCGACGCCGACATAGAAGCGCTTGATGTCGAAGCCCGTGCCGGTGTCCGGCTGCTTGACGCCATTGTTCTTGTGGTCGATGTGGCTGACATCGAAGTACATCCGGCCGCTGACCGAGGTGTTGTCGGCCCAGCTGGGCTTCGGCTTCGGCGTGGCGGCGGCGACTTCGGTCTTTACCTGGGCGGGCAGGGTGTCGACCTGGGCCTGAGCGGCCTGGGCGGCGGCCGTCGCTTGCGTGGCCTGCTGCTGGACGGCCGCCTGTTTGCCTTCGATGGCGTTGAGGCGGTCGGTGAGGATACGGACCTGCTCGCGCAGGGAGTCGATTTCGGCGGCCTGGACCTCTGCGGCGCTCGGGCCGGACTGTACGGCGGCCTTGTGCTTCGGCGCCGCGTCGGCTTGCGAAGCGACCCCGACGGCGAGCAGCGCCCCTATCGCCGCCCCCGTCACCAGAGACATTTTCTTCATTGGGAAACCCCTCGTGATGCGCGCGCTCCCGTCGAGCCGCGCGAGGTCCTCTTACAAAGCTTCCATGACAGTTCGATGTAACCGGCGAGGGCGCGATGACTCAGGTCAATTTCCGGGCTCGCCCCAATGGCGCGGCTTCCTTTTCTATCGGGAGTTGCCGTCATATAATGCGGCATGGTGAGCACCCTTCCCCCGGCTCCCCCACCCGATCATGAAGAACTCGCGCAGCTGGAAGCGAGCGCGGTTTCGGCTGCGCGGCTGATGAAGATGCTGGCGAGCGAGCAGCGGCTGATCCTGCTGTGCCAGCTGGCGGAGGGGGAGCACTCGGTCAACGACCTGGCCCACCACGTGGGGCTCGCGCAGTCGGCGGCTTCCCAGCACCTGGCCAAGCTGCGCGCCGACGGGCTGGTGACCACGCGCCGCGACGGGCAGACCATCTTCTACAGACTGTCCGACCCCGCCGCGATCCGGGTGATCGACACGCTCTGCGACATCTACGGCAGGCCGAGCGCGCGTACGGCGACATAGGCCGCCACCAGCAGCACCAGCACCGCAAACAGGCGCCGCGCGAGCAGCGCACGGCCGGCCAGCAGCCTGGAAACCCGCATGCCGCCGAGGCCGCCGAGCGCGCCGCCGGCCACGAAGACGGCCGCGACCGGCCAGTCGACCATCCCGGAGATCGCGTAGTTGGCCGACGTCGCCGCGCCGAACAGCGCCACCGACAGCAGCGAGGAGGCCGCGGCGCTGGCCAGCGTCATGCCCGTCGCCGCCATCAGTCCGGGCACGATCAGGAAGCCGCCGCCGATGCCGAAGAAGCCTGCCGCAAAACCGGTGAGCAGCCCGATGGGGGCCAGCTTCAGGGTCAACTTCCAGCCGATACGGACGTGGGGGTTCCCCTCGTCCTTCGGCCGCCGCATCATCGAAATTGCGATCGCGGCCATGGCGACGGCGAAGAAGAGGAGGAGCCGTTGACCCTCCACCTGCTTGGCGAGACTCGATCCCAGCAGCGAGCCGATCAGCCCCGCCGCGGCGAAGACGCTGGCGCAGGGCCACTTCACCCGCCCGCCCCGGCCGTGGGCCAAAAGGCTCATGGCGGCGTTGACGGCCACCGCGGCGGCGGAGGTGCCGATGGCCACGTGGGGATCGCGAATGCCCACCAGATACAGAAGCGCCGGGGTGGCCAGCACCGACCCGCCCCCGCCGAACACCGCCAGCAGAAAGCCGACCAGCCCTCCGCTGAGGGCCGCCAGCGCCGCGACGGTGAAGGTCATCTCCATGGGTCAGGATATATGCGTGATTGCTAATTTATCCAGTCGTCCCATATGATGGGCGAAGGAGGACGCCATGTCCGTCAAGCAACAGGTATTCTTCCACCAGCCGACCTCCACCGCGACCTACCTTGTCTGGGACGAGGCGACGAAAGAGGCGGCGGTCATCGATCCCGCGCTCGACTTCGACGCCAAGTCCGCGAAGGTCTCCACCGTACAGGCCGACGAGATCCTGGACTTTGCGGCAGGTCATGGCCTGAAGCTCGTCTATTCGCTCGAAACCCACGCCCACGCCGACCACCTGTCGGCCGGCGACTTCCTGCGCAGGAAGACAGGCGCGAAGGTCGTCATCGGCGAGCATATCACCGCCATCCAGGATCGCTTCCGCACCATGTTCGGCGCCGACGACGTCACGCCCGACGGCAGCCAGTTCGACGTGCTGGTCACCGACGGCGAGGTGCTGATGCTGGGCGAGACGCCGATTGAGGTGATGTACACGCCGGGCCACACCTCGGCGGACGTCAGCTACCGGATCGGCGACGCAATCTATGTCGGGGACACGCTGTTCATGCCGGACTACGGCACCGCGCGGACGGATTTCCCCGGGGGCGACGCCCAGGCGCTCTACCGCTCGATCCGCCGCATCCTGGAGCTGCCGCCGGAGACGAAGATCTACGTCGGGCACGACTACCTGCCCGAGGGCCGCACCAGCTTCGCCTGGGAGACAACCGTCGCCGAGCAGCGGGCCCGAAACGTCCACATCCACGACGGCGTGACGGAGGAAGCCTTCGTCGAGCACCGCAAGGCGCGGGACGCCACGCTGGCGCCGCCCGTGCTGATCCTGCCTTCGCTGCAGGTGAACATCCGCGCCGGCGCCATGCCGCCGCCGGAGAAGGACGGCCGAATCTACCTGCGCCTTCCGGTCACCTTCACGTAACAGCCTCGGCCTTAGTCTGCCCCAGGAACCGAGGCCGCCTCATGGCGTTGTCCTTAACCAGCTTTGCGTCGGGGACCAACATTGCCACACGTCCGGGCCAGTTTCGCCAGACCCCGCCGGTTCACGGGGTCCGTATGACGCGTGCGGTGAGTCTCACTGAAAGCGGGACGGAAAGGCGCTTCCAGCTCCTGGTGGAAGCCGTCAGCGACTACGCCATCTACATGCTCAGTCCGGAAGGCCGGATCATGAGCTGGAACGCCGGCGGCCGACGGATCAAGGGCTATGACACCGACGAGGTGATCGGCAAGCACTTCAGCCTCTTCTATACGCCGGAAGATCGTCGCGTCGGATTGCCCGCCAGGGCGCTGGAGCACGCCACGAAGGAGGGCCGCTACGAGGCCGAAGGCTGGCGTGTGCGCAAGAACGGCGAGCGCTTCTGGGCCTCGGTGATCATCGACGCCATCCACGACGAGCACGGCAAGCATGTCGGCTTCGCCAAGATCACCCGCGACATCTCAGAAAAGAAAATCCAGCAGGAAGCGCTGGAGCAAAGCGAGCGGCAGTTCCGCCTGCTGGTCGCGGGCGTGGTGGACTACGCCCTCTACATGCTCGACCCCAACGGCATCATCACCAACTGGAACGCCGGCGGCCAGCAGATCAAGGGCTACTCGGCGGACGAGATCGTCGGCCAGCACTTCTCGCGCTTCTACACCGACCAGGACCGCGCCAGCGGCCTGCCCACGCGCGCCCTGCAGACCGCGCGCGACCAGGGCCGCTACGAGGCCGAAGGCTGGCGGGTGCGCAAGGACGGCAGCCTGTTCTGGGCGAGCGTGGTGATCGACGCCATCCGCGACGAGCAGGACAATCTGATCGGCTTCGCCAAGATCACCCGCGACATCACCGAGCGCCGCAACGCCCAGCTTGAGCTGCAGAAGGCCAACGAACGGCTCGCCCAGGCGCAGAAGATGGAGGCCATGGGCCAGCTGACCGGCGGCGTGGCGCACGACTTTAACAACCTGATGATGGTGGTCGGCGGCCAGGCCGAGCTGCTGCGCCGCCACCTCGAAGGCGACACGCGGGCGCAACGGGCGTTGGACGCCATCGACATCGCCGCCCGGCGCGGGCAGGAGCTGACGCGCCACCTGCTGACCTTCGCCCGGCGCCAGCGGCTGAACCCGGTCACCATCTCGCTGCACGAACGGGCGAAGGCGCTGAAGGAGCTGCTCAGCACCAGCGCGGGGTCGCCCGTCGCCGTGCACACCGACCTGCCCGAGGACCTGTGGCCGGTGCAGGCGGACCTCGGCGAATTCGAACTGGCGCTGATCAACCTGACGGTCAACGCCCGCGACGCCATGCCGAACGGCGGCGCGTTCTCCATCACCGGCCAGAACGTCAGCCTGAAGGGCGGCGAGATCGATCCGGAACTGAAGGGCGACTTCGTGGCGCTCTCCGCGCACGACACCGGCGTCGGCATCCCGGCCGACATCCTGCCGCGCGTCTTCGAGCCGTTCTTCACCACCAAGGAGGTGAGCAAGGGCACCGGCCTTGGCCTGTCGCAGGTCTACGGCTTCGCGCAGCAGACCGGCGGCTATGTGCAGATCGTAAGCGAGCTGGGGGTCGGGACCACCATCACCCTCTACCTGCCGCGCAGCCGCCACGAACCGAATGCGGACACGCAGGAGGCGCCGCCCACGGCGGCGCCGCGAAACGCCTCGATACTCGTCGTCGAAGACAATCCCGAGGTGGCCGAGGTGACCGCGGCGCTGCTTGAGCAGCTGGGCAACCGCACGCGGGTGGTGACCAGCGCGGCCGCGGCGCTGAAGGTGCTGGACGAAGGCGACCTGCCCGACCTGGTGCTGAGCGACATCGTGATGGCCGGCGAACTGGACGGCATCGGGCTTGCGCGGAAACTTCGCGACGAACACCCCGACCTGCCGGTGCTGCTGGCCACCGGCTACAGCCAGGCTGCCGAGCGGCTGTCAGACGAATTCCCCATCCTCGCCAAGCCCTACCAGGTGACGGACCTCAGCCAGGCCGTCGGCGCGCTGCTGGAGCGGCGCGACCAGGCGACGAGGGGAAAGCTTGTGGAACTCGAGTCGGCGCGGCGCAAACGCGAGCGGGGCTAGTCCCACTCCACCGCGCCGAGCAGCATCCCGATCCGCCCGTCGCCCCACATGGGCAGCAGGAGCCGCACGTACGGCCGCTCTCCGTCGTGGAAGGCCGTGGGCGCCGAAGCCTCGGTCGTCGCGTGGGCCTGGGAGACCAGGAACTCGAACGGCGGCGTGGGCTGGATCTCGTCGGCGAAGAGGCCCTCCAGGCCCTTGCGCAGGTCGCCGCCGACCTGCTCGAAGCGGTAGCGCTCCGGCTTCGCATAGACGCCGATCAGGAAAATCCGCCGCCGCAAGTCCGGCAGGGCCGTTGGGTCGTAGTCGTCATAGAAGGGAATCTGCGCAGACCCTCGCAGCAATCCGCGCCAATAGGCCTGCACCCGCTCCAGGCCGGGCGGAAGATGGGCGGGAGGCGCGAAGGGTCGCTTCATGGCGGTTACCTGCGTTGTCATGCCCGTTGCATAGCGCCGGACGGTGGCGCCCGGCCTTGACCTCGCTCAAGGCGCGAAGACGCGCCCGCCCCGAGTGTCGGTCGGGATGCCCCAGGTCGTCACCATCACCCTGAACCCGGCGGTGGATGTCTCCACCACCGCGCCGCAGATCGAGCCGGCGCGCAAGCTGCGCTGCGGCCCCGTCCGGCGCGACCCAGGCGGCGGCGGGATCAACGTGGCCCGCGTCATCCGGCGCCTGGGCGGCGAGGTGCTGGCCATCTTCCCGGCCGGCGGACCCGTCGGCGCGCTTCTGGAGCGGCTGGTCGCGGCCGAGCACCTGCCGAGCGTCGCCGTGCCGATCGCCGGAGACACGCGGGAAGACTTCACCGTCGTTGAGACTGCCACGGGGCGGGAGTTCCGCTTCGTGCTGCCGGGGCCGAAACTGAGCGCGCAGGAGTGGCAGGCGTGCCTGCGCGCGACCCTGCGCAATAAGAGCGAGGTCCTGGTGGCGAGCGGCGGCCTGGCTCCCGGCGCGCCCGACGACTTCCACGCCCAGCTGGCGCGGCGCGCGAAGGCGGACGGCGCGAAGCTGGCGCTCGACTGCTCGGGACCGGCTCTGAAAGCCGCGCTGGAGGCGGGCGTGTGGCTGGTGAAGCCCAACCTGCGCGAGCTGGAAGACTACGCCGGCTGGCCGCTGCAGAGCGAGGCGCACCGGATCGCCACCGCCCGCTCCATCGTGCTCTCCGGCGGGGCGAAGATCGTCGCGCTGACGCTGGGCGAAGAGGGCGCGCTGCTGGTCACCGAGCACCGCGCCTGGCGAGCGAGCGCGCTGCCCATCCGGCGTGTGAGTTCGGTCGGGGCGGGCGACAGCTTCATGGGCGGGCTTGTGTGGGCGCTGTCGGAGGGCAGGAACATGGAGGAGGCCTTCCGCTGGGCCATGGCGACGGGCTCGGCCGCGCTGCTCTCGCCGGGCACGGAGCTGGCGCACGCGGCCGACGTGAAGCGGCTGCTGCCGTTGGTGAGGGTGGAGTCGGTCTAGGCCGTGCGTGGTTCGACACGGCGCTGCGCGCCCGCTCACCATGACGAGCTTTGTTGGAGCCCACCCGCCTCGTCATCCTGACCAGCGGCCGCAGGCCGCGTGTCGAAGGACGCAGGACTATTCCGCCGCCAGCTTGCGCTCCGCATCGGCCACCGCCTGGATGGTGCACGGCAGGCTGGCGGGGTTCACGCTGATGGATTCGATGCCGAGTCTGGCGAGGAAGGCGGCGATTTCCGGGTAGTTGGCCGGCGCCTCTCCGCAGATGCCGCAGTGGCGGCGGTTGCGGCGCGCGCCCTCGACGGCCAGCCGCAGCATCTCCAGCACGCCGGGATCGCGCTCGTCGAAGTCGAAGGCGACGGTCTCGGAGTCGCGGTCGACGCCGAGCGTCAGCTGCGTCAGGTCGTTGGAGCCGATGGAGAAGCCGTCGAACAGCTCCGCGAAGGCGTCGATGCGCATGACGTTGTTGGGGATCTCACACATCACATAGAGCTCGAGCCCCTCGTCGCCGCGCTTCAGGCCATGCTTCGCCATCGCCTCGATGACGGCCTTCGCTTCTTCCACACGGCGGCAGAAGGGGACCATGACCTTCAGGTTCGTCAGGCCCACGTCGCGCCGCACGCGCAGCAGCGCCTCGCATTCCAGCGCAAAGCCGTCGGCGTAGGCCGGGTGGGCGTAGCGGGCGGCGCCGCGGAAGCCCAGCATCGGGTTCTCCTCCTTCGGCTCGAAGGCCGCGCCGCCGAGGAGCTGGGCGTATTCGTTGGTCTTGAAGTCGGACAGGCGGATGATCACCGGCCGGGGCCAGAAGGCCGCCGCGATGGTCCCGACGCCCTCGGCCAGCACGCTGACGAAGAACTCACGCGGCGAGGCGTAGCCGTCGGCCAGCCGGTCGATGGCGGCGCGGTCGCGGGCTCTCGGGACGCGGTCCGGGTGCGCCGCGGCCATGGGGTGCAGGCCGATCAGGTTGGAGATGATGAACTCCATCCGCGCGAGGCCGACGCCCGCGCTCGGCAGCATTCCGGTCCGGAACGCGAGGTCGGGCTGGGCGAGGTTGACCATCACCTCGGTGCGGGTGTGCGGGAGCTTCGAGGCGTCGAGCTTTTCGACGGTGAACGGCACGGCGCCTTCGTAGACCGTGCCGGTCTCACCCTCGGCGCAGGAGACGGTGACCTCGGCGCCGTTCGCCAGCTTCGCAGTCGCGTCGCCCGCGCCCACCACTGCCGGAACGCCGAGCTCGCGCGCCACGATGGCGGCGTGACAGGTGCGGCCGCCTCGGTCGGTGACGATGGCGGCGGCGGTCTTCATCACCGGCTCCCAGTCGGGGCTGGTGGCGGGCGCGGCCAGCACCTCGCCGGGCCGGAAGGCCTCCAGGTCCGGCTGGCCACGGATGACGCGGACCTTGCCGGTGGCGATCTTCTCGCCCACCGCCTTGCCGGTCGCGAGCGCCTTGCCGGAGCCCTTCAGCGTGTAGGTCTCGAACGTGCCCGCCGCCTTCTGCGAGGCCACCGTCTCGGGCCTGGCCTGCAGGATGTAGAGGCGCTCGTCGTCGGCGTCCTTGGCCCACTCGATGTCCATGGGCGTGGGGCGGCCGTGGGCTTGCGAGTAGTGGGTCTCGATGGCGATGGCGTCGCCGGCCAGCTCCAGCACCTCGGCGTCGCTGAGGCAGAAGCGGCCGCGATCTCGCTCCATCACCCTCTCTTCCTTCAGCCCGTCGCGGCCCTTGCCGTAGACGAGCCTGGTCTGCTTGGCGCCCAGCGAACGGCGAAGGACGGCGCGGCGGCCGGCGTTGAAGGTCGGCTTGTGGACGTAGAACTCGTCGGGATCGACCTTGCCCTGCACGATGCTTTCGCCAAGGCCGTAGGAGGCGGTGACGAAGACCACGTCGCGGAAGCCGGACTCGGTGTCGAGCGTGAAGATCACCCCGCTGACGCGCTCGTCGGAGCGGACCATCTTCATCACGCCCACGGACAGGAAGACCTTGAAGTGGTCGAAGCCGTTCTGGACGCGGTAGACGATGGCCCGGTCGGTGAAGATGGAGGCGAAGCACCGGCGGCAGGCGTCCACCAGCTCGTCGTCGCCACTGACGTGCAGATAGCTCTCGTGCTGGCCGGCGAAGGAAGCGGTGGGAAGGTCCTCGGCGGTGGCGGAGCTGCGGACGGCCAGGCTCGCGTCCTCGCCGTACTCCTGCTGGAGTCTGCGGTAGGCGCCGATGATCTCGTCGCGCAGCTCGGGGCCGCCGGTGGCGTCGTAAACCACCTGCCGCGCCCGCTTGGCCGCCGCCGACAGCGCCGCCACGTCCGTGACGTCGAGGGTGTCCAGCAGGCGGTGCAGCTCGTCCCAGGCGCCGGCCTGCGTCAGCGCATCGCGATAGGCCTCGGCCGTCACCGCAAACCCGTTCGGGACGCGGACGTTGGCGCTCTTCAGGGTGCTGTAGAGTTCGCCGAGCGAGGCGTTCTTGCCGCCCACCAGCGCGAGGTCGGAAAGCCCGATCTCCTCGAACCAGCGGACGTAGCCGGTCACGCCGCGACCTCCGCTTCGCGGATGTGGCGCACATGGGCGGGCCGTCGCGGCGTCGCGTCGGGAAAGGCGCGGGCGTGGCCGAGGATGATGGGGGCGACGACCGTGTAGTGCTCCGGAGCGCCCAGCGCGCCCCTGCCCTCCGGCGTGTTCAGCCAGCTCTCGGCAAAGCCGATCCAGCAGGTGCCCAGGCCCCGCTCACGCGCGGCCAGCATCAGGTTCTGGGCGGCGAGGCAGCAGTCCTTCACCGCCATCGCGTCCTGCTCGGTCGCGCAGACGGCGACCATCACGGGGGCGTTGTAGAAGATGTTGAAGTCGGCGGCGGCGAGGTGATCGCGCGCCCCGGCCAACTGCGGGTCGAGGGTCTTCAACAGATGCGCCTTGGCCTGCATCGAAAGCCGCTCCAGCGCCCCGCGCCCGCTGACCACAACAAAGGACCAGGGCTGGCGGTTCATGCCGCTCGGCGCCTGGACAGCCGCGTCGATGACCGCCCGCAGGTCGACCTCGCTGACCGGTTCGGCGGTGTAGTCGCGAACCGCGCGGCGTTCGTAGATGGCTTCGGTGAGTTCCACGTAGCGGCCCTCCTTCGCCGCACAGGCTAGGCGCGGGACGGTAAGGGGCATTGCTCTCGATCAATTCGCCTTGAGACGCATTCGCGCAAACATCCCCGCGTGGACACGACCGACCGCAGGATCGTCTTCGAGGCCCGCGGGCTGACCAAGGTCTACCGCACGGGAGAGGTGGAGGTGCGCGCGCTGCGGGGCGTCGATCTCGACCTCTACTCCGGCGAGTTCGCGGTGTTCCTGGGGCCGTCGGGCAGCGGCAAGTCGACCCTGTTCAACATCCTCGGCGGCCTCGACCGCGCCACCAGCGGCAGCGCCAAGTTCAACGGGCGCGAGCTGACCGGCCTCGATGAGCGGGGACTGACGGCGTATCGGCGCCGGTCGGTCGGGTTCGTGTTCCAGTTCTACAACCTGGTCCCGAGCCTCACCGCCCGCGAGAACGTGGCGCTGGTGACCGAGATCGCCGAGCATCCGATGACGCCGGACGAGGCGCTGGAGATGGTGGGGCTGGGCGACCGCGCCGACCACTTTCCCGCCCAGCTGTCCGGCGGCGAGCAGCAGCGCGTCGCCATCGCCCGCGCCATCGCCAAGCGGCCGGAGGTGCTGCTCTGCGACGAGCCCACCGGCGCGCTGGACCTTTCGACCGGCATCCGCGTGCTGGAGGCGCTGGCCTTCATCAACGAGACCATGGGCGCGACGACGGCGGTCATCACCCACAACACCTCGATCCGCGAGATGGCGCACCGGGTGCTCTACTTCGGCGACGGGCGGATCACGCGGGTGGAGACCAACGCCACGCGCAAGACCGCGAAGGAGCTGAGCTGGTGAGCGCGCTCGACCTCAAGCTCCTGCGCGACATCCGCCGCATCTGGGCGCAGGCGCTGGCGATTGCGCTGGTCATGGCGGCGGGCGTGGCGACGCTGGTGATCGGCGACGGCGCCTATCGCTCGATCTACGAGACCCGGGCGGCCTTCTACGACCAGGGCGGGTTCGCGGACGTCTTCGCCCAGGCCAAGCGCGCGCCGGAGGGCTTGTCGCGGGAGATCGCGGCGATTCCCGGCGTGGCGGTGGCCGAGACGCGGATCGTCGAGGGCGCGCTGCTCGACCTGCCGGGCCTGCCGGAACCGGCGTCGGCGGTGCTGGTCTCCATCCCGGACGGGCGCCAACCGCGCCTGAACCGCCTGACGATGCGGTCCGGCCGCCTGCCCGATCCTGCCGCGGCCGACGAGGCGGTGGTCAGCGAGGCCTTCGCCAACGCCCATGGCTTCAGGAGCGGCGACCGCTTCGACGCGATCATGAACGGGCGCAAGCGCTCGCTGCGGATCGTCGGCGTCGCGCTGTCGCCCGAGTACGTCTACGCCATGGGTCCAGGCGACATCGTGCCGGACGACCGGCGCTTCGGCGTGGTGTGGATGCCGCGCGAGACGCTGGAGGCCGCCTACGACATGAAGGGCGCCTTCGACAGCGTGTCGGTAAAGCTCTGGCCCGGCGCCAACGAGGGCGAGGCGATCCGCAGGCTCGACGACCTGCTGGCGCCCTACGGCGGCGCGGGCGCGTATGGGCGCAAGGACCAGGGGTCGAACAGCTACCTCGACAACGAGCTGTCGCAGCTGAACGCCATGCGCCGCGTGCTGCCGCCGATCTTCCTGCTGGTCTCGGCCTTCCTGATCAACATGACCCTGACCCGCCTGCTGGCCTTGGAGCGCGAGCAGATCGGGCTGTTCAAGGCGCTGGGCTATTCGAACCTGCCGATCGGCTGGCACTACATGAAGCTCGCTTTGCTGATCTCGGTGGTGGGGATCGTGATCGGGCTGGCGGCGGGCCTGTGGCTCGGCCACGGGACGACGAAGCTCTACGTCCGCTTCTTCCACTTCCCGTTCCTGGTCTTCGTGCAGGACCCGAGGATGTACCTGTGGGCCGTGCTGACGGCGGCGGGCGCGGCGGCGCTGGGAGCCGCGCGGGCGGTGTGGTCGATCACCCGGCTGGCGCCCGCCACCGCCATGGCGCCCGCCGCGCCGCCGAGCTTCTCGCAGTCGCCGCTGGAGCATCTGGTCCACCCGTTCGGCCATTCGCAGCTGACGATGATGGCGCTGCGGCGCGTCATCCGCTGGCCGGTGCGCTCCGCGCTGACGACCCTAGGCTTGGCCCTGTCGGTGGGGCTGCTGGTGGGGTCGCTGTTCAGCCTCGACTCGTTGGAGGAGACCATCGACATCACCTTCAACCGCGCCGACCGGGAGAACGCGACCATCGCCTTCATCGATCCGCGCGCGCCGGCGACGCTTGAGGACATCCGCCACCTGCCCGGCGTGCTCCGCGCCGAGCCCTATCGCGCGGCCCCGGTGCGCTTGCGCCACGGCCTGATCAGCCGCCGCACGGTGATCATCGCCAAGGAGCCGGGCGGTGAGCTCAGCCGCGCGCTGGATGCGCAGGCGCGGCCGGTGGACATGCCCGAGAGCGGGTTGGTGGTCAGCTCGAAGCTGGCGCGGGTGCTGGGCGTGAAGCCCGGCGACACCGTCGAGGTCGAGGTGCTGGAGGGCCAGCGGCGGCTGACCAGCGTGAAGATCGCCAAGGTCGTCGAGAGCTACATGGGCCTTCCGACCTACATGCACCCCGACGCGCTGCGCGCCCTGCTGGCCGAGGGACCCCGCATCTCCGGCGCGTACGTCCAGTACGACGAAGGCCAAGCGCGCCTGTTCTTCACCGCCGTGAAGGGCGCGCCCGCCGTCGGCGCGCTGCAGCTGCAGGGCCGCGCCTTGCAGAAGTTCCGCGAGACGATGGCGCGCAACATCAACGTGATGATGGCGACCTACCTGGGGCTGGCGATGACCGTCGCCTTCGGCGTCATGTACAACAGCGCCCGGGTGCAGCTGTCCGAAAGCGCGCGGGAGCTGGCCAGCCTGCGGGTGCTGGGCTTCACGGCGGCCGAGACCTCGAAGGTGCTGCTGATCGAGCTCGGCGTGCTTGTGGCGCTGTCGATCCCGGTCGGCTGGGCGCTGGGCTACGGGCTCGCCTGGACGATGGCGAAGGCGTTCGACAGCGAGCTGTTCCGCATCCCCCTGATCGTCACGCCCCGAACGTACGCGCGGGCGGCGCTGGTCGTGTTGGGCGCGGCGGTGGTTTCAGCCATCATCGTACGCGACCGTATCGACAGGCTGGACCTCGTGGCCGTGCTGAAGACCCGGGATTGAGATGAAGGCGCCCTCCCCCCGCATGCTCGCGCTGATCGCCGTGGTCCTGCTGGCGGCGGCCGCGCTCGGCTGGATGCTGCGGCCGCAAGCCGTGCCGGTGGAGACGGCGCTCGTCACGCGGGGGCCGCTGGAGACCTGGATCGAGGAACAGGGCCGCACGCGGGTGAAGGAGATCTACGACATCTCCGCGCCCCTGGCCGGCCAGACGGAGCGGGAGGAGCTGCACGCGGGCGATCCGGTGCGCAAGGGCGAGGTCGTCGTGCTGATCCGCCCGGCCGCGCCGCCACTGATCGACGCGCGGTCGCGGCAGGAGTTCACCGCCGCGGCGCAGGCGGCGCTGGCGTCGGTGCGGCTGGCGGAGTCAGACCTGAAGCGCGCGCAGGCCGAACTGACGCTCGCCGACGCCGAATGGCGGCGGGGCAAGACGCTGGCCGCCTCGGGCTTCCTCGCGCAGCAGGGCCTGGACCAGCGCCGCATGGCCCGCGACTCTGCCTCCGCCGCTGTCTCCACCGCCCAGGCCGCTGTCGCCGTGCGCCGGCGCGAGTACGACAGCGTCCGCAGCCGCCTGACCCAGCCCGACGAGACCCGCCCGCCGATCCCGGTGCGCTCGCCGGTCGGCGGCGGCGTGCTGAAGGTGCTGCGCGAGAGCCAGCAGGTCGTGCAGCCCGGCGAGCTGATCATGCAGGTCGGCGATCCGCGCGCCATCGACGTGGTGGTGGAGCTGCTCTCGACCGACGCCGTGGCCGTCAGCCCCGGCGCCCCCGCCCGGATCGAAGGCTGGGGCGGCCCGCCGCTGCAGGCGAAGGTGCGGCGCGTCGAGCCCTCCGGCTTCACCAAGGTCTCGGCGCTGGGCGTCGAGGAGCAGCGGGTGCTGACCTACCTCGACTTCGCCGCGCCGGAGCAGGCGTTCGCCAGGCTCGGCCACGACTACCGCGTCATCACCCGCATCATCACCTGGTCGACGCCCCAGACGCTGCAGGTCCCGACCAGCGCCCTCTTCCGGCAGGGGCCGGACTGGGCCGTCTATCGCGTGGAGGGCGCCCGGGCCCATCTCGTGAAGGTCCAGATCGGCAGGCGCAACGAAGACGCGGCCCAGGTGCTGAGCGGCCTGTCAGAGGGCGACCGCGTCGTGGCCTATCCGGGCGACCGGCTGTCCGATGGCGTGCGGGTGAAGGAGCGGCGTTGACTCCCTTCCCCCTCGAGGGGGGAAGGGTCGGGGATGGGGGTGAGTGCAGGGAGATGACAGGGAGGCGCTGGTTGGCTCAGAGCCTACCAGCGATCTTCGCCCCAACTCAGCGGCCACACCCTCCACCCTGCCCTCCTCCCCTCGAGGGAGGAGGGTTCATCAGCGCCAGCTCATGCCGGCCTTCTGGACCGAGGGCTGTTGGGCGAGTTCGGAGACGGACTGGCCCTCGACGGTGCACACCGCGCGGCCATCCGCGCCGACCTTGCAGTCGACGTCCTTGGCGAAGGCGGCCGACATCAGGGGTCCGCGCGCCAGTTCCGGCGGGGCGTCGGCGAGTTGGACTTCGACCCAAGACTCGATGTCGAAGCCCCTGGCGACGCACAGCCGGCCGCCGTCTTCGACGTGCAGCACAGGCCCGTGCAGGACCGCGCCCGGCGCGGGGGCCGCGCCCTTGCACGGGGTCTCGGCGCTGGCGGCCGTGGCCATACCGAGCGTCATCGCACCGGCGATGATCAAGAGTTTCAACATGCACCCACCGTAGGAGGCCCGCGGTTGGCGCGGCAGCCGGGCGCATTCCTTACGTAGGACTACGGAGGGCCTTCGCGCGTCCACGACGCCGGAAGTCCTTGAAGAACACCCGCTTGCCAGCCTCGGTTGCGACGGCGTAGCCGATCACGATGAAAATGATCGCGGCGAGGCTTTTGAGAGACAGCGGCGTGAAGCCGAACGCTCCCGACAGCACCCCCAGGTAAGGCGCCGCGAAACCCACCGCCGCCACGGCCAGGATCGCCCCCACCAGCACCTTGCCCGGGCGGCTCTTCCACGCCGGGCCCTGCGTGCGCAGGATCAGCAGCACGGCGAGTTCGGTCAGCAGCGACAGCACGAACCACGCCGTCTGAAACGTCGCCTCGCGCGCCTTCAGCACATGCAGGAGGAAGGCGAAGGTGACGAGGTCGAAGATCGAGCTGATCAGCCCGAAGACGATCATGAACCGCTGGATGTCGGCGATCCCGAGCCGCTGGGGCGTGGCGATCTGGGCGGCGTCGACCCGATCCGACGACAGGGACACGGCGGGAATGTCCGACAGGAAGTTGTTGAGCAGGATCTGCTTGGCCGTCATCGGCATGAACGGCAGCAGGGGCGTGGCCAGCGCCATCGAGACCATGTTGCCGAAGTTCGCGCTGATGGTGATGCAGATGTACTTCAGCGTGTTGGCGAAGGTCCGCCGGCCGCCCTCGATCCCGTCGCGCAGCACCTCAAGGTCGCGGCTGAGCAGCACCACGTCGGCGCTCTCGCGGGCCACATCCACCGCCTGATCGACCGAGACGCCCACGTCGGCGGCGTAGAGGGCCGGCGCATCGTTGATGCCGTCGCCAAGGTAGCCGACCGCATGGCCGGTGCGCTGGAGCGCGCGGACGATGCGCTCCTTCTGCTGCGGGTCGACCTCGGCGAAAAGGGTGGTGCGGGCGGCGCGATGCCAGAGCGCCTCGTCCTTCAACCTGGCGAGCTGTTCGCCGGTCAGGATGGCCTTCGCGTTCAAGCCGAGCGTGCCGGCGACGTGAGCCACCACATGGCGGTTGTCGCCGCTGATGACCTTCACCTCGACGCCGAGCTGCGCGAGGTCGCGGATGGCGGCGGCGGCTTCGGGCTTCGGCGGGTCCATGAAGACGAGGAAGCCCCGGAGCGTCAGCTGCGCCTCGTCGGCGATCAGGTAGTCGGGGCGGACCTCCATGCGCCGGGTCGCCACTGCCAGAAGCCGGAACCCCTGGCCGCTGCGCTCGCGGTAATAGGCCTCCACCTTCTCGCGGGCGTCCGCGTCGAGGTCGCACAGCGCGAGCACGTTCGGAACGGCGCCCTTGACGATCAACAGGCGGGTCTCGGGCTCCTGCGGCGTGCGCACGACGATGGTCAGGCGCTTGCGGGAGAAGTCGTAGGGAATTTCGTCGACCTTCTCGTACCCGTCGGTCTTCAGGCCAGCGGCCTTCCCGGCCGCGAGGATGGCCTCGTCGAGCGGGTTCTCGATGCCGGTCTCGAAGGCGGCGTTCAGGAAGGCGAGCTGGCGGACGTCATCGTCGACCTCGCCGAGCGGCCCGACCGCCTCCTCCAGCCGGATCGCGCCTTCGGTCAGCGTGCCGGTCTTGTCGGTGCAGAAGACGGTCATGGAGCCGAGGTTCTCGATCGCCTCCAGCTGGCGGACGATGACGCCGTTCTTCGCCATGCGCCGCGCCCCGGCCGAGAGCGTCACACTCACGATGGCCGGCAGCATCTCCGGCGACATGCCGACGCCCAGCGCCACCGCGAACAGCAGGGAGTCGATGAAGGGCCGCCCAAGCAGCTGGTTCACGGTCAGCACGAACAGGACGACGACCACCATCACCCGGATCAACATCGCCCCGAACCGGCGGATGCCGCGGGCGAAGTCGGTCTCGATGGGCTTGGCCTTCAGCCGTTCAGCGACGGCGCCGAACTCCGTGGCGCGGCCGGTGCGGACCACCACCGCGTCGGCCGTGCCGCTGCGCACGGAGGTGCCGAGGAAGACGGTGTTGAGCCGCCGGGCCACCGGCGTGTCGGCGACCAGCGGTCCGGCGCGCTTTTCGACCGGGAAGGACTCGCCGGTCAGCGCCGCCTCGCTGACCAGCAGGTCCTGGGCCTGCAGGACCACGGCATCGGCCGGAACGACGGCGCCGGCAGCGAGCAGGATGATGTCGCCGGTCACGATTTCGCTGAAGGGTATGGTCGCGACCTTGCCGCCGCGCCGCACCTTCGTGGTCAGCGCCAGCCGGGCGCGGAGCTCGGCGACGGCGGCGGAGGCGCGGTACTCCTGGAAGAAGCCCAGCAGGGTCGAGCCGACCACCATGGCCATGATGATCCCGGACCCCAGCCAGTCGCGCAGGCCGGCCGAGATGGATGCGGCGAACAACAGGATCAGGATCAGCGGGTTCTGGAACTGGCGCAGCAGCAGCGACAGGGCCGACAGGCGCCGCTCGTCCTTGACCAGGTTCGGTCCCTCGCGGGCGAGACGGCGGGCGGCCTCGGCGGCGTTCAGTCCATCGCGAGAGGTCCCGAGACTCTGGAGCAGGGCGTCGGCGCCTTGCGTCCAGTAGGTCTCGGGCGCGGCGGTCATCTGCGCCTGACGACGCGCCGGTGGGTGGCGCGGAACTGGGCTATGGCGAGGCCCGACGCGGTCAGGAACAGCGGCCCGATGGCGTACATCAGGCGGTAGAGGACGAGCGCGGCGGCCGTCTGGTGCGGCATGGCGAAGTGACGGCTCAGCGTCAGCACCACAGCCTCGAACACTCCGATCCCTGCCGGCACGCCGGAGGCGGCGCTGAGCACGGAGCCCAGCACGAAGACGGCGAGGAAGGGCGCGATGTGGTCGCCGGGCTGGAAGGGCATGAGCAGCAGAAGCGCGACGCCCGAGAAGACCCAGTCCAGGATGGCGCCCGACAGGGCCAGCACGCGCGTGCGCAGCGGCGGGTACCGGAGTGCGACGCCCGGAAGGAACTTCACCCGATGCGGCATGTGACCCAGCCACAGCCAGGCCGGGACCAGCATCACGAGCCCGATCAGGTGGATGCTGAACGGCACCCCGTGGATCATCTGCAGCGCGATGCCGACGGTGACGAAGCCGCTCAGCGTCACGGCGATGCCGGCCAGCAGGGTGACGGCCGCGATCTCCGTGCCCTTGAAGCCCCACTGCCGATAGAAGCGCAGCCTGGCCGCCCCGCCCGTCGCCAGGCTGAAGCCCAGGCCATTGGACATGGTGTAGGAGACCACCGTCACCAGCAGGATGCGCCAGGTCGCGAGCTTTCGCCCGATCATCTCCAGCGCCCACCACTCGGACGCGCCGAGATAGAGGTAGCTCAACACCGTGGCCACGATGGCGAGCGCGATGCGCCAGAGCGGGATGGCGCGGAAATCGGCGACGATCTGTTCGAGCGAGGTCTGCTGCAGCTCGTGGCGGAGCAGCCAGAGCGCCCCGCCGAACAGGGCGACGGCGAAGGCGATCTTGAACACCGTCCAGGCAATGCGCCGGCCATTGTGGACCTGCTCTGCTGATGCCGCCTTGGTCATCCGCCCCTGCAATGCTTAAGGCCGCGCTCGAACGCCTTGCGCCAGCGCAAGGCCTAACGGCGTTTTGTGCGTTTCCTCAAGCGCGAGGAGCACGAAAATGACCGAGCCGCTGCATGTCGTCTGCCCGCATTGTGACGCCACCAACCGCGTGCCGGCGGAGCGGCTGGCGGACGGCAAGTGCGGCAAGTGTCACCGGGCGCTGTTCACCGGAGAGCCGGTGGCGCTGAACGACGCGCGGTTCGCAAAGCACCTGACGCGCTCCGACATCCCGCTGATCGTCGACTTCTGGGCGACCTGGTGCGGGCCCTGCCGGGCGATGGCGCCGATCTTCGAGCGGGCCGCGAAGGCACTGGAGCCGCGGGCCCGGTTCGTGAAGGTGGATGTCGACGCCAACCCAAACCTCTCGGCCCAATACGGCATCCGCTCGATCCCCTCCCTGTTCGCCTTCAAGGCCGGCCGGCCGGTACAGCAGCACGCGGGCGTCGCCGACGCCTCGCTGCTGGCCCGATGGGTCGACCAGCTGGCCTGATGCAGACAGGCGGCCATTCATGCTGAGCGAAGTCGATATCGCCATCGTCGGCGCGGGTGCGGCGGGGCTGGCGGCGGCCGTGGCGCTGCGCGAGGCGGCGGTCAGGGCGGTGGTGCTGGAGGCGCGTGACCGCGTCGGCGGGCGGGGGTGCACGGCGGAGGTCGGAGGCCATGCAGTCGACTTCGGCTGCGGCTGGCTGCACTCGGCCGACGTGAACCCCTTCTGCCGACTGGCCGAACAGCTCGGTTTCGAGATCGACAGGACGCCGCCGCACTGGATGCGGCAGGCGCACAACATCCGCTTCCCTCCCGAGCAGCAGGCGCAGTACCGCCGCGCGCTGGAGGCTTTGGAGGCGCGGGTCGAGGCGGCGGCGGCCAACGGGCTGGACGTGGCGGCGTCCACGCTGATGCTGCCGGAGTGTCCCTGGAACCCGCTGCTGGACGCCTTCTCCAGCTACTACAACGGCGCCGAGTTCGAGGCGATCTCGACGCTGGACTACTCGGCCTATGAGGACAGCGGCGTGAACTGGCGTGTGCGGCGCGGCTACGGCGCCCTGATCGCGGCGGCGGGTGAAGGCGTCGAGGTCGCGCTGGGCACGCCTGTCACCTGCATTGACCACAGCGGCGAGCGCGTCCGTCTCGATACGCCGAAGGGCGAGCTGTCGGCCCGAGCGGTGATCGTGACCGTGCCGACGCCGCTGATCGCCGAGGGCGCGCTCGTCTTCACGCCGGAGTTGCCGCAGGTCCGCGAAGCCGCGGCCGCCCTGCCGCTGGGGCTGGCGAACAAGGTCTTTATCCACCTCGACGAACCTCAGATGTTCGAGCCGGACAGCCACCTGACCGGCAATCCGTCGCGGACCGAGACCGGCAGCTACCACCTGCTCCCCTTCGGCCGTCCGATGATCGAGGCCTTCCTGGGCGGGCGCCATGCGCGGATGCTGGAGGAGGAAGGCCCGGGCGCGGCGTCGGCCTTCGCGATCGAGGAGCTGTGCGAGCTGCTTGGCTCCTCGTTCCGGACGAAGGCCCGGGCCGTCGCGGAGACGGGGTGGGCGACCGATCCGTGGTCACGGGGGGCCTACTCGCACGCGTTGCCGGGCTGCGCCTCGGCTCGGGCGGCGCTGGCTGGGCCCATCGACAACCGGATCTTCTTCGCGGGCGAGGCGACCTCGCCGCACGCCTTCTCCACCGCCCACGGCGCGGCCGACAGCGGGCGCGAGGCGGCGCGGCTGGCTTTGGGGGCGCTCACCCCGGCTTAAGCCGGAACCCCCTGCCCTCCCAACCGATTGCCTAAACGACATGCTTCGGAGAGGGACCATGACCGACACGACGGGCGGCTTCGAGCAGGGCGCGGAGCGGGCCGCGCGGCAGGAGCGCGAGATCCAGGACCAGATCGACGCCAAGGAGCAGCGCTCCTTCAAGGAACGCGGCGGACAGCAGGAGAAGAAACAACCGCCACAGACGGGCGCGCGGCCCTACCCCGTCCCGCCGCTGCCGGAGCAGCACCAGGACAAGCCGGGCATCGAGGCTGAGCTGAACCCGGCGCCGATGTACGACGCGCCCTACTGGAAGGGCTCGGGCAAGCTGCAGGACATGGTCGCGATCATCACCGGCGCCGACTCCGGGATCGGGCGGGCGGTGGCGGTGCTGTTCGCGCGCGAGGGGGCGGATGTCGTCGCCTGCTACCTCGAGGAGCACCAGGACGCCGAGGAGACGAAGCGCGCCGTAGAAAAGGAAGGTCGCCGCTGCATCTTGATCTCAGGCGACGTGGCCGACCCGGCGTTTGCCAGGCACGCGGTGGACGAGACGCTAAAGGCCTTCGGCAAGCTCGACATCCTGGTCAACAACGCCGCCTTCCAGGAGCACGTCCCCGATTTCCAGGATCTGACCGAGGAACAGTTCGACCGGACGCTGAAGACCAACCTCTACGGCTATTTCTACATGGCCAAGGCGGCGGTCCCGCACATGAAGCCGGGCAGCTCGATCCTGATGACCGGCTCGGTGACCGGCATCATGGGCAACAAGGACCTGCTCGACTATTCGATGACCAAGGGCGGCATCCACGCCTTCGCCCGGTCGCTGTCGACGCACCTGGCCGACAAGGGCATCCGGGTGAACGCCGTCGCGCCCGGTCCCGTCTGGACTCCGCTGAACCCGGCGGACAAGCAGGCGGGCAAGGTCTCGCAGTTCGGCGCCCACACCGTGATGAAGCGTCCTGCCCAGCCCGAGGAGATCGCGCCCGCCTTCGTCTTCCTCGCCTCGCCGCAGTGCTCCAGCTACATTACCGGCGAGATCCTCCCGATCCTCGGCGGCTATAGCGGAGGCTGAGCATGACACGCGAAGGCAAGCCAGGCCGCGACGCGGCGGTCCGGGACTCCACGGCGGACTTCGCGGTGGATGCGAAGCCGGACCTGAAGACAGGCGGCGCCGACGCGCCCCCCACGCGTCACGTCGAGCCGCTCGGTGAAAACGAGAAGCCCGACCAGATGGCGGAAAAGGAAGCCTGTGCCGAGAGCCGTCAGGAGGCGCTGCTGGACGAAGCCATCGAGGAGACCTTCCCCGGCAGCGACCCGATCAGCCCCAAGCACATCACATGAGGCCGATGTCGTGCATGATCCCCTGGAACTCGGGGATGGCGAAGAAGGCGTAGAAGGCGATCGCGGCCAGCAGCAGGATCACGCCGACGAAGTAGTTTTCGCCGACCGACTTGCGTTCGGCATGTTCGTGGACCGTGGTCTCGGTTTCGGTATGGGCCATCTGAACGACTGCTCCCTTCAGCTTTCAGAAGGGCGAACCCTCGTTCGGGCCGAGGGTTCCCGTCAAGCGGCGACGCGTTCCCGTGGCTTTGCGGCGGCGGAACGCGCGGGATTGGAGAACTCCATCACCCCGTCATCGACCTTGGAATGGCGCAGCAGCAGGATGTCGAGCGCATAGTTCTGGTGCAGCTTCCACGGCGCCTTCGAGCCCTGCTTCGGGAACTTGCCGATGGAGCGCTGGACGTAGCCGGAGGTGAAGTCCAGCCACGGGCGCTGTTCGACCGTGGGATCGCTGTTGCGCGGGGTGGCCTGACGCATGCCGGTCTTCTTCATGTGATTGAGCAGGCGGCAGACATACTCGGCCGTCAGGTCGGCCTTCAGCGTCCAGGAGGCGTTGGTGTAGCCGAAGAAGGAGGCGAGGTTCGGCACGCCCTCGTACATCATCCCCTTGTAGGCCAGCGCCTGTGAGGGATCGAAGCGCTTGCCGTCGATGGTCAGACGCAGGCCGTTCATCACCTGCAGGTTCAGGCCGGTGGCGGTGACGATGACGTCGGCCTCCAGCGTCTTGCCGGACTTCAGCAGGATGCCCTTCTCGGTGAAGGTCTCGATCTGGTCGGTCACGACGGAGGCGCGGCCCTCGCGGATCGACTGGAAGAGGTCGCTGTCGGGCACCAGGCAGACCCGCTGGTCCCAGGGATTGTAGCGGGGGGTGAAGTGGGTATCGACGTCGTAGTCGGGACCGAGCTGGTCGCGGACCATGCCAACGATCCGCTGCTTTACCCGCTCCGGCCGTTTCCGGGCGAGCTGGTAGAAGAACATGGTCAAGAGCACGTTCTTCCAGCGCACGATGTCGTACGCGAGCTTCGCCGGCAGCCGCGCCCGCAGCCAGTCCGCGATGGCGTCGTGTGCCGGGCGGGAGACCACGTAGGTGGGCGAGCGCTGCAGCATGGTCACATGCGCGGCGTCCTTCGCCATCTCCGGCACCAGCGTCACCGCCGTCGCACCCGAGCCGATCACGACCACCTTCTTGCCCTTGTAGTCGAGGTCCTCCGGCCACTTCTGCGGGTGGACGACGGCGCCCTTGAAGCGCTCCGTGCCCTTGAACTCGGGCGTGTAGCCGCCCTCGTAGGAGTAGTAGCCGCCCGCCAGGAAGATGAAGTTGGCGGTGAAGCGCGCGGCCTTGCCGTCGGCCTCGGCTTCGATGGTCCAGACGGCGTCGGCCGTGGACCAGGACGCGCTCTTCACGAGGTGCTTGTAGCGGATGTGGCGGTCGATGCCGTTCTCGGCCGCGGTCTCGTGGATGTAGTTCAGGATCGAGGGGCCGTCGGCGATGGCCTTGGCCTCCTTCCACGGCTTGAAGCTGTAGCCGAGGGTGTACATGTCCGAGTCGGAACGGATGCCGGGATAACGGAACAGGTCCCAGGTGCCGCCCATGCGCTCGCGGCCTTCGAGGATGACGTAGCTCTTGCCGGGACAGTTGCGCTGCAGGTGGTAGGCGGCGCCGACGCCGGACAGGCCCGCGCCCACGATCAGTACGTCGAAATGCTCGATGGCCATGTGCCTGTTTCCAACCTGAACTGCGCCATCTAAAAGTGACGCCTGCGTCACGATAGTGTTTCGCGAGGCGTATTCAAGGCGGCTGATTGAAACAGGGTTAGCGGCCGTAGATGCGGTCGAGCACCTCGGCGACATCCACCAGCCGCTCCGCCGTGGGGTCGAAACGCTCTCCGGCCGCCAGCCTGCGAGCCCAGTCGGCGGCCGCGCGGCCACCCCATTCGTCGGGGGGGCTGGCCAGCGTCTCGGGCGCCGTGCCGCGATAGCGCGCCGCCTCGAAGTCGTAGAAGGAGCCGCCGACGTTCTTCAGCGCCGCGCCGCCGCCCGTTCCGTAGAACGATGCCGAGATGATGGCCTCGCAGCCGGCCTGCAGCCGCCAGGAACAGGCGAGCTGGACAACGGCGCCGGTCTCCAGCTCGAGGGTCGCGACGGCATAGTCCTCAACCTTGTCGTGGCCGCTGAGCGGCTCACCACCCGAGAGCAGGCGGCTGGTGACGCCCCGCACCTTCGGGAAGTCGAGCGTCCAGAGCGCCAGGTCCACGAGGTGCACGCCTAAGTCCATCACGCAGCCGCCGCCCGACAGCGCCGGGTCATAGAACCACGCCCTGTCCGGCCCGTAGGCGTTGTGGAACACGAGGTCGACGGCGAAGACCTTTCCCAGCTCGCCCGCGCGCACGGTCTCGCGGATCCGCCGCATGCCTTCGGTGAAGCGGTAGGACAGGTCGACGGCCAACAGCCGGTCGGCGGCTTTCGCGGCGTCCACGACCGCCCGGACCTCCCGCGCCGTGCGCCCGAGCGGCTTCTGGCAGAAAACCGCGACGCCGCGCTCCAGCGCCTGGATCGACTGTTCGGCATGCAGGGCGGACGGGGTGGCGATGACCACGCCGTCGAGGCCGGTGTCCAGCAGACTGTCCAGATTTGGCACAACCTCGGCGCCAGGCGCGAGGCGGGCGGCTTCGGCGGCCATCTCGGGAGACGGGTCGGCGATGGCGGCCACATCGACCGCGCCGGTGTTCACGATGGCCTCCATCCGGTGGCGGCCGATCCACCCCACGCCCAGGAATCCCACGCGGGGGCGGGTCATGGCACGACGATGGCCTTCAGGAAGCCGTCCGGCCGGTCGCGGGTGGCGTTCAGCGCCTCGTCGAGGCGGTCCAGCGGGTAGGTGTGGGTATAGAGCGGCGAGGGATCGAGTCGGCCGGACGCCACCACCTCCACCGCCTCGCGGATGCCGTCGATGTAGGCGGCGGGGTCGCGCTCGTGGGCATTGATCACGTCGATGCCGCGCCAGTTCCACAGCCACATGTTCACTTGGCGGGGGCCGTCCTGGTGATAGCCGGCGACGATCAGCTTGCCGCGCTCCCTGACCAGCTCGCCGGCGAGGTCGAGCGGCCACTGCTTGCCGACCGCCTCGATCACCCGGTCGCAGAAGACGCCGCTGGTCAGGTCCTTCACCCGCTCGATGATGGCGTTGTGATCCTCCATCGAGATGGTCTCGGCGGCGCCCATCGCTTTCGCCACGTCCAGCGAGAAGGGCCGCCGCGATATGGCGATCACCTGCGCCCCTGCATCCGTCGCCAGGCGCGTCAGGATCGCGCCGAGGAAACCGATGCCGACGATGGCGACCGTCTGGCCCGCGCGGATGTCGCTGCGGTGGAAGATGTTGAAGGCGCAGCCCAGCGGCTCGCCGGGGAAGGGCTGGCCCGCCAGCGCCGGAGGCAGCTTCACCACCGCCTGCGCCTCGGCGATGTCATACTCGGCGTAGCTCTTGTAGGAGAGCGCCGCAACGCGGTCGCCCACCTCCAGGCCTTCGACACCCGGCCCCACCGCATCGATCACGCCCCAGCCCTCGTGGCCAAGCGCGCCGGGCTCCGTCGGGAACTGCATCCACTCCGGCCCCGCCCACGGCGTCAGGTTTGAGGCGCAGACGCCGCAGCCCTCCAGCCGCAGGCGCACCTGTCCCGGTCCGGGCTCCCGCAAGGCGGTCTCTTCCATGCGGATCTGGCCCGGCCCCGCCAGGACCGCGGCGCGCATCGTGCGCATGCCGGCCAGACTTCCGTCCATGACCCCTCCGTCCATCGGTGAGGCCGCAACGCTTCGTTGAAGAGGAAGTTGCCCGGCGGCCGTGTCCGCTACAGCGCGGATAGTTAATTTGCATTAACCAGAAAATTCGGTATGTGGCCCGGCTTCGCCCGCCAGGTTGGCACGGTTCGTGCAAGGACGCCGGCAGTTGGCTTTTCGGATAAATCGGGGTTCAAAATGAAACACGTTCTGAAGATTGCGCTCGCCGCCGCCGCCGTTTCCGCTATCGCGGCGCCCGCCATGGCCCAGACCTCGACCACGCAATCCACCTCGGCTACGGTCAAGATCGTCCAGCCGATCACGCTGACCAAGGTCACGGACCTGGCTTTCGGCACGGTCGTCAAGCCGTCGTCGGGCAACAACACCATCACCATCTCCACCGGCAGCGACACGCCCGCCATCACCGGCGCCGGCAGCGCGGCGGTGAGCGGCACGGCTTCGCGCGCGTCCTTTACGGTCGGCGGCGAAGGCGGCTCGACCTTCTCGATCACCGTGCCTTCCTCGGTGACCATGACCCGCTCGGGCGGCTCCGAGACCCTCAGCGTCACGCTGACGGCCAGCGGCTCGTCCGGCACGCTCTCCGGTTCGATCGGCTCGGCCGGCTCCGCCACCTTCGTGGTGGGCGGCGCCTTCACGGTGGCCTCGACCGACGTGAGCGGCAACTACTCAGGCTCGTTCAACACGACCGTCGCCTACAACTAAGCTCGATTGTACCGAGCCAACTGGGACGCCCCGGAAGCCCCCGACGCTTCCGGGGCGTTTCTGTTTGTGCGATGGCTCGCGCATGTTGCGTGAACGTCTGGCCCGGATGATCGAGGAGGCGAGGCGCGTCGTCGTCTTCACCGGCGCCGGCATCTCGACCGAGTCCGGCATCCCCGACTTCCGCAGCCCGGGCGGCGTCCGGAGCCGGATGAAGCCGATCTATTTCGACGAGTTCGTCTCCAGCGAAGAGAAGCGGAAAGAAGCCTGGCGGCGCGTGTTCACCGGCGCCGCGGGCTGGACGGGCGCGAGTCCCAATGCGGGACACCATGCGGTGGCCAAACTGGTGGCGCGCGGCAAGGTCTCGGCCGTCATCACCCAGAACGTCGACAACCTGCACCAGGACAGCGGCGTGCCCGAGCGGCAGGTGATCGAGCTGCACGGCAATGCGAGTTACGCGAAATGCCTTGGGTGCGGGCTGCGGCATGAGCTGGAGGACCTGCGGCCCGGGTTCGAGGAAACCGGCGAGCCGCCGCTCTGCAGCCGCTGCGGCGGGCTGTTGAAGACCGCCACCATCTCCTTCGGCCAGTCGATGCCGGAAGGGCCGATGCTGCGGGCGGAGGGCGAGACGCTGGCGTGCGACCTCTTCCTGGTGCTGGGCTCGTCGCTGGTGGTGCAGCCGGCCAACGGCTTCCCGCTGCTGGCCAAAGACAACGGCGCGCAGCTGGTCATCGTGAACCGCGATCCGACGCCGCTCGACGGCTACGCCGACCTGGTCCTGAACGAGGAAATCGGGCCGCTGCTTTCTTCGGTCATCAAGCTGAGCTGAATCGCCGCTCGCGCGTTGAGGTCGAACCTGCGCCGTATGTCGGGGGAGTGGATGAAGCCGCGCGTGCTGTTGATCGGGACCGGACTGCTGCTGGCCGCCTGCCAGGGCGCGCCGAAGACCGAGCCGCACACCGTCTATGTCTCGGACGAGCAGCTGAACGTGCTCCACGTCATCGACGGCGTGACCGACAGGGAGGTGGCGCGCATTCCGGTCGGAAAGCGCCCACGCGGGATGGCGCTCAGTCCCGATGGGCGCACCCTCTACGTGGCTACCGCAAACGACAACCGCATCGACGAGATCGACCTTGCCACCCGGAAGGTGGTGGGCGCCCTGCCGTCTGGCCCGGACCCCGAACGGTTCGCGGTGAGCCCCGACGGCCAGCGGCTCTACATCGCCAACGAGAACGACGCGAAGGTCTCCTTCGTGGATGTGGCCGGGCGCAAGGTCGTCTCCCAGACCGACGTCGGCCCCGAGCCCGAGGGCATGGCGGTCAGCCTCGACGGGCGGCTGGTGGTCTGCACGTCCGAGTCCGCGAGCCTCGTACACTTCATCGACGCGCGGACGGGACAGCTGCTGGACTCGATCATGGTCGGCACGCGGCCGCGGGACGCGAAGTTCACCGATGGCGGACGACGGCTGTGGGTGACTTCGGAGGCGCGGGCGACGGTGGCGGTGTTCGATACGGCCACACGCCAGGTGATCCACACGATCGATCTGATGAAGGAAAATCCGCCGGAGAACGTGCAGGCCGTGGGGATCGCCGTCAGTCCGGACGGCGGCCGGGTCTATGTGGCGCTGGGGCGGGGCAACCATGTCGCCGAGATCGACGCCAGGACCTTCAAGGTGGTCCGCTATGACCCCGCGGGCTTCCGGGTCTGGGGGATCGGCCTGTCGCCCGACGGCAAGCGGCTGTACGCGGCCGCCGGCCTCTCCAGCGACGTGACGGTGATCGACCCGGCGTCGGGCCGTCGGATCAAGACAATCAAGACGGGCGGCAAGCCCTGGGGCGTACTGGTGACGCGATGAGGCGGGGGCTGGTCCTCATCGCCATCGCCCTGCTGGCGGGCTGTTCGCCAAAGCCCAAGGTGCTGCGCGTCTGCGCCGACCCCAACAACCTCCCCTACTCCAACGACAAGAGGCAGGGGTTCGAGAACAAACTGGTGGAGATGGTGGCGCACGATCTCGGCCGACGCGTCGAATACACCTGGTGGGCGCAGCGGCGGGGCTTCGTGCGCAATACGGTCAAGGAGGGCCGCTGCGACGTCTGGCCGGGGGTGGCGAGCTCGATGGAGATGCTGGCCACCACGCGGCCCTGGTATCGCTCGACCTATGTGTTCGTGACCCGCGCCGACCGGGACCTCGACATCCGCAGCTTCGACGACCCGCGGCTGAAGACGGCGAGGATCGGGGTGCAGATGGTCGGCGACGACGGCGCCAACACCCCGCCCGCGCATGCGCTTACGAGGCGCGGGATCATCGGCAACATTCGCGGCTACATGGTCTATGGCGACTACAGCCACCCCAACCCGCAGGCAGAGATCGTCAACGCGGTCGACCGCGGCGACATCGACGTGGCGGTGGCCTGGGGGCCGCTGGCCGGCTACTTCGCCGCGCAGGCCGCCCATCCGCTGCGGGTGACGCCGGTGAAGCCCTGGCTCGACGGGCCCTCTTTGCCGATGGTGTTCGACATTTCGATGGGCGTGCGCAAGGAGGACCTGAAGCTGCGCGACCGGCTGGATCAGGTGCTGGAGAAGCGCGCGGGTGACATCCGCGCCCTGCTGGCCAGCTACCACGTGCCGGTCGTCCAACCTTAGGCGGACCGAAACGCTGCCTTTTGCGTTGCTCTACCGTAGCCACGCTGAAGGACCCCCATGCATAGCAAGTCCGGGATTTCGCTCGCCGCCCTCGCCGCCGCTCTTGCCCTTTCCGCCTGCGGTCCGGGCGGCGGGATAAACCTCCCGGGCCAGCATCAGGTCTCCGCCGGCGCGCTGAAGCACGCGGTCAAGGACGCGCGGGTCAAGCAGTTCTATGAACAGCGCCAGTGGAAGCCCGCCTGGGGCGGCGGCGCGAGCAAGGACCTGCTGGAGGCCATCGACGCCTCCGAGAAGCACGGCATCGACGCCAACCGCTTCCTGACCATCATCGGCAAGGCGCCGAACGATCTTCGCGAGGAGATCGCGATGACCGAGGCCGCGCTGGCCTACGCCGACGCGCTGTCGGGCGGGATGGCTGACCCGAAGAAGATCTACAGCCCCTACACGCTCGCCTCGCCGAAGGTAGACCTGGTCGCCGGGCTCAATCAGGCGGTGGAGAAGGGCGACGTCGGCGATTGGCTGGACAGCCTCGCCCCGCAGGACCCCGAGTACAAGGCGATGTCCGTGGCCTACGTCAGCCTGCTCCAGCAGATGAAGGCCAACAAGCTGCCGCCGGTGCCGCAGGGGCCGAGCATCAAGCCCGGCGGTCGTGACCCGCGCCTTCCGGCTATCGCCCAGGCGCTGGCCGCGGCGGGCTTTTCGTCGAGCCCGGTCAACCCGCAGGCGCCCGTCTACACCAAGGCCATGGAGACCGGGATCAAGGGCCTGCAGGCGGAAGCGGGCCTCAAGAGCGACGGGACCATCGGCAACGACACCATCGCCGCGCTTAACACCATCATGGCCGACCACGCCCAGCAGATCGCGCTGAACATGGAGCGCCGGCGGTGGCTGGCGCGGGACGTGCCGACCACGCGGATCGACGTGAACACCGCCGCCGCCCTGCTCGACTACTACCGCGACGGCCAGGTGGCCTGGTCCTCGCGGGTGGTGGACGGCCAGCCGACCAAGCAGACGCCGCAGCTCGGCGCCTACCTCTTCCAGCTCGTCGCCAATCCGCCGTGGGTGGTCCCCAAGGGGATCGCCGAGAAGGAGGTCTTCCCGAAGGGCCCCGGCTTCATGGCGGCGGAGGACATGTACGTCGACGAGAGCGGCCAGGTCGTTCAGCGGGCCGGGCCGAAGTCGGCGCTCGGCAAGGTGAAGTTCGACCTCGACGACAAGTACGCCATCTACCTGCATGACACCCCGTCGAAGGGCCCATTCGAGACCCCCTACCGGCACAAGAGCCATGGCTGCGTGCGGGTCCAGAACGCCATCCAGTTCGCCCAGCTGATCGCCGACGACGAGGGGGTGCGCGCCGAGTTCGACAGGGGGCTGGCCTCGGGTGAGACCACTTCGGTGGCCCTGCCGCACAAGATCCCCGTGCGGCTTTTTTACCAGACCGTCTTCCTCGACCGGACCAACCACCTCGTCTACCTGCCCGACCCCTACGGCTGGGATGCCAAGCTGGCCGATGCGCTGGGGATGAAGGCCACCAAGCGCAACGCGCTCGACGACGGCGTCCTGATCCCGCTAGGGCCCTAGTCGCACTCGACGGCTTCGGGGCACATGGCGTCCATGGCGGGCGTGGCGAAGCCGGTCGCCTCCGCTTCGCCCGAGGCGCGCACCGGCGGGCCCATCCGCGCCTTCCGCCAGCCGCCCCAACGGTAGTAGCCGAAGGCCAGCAGCACCGAGACGGCCATGCTGACCGGGAAGCTCCACCACAGCGCGTCCGCGCCCCAGACCGGCTCCAGCAGCTTGGCGAAGGCGAGCCGCACGAGGAGCAGCGAGATCGCCAGGGAAATCAGCGGCGGCATGACCGCGCCCGTCGAGCGCACCACCCCGAACAGCACGAAGGTCAGGCCGAACAGGATGAAGGACCAGGCAACGATCCGGTTGATGTGGCTGGCGATGGCGATGGCGTCCGGGTGGCCCGGCAGGAACAGCTCCAGAAGCGGCTTCTCGGCCAGCAGGACCAGCGCCACCAGCGCGCCTGTGAGGAACAAGTTGATGATCGCGCCGGACCGCGCCGTCAGCTCCACCCGCCGCCACTGCTGGGCGCCGACGTTCTGCGCGGCCATCGACGAAGCCGCCGCCCCGATCGCCATGGCCGGCATCTGGATATAGGTCCAGATTTGCGCGCCGACGCCGTAGGCCGCCGCCGTGACGATGCCGTAGGCGTTGACCATCCCCATCACCGCGATGGCCGAGCCGGAGATGACGATCATCTGCATGCCCATCGGCAGGCCCTTGACGATGATGGTGCGCAGGATGACCGGGTCGGGCCGCAGATAGGCCAGCTCATGGCCCACCAGCCTGAGCGGCAGGCGGCGCGCGTAGATGTAGACCAGCATGCCGACCATGCTGGCGACTTGCCCGATGAAGGTGGAGGTCGCCGCACCCGCGATCCCCATCCGCGGGAACGGCCCGATGCCCTTGATCAGGAAGGGGTTGAGACCGGCGTCCAGCAGCACCGAGACGAACATGAAGATCAGCGGCGTTCGCGCGTCCGCCGCGCCGCGCAGGATCATCATCATGTAGTTGTTCAGGTAGATGGCCGGCAGCGCGACGAAGATGATCCGCAGGTAGATCACCGCCATCGGGAGAGCGGCGGCCGGGGTTCCGAACAAACCCAGGATCCACGGCGAGAAGATGAAGCCGAAGATGGCCATGGCCAGCGAAACCCCGCCGAAGAAGGTCGCGCTGGTCCCCACTACGCGCTTGGCGCCTTCGAGGTTCTTCGCCCCCATCGCCTGGCCGACCATGATGGTCCCGGCCATGCCGACCCCGAACACCGCGCCCAGCAGGAAGAACAGCACGAGGTTGGCGTTGGCTGTGGCCGTGATCCCGGCCTCGCCGATGAAGCGGCCGACCCAGACGGCGTTCACCGAGCCGTTCAGCGACTGCAACACGTTCGAGCCGAGGATCGGGAGCGAGAACCAGAACAGCGTCGCGGTGATCGGCCCCTCGGTCAGCCGGTGCCCCTGCTGGCGCTGCGGCGGCGCGGCCTTGGCGTCTGTCGTGGTAGCGGCGCCGTCCATGGGCTTCTGAACCGGTTGGGGTGAGTCGGGTTCCTGGCCCAGCTGTTTCCAGCGCGGCCCGGGAGGGGCGAGAGTCTTCACTGGCGCGAGTCGTACGCGCAGGCACGCACGGACGGAGGCGCGTGGAGGTGCGCGCGGATGTGTATGCGCGCGTGCGAAGGGAGGCGTTGGAGGCGTGTTGAGGCGGTAACGATGAGGTTCATGCCCCATTGTCGCGCCGTTTGGAGCAGCGGGGATAAGCGGCGTCTGGCGTGGGGCGAGAGGGGTCGAATGTCTCCAGAGTGGATGTCTCGCCTTCTCCCCTTGCGGGAGAAGGTGGCAGCCGAAGGCTGACGGATGAGGGGTTGAAAGTAGTCTCGGCTGCGATTCAGCGTGTCGGCTACATCGAGGTTTGAGAAACCCCTCATCCGACCCGCTTCGCGGGCCACCTTCTCCCGCAAGGGGAGAAGGGAAGAGTTACGCGGCCGCTTTCGGCTGGGCCTGGGCCTGCTGCTGGGCCGGCAGATTGCGCGCATGCCACTCCGCCAGCGCCCGGGCGACTTTCTGGAAGAGCGCGATGCGCTCGCCGAGAGACGCGGTGGTGTCGCCGATCATCACCGCGACGGCGTAGGCGTGGCCGTCGGGGGCGGTGACGATGCCTACGTCGTTCCAGCCGGTTTGGCGGGCGCCGAGCTCCTGGCCGGTGCCGGTCTTGTGCTGGATGGTCCAGCCGTCGGGCAGGCCGCCCTTCAGACGCCGCGCGCCCGTCTCCGTCTGGCTGAGGATGTCGAGGAAGTGCTGGGTCGAGGCGGGCGACAGCAGCTCGCCCTTCTTCAGTCGGGCGAGCGACAGCACGATGGCGTCGGGCGAGGCGCCGTCGGCGGGGTCGGCGACGTACTCGTCGAGTTTGGCCTTCCGGTAGTCGGCGGGCAGCAGCTCGCGGGCGTTCTGGAAGGCCCAGCCCTGGGTGTACTCCGGCCGCCACTCCATGCCGGCGATCCGGGGCTCCAGGATGCGTTCCTCCTCCCCCGCGCGGATGGCTCCCAGGCCCTTCTGGAGGACGACGGTGCGCACGGCGTCGGGCCCGCCGGAACGTCGGATCAGCGCGTCGTTGGCAGCGTTGTCGCTCTTGGCGAGCGCGTCGTAGAGGAGTTCGTCGACCGTGGCGGTATAGCCGTTCGCGCCCACCTTGGCGGCGAGCGGCTGGTGGAAGAGCGAGAGGTCGTCGCGGGTCAGGAACACTGGGTCGTCCAGGCGCTGCCGGCCCTCGTCGATCTGTTGGAAGGCGGTCAGGGCCACCCAGAGCTTGGCCACGCTCTGCTGCGGGAAGATCTGGTCGCCGTTCCAGGCCGCCGTCCAGCCCGCATCGATGTCGTGGATGGCGATGCCGACGTGGCCGTTGAAGCCGTCGCCCAGCTGCCGGACCTGTTCGGCGAGGTCGGCTGGGGCGGGGGGCGCCACGACCACATGGCGCAGCAGCACGCCCGAGGTCGGGTGCACGTCCGAGTGCGGAGCGAAGGTTGCGGTGACCGCCGCGACGATCGCGGCGAGCATCTGGAAGAGCTTATGCATCTGACAGAACGCAGCTTTCGGCTTCGGAGGGGGCCGATGGCCCGCCCCTAGCTTTAGCGCGTTCTGAGCTCAGGTGTTCCGATTTTTAGGCGCTATGGCCAAGAATGGCGGCCGACGCCTGCTGCCAGGTGGCGACCTCGCCGCCGTCGTATTCGTCGACCATGTGCTGCGGCTGCCCGGCCGCCCCGCGCCAGTGGTAGAAGATGTGCTGGCCGATCTTCGTGACCTTGACCATGCGCGGCGCCCAGGCCGGACGGACGTAGTCGGTGTGGTAGTGGGTGGCCGTCCCGACGTCCGTCTCGACGTAGCCGCTGAGCGCCTGCTCGGCGACGATGCGGGCGAAGGTCTCCTGCTCCGGACGCGGCGGACGGCGCTTCATGGAGCCGTCGCAGACGAAGGAGAACTGGCACCCCGTGCGACGCTGATAGCCCTGGAAGACGACGCCGCAGACCGACTTCGGGAAGTTCGGGTCGCGGACGCGGTTGATGATCACCTGCGCCACGGCCCGCTGGCCGTCCACCGGTTCGAAGCCCGCCTCGTAGTAGATGGCGTCGGCCAGGCAGGCGACCGCCTGCTGGCGCTCGGCGGGATCGGAGGTCCGCAGGACGAAGGGATTGACCGTGTTGGGGTTCCAGGCCGGCAGCGGCTGGGCGCTGATCAGCGGCGTCTGGCCCGTACCGTACACGCCCGTCACAATGTCCACCGCCTTGGCGAAACCGGGCGCCGCGACCATCGCGATCAGCGCCAGGAAAACGAGCGCAAGGTGAGGCAGCCCGTGATGGGCGCGCAGGTAAGATGCCATTGATGAACCCCTGGCTAAGCGACAATGCAGCGTGGCTTATCGCCACATTCACGCCGCAACTCGCTCGGGCCACCAAGGCATAGATTGAGTTGTTACTGCAGCGCTTGAATATCCGTGGTTCATATATACGAACGATGACAGGGATTTCTCTGCGACAAGTCGCCGCTCGAAAATTCTCAGGCAGAACAACATCATGGATGATGATGTGGAACCCAGGCAGAGACTATATCTCTGCTCGGGTAATTCTATAAAATTAGGGGGAATTAATCTCCCTTCCCCCTCGATGGGGGAAGGGGTGAGGAGCTTCAAAGGATGATCGTGTCCCCGGCGAAGGCGGGGGCCCAGCCTCAGGCGCAGACGTGGATTGGACGAGGCGCGGAGCCCCCAGAAGCCGCTTCGGCGCGGTTCCACCTGGATCCCGGCCTTCGCCGGGACAATCGGAATGGGTCCGGACCTAGGCCGGGGCCTTCGCCTCGGCCATCAGGTAGGCGTCGATGGACTCGGCGCACTGGCGGCCTTCGCGGATGGCCCAAACGACGAGCGACTGGCCGCGCCGCATGTCGCCGCAGGCGAAGATGCGCGGATTGGAGGTGCGGTACTCGCTCGTGTTGGCGAGCACGTTGCCCCGCGCGTCCAGATCGACGCCGGATTGTTCCACGAGGCCCGGGATGCGAGGGCCGAGGAAGCCCATCGCGAAGAGGACGAGGTCGGCCTTGAGGGTGAAGGCGCTGCCTTCGACCTCACGCATGACCATGCGGCCGTTCTCGCTGACCCATTCGACGTGGACGCACTCGATGGCTTCCACCTTGCCGTTGGAGCCGATGAAACGCTTGGTCAGCACTGCAAACTCGCGTTCCGCGCCTTCCTCGTGCGACGAGGAGGTGCGCAGCTTCAGCGGCCAGTCGGGCCAGGTCAGCGCCTTGTTCTCGCGAACCGGCGGCTGCGGCATGATCTCGAGCTGCGTCACCGACGCCGCGCCGTGGCGGTTGGACGTGCCGATGCAGTCGGAGCCCGTGTCGCCGCCGCCGATGACGACGACGTGCTTGCCCTTGGCGCTCAGCGTGCCGTTCGGCGCGGCTTTCTCCTCGGGATCGCCAGCCACGCGCTTGTTCTGCTGGGTCAGGAAATCCATGGCGAAGTGGACGCCGTCGAGCTCACGGCCCGGGATTTCCAGGTCGCGCGGAAGCTCGGCGCCGCCCGCCAGCACCAGCACCTCATAGTCGTCCAGCAGGCGCTGGACGGTGACGAACTTGCCGACCTCCATGTTGGGCCGGAAGATCACCCCTTCCGCCTCCATCTGGGCGATGCGGCGGTCGATGAGGTGCTTCTCCATCTTGAAGTCGGGGATGCCGTAGCGGAGCAGGCCGCCGATGCGGTCGTTCTTCTCGAACACCGTCGGCGCGTGGCCCGCGCGCGCCAGCTGCTGGGCGCAGGCGAGACCCGCGGGACCCGAGCCGATGACGGCGACGCGCTTGCCGGTGCCGCGGGGCGAGGACTGGGGCGTGACCCAGCCTTCTTCCCAGCCCTTGTCGACGATGGCGCACTCGATCGTCTTGATGGTGACCGGGCTGTCCTGGATGTTCAGCGTGCAGGAGGCCTCGCAGGGCGCGGGGCAGACGCGGCCGGTGAACTCCGGGAAGTTGTTGGTCTGGTGGAGCGTATCCAGCGCCTCGCGCCACTCGCCCTTGTAGACGAGGTCGTTCCAGTCCGGGATCAGGTTGTTGACCGGGCAGCCGGAGTGGCAGAACGGGATGCCGCAATCCATGCAGCGCGCGCCCTGCTTCGACACCTCGGCCGTCGGCAGCGGGTGGACGAATTCCTTCCACGTCTTCAGCCGCTCCTCGACCTTGTCGTAGGTGCGGTCGTGACGCTCGATCTCGAGAAAGCCGGTGGGCTTGCCCATCTGTCAGGTACTCCGAAAAGCTATTCGGCGGCGACCGTGGCGGCGGCTTGCCGTTCGGTCTCCAGCTCGAGCAGGGCGCGCCGGTAGTCCTTCGGCATCACCTTGATGAAGTGCGGTAGCGCGGCGTCCCAGTTCTCCAGTATCTCCCGCGCGCGGGCCGAGCCTGTGTAGAGCAGGTGCCGCTCGACCAGGATGCGCAGGCGCTCAGTGTCGAAGCGGAGCATGTCGCCCATGCCCGCGTCGTGCGCGCCCGGGGCCTTCTGCTGAGGCGCGCGGGCGTCGTCGAGGTCGCCGGACGCCAGGTCCAGCTTCTCGAAGTCCACCATCGCCGTGTTGCAGAGCTGGGCGAAGCGGTTGTCGGGGTCGAAGACGTAGGCCAGCCCGCCGCTCATGCCCGCGGCGAAGTTGCGGCCGGTCTGGCCCAGCACCACCACGACGCCGCCCGTCATGTATTCGCAGCAGTGGTCGCCCGCGCCCTCGACGACAGCCACGGCGCCGGAGTTGCGGACCGCGAAACGCTCGCCCGCGACGCCGTTGAAATAGGCCTCGCCCGCGATGGCGCCGTAGAGGACCGTGTTGCCGACGATGATGTTCTCGGTCGGCTCGCGGCCCACGCCTTCGGGCTGGCGCACGATGACGCGGCCACCCGAGAGGCCCTTGCCGACGTAGTCGTTGCCGTCGCCGGTCAGCTCCAGCGTCACCCCGTGCGCCAGGAAGGCGCCGAAGCTCTGGCCGGCGGTGCCGCGCAGGCTGATGGAGATGGTGTCCGACGGCAGGCCGTCGTGGCCATGACGCTTGGCGACCTCGCCCGAGAGCATGGCGCCGACGCTGCGGTTGACGTTGCAGACGTCCATCTCGATGCGGACCGGCTCGCCGTTTTCGAGCGCGGGACGGGCGGCTTCGATCAGCTTGTGATCCAGCGCCGCGTCGAGGCCGTGGTCCTGGCGCTCGGCGTTCCAGCGGGCCAGCATCGGATCGACCTTCGGCTCGTAGAGGATGCGCGAGAGGTCGACGCCCTTGGCCTTCCAGTGGTCCAGCGCCGGGGCCATGTCGAGGCAGTCGACGCGGCCGATCATCTCGTTGAGCGTGCGGAAGCCGAGCTCGGCCATGATCGCCCGCAGCTCTTCGGCCACGAAGAAGAAGTAGTTGATCACGTGCTCGGGCTGGCCGGTGAAGCGCGCGCGCAGCACCGGGTCCTGAGTCGCCACCCCCACCGGGCAGGTGTTGAGGTGGCACTTCCTCATCATGATGCAGCCCGACGCGATCAGCGGCGCGGTCGCAAAGCCGAACTCGTCGGCGCCGAGCAGCGCGCCGATAGCGACGTCGCGGCCGGTGCGAAGCCCGCCATCGACCTGCACGGCGATCCGGCCACGCAGACCGTTGAGCAGCAGGGTCTGCTGGGTTTCGGCCAGGCCGATCTCCCAGGGCGAGCCCGCGTGCGTCAGCGAGGTCAGCGGCGAGGCGCCCGTGCCGCCCTCGAAGCCGGAGATGGTCACGTGGTCGGCGCGCGCCTTGGCGACGCCCGCCGCGACCGTGCCCACGCCCACTTCCGAGACCAGCTTCACGGAGATGCGGGCGCCCGGATTGACGTTCTTCAGGTCGTGGATGAGCTGCGCCAGGTCCTCGATCGAGTAGATGTCGTGGTGCGGCGGCGGCGAAATCAGGCCGACGCCCGGCGTCGAGTGGCGGACGCGGGCGATGTTCTTGTCGACCTTGTGGCCGGGCAGCTGGCCGCCCTCGCCGGGCTTGGCGCCCTGGGCCATCTTGATCTGGATGTCGTCGGCGTTGACCAGGTACTCGGCGGTCACGCCGAACCGGCCCGAGGCCACCTGCTTGATGGCCGAGCGCATGGAATCGCCGTTCGGCAGCGGCTTGAAGCGGTCCGCCTCCTCGCCGCCTTCGCCCGTGTTCGAGCGCCCGCCGATGCGGTTCATGGCGATGGCGAGGTTGGTGTGCGCCTCGCGGCTGATCGAGCCGAAGCTCATGGCGCCGGTGGAGAAGCGCTTGACGATCTCGGCGGCGGGCTCGACCTCGTCCAGCGGCACGGCCTTGCCAGCGGCCTTGAACTCCATCAGGCCGCGGATGGTCAGCAGGCGGCGGCTCTGCTCGTTGATCGATTGCGCGAAGGCCGCGTACTCGTTCGGCAGGTTGCCGCGCACGGCGTGCTGCAGCTTGGCCACCGACTCCGGCGTCCAGGCGTGGTCTTCGCCCCGGATGCGGAAGGCGTAGGCGCCGCCGACGTCCAGCGCGTCCTTGTAGATCGGGTTATTGCCGTAGGCGTCGCGGTGACGGCGGACCGTCTCCTCGGCGACTTCGGACAGGCCGATGCCCTCGATGGTCGAGGCGGTGCCGGTGAAGTACTTCTCGACGAAGGCCGACGAGAGGCCGACCGCGTCGAAGATCTGCGCGCCGCAGTAGGACTGGTAGGTGGAGATGCCCATCTTGGACATCACCTTCAGCAGGCCCTTGCCGACCGCCTTGATGTAGTTCTTCTGGACCTCGTAGGCCTTCAGCGGCAGCTCGTCGCGGACGCGGATTTCCTCCAGCGTCTCGAAGGCGAGATACGGGTTCACGGCCTCGGCGCCATAGCCCGCCAGCACGCAGAAATGGTGCACCTCGCGCGCCTCGCCGGTCTCGATGACGAGGCCGGTCTGCATGCGCAGGCCCTGACGGATCAGGTGATGGTGCACGGCCGCCGTCGCCAGCGCCGCCGGGATCGCGATCCGCTCCGGTCCCACCGCGCGGTCGGACAGGATCAGGATGTTGATGTCGGCCAGCACCGCCTCGGTGGCTTCCGAGCAGACGCGCTGAACGGCCGCTTCCATCCCTGCCGCGCCCTGTTCGGCCGGCCAGGTGATGTCGATGGTCGCGGTGCGGAAGGCGCCGTCGACGAGGTCGGCGATGGAGCGGATCTTCTCCAGGTCGGCGTTGGTCAGCACCGGCTGGGACACTTCCAGCCGCTTGTGGTTGCCCGCGTGGTGGCCAAGCAGGTTCGGACGCGGCCCGATCATCGAGACCAGGCTCATCACCAGCTCCTCGCGGATCGGGTCGATCGGCGGGTTGGTGACCTGGGCGAAGTTCTGCTTGAAGTACTCGTAGAGCAGCTTCGGCCGCTTGGAGAGCACCGCGATCGGCGTGTCCGAGCCCATCGAGCCCACCGGATCGTCAGCGGTCTTCGCCATCGGCGACAGGAAGAACTTCAGGTCCTCCTGCGTGTAGCCGAAGGCCTGTTGCCTATCGAGCAGGGTTTCGGGTTCGGAGGAGACGGCCTCGTCGGCCTTCACCGGCAGCTCTTCCAGCTTGAACTGGGTCTCGGCCAGCCAATCCTCGTAGGGGTGCTCGGACGCCAGCTGCGCCTTGATCTCCTCGTCCTCGACGATGCGGCCGGCTTCGAGGTCGATCAGCAGCATCTTGCCGGGCTGCAGGCGCCACTTGCGGGTGATCTTCTCTTCCGGGATCGGCAGCACGCCGCTCTCCGACGCCATGACCACATGGTCGTCGTCGGTCAGCAGGAAGCGGGCCGGGCGCAGGCCGTTGCGGTCCAGCGTCGCGCCGATCTGGCGGCCGTCGGTAAAAGCGATGGCGGCGGGGCCGTCCCACGGCTCCATCAACGCGGCGTAGTATTCGTAGAAAGCCCGGCGCTTGGCATCCATCAGCGGATTGCCGGCCCAGGCCTCCGGGATCAGCATCATCACCGCGTGCGCCAGCGGATAGCCGCCGGCCACCAGCAGCTCGAGCGCGTTGTCGAGGCAGGCGGTGTCCGACTGACCGTGCGGGATCAGCGGCCACATCTTGTTGAGGTCGGGCCCCAGCAGCGGGCTTTCCAGCGTGCGGCGGCGCGCGTTCATCCAGTTCACGTTGCCGCGCACGGTGTTGATCTCACCGTTGTGGGCGATGAACCGGTAGGGGTGCGCCAGCTTCCACGACGGGAAGGTGTTGGTCGAGAAGCGCTGGTGGACCATGGCGAGCGCGCTCTCGGTGAGCGGGTTCTTCAGGTCCTCGTAGAAACTGCCGACCTGATGGGCGAGCAGCAGGCCCTTGTACACCACCGTCCGCGTCGAGAAGGACGGGATGTAGAACTGGGTCAGCCCGGGCAGGTCGCGCTTCTTCGCGATCTCGGCCAGCGGGTTCTGGATCTGCTTGCGGACGGCCAGCAGCTTGCGCTCGAAGGCGTCCTGGTCGCGGACGTTGGTGCCCGGCGTGACGATGGCCTGGCGGATGACCGGCATCTGCTCCAGCACCGTCTGGCCAAGGCCGGTGATGTCGACCGGGACGTCGCGCCAGCCCAGCAGGTTCTGCCCTTCCACGCGGATGAAGTGCTCGAACTGGCCGACGGCGGCTTCGCGCGTCGCTTCGTCGCGGGGCAGGAAGCACATGGCGACCGCGTACTCGCCGAGCGGCGGCAGGCGCAGGTCGTGGCGCACGGCCCAGTCGCGCAGCAGCGCGTCAGGCATCTGAATCAGAATCCCGGCGCCGTCGCCCACGAGGGGATCCGCGCCCACCGCGCCGCGATGGTCGAGGTTCACCAGGATCTGCAGGCCCTGGCGCACGATGTCGTGCGATTTGCGGCCTTTGATGTTCGCCACAAAGCCGACGCCACAAGCGTCGTGCTCATTGCGGGGATCATAAAGGCCTTGGCTGCCAGGGACTTCCATCAGCGTCTCGACTATCACTTCGCACCCGCAACATACGCGGGCGGCGTCTTTTTGCCGAAAACCGGACTTTTGTCGATGTCCGCGCAATCACAAGACGCGACAAATCGTATCACGAGAAACAAACTTGCTCTTTTAGCCCTTCTCCCTCGAGGGGAGGAGGGTTGGGTGGAGGGTGTGGCCGGCGCGTTGACGAGATGGGGTCTGTTGGGCTGAGAGCCAAATAGCGCCTGCCTATCAACGCCCTGCACTCACCCCCATCCCCGACCCTTCCCCCCTCGAGGGGGAAGGGAGATCAGTCGCCCTCTTCCAGCGCCTCCCAGGCCGACGGGCTTTCGGGCGTCACGGCGGTGTCGGTCACTTCCGCGTCATCGGCCGAGGCGCCGGCCCGGACGGACTCGGCGACCTCTTCGACCGGCGGGCGGCTGGGGAAGGTGTGGCGGACCTTCGTCTTCTGGTCCTTGTCGTCCTCAATCCAGACGTCGGCGCGGCGGTCTCCGCGGGCCACGGGTTCGTTGTCGGGCATGGCGGCCTCCTTCGCTAAAGGAAGCCGCGCCTCAGGCCGGAAGTTCCTGCGCGCGTGGGTCGTTGCGGGCCGCCTGGAGCTCGGCCGCCAGCTGTTCGATGCGGTAGGGCTTCACCAGCAGGCGAAAGCCCTCCTGTCCGGCCGCGGCGGCGGCCTCGCTGAATCCGGTCGTGAGCACGACCGGAAGCCCCGGCCGAAGGCTGTTGATCTCGCGTGCCAGGCCGATGCCGTCCATCTCGCCCGGCATGACCATGTCGGAGAAGACGAGGTCGAAGGGTTTGGCGTCCAGGAGCTTCAGCGCCTTGGCGGCATTCTCGGCGCGGGTCGGCTGGTAGCCCAGCTCGCGCAGCATCTCGGCGACGGCGAAGGCCACGCCGTCATCGTCCTCGACCAGCAGCACCTTGCCGCGGCCCGGCACCGGCTCGGCGCGCTCGGCTTCCGACGGCCTGGCGGTGATAGGACGCTCGGAGCGGGGCAGCAGCAGAGTGATGGTCGTGCCCTCGCCTTCGCGGCTTTCGATCCGCACGTCGCCGCCGGAAGCACGCGTGAAACCGTAGACCTGCGAGAGGCCAAGCCCCGTCCCCTGCCCGCGCGCCTTGGTGGTGAAGAAGGGCTCGAAAACGCGGGTCAGCATCTCCGGCGCCATGCCGGAGCCGGTGTCGGCGACCGACAGGCGCACGAAATCGCCGGAGAGCTCGCCGTCGGCGAGGTCGGCCGTGTTCTCGGCCGAGATGACGATCCGGCCGCCGTCGGGCATGGCGTCCCGGGCGTTCACGGCCATGTTCAACACCGCCAGCTCCAGCTGGTGCGGGTCGACTTCCACGGGCCAGAGGTCAGGGACGCACTGGATGTCGACCTGGATGTCTTCGCGGAGCGACCGCTCCAGGAGGACGCGCATGCCCTCCATCTGCTTGCAGAGGTCGACCACTTCCGGCTTCAGGGCCGAGCGGCGGGAGAAGGCGAGCAGCTGACGGGTGAGCGCCGAGCCGCGGTCGACCGCCTGGCGGATCGAGTCCTTCAGCATCTGGCGACGCTTGGGATCGTCGGTGCGGTCCATCAGGTCGAGACCGCTGGAGGCGACCATCAGCAGATTGTTGAAGTCATGGGCCACGCCGCCGGTCAGTTGGCCGATGGCCTCCATCTTCTGACTCTGGCGCAGCGCCTCCTCCGCCTTCTCGCGCTCCTCGATCTGGACCTGCAGCTCCCGGTTCGCGGCGGAGAGGGCCCGGGCGCGGTGGCGAAGCTCGCGGTTGGCCCGGGCGAGCGCCGCCTGGGCCGCGCCCAGCACGCCCAGCAGCAAGGCCGCCATCCCGATCAGCAGCGCCGCGCCGCCGTAGCGCGTGAAGCGGCGGCTGACCGGCTCCAGCTGGCTTCTGATCCGCACCGTGCCGACGACGTTGCCCGCCTGGTTCATGGGCTCGGTGATGACGAGGCGCGCGCCCTCGAACACCGGCGGCGCTGGCCCCCGCAGCGTGTGCGGAAGCGCCGCCCCGCCGCGGCTGTAGCCCGCGATCAGGTTGCCGGCGTCGTCATAGACGCCCACCGCCTCGATCTCCGGGTTGGCCTGCAGGGCGTTCACATATTCCTGGGCCGCGGGCTGGTCCTGGAAGACCACCGCCGCGCTGGCGGTCGCGCCCAGGATGTGGGCCTCTACGGTCGCCTCGCGGACCTTCTGCGCGCGGTAGAGCTTCTCGCCGTAGACGCCCGCCAGCACGCCGGCCAGCAGCAGGGTCAGTGCGCTGCCGATCGCCACGATGGGGATCACGCGCCAGGAGCGCCACAGCGGGCTGCGGGCCGCCATCAGAGCCTTCCGCCGTTGCGAAGATGCACCGCCAAGGCGAGCCTCATCAGCTTCGAGGAGATGACCATTCCGTTCTTCGCGGCAGCGGCGTCGTCAATCACGAACCGCACGCGATTGCCGCGCAGGACGAAGTGGATGATGCCCCGGTCGCCTCCCTCCGCCTCGTCCGTCACGGTCAGGACAGGCGTGCCCTGAACGGCGGCCAGCGCATCGGACACCGACTGGGCCTTTGAGCCGCCGATGTAGGCGATGCTGCAACCGGAGTCGGCGGCGAGCCTCTCCAACCGGCGGACGACGATCGGATGCGGACCGAGGCGGCGGCCCTCCACCGTGCGATCGAGCATGCCTCCGAAGGGATCGTCTCCCACGACGCAGAGGGTCAGCGGACTGCTCGGAGACACCCAGGCGGTGGCGGGCCATTCGACGAAGGGCGCGAACTTGTAGAGGAAGGCGGCCTTGACCGGATACTCGAGCGACGCGGCGCGCGCGGGGACGGCGCCGGCGAAGACCGCCAGCGCCAGGGCCATCGCCCCGAAGATCCCCATGCCGGCGCGAACCTTCATCCGTCAGAAGCCCCAGCGCAGTTCGGCGTAGACGTTTCGGCGCACCAGCCGCTGCTCGGGCGCCTCGCCGTGGGCCTCGTCGAGCAGGCTTGTGCCACCGATGGCGAACTCCACGTCGCGGGTCAGGCGCCAGCCCACCCGGGCGTCGGCTTCGGTGTAGGCGTCTACATGGGGCTTCGGCAGCTCGGCGACATGACGGACGGTGAAGTCGACGTCCACCTTGTCGAAGGTCATCTGCGAGCGCAGCGACGCCTGGTAGTCGGGATCGTCGCCCGTGGAGAACAGGCCGGCGATGTCGATGTGGCCGGGCTTGGCGTGGAAGCGCTTGTCGATGGTGCTGGCGCCCGCGGACAGCCGCCACCAGCCGGTCACGTCATAGCTGCCCCACGCCTCCACGCCCCAGGCGTGGCCCGCGATGCCGTTGCCGACATGGATCGGGTAGTAGACACCGGAGCCCACCGGCAGGGTCCCCGTGGCCTCGCCCTCGTTCGTCCGCAGGTCGTCATAGTCGTTGTAGAACACCGACACCGACAGTGAGAGCCGGTCGAGCGGACGGCCACGGTAGCCGGCCTCGTAGGCGACGAGGTGCTCGCTCTTGAAGGTGTTGTTGACGATCAGCCTGTCGTAGCCGGGCAAGTCGTAGACGAGGTCGTGTTCGATGCGCGAAGGCGTGCGGACCGCCCGCGAAACCGCCGCCCACCACATCGTCCGTTCGGAGGGCCGCCAGGCGATGCGGGCGCTCGGCATATAGTCCGAGCCCGCCAGGCTGGAGTGTTCGCCCTTGAGGCCGAGCGTCAGGGTGAGGTCCGGGCGCAGGGCGATCGCGTCCTGCACGAAGATGTCGGCGAGCTCGACGCGTCGCTGCCGGGGCTCCAGCACGGCCGCGTTCAGGGTGTTGGTGAAGGAATCGCGCGTCACGCGGTAGCCTGCTCCCCACACGACGGCGTTGCGGCCGATCGTGAAATCGTGCTGCGCCTCCACGTCATAGGTCCGCAGCGAGTCCTCGAGGCTCGGCGACCAGCGGGTGGCCTTGTCGTAGTAGGCAAGCACCGTCAGCCCGCCGCCGTTGCTCAAGGTCCGGCTCCAGCGGCCGGTCAGATTGCCGCCCCGCAGGCGCCCGTTCGGCGCCAGCAGCCTCAGAAGCGAGGTGGTGCGATCCTGGTAAACGTCACCCTGGAGCGTGAAATCGTCACTTCCGTGGCTCCAATCCGTCCTGAATCCGCCCTGCACTCCCTTCCACTGGTCGTGCGCCGGGTCCCCGGTCAGCGTCAGGCTGTCGTCGCGCCGGAAGCCGGTGACGTAGGCGCGCCAGGCGCCGCCCTCGCCCATGGACCCGCCGTAGCGCACCGTGGCCGAGCCTTCCGTCGTGCCGACATTGGCGACGGCGAGCCCGCCGGTGGTGTCGCGCGCGTCCCTGGTGACGATGTTGATGACGCCGTTGACCGCATTGGCGCCCCAGAGCGTGCCGCCCGGGCCGGAGATGACCTCGATACGCTCGACATCGGCCAGGTCGACGTTCTGGCTCTCCCACAGCACGCCGGAGAACAGCGGCGTATAGACGCTGCGCCCGTCGATCAGGACCAGCAGCTTGTTGGCGGTCTCGAAGCCGTTAAAACCGCGCGCCGAGATGGCGTAGGAAACCGCGTTGATCCGCGTCACCTGCAGGTTGGGGGCAAGGCGCAGCGCCTCCGGGATGCTCGTCGCGCCTGAACGGCGGATGTCGTCCTCGGTGATGACGAAGACGGAGGCCGGGGCCTGGCTCGCGGGCTCGGCGTGCTTGGAGACGGAGGTGATCTCCACCTCCCCCAGTTCTTCGAGCGAAAGGCGCCCGAGGTCCGGCTCCTCATGGGCGGTGGCCCGTCCGGCGATCAAAGCGAGGACGGAGACGCCCAGCAGGAGGCGCATCGGCGACTTTGCCATGATCTTTCCCCAACATCCGGCCTGCATGGCGGAGCCCGACGTTACGGTTACGCTCAAACCCCGCATTGCGTTGCGTTAGGCCTGTACGTCCGTCCGCTCAAGCCGGGCCAGGACAACGCCTTCGCTGACCTGGTCGCCGGGCTTGGCGGAGACCTCGGCGACCGTGCCGTCGAACGCCGCGACGAGGGTGTGCTCCATCTTCATGGCTTCGAGAGTGACGAGCGCCTGGCCCCTGGCGACCTCGTCGCCGGGCTGGGCGGAGACGGAGACGATCTTGCCGGGCATCGGCGAGCGCACTGCGCCGTCTGCGGCGGCGGAAGCTTCGTCCGCGTTCTGCGCAACGGGCCGGGTGAAGACGAACGCCTCGCCGCGCTCGAACACCACCACCTCCTCGTCGGCGATCAGGACATCGGCTTCGAGGTCGGCGTCGATGGGAGCTTCGTAAGTGCGGCCGTTGCAGGCGACCCTGACGCCGGCGCGAGGGCCGTTGAGCCGGAAGCCGGCCAGCCCTTCGGCGGACGACCAGGGCGAAGCGTCGTCTTCGTCGGAAAGGTTCAGCGCCGCGGCGGCGGCTTCGATGGCCTGCTCCGACGGTTCGCCGGACCCGGTGAGGGTCTCAAGGCGCTCGTCTATGAAGCCCGTATCGACCGCGCCGGCGACGAAGTCAGGGTGCGCGGCGCAGCGGGCGAGGAAGGCGGCGTTGGTCTTCACCGGCCAGACCTCGACCTCGGCGCAGGCTTGCGCGAGCTCAGCAGCGGCGGCTTCGCGGCTGTCGGCGTGAGCGATCAGCTTGGCGATCATCGGGTCGTAGAAGGCGGTGACCTCGTCGCCCTCTTCAACGGCACTGTCGACGCGGATGCCGTCGGGCAGGACGAAGTGGTCGAGCGGGCCGGTCGAAGGCAGGAAACCCGTCGCGGGGTTTTCGGCATAGAGCCGGGCTTCCATGGCGTGGCCGGTGAGCGTGATCTGGTCCTGCGTGAGCGGCAGCGGCTCGCCTGAGGCGACGCGGAGCTGCCATTCGACGAGGTCCTGACCTGTGACGGCCTCTGTGACCGGATGCTCGACCTGGAGGCGGGTGTTCATCTCCATGAACCAGATGCGGTCCGCGCGCAGGCCCTCCGAGGCGTCGGCGATGAACTCGACCGTGCCGGCGCCGACGTAGGCCACGGCTTTCGCGGCCTTCACGGCGGCTTCGCAGACGGCGGCGCGGGTGGAGGCATCCATGCCGGGCGCGGGCGCCTCCTCGATCACTTTCTGGTGGCGGCGCTGCAGCGAGCAGTCGCGCTCGAAGAGGTGGACGACGTTTCCGTGGCTGTCGCCGAAGACCTGCACCTCGATGTGGCGCGGGCGGGCGGCGTATTTCTCCAGCAGCACCCCGTCGTCGCCGAAGGCCGCCTTGGCTTCGCGGCGAGCAGCAGCCAGCGCGGGCAGGAACTCCTCGTCGCGCTCGACCTTGCGCATCCCCTTGCCGCCGCCGCCGGCTACCGCCTTGATCAGCACCGGCCAGGTGATGGAGCGCGCCTCTTTCAGCAGCCGCTCGTCGGATTGGTCATCGCCCATGTAGCCAGGCGTCACCGGCACGCCCGCTTCGGCCATCAGGCGCTTGGCGGAGTCCTTCAGCCCCATCGCCCGGATCGCGGCCGGCGGCGGCCCGACCCAAACGAGCCCGGCCGCGACGACCGCCTCCGCGAACTCGGCGTTCTCCGATAGGAAGCCGTAGCCAGGGTGGATGGCCTCGGCGCCTGTTTCGTCGGCGGCGGCGATGATCTTTTCCGGCACGAGATAGCTCTCGCGAGCGGGCGCCGGGCCTATCAAGACGGCGGCGTCCGCCTCGCGCACATGCGGCGCGGCGGCGTCGGCCTCCGAGTAGACGGCGATCGTCCGCACCCCGAGCCTGCGGGCCGTCCGGATAATGCGCCGGGCGATTTCGCCCCGGTTGGCGATGAGAAGCGAACCGATCACTGGGCTACATCCGGAAGACGCCGAACTGCGGGCGTTCGGGGATGGGGGCGTTCAGCGCCGCGCTGATGGCGAGGCCCAGGACGTCGCGGGTCTGGGCGGGGTCGATGACGCCGTCGTCCCAGAGGCGCGCGGTGGCGTGGTAGGGGTTGCCCTCGTCCTCGTAGCGCTGGCGGATCGGGGCCTTGAAGGCTTCTTCCTCTTCCTTCGACCACTTGTCGGCGTCGCGGTGGACGGTGGCGAGCACCGAGGCCGCCTGCTCGCCGCCCATGACGCTGATCCGTGAGTTCGGCCAGGTGAACAGGAAGCGGGGGCCGAATGCGCGGCCGCACATGCCGTAGTTGCCAGCGCCGAACGAGCCGCCGATCAGGACCGTGAACTTCGGCACGGAGGCGGTGGAGACGGCGGTGACCATCTTGGCCCCGTCCTTGGCGATGCCGCCGGCCTCATACTTCCCGCCGACCATGAAGCCGGAGATGTTCTGCAGGAAAATCAGCGGCGTGCGGCGCTGGCAGGCCAGCTCGATGAAGTGAGCGGCCTTGAGCGCGCTCTCGGAGAAGAGCACGCCGTTGTTGGCGAGGATGGCGACAGGATAGCCCCAGATGCGGGCGAACCCCGTGACCAGCGTCGTCCCGTAGAGCGGCTTGAATTCGTGGAATTCCGAAGCGTCCACCAGGCGGGCGATCACCTCATGGACGTCATAGGGGGCGCGCACGTCCGAGGGCACGATGCCGTAGAGCTCTTCCGGGTCGTACTTCGGCGGGACCGGCTCGGCGATGTCGAGATCGACCGTCTTCACCGTGTTCAGCCGCGCCACGACGGAGCGGACGATTTCCAGCGCGTGCTCATCGTTGGCCGCCACATGGTCGACGACGCCGGAGCGGCGGCCATGGGTGTCGGCGCCGCCCAGCTCCTCCGCCGAGATGATCTCGCCGGTGGCGGCCTTCACCAGCGGCGGGCCGCCGAGGAAGATCGTCCCCTGATTGGCGACGATGATGGTCTCGTCGCTCATCGCGGGGACGTAGGCGCCGCCCGCCGTGCACGAGCCCATGACGCAGGCGATCTGGCTGATGCCACGCGCGCTCATCTGCGACTGGTTGAAGAAGATGCGGCCGAAGTGCTCGCGATCGGGGAAGACCTCGGCCTGGTAGGGCAGGTTCGCCCCGCCGCTGTCGACCAGATAGACGCACGGCAGCCGGTTCTCGAGCGCGATCTCCTGCGCGCGCAGGTGCTTCTTGACCGTGATCGGATAGTAGGCGCCGCCCTTCACCGTGGCGTCGTTGGCGACGATCATCACCTCGCGGCCGGAGACGCGGCCGATGCCGGTGATCAGCCCCGCGCCGGGCGCTTCGCCGTCGTACATGTCGCAGGCGGCGAGCTGGCCGATCTCCAGGAAGGGCGAGCCCGGGTCGAGCAGGCGTTCGACCCGTTCACGGGGCAGCAGCTTGCCGCGAGCCGTGTGCTTTTCGCGGGCCTTCTCGCCGCCGCCGAGCGCGGCTTCCGCCACCTTCGCGCGGAGCTCCTCCACCAGCGCGCGGTTATGCTCGGCGTTCTTCCGGAAGGCTTCTGACGCCGGATCGACGGAGGAGGTTAGTTTCGTCATTCGCCGACCAGCTCCCGGCCGATCAGGAAGCGGCGGATTTCGTTGGTGCCGGCGCCGATGTCGTAGAGCTTGGCGTCGCGGAGCAGGCGCTCGACCGGCCAGTCCTTGGTATAGCCCGCGCCGCCCAGCGCCTGGATCGCCTCGGCCGCCGTCTTCACCGCGTTTTCAGAGGCGTAGAGGATGGCGCCCGCCGCATCGAACCGCGTGGTCTTGCCGGCGTCGCAGGCCCGCGCCACCGCATAGACGTAGGCCCGCGCCGAATTGAGCGCGACGTACATATCCGCGACCTTGCCCTGCATCAGCTGGAAGGTCCCGATCGGTTTGCCGAACTGCTTGCGGTCGCGGACGTAGGGCAGGACCACGTCGAGGCAGGCCTGCATGATCCCCAGCGGTCCCGCCGCCAGCACCGCGCGTTCGTAGTCGAGGCCGCTCATCAGCACGCCGACGCCGCCGTTCTCCGGGCCCATGACGTTCTCTTCCGGGACCTCGCAGTCCTCGAACACCAGCTCGCCGGTGTCGGAGCCGCGCATGCCCATCTTGTCGAGCTTCTGGGAGGTGCTGAACCCCTTCATCCCCTTCTCGATGATGAAGGCGGTGATGCCGCGGCTGCCCTCGCCGGTCTTGGCGTAGACGACGAGGGTGTCGGCCTCGGCGAAGTTGGTGATCCAGAACTTCGTGCCGTTCAGCACGTAGCGGTCGCCGCGCTTTTCGGCGCGGAGTTTCATGGAGACGACGTCGGAGCCGGAGCCCGCCTCGCTCATGGCCAGCGCGCCGACGTGTTCGCCGCTGATCAGCTTGGGCAGATAGCGCCGCTTCTGCTCCGGCGTCGCCCAGCGGCGGATCTGGTTCACGCAGAGGTTCGAATGCGCGCCGTACGACAGCCCAACCGAGGCCGAGGCGCGGGAGACCTCCTCCATCGCCAGCACATGCTCGAGGTAGCCGAGGCCAAGGCCGCCCCACTCCTCCTCCACCGTGATGCCGTGGAGGCCGAGCGCCCCCATCCGGGGCCACAGCTGGCGGGGGAATTTGTTGGTGGCGTCGATCTCGGCGGCGAGAGGCGCGATCTGCTCCTGGGCAAACCGCTCGGTCGTCTCGCGGATCGCCTCGGCGGTCTCGCCAAGGCCGAAGTCCATGGAAGGGCCGGCGTCGGGGGTCATGGCCGATGGGTAAGCCCCCAAGCGGCGCCAAACAACCCCCGGCGGGCCGCGTTACATCTGGGCGAGCGCCATGCTGACTTCGGACTGCATGGCCGCGGCGTCCTTGCGGTTCTGCGTCGCCTTGGCCGCGCGGTCGGCGGCGGCCTGGAGCGCGGCGGAATCGCCCTCCTTCTGGGTCTTCTTCATCGCCCGGATCGCGGCGTCTTCCGCGTCGGCGGTGATCAGCAGGGTGACGATGCGGGTCACATCCATCGGGTCGATGCGATGGGCGCGCGCGATGCGGTCCTCATCCTTGGCAAGCACGGTGTGGACCGAGGCCACGAGGTCGGAGAGCTCCGTCGGCTGGGCCGACTGGCGCTTGGTCTCCTCGCGGATCCAGGTGCGGGACGATTTCGACAGCTGGCCGAGCGGCGAGCCGGGAGACTCCAGCATGCTGGTCGTCTCGGCGCGCTTTTGCAGGACCTCGTGGGCGTAGACGAGATCGCCCACCGCAAACCCCGCATTGCCCTGCGCCAACGCCGGCGCCCCCAACATCGCGGCCAGCGCCGCCCCGATCACGACAGAACGCATCGCCGTCTCCCTCAGCTTCAGCTTATGGGTGAACCCCCATTGCGGGGATTTTGTGGCGCGTGTTGACAACGATGTAGGCGGGAAACGGCCAAGAAAAAGGCGGCCGCCGGTGTGGCGACCGCCTCGCAGTGATCCGGTTCGAAGGGGACCGAAGCCAGGCATTAAAAACCGCGTCATCCCCCCGGCGAACCTGCGGAGCAGGTGAGGTCCGGGGGACCCAAGCTGAGGTGCAGGATGACGTGCACCGCTTAGGTCCCCCGGATCGACGTTCCGCCGACCGTGGGAGGACGATTGTGGGTTTGCGTCAGAACTCCTTCCGGATGCTGAGCCCGATCAGGCGCGGGTCGAGGACGAAGACGTTCGTGGTCAACGCGCTGTCATCAGAGTTGATGAAGGCGTCGGTGATCGGCGTCTTGTCGAGGATGTTCTTCGCATAGAGCTCGACCTTCAGGCCGTCTTCCGGGCGCTCGATCCAGACCGACAGGTTGGCGTTGTACCAGCCGTGCAACTTGTCGTTCACGGCATTGTACACCCGAGCCCAGGACTGCGACTGCCAGTAACCGTCGGCGCGAATGGTGCCTCGCCAACCTTCAAGGAAGTCAAACCCGTACTGCGCCCCCAGGTTCATCGTCCAGTGCGGCGCGTTGGGCAGCTCGTTCCCACCAAGCTGGGCGAGAATGCCCGAACCGCCGTTGATTTCCGGGTAGTTGGCGGGGTCGTAATCTTGGCCCGTGGCAGGATCTCTAACGCCCGTTGAAAAGGCACGAGCAAAGTTATTCGCCCCGCCGCACAAATCCATGAAACCGATAGTTCCCGGGCCAGACAACATTTGGGCCGCCACCGCAGCAGGCACAATGCAGTTTGAGGGAAGCTGGGGCCATGGCTTGGCCAGGACGTAGTCCGGATTCCCCTGGGTGCGGTTCATGACGTCGATGGACGACTCGCCGTTGCCTATGCGTGTATCCAGATAGCCGAGATTCGCAACGATCTGCAGGTCTCGGCTCGGAGCGAACATCGATTCCAGCTCGAGGCCCCAGACCTTCGCGTCAAAATTCTCGTTCACCGCTGTGCGGTTCCTAATCTGCGAGACTTGGTAATCCCTGTAGTCATAGAAGAACGCGCTTCCGTTCAGGGACATTCCGCCGCCGAGGAGCGTGTTCTTTGAGCCGACCTCAAACGCGTTCACAAATTCTGGCTTGAATACGGGACTGTACTCGATACCCGGTAGGACTAATTGCGGCTTCGTGTACCGCTCGTTAGGTGTCCCAATCCAGGCCTCCTTCGGGACACCAATCCAGTCTGCGACGCTTCTGGTGTCAAACCCAGGCCCCGGCGGGTTTGCGCCGCCCCCCTTGTAACCTCTCGAGTAGAATGCATAGACGAGGGTCTGATCCGTCCACGAAATGTCCGGTTTCCAGTCGACGCCGAGGCGGCCCGTCCATTCCCCCCAGTGTTGCTTTATGGGCGGGAGTTCTGGGTATCCTTTGTTGGCATAGCCGGCTGCAAACGGATTCCTACCCAGCAGGACCTGAGTAGGTACGGGAATGAACGTTTTTTTGTCGTCAGTGTACCGCAATCCGGCGGTAACCCTTACCGCGGGTTGGATATCCCAGTACATTTCCGCAAATGCGGCTGCTGACTTGAGTTTGTAGGGGTTTTTAGATCTAAAGTAGTTGTGGCCCTCGCCGTCGATACTTTCCACCGGGTTCGGATCGATGTATGGGCACCCACTGGCAGGGTCGCCAATCGGCCAGACGCCGTAAAGCCCAATTCGATCCCCAGAGATGAAGCACTTGTCCATGCTGACCGTTTGAAGGGCTTCCAACGGCGCGTTGAACGGCGGCGTCATAGCGTATGCGCTCATGAGGTTGTTTATCACGAAATAATCTATCAGTGCCTGGAAACGGGTATAGTTTATTCCCGCGCTAAAATTCACATTGCCGTCGTGGTGCGATTGAATGCGAAATTCCTCTGTGAACTGCTTTGCTTTAGCCTTAGCGATATCAAAGGTGACCATAGAGCGCGAGCATCCGACTTGCGGGTCGCAGAAGACACCCCCCGGCGCCAGCGCCTGATAGGTGGGTTGATCGCCGGCCCACGCCGTACTAACAATGAAATTTGAGGTGTCATTAAAAATTGGAACGGTATTGAACCGATTGTAATCTTGAAATGAGTAGGTTCGGTCCGCATCATAGACCGTCTGCGAAGTTACGGATACAGCATCAGAGAGATCAAAATTCACATTTAACTGAACAACATCGGCACTCGCGCGATAGATTGGGTCCCGAATCGAATCGATGACGCGCAGGTCACGCGATTGAATCGCCCCGCCGTAGGGGTCTTTGTCGTCGAGGAGCGTTTTGGGATACCCTGTATTGAGGGCGTAGAAGCTACCCATTTCCAGCAAACCCCATACAAAGGGGATTGCAAGCCCATTGGGAGTTCCAAAGGCCGCAGGGTCGTATAGCGAGCCCGGCTTACAGCCTTGCGAGAATAGTGTCTTACGCTCCAGGCTGTTGTCAGGCACCCCGGGAGTTGGATGGTCCACTGTTGACACCCCGTCGACGGAGTCCAGCCCGTCATCGCGATGGCAGAGCTGCTTGCCCGTTCGGGAGCGGTTATCGTCTTCGTTGAACCGCTCCCACACAAGGCTGGTGCGAATGCGGTCGGTGGGGTTAAATCCGACCGTGATGCGTCCCGACCACAGGTCGCGGCCGTTCACCGCGTGATGGGTGCCGGTGTTGTAGTCGTAGCCCGCCCGGTCCGTCAGCGCGCCGGCGAAGCGGATGGCGAGCTTGTCCTGAACCAGCGGTACGTTGACCATCGCCGAGAGCCGCTTGGCGTGGTAGTTGCCCACTTCGCCTTTCATCCAGCCCTTGAACTCGTTCATGTCGGGCTTGGCCGTGATGAGGTTGATCACGCCGGCGGTGGCGTTGCGGCCGTAGAGGGTGCCTTGGGGGCCGCGGAGGACTTCGACGCGTTCGACGTCGAAGTATTCCTGCTCGAACAGCCGGTTGCGGATCAGTGGGGTTGAGTTGAACTCGGCGGCGACCCCGGGGTCGGTGGTGACGGCGCAGAAGAAGGAAGAGAACATACAGGACGTGCCGATCGCGATTTCGGCGTTCACGGAAAAGTCGCTGCAAGAGCAGAAGATCGAGGGCGGCTTCGACCTTCTGAAAGCGATCCCGAACGTCTCTT
>JBLNCT010000108.1:0-5334 GCA_050260915.1 Parcubacteria group bacterium
GCTGCGATTCCAGCGTCGGATCGAGGCCGATCAGGCGCAGCTGCGGCCGGGCTACTGGCAGCTGACCGGCGTGCGGGAAGCCGCGCCCGGGGCCGCGTCCGTGCGCTCGGAAAGCCTGACGATTCCCTCGACCCTGAGCGAAGAGGACGCCGTCGAGCGATTCACCACGCCCGAGGCCATCGCCTTCTGGCGGCTACCGGCCACGATCCGCGCGACCGAGCAGGCGGGATTCTCGGCGCTGGCCTATCGGTTGAGGCTCGATCAGCTGCTGGCGACACCCCTTCTCTTCGCGGCGATGTCGGTGCTGGCGGCGGCGTTTTCGCTGCGGCTGATCCGGCTGGGCGGGCTCGCGAGTCTCGCGGCGTCCGGCGTGGCGCTTGGGTTTATCTTCTTCTTTTTCAATCAGTTCTGCGGCGCTCTTGGCAAGTCGGAGATGCTGCCGGCGTTCGCGGCCGCCTGGGCGCCGCCGGTGCTGGCGTTGCTGTCGGGCCTCACCCTGCTCTCGTACACCGAGGACGGCTGAAACGCGGCCTTGTAGAAGGCGTGCAGGACGGGTAGGCGCGGACGCGGGGGCGTGTAGGAATAGCGCAAATGAGCAGGGCGAGCCGAGCAGCACAGACCGTCAGCCGAGCGCGCCTGCTGGCCGGCGCGGCGGCGTTGGGCGCGGCCATTCTCGGGGCGCCCGCCTTCGCGCAGACGCCGCCGGCCCAGCCCGTCGCGGTCGGGCCCGCCGCCGACGGACTGGAGCCCGGCGCCTTCTACCTTGAAGCCAACCGGATCGTCGCCAACGACAAGAACAAGACCGTCACCGCGCAGGGCGACGTGGAGGTCCGATATCAGGGCCGCACGCTGCGCGCCCAGCAGGTCACCTACAACCAGAAGACCGGGGTCGTGACGGCGGCAGGACAGGCGACGCTGATCAACCCCGACGGGTCCATCCAGTTCGCCGACTCGCTGACGCTCGACGACCAGATGCGCGCCGGCGTCATCCAGGGCTTCTCCACCCGCCTGCCCGGCGACGTGAAGATCGCGGCGGCCACCGCCGTTCGCCGCAGCGAGACGCTGAACGAGCTGAACAAGGCGATCTACACCCCCTGCCCCGTCTGCGTGGACGCCAACGGCCATCAGCAGGGACCGAGCTGGTCCATCCGCGCCGACAAGGTGGTGCAGGATAAGAAGCGGCAGATCATCTACTACCGCAACGCCACCATCATCATGCTGGGGGTGCCGGTCTTCTACACGCCGGTGTTCTGGCACGCCGACCCGACGGTCCCGGGCGAGAAGTCCGGCCTGCTGGCGCCCCGGATCGCGGCGTCGCGGCGTCGCGGGCTGTCGTGGGAGCAGCCGTATCTGTGGGCGATCTCACCCTACCAGGACCTGGTGATCAGCCCGCAGATCAACACCAAGGTGAACCCCTTCCTCAACCTGACCTACCGCAAGCGTTTCTGGTCGGGGGAGCTCAACGTCCGCGGGGGCTACACCTACGAGAGCGACCTGAAGGGCGACGGCGAGCGGTTCGGGGACCGGACCAACCGCTCCTACGTGCTGGCCAACGGCGGCTTCGACATCAACGACTACTGGCGCTGGGGCTTTTCGGCCGAGAGGACCTCGGACGACCTGATCTTCGACAAGTACGACATCCAGAACGTCTATGAGCAGCGCGGCCTGTTCGCGACCGAGGACCGGCGGCTGACGTCGCAGCTCTATGCGACGCGGCAGGACCAGCGTTCCTACCTCTCGATCTCGGCGCTCAGCTTCCAGGGCCTGCGCCCGAGCGACATCGACCGCGCCTTCCCGCTCGTCGCGCCGCTCATCGAGGCGCGGTGGGAGCCCTATTCGCCGGTGCTGGGTGGCCGTCTGCGGCTGAGAGGCAGCGGCGTGGTGCTGACGCGTGAGCAGTCCACGGCGCTGAACTCCACTCGCAACGACCCCGGCATGGACAGCAAGCGGGCCAGCGGCGAACTCGACTGGCGCAGCAACTACACCTTCACCAGCGGCCTGCGGCTGTCGCCGTTCCTGAACGCGCGCGGCGACGTCTACCACATCACCGACCTGCCGGGCGGCGGGTCGAAGAGCGCCAGCCGCCTGGTCGGCGCGGCGGGGTTCGACGTCAGCTGGCCCTTCTTCCGCCGCGACGGAGACCGGACGATCATCCTGGAGCCGCTGGCGCAGGTGGCCCTGTCTCCCGATGTCGACCAGATCGTCATCGGCCGCGACGCCAACGGGCCGATCTACTTCAACGAGGACAGCCTGGCGCTGGCCTACGACGAGACGAACCTGTTCCGGGTCAACAAGTTCGCCGGCTTCGACCTTTACGAGGGGGGCCAGCGGCTGAATCTCGGCGGGCGCGCGAGCGTGGTCTATGACGACGGCCGCCATGCGACCGTCCTGGTCGGGCGCAGCTTCCGCAGCGAGGACAACGCGCTCTTCCCCTCCTACACCGGCCTGCAGCGCGCTTCCTCAGACTGGATCGTTGCGGCCGAGGCCGTGCCGATGCACGGGCTGCAAATCTTCTCCCGCGCGCGGCTGGGCGCCGAGGACCTGGCGCTGCGCCGCATCGAGGCGGGCGCCGACGTCAACCTGCCGCGCGGCGACGGCTTCATCCGCTACCTGCGCGACGAGAACGACCCGATGGGCTTCCGCCGCGAGGACGTGGACTTCGCCGGCAACGTGCAGCTCTACGGCAACTGGGGCGTGACCTTCCGGGGCGTTCGCGACCTGGAGCGCGACGTATGGCGGCGCGAGGAGTTCGGGCCGATGTACCGCAACCAGTGCCTCGACCTGGCCGTGGTGTGGGTCCACGAAGAGACATTTAACCGCACCGTGGGGCCCTCGGACTCGGTCCAGGTGCGCCTCACGCTGGCCACACTTGGGGACAAAGGCTACAGCCAATGATATCGGGGCGGAGCGGGCGCGACGGCGCCCGGGAATTCAAGGGAACGACCACTTCCATGCGTATAGCGCGTAGCATGACGGTTCTGGCCGCGGCGGCCTCCGTCCTGGCCCTGGCTTACGGGATGACCGCGTCGGCCCAGGAGGTCGCGACCGCGACCACCACCCCGCCGGCGGCGCCCGCCGCGCCCGAGCAGCCCCGGGGCTACACCGAGGCGGTGATCGCCACGGTCAACGACGACATCATCTCCAGCTACGACATGATGCAGCGCATGCGCCTCATCATGGTGACCTCGGGCATCCAGCCGACCGAGCAGAACATGCCGGAGATCCAGCGCGAGGCGCTGCGCTCCCTCGTCGACGAACGCCTGCAGATGCAGGAGATTCGCCGCGTCGAGAAGGAACAGAAGATCGACATCGCGGCCACGGACGCCGACGTGAACGACGAGATCGCCGACATCGCCAAGGGCAACAACATGACGGGCGACCAGCTTCTGGCCGCCCTCGCCGCCCAGGGAGTCGGTCCCGAGACCCTGAAGGAACAGCTGCGCGCCGAAGTGAGCTGGCAGCGCTGGATCCACGGCCGCTACGGCTCGCGCCTGCGGGTCGGCCAGGACCAGGTGAAGGCCGTGCAGCAGCGCCTGCAGGCGGCCGCCGCCAAGCCGCAGTATCAGGTCGGCGAGATCTTCGTCGACGCCTCCCACGTCGGCGGCATGAAGCAGGCGGTCGACGGCGCCAACCAGCTGCTGGCCCAGCTGCAGAAGGGCGCGCCCTTCCCCGCCGTGGCCCGTCAGTTCTCCGCCTCCCCGAGCGCGGCCGCCGGCGGCGACCTTGGGTGGGTCTCCAGCGGCGAGCTGCCGGCCGAAGTCGACAGCGCGCTCGAGCAGCTGCGCCCCGGCCAGCTGTCCCAGCCGATCCAGGTGAAGGACGGCGTCTATCTCGTTTACCTCCGCGACAAGCGCGCGGGCGCGGCGGCGACGCTGATCAGCCTGAAGCAGGCGGCGGTGGCCCTGCCCTTGACCGCCAGCGAGGCCGACGTGGCGGCGGCGCAGGCGAAGCTGGAAGCGCTGCGTCCGAAGATCACCGGCTGCGACAACATCGAAGCCGCGGCGCAGGGCGTCGACGGCGTTGTGGCGGGCGACCTGGGCGAGGCCGAGCTGAACGACCTGGCGCCCGGCTTCCGCGACGCGGCGCAGAACATGCAGCCCGGGCAGGTGTCCGCGCCCATCCGCACCGCGGCCGGCCTGCACCTCATCGCGGTCTGCGGCAAGCGCCAGAGCGGCGCGCAGATTCCGAGCGCCGAGCAGATCGAGAACAAGCTCTATAGCCAGCAGCTGGCGATGATCTCGAAGCGCTACCTGCGCGACCTGCGCACCTCGGCGACCATCGAGACGAAGTGAGCCCGGCGCCTTTAGCGCTCAGTCTCGGAGATCCGGCCGGCGTCGGCCCGGAGATCGTCGCCAAGGCCTGGACGGCGCTCCGCGCGACGGGCCCTACCTTCATGGTCATCGGCGACGCCGAGCTGCTGCGGACCGCCGCGCCGGTGCGCCGGGTCAGCGGCGCGGCCGATGCGGTGGCGGCGTTCGCCGAGGCCATTCCCGTGCTGGACGTGCCCCTGGCCGCGCCGGTCGTCTCCGGCCAGCCCTCGCCCGACCATGCCGGCGCCATCGTCCGCTGGATCGAGACCGGCGTGGGCCTGGCTCTGTCGGGACAGACCTCCGGACTGGTCACCGCGCCCATCGCCAAGGCGCCGCTCTACGAGGCGGGGTTCAAGTTCCCTGGCCACACCGAGTTCCTCGCCGATCTGACGTCCGCCCATCCCTACGAGGGCTGCCGCGGGCCGGTGATGATGCTGACCGCAGGCGATCTGCGCGTGGCGCTCGTCACCATCCACGAGCCGATTGCGAAGGTCCCGGGCCTGCTGACGACGGACCGCATCGTGACCACCGGGCTTTGCGTCGCACAGTCGCTGAAGCGGGACTTCGGCATCGAACTGCCGAGGCTCGCGGTCGCGGGCCTGAACCCCCACGCGGGCGAGAGCGGTGCGCTCGGGCGCGAGGAGGTCGAGATCATCGGCCCGGCGGTCGAGGCCCTGCGGGCGCAAGGCGTGGACGCAACCGGTCCCCTGCCCGCCGACACGATGTTCCACGCCGAGGCGCGCGCGACCTATGACGCGGCGCTGTGCATGTACCACGACCAGGCGCTGATCCCGGTGAAGATGCTGGACTTCTGGGGCGGGGTGAACGTGACGTTGGGCCTGCCCATCGTGCGCACCTCCCCCGACCACGGTACGGGCTTCGCCATCGCCGGCCGGGGTTTGGCGCGGCCCGACAGCCTGATAGCGGCGATCCGCCTGGCCGCCGAAATCGCTAGTCGCCGCGCGTCCTTCGACACGCCCCGCTCTCGCGGGGCTGCTCAGGATGACTAGTTTTGTTCAGCCCC
>JBLNCT010000109.1:0-3768 GCA_050260915.1 Parcubacteria group bacterium
TGAAGACTATTACGTATTTTATAATTTGATTACAGCGACAGCAGAGTCATTTTTGAACGAGAGTGGGAACTACACAACCTGTAGCGGCTTTAAGTTCGCCGCGGGGGGTGTGATTCCGCTAAATTCGCCAATCGATACTCCGGGCTGTGTGTATATTGATCCAAATCCGATTGGCTCCATTAACGGAGAGGGGCACAATTACTTCCGCAGCAAAAACCCCTATAAACTTAAGTCCTACGCCGCCTATGGTGAGGCCTATTGGCAGGTGAGCAGCATCACCAAAATTACGGCCGGTTTGCGGTACACCGATGACCGGAAAACCTTTACGCCAGTGCCTAGTCAGGTTCTTCTCTCTTCGGAGTATACATATGGCGGTTACGTGGATCGTGGATATCCGGCCCTGCCTGACGTGAAGCAGCACTGGGGAGAGGTGACGGGGCGATTGGGTGTTGATTGGCAACCGGACTTCTCATTCACTGACAAGACGATGATCTACGCGTTCTATTCGCGTGGCTACAAGGGCGGCGGCGCAAACCCGCCCGGAATTGGTTTCCCCCGAGGGCCGCGCGTGCTCGCCGGATTTACCGTATATCCGTTCGTTCAGCACATGCCTTACCCTGATCTGTTCCGCCCAGAATTCGTAAATGCATTCGAGCTGGGCGCCAAAAACACCCTCCTGGGTGGTGGTTTGGTCTTTAACGGCGATGTGTTCTTCTACGATTACGCGGATTATCAAGTCTCGCAGATTAAGGAAAGGACGGCTGTAAACGAGAATTTCAATGCGAAGGTCTGGGGGCTGGAGCTTGAAGCGTTATTCGCGCCTACTCGGAATATCCGCCTGAACGCCAGTCTTGGCTACATGCAAACTAAAATTGGGAATGGCGAAAAATCCATTGATCTTATGAATCGAACTCAAGGTAACCCTGATTGGGTTCTGCTAAAACCTTGGATTCAGCTTCCGTCCAATTGTATCGCTCCGAAGGAGGTTGTTGTGCAGGCATATGCCCTCAACGCCCTTGAGCTTTCGTCGTTATGCCCCGGGTATGTCTTCAGCGCCGGATATCATGAGTATGGCATGTTTTCGCCGGATCCGTTTTTGGTGCCCTATTGGGGAGTGCTCCAGGTGGACCAACGCGAATGGCCCAATTTTGGCCAAGGTTTCGATGCTGATCTAGGGGGGAATCAACTGCCGAACGCTCCCCATTGGACGATTAACTTCGGGGCGCAGTACAGCCACGACCTTTTCAATGGTGACTGGCGAGCCTCCGTCCGGGCGGACGCCTACTGGCAGTCGCAATCGTGGGCTCGGGTCTACAACCTTGATCCGTATGACAAGCTACACGGCTGGTACAACGTGAACCTCTCTGTCTGGCTGGAGCGGCCTGAGGACGACCTTAAGATCGAGTTCTACGCCAAGAACCTGCTCGACAAGACGCCGATCACCGACGCCTTCCTGAACTCGGACGACACGGCGCTGACCACCAACGTCTTCACGCTCGACCCGCGGCTGATCGGGCTCAGCATCAAGAAGGGTTTCTAACTCCGGCTTCGGTCCCCTTCGAACCGGATCACTGCAAGGCGGTCGCCCCACCCGGCGGCCGCCTTTTTCTTTCCCTCTCCCTGAGGGAGAGGGAGGGGCCCGGAGCGTAGCGAACGGGAGGGTGAGGGTTTACGGCCTCTCCGGAAAGGTCCCTAAACCCTCATCCTCCCACGTCCTTCGGACGCGGGCCCCTCCTTCTCCCTCAGGGAGAAGGGAAGTTATCCCCGTCCGCCGAACTCGCCCCCATACTCACATCACCAAGCCTGCGCGCCTCGCGCTTCGGAATAACGGTCGCGCGGAGCGCCGGGGGCAAGTCCGCCAAACTCTCCTTCCAAACCAGGACACCGGTGTCGGGGCGACCCGCCCGGCGCTCCGCCCACCTCCCCACCAACTCCCGGTGAAAAGCCGAGGAGCGCCCCGCCGCGCCCCCGCTTGACGCGCCCCACCACCCGGCCGCCCAATTGCGCGTACACGTACGTACGTACGCAGGGAGGCTCTCGCGGTGGATGCGTCGACGGACGCCTGGTTTGTGGAGGAGGTGCTGCCGTTGGAGCGGCGCCTGGTCCGCTACCTGCTGCATGCGCGCCAGCCGGCCTCCGAGATCGACGACCTGCGCCAGGAGGTCTTCGCGCGCGTCTATGAAGCCGCCGGCGTGCGCCGCCCGTCGCCCGCGTGGCCCTACGTCTACATGGTCGCCCGCAACCTCGTGGTCGACCGCCTGCGCCGCGCGCAGGTGGTGCCGATCGAGCTGCTGGCCGACCCCGAAACCCTCGGTGCGGAGGGCGAGGAAATCCCCGCCGACCGCGCGCTCAGCGCCAAGCAGGACCTCTCGCGCCTGATGGCCGCCATCGACGCCTTGCCCGACCGCTGCCGCGAGGTGGTGCGGATGCGCAAGCTGGAAGGCGCCTCCCAGCGCGAGGTGGCCGAGCGTCTCGGCATCGCCGAACACACGGTCGAAAAGCAGGTCTCCAAGGGCCTGCGCCGCCTGGCCGCCGCCCTGTTCGGCGACCCGGACCTCGCCGCGACCCCCGAAGAGAAGGAGCGGCGCGTTGGCTGAGCGGGCTCACATCGTCGATGAAGCCGCCGCCGACTGGATCGCGCGGCGCGACCGGGGCGACTGGACGGCGGAGGACCAGGCCGCGTTCGACCGCTGGCTGGCGGCCTCCACCCATAACCGCGTGGCGTGGCTGCGCCTGAACGCGGCGTGGGAGAAGGCCGACGACCTCCGCGCCGGGCCCGCGAAACAGCCCGCCCACCGCTGGACCTGGGCCGCCGCCGCCATCGCCGCGACCCTGCTGGCCGGCGTGTTCGCGGCCGTTGAGCTCGGTCCCCAGACCTACGCCACAAAGGTCGGCGGTTCCCGCGCCGAGATGCTCGACGACGGCTCGCGGCTGGAGCTCAACACCGACAGCCGCGTCAGCATCCGCCAGACCGGCGCCCTGCGCGAGGTCCGCCTGGACCGCGGCGAGGCCTACTTCACCGTCTCCCACGACCGCCGCCCGTTCGTGGTGGAGGCCGGCGACTACAGCGTCGCGGCCAACGACGGCGCCTTCTCCGTCTATCGCCAGGGCGGCCGGGTGCTGGTGGCGGTGGAAAGCGGCAAGGTGGCCGTGCGCCGCCGCGACCTGCCGGCCGGCGCCGCCCAGCCGGTGATCTGCAACGCCGGCGCCCTGCTCGAGGCCCGGCCCGAGGCGACGCGGCTGATGCTCTCGCCCACGCGCGTCGACAAGCTGCTCGCCTGGCGCCGCGGCCTCGTCACCTTCGACGACGCGCGCCTGGCCGACGTGGTCGCGGAGTTCAACCGCTACAACAAGACCCAGCTGGTCATCACCGACCCCGCCCTGGCCGAGGCCCGCGTCGGCGGCGCGTTCAGGCCCACCAACCTCGACGCCTTCGTGCGGATCCTGGGCCAGAACCTCGGCGTCACGGCCCGCCGCGAAGACGGCCGCGTCCTGCTCGCCCAGGGCTGACAGCAAAAAAGTTCGGGCGCACAGTACCGGAAGGGGCGTCCCCGTTCGTGCTTCGGGATAAGGGGAGCGCGTCAGCTCTCCGGCATGAAGGGGGGAACTGATGCTTTCACGGACCAATCTGCGCCGCGCCTTGTTCGCGGGCGTCGCCATGGCCGCGGTGATTTCGACCGCCGCCGCCGCCCAGACCGGACCGGTCAACTTCGACATCGCGTCCGGCGATCTCGGCCAAGCGCTCGGCGCCTACGCCAAACAGTCCGG
>JBLNCT010000110.1:0-7382 GCA_050260915.1 Parcubacteria group bacterium
CGTCCGCGCAATTTTTTCGCAATGCAACAACCTCGGTGAGAGACACGCGATGAAGGTTCTCGTGACCGTTAAGCGGGTCATCGACTCCAACGTCAAGGCGCGGGTGAAGCCCGACCAGACGGGCGTCGACCTGGCCAACGTAAAGATGTCGATGAATCCCTTCGACGAGATCGCCGTCGAGGAAGCGGTCCGCCTGAAGGAAAAGGGCGTCGCAACCGACGTCGTGGTGGTCTCGATCGGCCCGGCCCAGGCGCAGGAAACGATCCGCACGGCGCTGGCCATGGGCGCCGACCGCGGCATCCTCGTCCAGACCGACGCCGATCCGGAGCCGCTGGCCGTCGCCAAGGTGCTGAAGGCCGTGGTCGCCGAAGAAAACCCGAACCTCGTCCTGATGGGCAAGCAGGCCATCGACGGCGACAACAACGCCACCGGCCAGATGCTGGCGGCCCTCCTCGACTGGCCGCAGGCGACCTTCGCCTCCAAGGTCGAAGTGGCGGGCTCCAAGGCCACCGTCACCCGCGAAGTCGACGGCGGCCTGCAGACGCTGGAAGTCGATCTCCCGGCCGTCGTCACCGCCGACCTTCGCCTCAACGAGCCGCGCTATGCGTCGCTGCCCAACATCATGAAGGCGAAGAAGAAGGAAATCGCGATGAAGTCGCCGGCCGACTACGGCGTCGACGTCGCGCCTCGCCTGAAGGTGCTGAAGGTTTCCGAACCGGCCAAGCGCCAGGCCGGCATCAAGGTCGAAACCGCCGCCGACCTCGTCATGAAGCTCAAGAATGAAGCGGGTGTGCTCTAATGGCCGTTCTCGTCATCGCCGATCACCACGACGGCCAGCTGCGTGACACCACGCAGAAGACCGTGACCGCCGCCCAGAAGCTGTCGGGCGACATCGACATCCTCGTCGCGGGCCAGAACGTCGACGCCGCCGCGCAAGCCGCCGCCAAGGTCGCGGGCGTGCGCAAGGTGCTCGCCGCCGATAGCGCGGCCCTTGGCCAGGGTCTCGCGGAAGCGTTCGAAGCCCTCGTCGTCGGCCTCGCCGCCAACTACGACGCGATCCTGACCCCCTCGACCTCGTCGGGTAAGAACTTCGCGCCGCGCATCGCAGCCAAGCTCGACGTGTCGCTGATCTCCGACATCGTCGAGGTTGTGGACGCCAACACCTTCGTGCGCCCGATCTATGCGGGGAACGCGCTGGAGACGGTGCAATCCTCCGACGCCAAGAAGGTGATCACCGTGCGCCCGACCGTCTTCAAGGCGGCGGCGGACGGCGGCTCGGCCTCCGTCGAGAAGGTCGACACCGGCGCCGGCGCTGCCCACACCCGCTTCGTCTCGGAAGAGATGGTGAAGTCGGACCGCCCGGAACTGGGCGCCGCCAAGATCGTCGTCTCCGGCGGCCGCGCGATGGGCTCGGCCGAGGAGTTCCAGCGGGTCATCGAACCCCTCGCCGACCAGCTCGGCGCGGCGGTGGGCGCCTCGCGCGCCGCGGTGGACGCCGGCTATGCGCCGAACGACTACCAGGTCGGCCAGACCGGCAAGGTCGTGGCCCCGGACCTCTACGTCGCCATCGGCATCTCCGGCGCCATCCAGCACCTGGCCGGCATGAAGGACTCCAAGGTCATCGTTGCGATCAACAAGGACGCCGACGCCCCCATCTTCCAGGTCGCCGACTACGGCCTCGTGGCCGACTACAAGACCGCCGTCCCGGAAATGATGGACGCGCTGAAGGGCTGATCGGCCCGTCAGCCGAAGAACAGAAGCGCCGGCGGGGTCGTCCTCGCCGGCGTTTTCGTTTGTGAAGCGCCGCGGTGCTCGCTGCATCGCAGCAAAGGGCTTGGCGCCCGCCGCTAACTGCGTGCTAGAACGTGCGGCTTCGGGCTCGGGTCTCGATGAGGCCGCCCGTGCGAAGGGCCTGTTTCGATGGTGGATATCAAGTCGGTCGGCATTATCGGCGCCGGCCAGATGGGGACCGGGATCGCCCACGTCGCCGCGCTCGCCGGCTACGACGTGCTGCTGAACGATCTTACCCGCGAGAAGATCGACGCGGGGATGGCGATCGTCGAGCACAACATGCAGCGCCAGGTCGGCCGCGGCATGATCACCGAAGAGGCGATGAAAGAGGGCCTGGCCCGCATCCGCCCCGCCCAGTTCCTCGAACAGATCGGCCCCTCGGACCTCGTCATCGAAGCGGCGACCGAGGACGAAGAGACCAAGAAGACCATCTTCCGCGCCCTGCACGGCCACCTCGGCCCCGACACCCTGCTGGCGTCCAACACCTCGTCCATCTCGATCACGCGGCTCGCCTCGGTCACCGACCGGCCGGAGCACTTCATCGGCCTGCACTTCATGAACCCGGTGCCGCTGATGAAGCTGGTGGAGGTGATCCGCGGCATCGCGACGGACGCCGAGACCTACGACACCGCCGTAACCTTCGCGAAGTCGCTCGGCAAGACGACGACCAACGCCGAAGACTTCCCCGCCTTCATCGTCAACCGCGTGCTGGTGCCGATGATCAACGAGGCGATCTACACGCTGTACGAAGGCGTCGGCACCGTGGACGCCATCGACACCGCCATGCGCTTGGGCGCCAACCACCCGATGGGCCCCCTCGAACTCGGCGACTTCATCGGCCTCGACACGGTGCTGAGCATCATGAACGTGCTCTACGAGGGCCTCGCCGACTCCAAGTACCGCCCCTGCCCGCTGCTGGTGAAATACGTCGAAGCCGGCTGGCTAGGCCGCAAGACCGAACGCGGCTTCTACGACTACCGCGGCGAAACGCCGGTTCCGACGCGGTAGGTCACCAGAGCAGAGCAGCGCCGTACGGCTTCAGCCGTCCGTCACACGTAACGAGCGTCGCGCCTTCGAGCATCGCCTGCGCCACCAACAACCGGTCCCACGGATCGCCATGATGCCGGGGCAGTCGGGCGGCGACGATGGCGTGTTCCGCTGTTATCGGCAGCCAGTCGAATCCCTGCTCGAACACAGCATCATGAAGCCCTTCCGGCACGGACCCGAGCAACGGGTCGCGCTCCCGCTTGATCTCGATTTCATAGCCGCATGCCGCGCTCACGAGCACCTCGTTGGCCTCGTCAGACAAGGCTGCGAACGCCCGCCGGGACAGCGCCTCAGGCTCGCAAAGCCACCAGACGATCGCGTGGGTATCGAGAACGAGCTTCACTTCGGCGGAAAGATCGGCGCGTCCATGAGCGCTTCCAACTCCGGATCAGGCCGAAGGAAGAGATATGGATCCTGAAGCTTGCCGTACTTCGCCCAAACGCCCGGGCGGCGCTTGCGGACAACGGTGGCGACTGGCTGCAACTTGACGACCGGCTTTCCGTTGCGCGCAACGAGAACCTCTTCGCCAGCTTCGGCACGAGCGATCAGTTCCGAGAGCGTCGCCTTTGCCTGCGCGATGTTCACCTGCTTGGTCATGAGCCCTTATATCAGGGGATAGCAAGTTAGTCCAACTCCTTGGACCAACTACACCTCGCCCCAGAGCCTCACCAGGTTGCCGATGGCCTTGTCGAGCAGGAGGCGGGCGTCGCTGTCCGGCAGAGAGGCGCGGGTGCGGCCGAGGTCGAAGAGGATTTCGCGTTCGTCGGTGCGGCGGATGAGGCTCTGGATCCAGCCGACCGCCGCCAGGCGCTCGCCCGAGGTGACGGGGGTCACGCGGTGGAGGGCGCCGGTCGGGTAGAGGACGGCCGAGCCGGCGGGCAGCTTGATCTCGCGCTCGCCGTCGAGGCTGTCGATCAGCAGGGCGCCGCCTTCGTAGGTCTCCGGATCGGCGAGGAAGAGGGTGAAGGAGAGGTCCGTGCGCAGCCGCCCCGCGCCTTCGCCCATGGTCGGGTCGTCGACGTGGAAGCCGTACTCGTCGCCGCCGTGATAGCGGCTGAACATGACGCCCGACCACCGCGCCGGGCGAGCGTAGAGCGAAAAGACCGGGTGCCGCTCCAGCGCCTGGCGGACGAACTTCGCCAGGGCCTGAACCTTCTCATCAGAGCTGTCGGCCTGGAGGTTCTGCTTGACCTTCTTGGCCTCGACGCCCGCCGTCTTCTTGCCGCTGACGAACGGGGCTGCGGCGAGGCCGTCGCGCACACGGGCCACGTCTTCGGACGTCAGAATGTCGGCGATGGTCAGCATGACCGCCTCGTCCCATTTTTGCGAATGACTTGCAAGAGCAACACACTCGTGCCAAATGCTCGCCAACCCCCGCCCGGAGAGCAAAGCATGACCACCTTCCGCCCGAAACTGTGGACCGGCGTATCCGCCGCCATCCTGCTGGCCGCGACGGCCGGCTGCTCGGGCGAAGCGGGCGAGAAGGGCGCGCAGCCGAACAACGTCCCCGCTCCCGCCGTCGGCGAAGGCGGCGAGGGCGGCGCCGAACAGGGTCCGGGCGCTGGCGAAAAGGGCGCGCAGGAAGCCTACCGCGCCGTCCCCGCCGACAGCCGCGTGGCGCTCCGGCTCGCGCACCTGAAGGGCTTCCTGCTGATCGCCCAGAAGCAGCCCGAGGGTAAGGACGCCGCCGCGGCCCTCGTCGGCCAGGGCATGGCCGAGGTGTTCGACGCCCAGCCGGACGCCTTCAAGTCCGCCGGCGTGGATGAAGCGGTCCTGCGCAAGGCCGCCCAGACCGGCGATCCAGCCGACATCAACGCCGCGCTCGCCAACGTCAGCGCGGCGCAGGCGAAGGCGGGCGGTGACGATGCGGCGGTGCTGAAGGGCATGGTCGACATCGCCACCGGCATCTACCAGGGCGTCGCCCCGCAAGGGGGCGCGGTCGATCCGCTGGAGTACCAGCACTCCTACGGCGCGGCGCTCGCGGCGCAGGACTTCGCCGGCCGCTCGAAGGACGCCAAGGTCGCGGCCGCCAAGGCCGACCTCGACAAGATGGTCACGCTTTGGCCCGCCGCCGTCGCGCCCGAAAAGCCGACGCCCGCAGGCCAGGTCGCCGCGCAAGCCTCCCGCGTGGAGCTGGCGCTGAGTTGACGCTAGGCGTCCTTCGACACGCCCGCTCCGCGGGCTGCTCAGGATGACGGATTCAGAGTTCGTCATGGTGAGCAGGCCCGAAGGGCCGTGTCGAACCACGCATTGACGGCCCGCCCGGCGACCGCTACCGCGCGGCGCATGCTTTCCCTCCCCGCCGGGCTTTCCGAACTCGCTGACCGTTACGATGCGCTGCTGTGCGACGTGTGGGGCGTGATCCACAACGGGCGCGAGAGCTTCCCCGCGGCGTGCGAGGCGCTGGCGCGGTGGCGGGCGGAGGTCGGGCCAGTGGTGCTGATTTCGAATGCGCCCAGGCCCTCGCTCGCGATCCATTCGCAGCTCGACCACTTCAAGGTGCCGCGCGAGGCGTGGACGGCTTTCGTGACCTCCGGCGACGCGACCCGCGCCCTGCTGGCCGAACGCGCGCCCGGTCCTTGCTGGAGCATCGGCCCGGCCCGCGATGCGGCGCTCTACGAAGGTCTCGGCCTTGGTTTCGCCGATGCGGAGGACGCGGCGTTCTGCTGCGTCACCGGGCCCTATGACGACACGGTCGAGACGCCGGAGGACTACCGCGCGCGCTTCGAGATCGCGGTGGAGCGCGGGCTCACGATGATCTGCGCCAACCCCGACCGGGTGGTGCAGCGTGGCGACCAACTGATCTACTGCGGCGGCGCGCTGGCTGATCTCTATGAAGAGATGGGCGGGCGCGTGCTGATGGCGGGCAAGCCCTATGAACCCATCTACAAGCTGGCGCTACACGAGGCGGGCGATACGCCCAAGAGCCGCGTGCTGTGCATCGGCGACGGGGTGATCACCGACGTGAAGGGCGCCGACGATCAGGGGCTCGATTGCCTGTTCATCGCGAAGGGCATCCACGGCGACGCCGCCATGCGCGACGGGCGGCTGGACGCGACGCTGGTCGAAGGCTTGCTGGCGGAGGAAGACGTCAGCACGAAATACGCCATGTCCGATCTCAAGTGGTGAGTCCTTGTCTTCCCCCTCTGGGGGAAGTACCCGCGAAGCGGGGGATGGGGGCTCACGCCCGCTGACTCGGCGGATGAAGCCCCTTCAGTCGCTCCGCGACAGCTTCCCCAGAGGGGAAGCACACAGGGAGATTGCGTGTGAAAGGATTATTCCTCGAAGACCTCAGCGTCGGCCAATCCGCCGAGCTGACGAAGACGGTGACTGAGGGCGACATCCAGTCCTTCGCCGAGGTGACGGGCGACAACAATCCCGTGCACCTGGACGAGGCCTATGCCGCCGCCACGCCGTTCAAGACCCGCATCGCCCACGGGATGCTGTCGGCGGGCTACATCTCGGCGGTGATCGGAACCCAGCTGCCGGGGCCGGGCGCGATCTACATCGGCCAGAACCTGCGCTTCAAACGCCCGGTGAAGATCGGAGACGCCGTGACCGCCACGGCCACCATCACCGCCATCGACACGGAAAAGGCGCGGGTGACGCTGGAGACCGTCTGCACCGTCGACGGCAAGCCGGTCGTGGAAGGCGAGGCCACCATCATGGTCCCGCGCCGCGAGGGCTGATGAGCCTTCGGGTCCTCCATCACTGGAAGAACCTGACAGACGCCGAGCGCGGCGCCTCCGTGGCGCTCGGCAACTTTGACGGCGTGCACCGGGGGCACCAGCGGGTGATCGCAGGCGCGGCGGAGGGCGCCAAGGCTCACGCCTGCCCGCTCGGCGTCATCACCTTCGACCCGCATCCACGCCGCCTGTTCCAGCCGGACCAGCCGACCTTCAAGCTGATGACGCTGGACCAGCAGGCGCGCGCGCTGGCGGGGCTGGGCGTCGATCTCTTCTATGTGCTGCCGTTCGACTACGAGATGGCGAGCTACACCGACCGCGAGTTCGTCGAGAAGGTGCTGGTCGGCGGCCTTGGCGTGAAGCACGTCGCCGTCGGCTTCGACATCTCCTTCGGCAAGGGCCGCACCGGCAGCCCTGAAGCCATGCAGCGCTACGGCGAGGAATTCGGCTTTACCGTCTCGGTCGCCGAAGCCGCGGGCGAGGCCGGCGAGAAGTATTCCTCCACCGCCATCCGCACGGCGCTGCGCGAAGGCCGCCCGGAGGTCGCCGCCGCCATCCTGGGCCGACCCTTCGCCATCGAGGGCGTGGTGAGGCGCGGCAAGCAGCTCGGCCGCCAGATCGGCTTTCCGACGGCGAACGTCATGCTCGGCGACTATGTGGCGCCGCGTTTTGGCATCTACGCCACCCGCACCCGCCTGCCGGATGGGCGGGAGATCGCGGGCGTCTCGTCGCTAGGCATCAACCCGACCACCGGGCCGGAGGAGCCCAGGCTGGAGGTCTGGCTGTTCGACTTCGACGAGGACCTCTACGGTCAGGTCATCGAGACCGACCTGATCGCCTGGCTCCGCGCGGAAGAAA
>JBLNCT010000111.1:0-12076 GCA_050260915.1 Parcubacteria group bacterium
ACAGTTGCTCGGGCTTGTCCCGAGGACCCATAAACGCAAGCTCATGCCAGCATGTCATCGACGGCCAGCTTCGTACTGCACCTCAGGCGCGTCTGGGTCCTCGGGACAAGCCCGAGGATGACGGGGTGGATGTTACGGATTCTGCGACTGCGTCGCTCCGGCGGTGTTGACGCTTTCGCCGGCCGAGAGGCTGCCGCCGCGTTCTTCGCCGTTGCGGGCGTAGAAGAAGATCACGCCGGCGAGCACGACCAGCGCCACGAGGCCCAGGATCCACCAGTTGCTGCGGGTCTTTCCCTGCGGGGTGTCGGCCATGGCGGGGCTCCTTCGGCTAAGCTCTGGGGAGCAACGGCGGCCGGGCGGGCCGGTTCCCGTCAGGCGGCGAAGGCGTAGTCGCCGAACGCTGGCCGGGCGGTGCGCCGCCGGTAGGTCGCCGTGTCGTCGGACCAGTTGTTGGTGATCTTGCCGGACGCGGTCTTGTACCAACTGGAGCATTCGCCGGCCCAGGCGGTGGCCTCCAGGTCCTTCTGGAGCTGGACGTTGAAGGCGCTTTGGGCGGCGGGCTTCACCTCCAGCGCCTTGGCCTTGCGGCGGCGCAGTTCGCGCAGGCATTTGACGATGTAGTCGGCCTGCGCCTCCAGCATGACGATGATGGAGTTGTGGCCGAGGTTGGTGTTGGGGCCGTAGAGCATGAAGAGGTTCGGAAAGCCGCTGACCGTGACGCCCAGATACGCCTCCGCCCCGTCCTTCCACGCGTCGGACAGGGTGCGTCCGCCGAGGCCGTGGATCTCCAGCGGCGCCAGGAAGTGGGTGGTGTCGAAGCCGGTGCCGTAGACGATGACGTCGCAGGCGTGCTCGGCGCCGTCGGCGGTCTTCACGCCGTTCGGGGTGATCCCGGCGACGGCGTCGGTGATCAGCTCGACGTTGGGCCGGGTCAGCGTCTGGTAGTAGTCGTCGCTGATCAGGATGCGCTTGCAGCCGATTGGGTAATCCGGCGTCAGCTTCGCCCGCAGCTCCGGGTCGGCGATCTCCCGCTCCAGGTAGCCGATGGCGAGCTTGCGGAACGCCCAGGCCGACTTGGTGTCGCGTTTGAAGGCCCTAAACCGCAGGTCCATCATCTGCCAGATGGCCCAGCGCATGGCCCGGTCGACGGCGGGCGCGGCGGCGAACAGCCGCTTCATCCACTCCGGCGTCGGCTTGTCGAGGCGGGGGATGATGTAGTTGGGCGTGCGCTGGAAGATCAGCACCTTGCCGGCGGTCTTGGCCACCTCCGGGATGTACTGGATGGCCGAAGCGCCCGAGCCGATGCAGGCGACGGTCTTCCCCGCCAGGTCCACGTCGTGGTTCCAGCGGGCCGAGTGCCAGCTCTCACCCTTGAACCGCTCGCGGCCCGGGATGCCGGCGAAATGCGGCCGGTTCAGCTGGCCAAGCGCCGAGACTAGCACCGGCGCTTCCAGCACCTCGCCGCTGGCGAGCGTCACGCGCCAGACCTTCGCCGCCTCGTCCCAGTCGGCGCGGCTGACCTCGGCGCCGAAGCGGATCAGGGGCCGCACGCGGAACCGCTCGGCGACGTCCTCCAGGTACCGCTGGATCTCCCTCTGGCCGGAGTAGGCGCGGCTCCAGTTGGGGTTCAGCGCGAAAGAATAGGAGTAGAGCCGCGACGGCACATCGCACGCCGCGCCCGGATAGGTGTTGTCCCGCCAGGTCCCGCCCAGCCGGTCGGCCTTCTCCAGCACGACCAGCCGGCCGAACCCCGCGCGCTTCAGCTTGATCGCCGCGGCCAGGCCCCCAAAGCCCGCGCCGATCACGATGGCGTCAAGTCCGGCCATCCGCTCTCCCCTTTTTCGCACTATGGGCGCAGGCGAACGGCCCGAAAAGGGCGCCGCGACGTCAAGCAACGCTTGCAGCCGCGCTCGGGCGGGTGTGGGATCGGACCCGTCAGGGGCGCAAATCCCTGCGCCCCTCACAAGGCGCGGCGGGGCCGCGGTCTCGCCGCCGAAAGGTGGAGGGACCGCACATGACCTCAAGAAGGGCGGATGCGGTTCGGGCGATCGCTCTGATCGGCCCGAACGGCACAGGTAAAACCACGCTGTTTGAATCCCTGCTGCACGTCGCCGGCGCCGCGACCCAGCCGGTGGGCGACGCCTCGCCCGAAGCGAAGGCCGCCGGCCAGTCGGTCGAGCTGAACATCGCCGGCTTCGAATTCATGGACGACCGATACGCGGTGATCGACTGCCCGGGCTCGGTCGAGTTCGCCTGCGAGATGGACGCGACCCTGCCGGCCGCCGACCTGGCGCTGGTGGTCGCCGATCCCGATCCGGCCCGCGCCGTCCTGCTGCAACCCTATCTTCGGCTGATCGAGCACCTGGGCGTGCCGCATGCCCTGTTCGTCAACCGCATCGACCAGGCGCGCGTCCGCGTCGAGGAGCTGATGGCCGCGCTGCAGCCGCTGTCGAAGACGCCGCTGGTGGCTCGCCAGCTGCCGATCTGGAACGGCGAGCACGTCGGCGGCTTCATCGACCTCGCCCTGGAACGGGCCTTCATCTACCGCACCGGCCAGCCTTCCGAGCAGGTCGAGATCCCGCCCGAGCTGCAGGGCGAGGAGGCCGACGCCCGCTTCCACATGCTCGAACAGCTCGCCGACTTCGACGACGAGCTGATGGAGGCGCTGCTCTCCGACGTGACGCCCAGCCGCGACGAGGTCTTCGCCGACCTGGTGAAGGACGTCCGCGAAGGGCTGATCACGCCGGTCTTCTTCGGCTCGGCCCAGCAGGGCTTCGGCATCCGGCGTCTCCTGAAGGCCCTGCGCCACGACACGCCCACGCCGGACGTCGCGGCGGCGCGGCTGGGGGCCAAAGGACCGTCGGCCTATGTGCTGAAGACCAGCCACGCCGGACAGGCCGGGAAGCTCACCTACGCCCGCGTGTTCGGAGGTCCGCTGGCGGATGGCGCCGAGCTGGCGCTGCCCAACGGCGAGCGCGGTAGGGTCAGCGGCCTCTTCGCCGTGAAGGGCCAGACGATTACCAAGATTGCCTCCGCGCAGCCCGGCGACATCGTCGCGCTGGGCAAGGTCGAGGCCGCCCATGCCGGCGACCTCCTCTCCGCCACCCGCGAAGGCGCCGCCAGGATCGAGCCCATCGCCAGGCACCCGCAGTACGAGCTCGCCATCGCCACCCGCGACCGCAAGGACGACGTGCGGCTCTCCGGCGCGCTCGCCAAGCTGGTCGACGAGGACGGGGGCCTCGCCATCGTCCACGACGCCGACACGCACGAGATGCGATTGCGGGGACAAGGCGACGGCCATCTGCGCATCGCGCTGGACCGGCTGCGTCGGCGATACGGCGTGGACGTGGCGACCCAGATGCCCTCGACCCCCTACAAGGAGACGATCAAGAAGCCCGTCACCCAGCGCGGCCGGCATAAGAAGCAGACCGGCGGCCATGGACAGTTCGGCGACGTGGTCATCGAGATTCGCCCGCTGGCCCGTGGCGAAGGCTTCCGTTTCGAGGACAGGATTACCGGCGGCGTCGTGCCTCGCCAGTGGATCCCGGCCGTGGAGCAGGGGGTGCGCGACGCCATGGAGCGGGGACCGCTGGGCTTCCCGGTGGTGGACGTGGCGGTGACGCTGGTCGACGGCAGCTACCACTCGGTGGACTCCTCCGAAATGGCGTTCCGGCAGGCGGGCCGGCTGGCCATGAGCGAGGCGCTGGCCCAGGCCAACCCGATCCTGCTGGAGCCCATCGAGAAGCTGACCATCTATGCGCCCTCCACGACGACCTCGCGGATAACATCCGCCATCTCCGGGCGGCGTGGACAGATTCTCGGCTTCGAGGGGCGGGAAGGCTGGTCGGGCTGGGACCGGATCGAGGTCTATCTGCCGCATCACGAGCGGCAGGACTTCATCCTGGAACTGCGCTCCCTCACCCAGGGTTTGGGGACCTTCGAGGCGGCGTTCGACCACATGGTGGAACTCACCGGCCGCAAGGCCGACGAGATCAGCCAGAAGGCCCGGGCCGCCTAGGTGAAGGAGTTCGGCAGCAGCGTCGTATAGACCCGCCTCACCGCGCCGTAGCACTCGCAGGCCATGGCCTCGATGCCCGGCCGGTCGAGGATGTCGACGACGCCGCGCCGATAGCGGATCAGGCCCTTGGCCTGCAGGGCGCCGGCCACCGCGGTCACGGTGGTGCGCTGGACGCCCAGCATGTCGGCCAGGAACTCCTGCGTTAGGGAGATGGTGTCGACGTCGATGCGGTCGCGGCAGGACAGCAGCCACCGGCAGAAGCGCGCCTCGACGGAGTGCAGGGCGTTGCAGGCGACCGACTGGATGGCGTGGCCGAAGAGTGCGTCATTGTGCCGCTCTATGGCCGCGCGCAGCGTCGGACTGCGGCCGACGACCTCCGCAAGGGCCCCCACGCTCATGCGACAGGCGCGGCCCGGCACCTGGACGATTGCGCGGCACATGGATTCGCGGGGAGAGATGGCGGCAAGCATACCGACGCCCCCCTCACGGCCGACGGTCGCGGACTCAATGGCCGCGCCGCTTTCCATCAATGTCATCAGGGAGATGACGCAATCGAGGGGGAAGTAGACTGTATCTATACGATCGCCAGGATCATACAGAAGACGGCCTTTCTCCAGTTCCACCTGCGCAAGTTGGCCCGCGATTTGAGAAAACTCGTCGGGCGGAAGCGAGGCAAGCAGATTGTTCTTCAAGAGTGCGCGCTTCGGCATTGAGAATCGAACGCCGCCCCCGAGCGGCGGTTGCAACCTATAGGCCCAGGTTGGGCTGCACCGTCGCTTAGCCGACATAAATCCCGAGCGGGGGCGTAGAAAAAGGAAGACAGGGCCGCAGCGCCGCAGGACGATGGAAGGCCAAACCTTGGGGGGATGGACGCAACGGGTTGAAACGACGGGAGAACGACCATGCGCTATCGCCAGCTCGGACGGACAGGCCTCTACGTTTCGGAGATCTGCCTGGGGACCATGACCTTCGCCGGAAAGGGCGACATGTGGGGCCTGATCGGCAGCGTCGAGCAGAAGGGCGCGACCGAGATGGTCGAGCGGGCGCTAGGCTCCGGCATCAACTTCTTCGACACGGCCGACGTCTATTCGATGGGCGACAGCGAGCGGATGCTGGGCCAGGCGCTGAAGGACCTCGGGACAAAGCGCTCCGACGTGGTGGTCGCCACCAAGGTCTACGGCGAGATGGGCAAGGGCCCGAACGACCGCGGCGCCTCGCGGGGCCACATCATGGATGGCGTGCGGGCCAGCCTGGAGCGGCTCGGCCTCGACTACATCGACCTTTACCAGATCCACGCCAACGATGCGGTCACCCCGGTCGAGGAGACGATGCGGGCGCTGGATGACCTCGTGAGCCAGGGGCTCGTCCGCTACATCGGCTGCTCCAACTGGCCCGCGTGGAAGATGATGAAGGCCCACGGCGTCGCCGACCATCGCGGCTGGGCGCGGTTCGAGACGGTGCAGGCCTACTACTCCATCGCCGGCCGCGACCTGGAGCGCGAGATCGTCCCGATGATGGCCGACCAGCGCATGGGTCTGCTGGTCTGGTCGCCGCTGGCCGGCGGCCTGCTATCCGGCAAGTTCGGGCCCGACGACGAGAAGGGCGGCGAGGAGGGCGCCCGGCGCGCCCACTTCGACTTCCCGCCCGTGGATCGCGACCGCGCCTGGAAGTGCGTGGCCGCCATGCGGGAGGTCGGGGACGCCCACGGCTGTTCGGTGGCGCGGGTGGCGCTGGCCTACGTGCTGAACAAGCCCTTCGTCACCAGCGTCATCATCGGCGCCAAGCGTCTCGACCAACTCGACGACAACATCGCCGCGGCCGAACTGGAGCTGACGGCCGACGAGATGGCGAAGCTGGACGAGGTCTCCGAGCTGCCGGCCGAGTACCCCGGCTGGATGTTCGCCAACCAGGGGCGCAGGCGGGTTCCGAGGGAGTTCGTCGCCGCAAAAGCTGAATGATGACGGCGTCCCTTCTCCCCTTGCGGGAGAAGGTGGCCCGAAGGGCCGGATGAGGGGTTGATGACCTTATCCGCTGCGAAAGCTGGGCCGCTGCTACGAAGCTGAAGGTTCTGAGAGACCCCTCATCCGACCTGCTTCGCAGGCCACCTTCTCCCGCCAGGGGAGAAGGCTTGCCGCGGCTAGCTCAGGTTCACGTCCGTGCGGCCGCCCACGTCGGGCAGCTCGCCGCGGGTGTTGGCCTTGGCGACCTCCCAGCGGTACTTCACCGGCCGTGCTTCGGAGACCCAGACGCGCGCGTCCTCGCATTGCAGGCAGAGCATGGTGAGCTTGGGGTCGTCCTTGCCTTCGGGGAACCAGGCGGCGACGTGGGGGCTCCAGAATTTCTCGAGCTTGGCGCGGTCCATCTGTTCCGAGAGCATCCCGCCGATGCAGGCTTGCAGCTCGCGGTCCTTGGTCATGACGATGAACATGGCGTGGCGGCCGTTCGCGGCATCCTGCGCAAGGTCGGTGTCGGAGCGGGTGAAGAACCAGATGCGGCCCGCGTCGCGATCGGCGAAGGCGGTCATCGGCTGGAAGTGGTGCGGCTCGCCCTCGACGACGCCCAGCATGCCGAGGTGCTGCTTTTCGATCTCGCCCCACAGGCGCTTTTCGACCGCGTCCCGGTCGGTGATGTCGGTGCTCATGGCGTCCTCGTTGGTGGTTGGGATGAAGCCCAACCACCGGCGAAGGCGCGGGTTCCGGCCTAGAATCCCGAAAGGGTCGCGTAGCGGTCCCGGTGGTAGGAGGCCGTGCCGTAGAGGTGTTCGGCGACGCGGGCGCGCTTCAGGTAGAGGCCGGCGTCATGGGCGTCGGTCATGCCGATCCCGCCGTGCATCTGGACCATCTCGTTGGAGACGAGGTGGACGAGGTCGGAGGCCTTGGCCTTGGCGATCGACGCCAGCGTCTTCACGTCGGTCGCGCCCTGGTCGAGCATCTCCAGCGCCATTTCCACGCATGAGCGGGTGGTCTCGATGTCGGTGAACATCTTGGCCGCGCGGTGCTGGAGCGCCTGGAAGGTCCCGATCACCTGGCCGAACTGGACGCGGGTCTTCAGGTATTCGAGCGTGACGTCGAAGGCCTGGCTGGCCAGCCCCAGCATCTCGGCCGCAAGGCCGATGCGGGCGCGGTCGAGGGTCTGTTCGAGGGCCTCCCAGCCCTTGCCTTCCTCGCCCAGCAACTCGCCCTGGGCGCCGTTGAACTCGATCTCGGCCGCGCCCCGGCTGTCGACCAGCCACAGGTGCTTCTTCGTCACTCCGGGCGCGTCGCCCCGCATGAGGTAGAGGCTGATGCCGGCCGTCTCGCCGGGCTGGCCGGAGGAGCGGGCGGCGACGATCAGCAGGTCGGCCGCATCGCCGTCGACCACGAAGGTCTTCTTGCCCGTGAGCTTGCCGCCCTCGGCCTTCAGCGCCGTCTTCTCGGGGTGGTGGTGAGGCCCTTCGTCGACCGCCAGCGCGGCGACGATCTCGCCCGCGGCGATCTTCGGCAGCCACTCCTGCTTCTGGGCTTCCGAGCCTGCGATCATCAGCGCGGAAGCCGCCGTCAGCGCCGTCGAAATCAGCGGCGAGGCCGCGAGCGTGCGGCCCGTCTCTTCCAGGATCAGCGCCAGCGACTGGTAGCCGAAGGCCGAGCCGCCGAACTCTTCCGGGATGATGACGCCGGCCCAGCCCATCTGGCCCATCTCGGCCCACTTGGCCGGGTCGAAGCTCTGGCCGGTGTGGGCGTCGCGCAGCTTGCGTAGCTCCGAGACCGGCGAGGCTTCCTGCGCCCAGCTCTTGGCCGCATCGCGCAGCATGGTCTGTTCTTCGGTCAGGACGGCCATGTCAGGCGAACTCCCTCGTTGGATGTTTGACGGCCCAGTCGAGGGCCTGATCGATGCGGTCGTGGCCCCAGAACAGCTCGCCGTCGGCGGTGACGAAGCTCGGGGCGCCGAAGATGCCCTTCGACCGGGCGAGGTCGACGTGGTCGCGCAGGCGCGCCTTCAGGCCTTCGGAGGCGGCCTGTTCGAAGGCGGCCTCGGCGTTTCCGCCCGCCGCGGTGACGAGCGGCGCAAGGACTTCGCGGTCGGCGATGTCCTGATCGCGCGCGAAGTTGGCCTGGTAGACGAGCTTCGTGAAGGCCGCCGTCCAGCCCTCGTCGAGGCCCGCCACCGCCAGCCGCGCCGCCAGCAGGCCGTTGCGCGGGAACACTGTCGGGCGGACGAAGGGTATTCCCTCGGCCGCGCAGATCCGCTCCAGGTCGCGCCACATGTAGCGGCCCTTGGCGGGGTAGATGTTGAAGGGGCTGTCGTTCCAGCCCTGCTCGCCGAAGATCGGCCCAAGCAGGAACGGCCGCCACACGACCTCCACCCCGGCCTGGGCCGCGCGCTGCTCGATCAGCATGGCGGCCGGGTAGGAGTAGGTCGAGGCGAACTCGTACCAGAACTCGAGCCTTCCCATCATCCTCCCTCGGGCCCGGCAAGCCTGCCGCGGGCCGCGTTCGCCTGGGCCATCTCCACCATGGTCTCCAGCCGCACAAGACGGCGATCATGGTCCCGCAACTCAAGGGCCAAGGCTTCGGCGTTTTGCGACAACCGCTCCACCTTCTCGGAAAGCAGGATGGCGTCGCGGATTCCGCTCAGGACCTGGTCAAGAACACTCATGCCGCAGCTCGCGATTGGCGGCTGGCGCGTAGTTCGCCGAGAACCTGTTCGACCGTCCTGTTGGCCTCATCGAGCCGGGTGTGAGCCCGCGCGGCCGCAGCCTGCAGTTCCTTGCCGAGCGCGTCCAGCAGCTGCTGATTGGTCGGCTCCTCGAAGGCATCGAAGGCCAACCGCAGCATTTCACTGGTGGAGACGTGCATCTCCGCCGCCCTGGCCGTCATCGCGGCCTTCTCTTCCGGGGTGACGAGTATCGTCAGCCGCTCGGTCTTCATGGCATCCTCCTGCGCATTACAATCGCATTATAATGCGCATGGCTCGTGGTTCCAAGCTACTGGTGGTCCAGCAGGCCCAGCACGCGCTTGGCGACGACGTTGAGGTTCACCTCCGACGTGCCGCCTTCGATGGAGTTGCCCTTCGAGCGGAGCATGCCGCGCAGCGCCCCGAGCTCGCCCTTGGAGAAGCCTTCGCCTTCCCAGCCGAGGCCCTGCAGCCCCATCGCCTCGACCTGTAGTTCGCAGCGTTCCTGGTTCAGGGTGGCGGCGAAATACTTGATGATCGAGGTGGCTGCCGACGGCCCGGAGCCCGCCTTCGACTCCGCCTGCGCGCGGCGGATGGTGAACATGAAGGCGCGCGCATCCATGTCGTGTTTGGCGATGCGGTCGCGAAGGCCCAGGTCGGCGATGCGGCCCTTGTCGTCGATGCCGACGTACTTCTTGGCGATGTCGGAGGGTTCGCGCATCGAGGCGCCGCCGAGGCCCCCGAACCCGCCGGAGGAGATGTTCTGGCGCTCGTACTGCAGCAGGCGCTTGGCGATCTCCCAGCCGCCGTTCAGCCGGCCGACCAGCTGGTCCTTGGGGACCTTCACGTCGGTGAAGAAGGTCTCGCAGAAGGGCGAGGAGCCGCTGATCAGCTTGATCGGGCGCGCCTCGACGCCCGGCGTCGTCATGTCGAAGAGGACGAAGCTGATGCCCTCGTGCTTCTTCGAGGTGTCGGTGCGCACCAGGCAGAAGATCCAGTCGGCCTGATCGGCGTAGGAGGTCCAGACCTTCTGGCCGTTGATCAGGAAGTGGTCGCCCTTGTCCTCGCAGCGGGTCTGCAGGCCGGCGAGATCGGATCCGGCGCCGGGCTCAGAGTAGCCCTGGCACCAGCGGATTTCGCCCCGAACGATGGGCGGGATGAACTTCTTCTTCTGCTCTTCGGTGGCGTACTCCAGCAGCACCGGTCCGAGCATCCACAGGCCAAAGCTCATCAGCGCGGGACGGGCGTTGATGCGCTTCAGTTCCTGGTCGAGGACCTTGGCCTCTTCCTTCGAAAGCCCGCCGCCGCCGTATTCCTTCGGCCAGGTCGGGGCGGTCCAGCCCTTCTCGCCCATGCGCTTGGTCCAGAGCGCGATGTCGGGGTTGGAGTATTTGGGGTTACGGCCGCCCCAGGGCGCGTCGTCCTCCGACGCCATCGGCTCCTTCAGCGAGGGCGGGTAGTTGGCCTCCAGCCAGGCGCGCGTCTCGGCGCGGAAGGCCTCCAGATCGGCGCCGCCGAAATCGGCCATGGTCGTCTCCCTCATCGGTTGTCGGCGCGCACCTTAGCGCGGGCGCAAGCGGGGGCAAGCCGGGTCAAACAGCTGTTCGAGCTTCTCCGGTCACAATGCGGCTATAGAGGCCGCGCATGCGAGTCATCAACGAGGCCAGGCCCGCCGCCTTCGCAATGGCGCCCACCGTGGCGGCCGTGCTGGCGCTGATCGCGGGGGCGATGCTGCTGGCGTCCGGAGCGACGCCGTCGGAGCCGTCGCGCTTCATCCGGCTGCTGGCGGTCGAGCCGCCGGTGCTGATCGAGATCAGCCACTTCCTGTCGTCGATCCTGGGGCTGGTTCTGGTGCTGCTGGCGTTCGGCCTGCGCGCGCGGCTGGACGCGGCCTGGACGGCGACGCAGGCGGTGCTGATCGCCGCCTCGTTCCTGGCGCTATCGAAAGGCTTCAACTGGGAAGAATCGGCCGTGCTGATGGCGGCCTTCGCGGCCATCTTCCCTTTCCACGGCGCCTTCCCGCGCAAGGCGCGGCTGAGCCGGATGGAGATCACCCCGGGCTGGTGGCTGTCGGCGGCGGCGGTGCTGGTGGGGGCGGCGGTGCTGGGCTGGTGGAGCTTTTCCAACGCCGACTATGCCGACGAGCCGTGGTGGAAGGTCATGGCCGACGCCGACGTCGCCCGCGCGGTACGCTCTTCGGCAGGCGCCGCGGTGGCGCTGCTGGCGGTCGGCGTGTGGCGCCTGTTGGCAAGTGCGGCGACGCCGCCGGTGGTGGGCGAGGAGGACCCCGACTTCGAGCGGGTGCGCGCCATCCTCGCCAACGCGGAGAACGCCGAGCCGTGGTCGAACCTGGCGCTGCTCGGCGACAAGCGGTTCCTGTTCTCGGAGTCGAACGAGAGCTTCCTGATGTTTGGCGTGCGGGGGCGGTCCTGGATCGCGCTCGGAGGGCCGGTCGGCAAGCGCGAGGAGCGGATGGAGCTGCTCTGGCGCTTCCGCGAACTCGCCGACGCCCATGCGGCGCGCGCCGCCATCTACGGCATCGGGCCGGAGGATCTGCCGGACGTGGTGGAGCTCGGCTTCTCCATCCAGAAAACCGGCGAGAACGCCACGACGCCCCTCGACAGCTTCTCGCTGGAGGGCCGCAAGCGCGAGACCCTGCGCCGCAATTGGCGCAAGGCCGGGCAGGGCGCCGCGTTCGAGGTGATCGGACCGGGCGCGGCCTGGGAGCATATGGATGAGCTGAAGCGCGTGTCCGACGACTGGCTCAGCCACCATGCGGGCGGCGAGAAGGGCTTCTCCATGGGCGGCTTCTCGCCCCGCTATGTCGCCGAGTTCCCGGTGGCGATCGTGCGCGTCGACGAGCGGATCGTGGCCTTCGCAACGCTGTGGATCACCGCCAGCAAGGCCGTCTTCTCGATGGACCTGATGCGCTACGACGACGCCGCGCCGAAGAACGTCATGGACTACCTCTTCGTCGAGCTCCTGCACTGGGGGCGCGAGCAGGGCTACACCGCTTTCGAGTTCGGCATGGCGCCGCTCGCGGGGCTGGAGGACCGACCGCTCGCGCCGATCATCTCGCGCGTCGGCAACCTGCTCTTCGAGCGGGGCGAGGAGATCTACAATTTCCGCGGCGTGCGTCGGTACAAGGACAAGTATGACCCCGTCTGGCAGCCCCGCTACATCGCCGCCCCGCACAAGTGGACCATTCCGCAGCTGCTGGTCGACGTGGGCCTGCTGTCGTCGGGCGGCATGGCGGGGCTAACGAAGCGGCCGAAGTCTACCTGAACCCTCCTCCCTCGAGGGGAGGAGGGCAGGGTGGAGGGTGTGCCCGCTGAGATTGGGCGATGAGCGCTGGTGGGCTCAGAGCCTCACGCGCTTATCCGTCAGTACTCTGCACTCACCCCC
>JBLNCT010000112.1:0-18674 GCA_050260915.1 Parcubacteria group bacterium
TGACGAAAGGCGGGCGCCGCACCCAGCTCGGGCACGGTCTTCAAGACCAATGATGACGCCGGTGCGACGCCCGCCAATCAGCCTAGCTTGCCAGGCCTGCCCACAGACAAGGATGACGGAGAAAAGAAGGATCAGAACCGCAGCGCCCGCGCTTCCTTCACGTGGGGCAGGCCCTGGATCTTTGACAACAGGCCATCGTCCGGCGCCTGGTCGACGCCCACCAGCGCCACGGCGTCTTCGCCCGCCGTCACGCGCCCAAGGTTGAACGTCGCGATGTTCACCCCCGCTTCGCCGAGCAGGCCGCCCAGCGCGCCGATAAAGCCCGGCTTGTCGAGGTTGTTGACGTAGAGCATGGCCGGCGAGAAGGCCGCATCCAGCTCCATGCCCTTCACCTCGACGATGCGCGGGGCGCCCGCGACCACGGTGCCCGCGAAGGCGCGCTTGCCCTTCTCGGTCGTCACGGTGATGCGCATCAGGCTCTCGTAGATGGCGCTCGTCTCCTGGCGGCTCTCGGAGACGGTGATGCCCCGCTCCTTCGCGACCGCCGGGGCCGAGACCATGTTGACCTCGGTCAGCATCGGCCGAAGCACGCCGGCCAGCGCCGCCGCGGTCAGCGGTTTGACGTTCAGCGCCGCGACGTCGCCCTCGTAGGCGATGTCGATGGCCTTGATGCCGAAGTCGACCATCTGGCCCGCGAACGCGCCGAGCTTTTCAGCCAGGGCGACGTAGGGCTTCAGCTTCGGCGCTTCCTCGGCCGTGACGGACGGGCTGTTCAGCGCATTGGTCACCGCGCCGGTCAGCAGGTAGTCGCTCATCTGCTCGGCCACCTGCAGCGCCACGTTCTCCTGCGCCTCCAGCGTGGAGGCGCCGAGGTGCGGGGTGGCGACGAAGTTCTCGGCGCCGAAGAGGACGTTGTCCTTCGCCGGCTCCTCGATGAAGACGTCAAAGGCGGCGGCGGCGACGTGCTTCTCGTCGAGCAGCTTGCGAAGCGCCGCCTCGTCGACCAGCCCGCCGCGCGCGCAGTTGACGATCATCACGCCCTTCTTCGTCTTCCGCAGGTTCTCCTCCGAGAGAATGTTGCGGGTCTTGTCGGTGAGCGGGGTGTGCAGGGTGATGACGTCGGCGCGGGCGAGCAGCTCATCCAGCTCGACCTTCTCGACCCCGATCTCCACCGCCCGTTCCGGCGACAGGAAGGGATCGTAGGCCACGACCTTCATCCGCAGGCCGTTGGCCCGGTCGGCGACGATGGAGCCGATGTTGCCGGCGCCGATCAGGCCGAGCGTCTTGCCGGTCAGCTCGACGCCCATGAAGCGGTTCTTCTCCCACTTGCCGGCCTGGGTGGAGGCGTTGGCTTCCGGCAGCTGGCGAGCGGCGGCGAACATCATCGCGATCGCGTGCTCAGCGGTGGTGATGGAGTTCCCGAACGGGGTGTTCATCACCACGATGCCCTTGGCGGTGGCGGCGGGGATGTCGACGTTATCAACGCCGATGCCGGCGCGGCCTATAACCTTCAGGTTCTTCGCGGCGGCGATGACGTCCTTGTCGGCCTTGGTGGCCGAGCGGACGGCCAGGCCGTCGTAGTCGCCGATGATCTTGAGGAGCTCTTCCTTCGGAAGGCCGGTCTTCACATCGGCCTCGACGCCACGCTGGCGGAAGATGTCCACGGCGGCGGGCGACAGCTTGTCGGCGATAAGTACGCGGGGAGCCATGAGTGTGCTCTTTCTTCTGGGATTGGGGGTGCGAGCGGCCGCGCTTAAGCGGCGGCCAGCTCGGCGGAAACGGTGGCGAAGGCCCAGTCGAGCCAGGGCGTCAGCGCCTCCAGGTCGGAGTGCTCGACGGTCGCGCCGCACCAAATGCGAAGGCCGGCCGGAGCGTCGCGGTAGCCCGCGATGTCGTAGGCCACGCCTTCCTTCTCCAGCACCGAGGCCAGCTTCTTGGCAAAGTCGGCCTGGACGTCGTCGGCGAGCGCCGTGATCTTCGGATCGACCACCTTCAGGCACACCGAGGTGTTGGACCGGATCGCCCGGTCCTGGGCCAGGAAGTCGACCCAGTCGGTCTTCGCCGCCCAGTCTTCCAGCACCTTGAGGTTCCGGTTGGCGCGGCCCTGCATCTCGGCCAGCCCGCCGATGCCCTCGGCCCACTTCAGGGCGTCGATGGCGTCTTCCACGCACAGCATGGAGGGCGTGTTGATCGTCGAGCCCTCGAAAATCTCGGCGTTCAGCTTGCCGCCCTTGGTCATGCGGAAGAGCTTCGGCATCGGCCAGGCCGGCTGGTAGCTCTCGAGCCGCGCGACCGCGCGGGGTCCAAGGATCAGGATGCCGTGGCCGCCTTCGCCGCCCAGCGCCTTCTGCCAGGAGAAGGTGACGACATCGAGCTTGGCCCAGTCGAGCTTCTGAGCGAAGGCGGCGCTGGTGGCGTCGCAGATCACGATGCCCTCGCGGTCGGCGGCGATGAAGTCGGCGTTCGGGACGCGCACGCCCGAGGTCGTGCCGTTCCAGGTGAAGACGAGGTCGGCGTCGGGACGGACCTTCGAGGTGTCGGGCAGCTGGCCGTAGGGCGCATCCAGCACCTCCACGTTCGGCAGCTTCAGCTGCTTGGTGACGTCCGTCACCCAGTCCTTGCCGAAGCTTTCGAAGGCGAGCAGCTGCACCGGGCGCGGGCCCAGCATCGACCACAGCGCCATCTCGACGGCGCCGGTATCGGAGCCGGGCACGATGCCGATCAGGAAGTCCGCCGGGACCTCCAGAACGCTGCGCGTACGGTCGATGGCTTCCTTCAGCCGCGCCTTGCCCAGCTTCGAGCGGTGCGAGCGGCCGAGGACGGCGTTGGCGAGATTTTCAGGGGTCCATCCGGGGCGCTTGGCGCACGGGCCGGAAGAGAACTCGGGGCGCGCCGGACGGAGTCCGGGCTTGGTCGTGGTCGTCACTGCGATGTCTCCCATCCTTGCAGATGGGCTGCGTCCCGTTGGGGGGACGTGGCCCGCCGGCCACAAACCCCAATTCGCACCCGCACACAAGTGACCATTTTCTGGCGGCGTTGCAGGAAAGCGGTGGCGGCTGCCCCCGACACATCCTAGCTGGAGCTTGGCTCTTCCCCCGGAGTTCGCGCTTGCCCCGACCCAAACCGCTCGACTGGCTGGTGCTGGCCGGCCTCGTGATCGCCTGGGGTTCGGCGTTCGGCGCGCTGAAGATCGCCGTGCACGAGATTCCGCCCGTCTGGAACACGGTGGCGCGGCTGTGGATCGCCTCGGCGACGCTGGCCGTCATCTGCGCGATCCAGCGGGAGCGCCTGCCCCCGCTGCGCGACCCCGTCTGGCGCTACTACGGCTTCAACGGCCTGATCGGCATGGCCGCGCCCTTCTTCCTGTTCGCCTTCGCAGCGGAAGGGCTGCCGTCGGCGGTCAACGCCATCTGCAACGGGGCGTCGCCGATCTTCACGGCCGTGCTGGCGCATGTGGTGCTCAGCCACGAGCGGCTCGGCGCGCGTCGGTTCCTTGGGGTAGCGGTTGGGTTCGCAGGCCTGCTCGTGCTGGTCGCGCCGCGGATGGCGCAAGGGGCCTCGGTGGAAAGCTTGGCGCTCGCCTGTGCGCTGACAGGCGCCTTCATGTACGCCGTGTCGAACGTGGTCACCCGAAAGGCGCCGGCGATCTCCTCCAGCGTGGGAGCGCTGATAATGTGTCTTAGCGGCGCGGCCATCGCGACCGCCGCCGCGCCGTTCGTTGAGCCACCCCCGGACAATTTGCCGCACCTGCCGGCGCTAATGGCCGTCACCGGGCTCGGCCTGTTCACCACCGCCATCGCGGGGGTGGGCTACGTCTTCCTGATCAAGCGGCAGGGGCCGGTGTTCATGAGCATGGCCATCTACCTCGCGCCCCTCTGGGCGACGGCCGTGGGCGTGGCGCTGCTAGGAGAGCGACCAGGCTGGCCGGCCTACGCGGCGCTGGCGCTCATCCTGTCGGGCGTGGCCTTGGCGACAGCCGCACCGAAGGCGGCATCATCAGGCTAGCGCGGCGCGTGGGTGAGTACGCCGATACCAGGCGCCGGCCGTTCCGAGCAGGATCACCAGCATCACAAGCGCGCCCAGAACATTCATCGCAGCTAGGTAAAAGCGATGGGTCGGCAACAGATTCATCAGGAGAGAGGCGTGAATGAGGAAGCTCGCGGCCTGCAGCACCATCGCCGCCGCCAGCCAGAGGCTCGCGTATCGGAAGGCGAGGAAGAGAAAGCCCGTGGCCAGGAACCCGTCGCCAATCAGGATCGGGATAGAGCCGAACGCCTGATGCGTAACACTCTGGAACAGCACGACACCGATCGTGAGGACCGCATTGAACAGCGATCCGATGCGCTCAGCACGCTCTCCCTTCCACCACGCGAATGCGACGGTGAGGAAGATTACGCCGAGATAGATCTTGCTCGGAAGGTCGTGAAACATGAATAGCGCCTCTGACGGCATCAGAGGCGCTACACAAGTTAACTTTTTGCAACCGCGGTTTTAGGCGGTTTGACGCAGTTCCTCGGGAGCCGCGGCGTTGCTCTTGTCCCAGCCGCCGATCAGCTTGGTCCGGATGCCGAGACGCAGCTTCACTTCGGAAAGCTCGTCGTGCATTTCGGTCAGCGCAGCGCGGGCTTCGCCCAGCGAAGAGATCGCCTTCACGAGGTCGGCCGTAGCCTTCTCGGTGAGCTGCGCGGAAAACTTCAGTTCCTGACGGGCGGCCGCCAGTTCCGACATCAGCGCGGCGGCGTCAGCCATGGCCGCGTCGACGGTGTTTTCGGCCGACCAGAGCTTGTTGGCGACCTTCTGAGCAACAAAAGCCTTATCCATTTTTCGCCCCTCCTATGAGCTGCAGGCATTGTTAAGGTAAATGAGATTTTAACCAAAACCAAGCGAAATCAACGTTTCGTTAATGATTGACGGAAGCGAAACGTTAGGAACCTCGCGCGATAAGGCAGCTGTCGAGGAGTCTGCCGCCCAGCGATGACGGACGAACAACGCCCTGCCGAAGCCACCGGCGACGCGCCTTTCCAGGTGCGGATCGCGAGCGCCGCGCTCATCACGACGGTCGTCGTGCTCCTCTGCGCGTGCGCGAGCTTCATGCTCCAGCAGTGGGCCGTCTCGCGGGAGGAGGCGCGGCGGTCGGAGGCGTCGCTGAACGCTGTGGTCGCCGAAATCGCGGCGCCGGCGCTGGCTTCTCGGGACGGTGCGGCGATTCAGCGCGCCGCAGTCGCCGCCGCCGCCGCTCCGGCCGTCATCTCGGCGACGCTGATGGACGAGGCGGGCCATGTGCTGGCCACGCAGCGGAACGAGGAGGGGGCGCCCAGCATCGGCGCCGAGGAGACCATTCGCACCACGGTGCTCTACGGCGGTCGACCGGTAGGGGTGCTCGTCACGACGGTGAAGCCGCCGACATTGAGGTCGCTGCTGCCGAGGTATGCGGCGTTGACGCTGGCCTTGTTCTTCGGCGCTTCGGGGCTGGCGCTGTTCCTCGCGCGAGGCCTGGCGCTCCGGATCACGGCCCCGGTCATGAGCTTGTCCCGCGCAATGGGCGAGGTCGCCGCGAGCGGGAAGTTCACGCCCGTGGTCGAGGACGCCCAGGACAACCTGTTCCGCAGCCTCGCCCGCAGCTTCAACCGCTTGCTGGCGAAGCTGGACGAAAACGACAGGAGCCTTCGCCAGACCATGGCCGAGCTCGTGGTCGCCCGCGACCAGGCCAACGAGGCCAACGTGCTGAAATCGCAGTTCCTGGCCAACATGAGCCACGAGATCCGCACGCCGCTGAACGGGGTGCTGGCGATGGCCGACGTGATGGCCTTCGACGAGATGACCGACAAGCAGCGCGAGCGGCTCAGCGTCATCCGCACCTCGGGCGAGCTGCTGCTCGCGGTGATCAACGACGTCCTCGACCTGTCGAAGATCGAGGCCGGCCGGATGGAGCTCGCCACCCAGGACTTCGCGCTCGAAGGCCTGGCCGACGGGCTGCAGCAGACCTTCGGGCATTCGGCCGCAGAGAAGGGCCTCGCCTACGAGGTGGTCGTCGAACCCGCCGCCGAGGGCAGCTGGCGGGGCGATCCCGACCGCCTGCGCCAGATCGCGGCCAATCTGATCTCCAACGCCATCAAGTTCACCGGCCAGGGCAGCGTCGAGGCCCGGTTCTCGACGACGCCCGACGGCCTGCGCCTGACCGTGAAGGATACCGGCATCGGGATCGGCGCGGACAAGTTGCCCCACCTCTTCGACAAGTTCACCCAGGCCGACTCCTCGACGACCCGGCGGTTCGGCGGCACGGGCCTGGGGCTGGCCATCTGCCGCGAACTGGCCCAGCTCATGGGCGGCGCCGTCGCCGCGCAAAGCGCCGAGGGCCAAGGCTCGACCTTCACGGTCGACCTGCCGCTGGCCCGGGGCGGCGAGATTGCGCCCGCCGCGCCGGAGGAGGCCCGCGACGAACCTGAGTTCGAAGGCCGCCGCATGCGGGTGCTGGCCGCCGAGGACAATCCGACCAACCAGAAGGTGCTCCGCGCCGTGATGGAGCCGCTGGAGGCCGACCTCACCCTCGTCGCGGACGGCAAGGAAGCGGTGGAGGCCTGGCGGGCCGGCGCCTACGACCTGATCCTGATGGACATCCAGATGCCCGTCATGGACGGCGTCGAGGCCGCCAAGGCTATCCGCGCCGAAGAGGTGGCGGAGAACCGGCCGCGTATCCCCATCCTGGCGCTGACCGCCAACGCGCTCGTCCACCAGGTCGAGCAGTATATGGCCGCCGGCATGGACGGCCACGTCGCCAAGCCGATCGAGCTGCCGAGGCTCTACGACGCCATCGACCGGGCCTTCACCGCCTCGGCGCGAGCCGAAGCCGCCCGCGCCGCCTAGAGGCGCAGCACGCTCTCAACCACCGTCACCGCCCGGCCGCGCAGCAGCACGCGCTCGCCGCGATGCTCGCACTCCAGGTCCCCGCCCCGGCCGGGGTAGGCCTGGTGGAAACGCAGCGTCGGCCGCCCGAGCTTCTCCGCATACAGCGGCGAGAGGATGCAGTGCATCGAGCCGGTGGCGGGGTCCTCCGGGATGCCCGAACCCGGAGCGAAGAAGCGGCTGACCACGTCGTAGGGCGCGCCTTCAGGGGCCAGGGCGGCGACCGCCACATTGCCTCGGCCTTGCGTCGCCACGCTGGAGATCTCCTTCAGGGTCGCGAGGTCGGGCTGGACGGCCCGGACGGCCGCCTCGTCCTCGACGACCGCGATGAGGAACTGGGCGGCCCAGACTTCCGTCGGCGTGACGCCCAGCGCCTCCTCCAGCCCGAACGGCGGCGTGATCCGGTGCGGGATCGAGGCGGGGAAGTCCATCTCGTAGAGATCGCCCTGCCGGCGCACGATCAGCGGTCCGGATGCGGTATCGAACGTCACGGCCTCAGCCTGCAGGCCGAGCTCGGAGAACAGGGCGTGGGCGCTGGCGAGGGTCGCATGCCCGCACAGCGGCACTTCCATCGCGGGCGTGAACCAGCGCAGCTCGAAGCGCGCCGGATCGGCCGTGCGGCGCAGGTACGCCGTCTCGGCCTGGTTGTTCTCCGCCGCCAGCGCCTGCATCCAGCCCGCATCGGGGAAGGCGTCAAGCGGCTCGACCACGCAGGCCGGGTTGCCCTTGAAGGGGCCGGAGGCGAAGGCGTCTATGGTCCACTGGCGCATGGCTTCACCGCTGACGTAGAGGCCAGCCGTGGTCAAGCGGACCGTGGCCTTGCCCAAAGCCGGGCGCGCGCAGCATCGCCTCGTGGACGTAGTCCCAGCCCCGCGCCACGGCGGCGGTGAGGTCCATCCCTTGCGCCAGACCGGCCGCGCAGGCGCTGGCCAGCGTGCAGCCGGTGCCGTGGGTGTGGCGGGTCTCGATGCGCTCACCTTCGAAGGCGGTTTCGCCCTGGGGCGTGATGAGGAGGTCGACGACGCGGTCGCCCGCGATGTGGCCGCCCTTCATCAGCACGGCCTTCGCGCCGAGCCCTAGAAGCGCCTCCCCTGCCCTGCGCAGGTCGTCGGTGGTTTCGACCGCGAGGCCGGTGAGCGCCTCGGCCTCCGGCGCGTTCGGGGTCAGCAGGGCCGCGCGCGGGACGAGCAGGGTGCGCACCGCCTCGACCGCTTCAGAGGCCAGCAGCGCCGCGCCACCCTTGGCGACCATCACCGGGTCGACCACCGTCGGGACGCCCGCCGCATAGTCCAGCACCCGCGCCACCGCTTCGACGGTTGAGACGTCCCCGAGCATGCCGGTCTTGATGGCGTCGGCGCCGATGTCGTCCAGCACCGCCCTGGCCTGCGCCTCGATGACCTCGACGGGGACCGGATGCACGCCGGTGACGCCCAGCGTGTTCTGGACGGTGACCGCGGTGATCGCGGTCGCCGCATAGCCGCCCAGCGCCGTCACCGTCTTGATGTCGGCCTGCACACCGGCTCCGCCGCCGGAGTCGGAGCCTGCGATGATGAGGACGCGGCCCTTGCTCATGCCTCACCCATAGCGCGGGAGGGGCGAGTGTCTCCAGTGGCGGGGAAACGCTCGCGCGCGGATGCGCATGCGGGGACGGACGGGCGGAGGCGCGCGCGCAAATTGCGCGCGCGTGTTGGGGCTGCGGCGGCGGTGAAGGGGTGGTTCGAGGTGGTCATCCGGTGATTATGCTCCCGGATGAGCCGGCGAGGATAAGCCTCAAAGGCGGAGGGGGCGGAGTCTCCGAATGTATCCAGTCGATATGTCTCCACCTGGCGCTCCCCCTCTGGGGGAGCTGTCCGCGAAGCGGACTGAGGGGGCTCACGCCCGCTGACTCAGCGGGTGAAGCCCCCATCCCCGGCTTCGCCGGTACTTCCCCCAGAGGGGGAAGACCCTTGGATCGCCTCCCACACCCGCAATGCCTGGACGGTCTCCGCCACGTCGTGCACTCGAACAGCGGCGACGCCGGCGGCGGCTCCGGTCAGGGCGGCGGCGAGGGAGCCGGGGAGGCGGGCCTCAGGGTCCTTGGCGGAGGGGTCCAGCGCTGCGAGGAAGCGCTTGCGGCTGGCGCCGAGGACTACCGGGAAGCCCAGTTCGACCAGCGCGTCGAGGTTGGCCAGCAGCGCGAGATTGTGCGCGACGGTCTTGCCGAAGCCGATGCCCGGGTCGAGCCAGATCTTCTCGCGCGCCACCCCGGCGGCCATGGCGGCTTCGGCCCGTTCCACGAGGAAGGCGCGGACCTCCGCCACCACGTCGTCGTAGCGCGGGTCATCCTGCATGGTGCGGGGCTCGCCCAGCATGTGCATCAGCACGACCTCGCAGCCGAGTTCGGCGGCGGTCGTCAGGCTCTTGTCGGACCAGCGCAGCGCCGTCACGTCGTTCCAGATCGTAGCGCCCACCGCCACGGCCGCGCGGGCCACGGCGGGCTTCATGGTGTCGATGGAGATGCGGACGCCGCTCTCGCGCCGGACCTGCTCGATCAGGGGGATAACCCGCGCGATCTCCTCGCTTTCGGAGACCGGCTCGGCGCCCGGCCGGGTGGACTCGCCGCCGATGTCGAGGATGTCCGCTCCCTCGGCGATCAGCCGCCGGGCGTGGATGAGGGCGGCCTCCGCATCGAGGAACCGCCCTCCGTCGGAAAAGCTGTCGGGGGTGACGTTCACCACCCCCATGACGAGGGGTCTGATCATGGCGCCCTTATCTCCCTTCCCCCTCGAGGGGGGAAGGGCGGGGATGGGGGTGAGTGCAGGGAGCTGATGGGCTCGCGCTATTGGCTCAGAGCCCACTAGCGCTTTTCGCCCACCCTCAGCGGCTACACCCTCCACCCTGCCCTCCTCCCCTCGAGGGAGGAGGGTTACTCCGCCGGTTCAGGTTTCGGCGACAGCGGGACGGCCGAGGCAGGGAGCGCGGGTTTGACCTCGAGTTCCTCGCGGCTGGGCTTTACGCCCTTCAGCACGCCGTCGATTTCCTCGCCGGAGAGGGTTTCGTACTCCAGCAGGGCCTTGGCCAGCGCATGCAGGTCGTCGAGCTTTTCGGTCAGGATGCGCCGAGCGTCGGCCAGGCCGCCTTCGACCAGCCGGCGGACTTCGGAGTCGATCTTGCGAGCGGTCTCTTCCGAGACGTTCTGGGTGCGGGCGACCGAGTGGCCGAGGAAGACCTCGTCCTGGTTGTCGCCGTAGGACACCGTGCCGAGCTCTTCGGAGTAGCCCCAGCGGGTGACCATGTTGCGCGCCAGATCGGTGGCCGCCTTGATGTCGGAGGAGGCGCCGGAGGTGATGTTCTCCTTGCCGAAGATCAGCTCTTCGGCCACCCGGCCGCCCATCATGATGGCCAGACGCGAGGTCATCTGCTGGAACTTCATGGAGTAGCGGTCGCCTTCCGGCAGCTGCATCACCATGCCGAGCGCGCGGCCGCGGGGCACGATGGTCGCCTTGTGCACCGGGTCGGCGCAGGGGACGTTGATGGCGACGATGGCGTGGCCGCCCTCGTGATAGGCGGTGAGCTTCTTTTCCTCTTCGCTCATGGCGAGCGAGCGGCGCTCGGCGCCCATCATCACCTTGTCCTTGGCGTGCTCGAAGTCGTGCATGGTGACCATGCGGCGGTTCTTGCGCGCGGCCAGCAGGGCGGCCTCGTTGACGAGGTTGGAGAGGTCGGCGCCGGAGAAGCCAGGCGTACCGCGCGCCAGGGTCCTGACATCGACATCGGCGGCCAGCGGCACATTCTTCATGTGGACGCGCAGGATCTTCTCGCGGCCGGTCACGTCCGGGTTCGGCACGACGACCTGGCGGTCAAAGCGGCCCGGGCGCAGCAGCGCGGGGTCCAGCACGTCGGGCCGGTTCGTGGCGGCGATCAGGATGATGCCTTCGTTGGCCTCGAAGCCGTCCATCTCGACCAGCAGCTGGTTCAGCGTCTGCTCGCGCTCGTCATTGCCGCCGCCAAGACCGGCGCCCCGGTGGCGGCCGACCGCGTCGATTTCGTCGATGAAGATGATGCAGGGCGCGTTCTTCTTCGCCTGCTCGAACATGTCGCGCACGCGGCTGGCGCCGACGCCCACGAACATCTCGACGAAGTCGGAGCCGGAGATGGTGAAGAAGGGCACCCCTGCTTCACCCGCGATGGCGCGGGCGAGCAGCGTCTTACCCGTGCCCGGAGGGCCGACGAGAAGGGCGCCCTTGGGAATCTTGCCGCCCAGCCGCTGGAACTTGGCCGGGTCCTTCAGGAAGTCGACGATCTCGGTCAGCTCTTCCTTGGCCTCGTCGACGCCGGCCACGTCCTCGAAGGTGACGCGGTTCTTGTTCTCGGTCAGCAGGCGGGCCTTGGACTTGCCAAAGCCCATGGCGCCCCGCGCGCCGCCCTGCATCTGACGCATGAAGAAGATCCACACGCCGATCAGCAGCAGGATGGGCAGGGAGTTCAGCAGGAAGCCGAGCAGCGTGAAGCCGCCGGCGTTCTTGATGTCGATGTTGGCGCCCTTGGCCTCCAGCCGCTTGATCAGGTCGTCCTGATTTTCGGGCGTCACGGCGGTGTAGGTCTTGTTGTCGCGGGCCTTCGCCTCGACGACCGTGCCGCGGATGGTGGCGTTGAGGATGTCGCCGGCGTCGACGCGCCGCACGAGCTGGGAATAGCTGATCTCGCCAGGCGCCGCGGTGCGGCCGCCCTGCATCATGGAATAGACGCCGATCATCACGGCGATGATGACGCCCCAGATGGCGAGGTTACGCAGGTTCATATCGCTCTTCCCAACACGCGGTCGTGGATCACCAAGATAGGGCGTACGCGTCGCCAGCGCCACGGAGCCGATTCGTCACAGGTCTTCTTCACATTCGATGAAGCCCATCGCGGCGCGGAATCGTTCCAGCGCCAGGGGGGTGACCTTGGCCGTGGGCGCCTGCGCCAGAAGCGGGCAGGTGACGCCTTCGGCCGTGACGAGGATCGGAAGTGCTGCCCGTGCAGCCACGGGGACGGCCCTCAACGCCTCCCGCTCCTTGGGAGGTAGGCGCGCGCTGTGGCCCTTCAAGGGCGCGACGGTGGCGGGGTCGGTGGCGGTGACCTCGAAACGGCCGTCCCAGACGGTGGGCTGATTGGGGGCAAGGCGGATGGGTTGCAGGCCGCCGCGCGCGGTTTCTCCGGCGTCTCGCATGAAGAGAACGGAGGTTGGGCTGGCTTCGATGCGGGAGCCGGCGAGGGTGGCGGTGAAGGTTTCCGCGCTGTTTAGCCGCTGGGTGAGGCGGTGGAGGCGGTCGCCGCGTGGAGGACGGGTGGTCCCGGCGGCGCAGAGGCATGCGACGGCGACTTCGGGTTCGGTAAGGGGCCGTTCAGCTCTCAACACCCCGAACCGCTCAGAAAAGCCCCTCCCCCTTGCGGGGAGGGGTTGGGGTGGGGGTGCAACACCCACGCTCGCGGAACTGACACCCCCACCCCCCGCCCCCTCCCCCCAAGGGGGAGGGGGAGCGAGGCGGCGGGCTCTGGCGCGGGCAAACCGTGGGTCCTCGTTGGCCGGATCGTCGATCCAGGTCTCGCCGCGCTCGGTCAGCCATTCGCGCAGTTCGGCGCGGCGGGTTTCCAACAGAGGCCGAAGCACGAACACCCCCCTGCCCTCCGGCCACGCGGGAGACGGCGCCCACTCGCGCGGGTCCGGCACCGTCGAGCCGTCCGCGCGCATGGCGGCGGCCTCCAGCAGGTCGTCGGCGGTGTGGCCCATGAGCAGGACCTTCGCGCCGAGCCCTCGCGCCGCATTGACCAGCAGGCGGTGGCGGGCCTCCCGAGCGGCGGCGGGCAGGCCGCGCGTCGGCTTCTCGCCCTCCCAGCGCAGCGCCTCGAACCCTATGCCGAGGCGCGCGGCGGTCGCGCGGCAACGCTCAGTCCACTCGGCGCTGGCGGGCTGAAGGCCGTGATCCACCGTCAGCGCCACGACCCGCCGCCCATGGGCATCGGCCCACTGCTTCGTCAGCAGCAGCAGCGCCAGCGAATCGCCGCCCCCGGAGAAGGCGACGGTCAGCGGCCGCGGCGATTGCGGAGAGAGCCGCCGGTCGAACGCGGTCAGGCCGCGCACTTGGCCTGGGTGCGGGCGGCGGCGGCCTTTTTCAGGACGGTCGCGGACGCCTTCGGGTACTTGGCCTTGAGCGTATCCAGCGTCGTGCAGGCGTCGTCGGCGCGCTTCATGGCGATGAGCTCCTTGGAGAGCTCCAGCATCGCGTCGGGCGCCCAGCTCGTCTTCGGATAGCCGCGGATCGCCTCGATGTAGGCCTTGGCCGCTTCCGCGTGGGCGCTGCGGACCGAGAGCGCCTTGCCGTAGAGGTAGTTCGCCTCGGCGGCGTGGCTGTCGTCGGGGTGACGCTGGACGAAGTCGGCGAAGGCGGCCTCGGCGTTGTCGTAGTCGCCGCCGTCCATCAGGGCCTTGGCGCTGGCGAAGGCGTCGGCGGGGTTCTCGGCGGCCTTGGCGGCTTCGGCCTGCGCGGCCTGCGCCTGAGCCTGGGCGGCCTGCTCCAGCGGAGCCAGACGATCGTTCAGCGACTGGATCTGGGTCTGGTAGGCGGCCAAGCCCTGGCGAGCCACGTCGAGCTGGTGCTGCAGCTCCTCGTTCTGGCCGTTCACGCGGGTCAGCGTCGCCTCCAGGTCGCTGACGCGCTGGCTCAGCGTCTGGATCTGGGAGTCGGTGTCGGCGGGCTGGACGACCACCGGCTTGCCGGTCTCGCGGCCCTGGAAGACGATGGCGCGGAGTTCCCGCACCACCTTCTCCATCTTGTCGAGCCGCTTCCGGGAGCGGTCGTCGAGCGGGTCTTCGTCCGAGGGCAGCGGCGTCTGGGCGAAGGCGTGCTGGGCGGCGAGCCCAAGCGTGGAGCCGCCGATCAGCGCCGCAAGCGCGAGCGCGGTGAGTCTGTTCGCTTTCATGCGGCGATGATGGCCCAACGGAGCGGACGAAAATACGGCCTTAGCGCGCGCCGGCCGTCAGCACGCTGTGGGCGTTGCGGTTATGCGCCCACGCCTCCTCGCCCGTGCCCGGATCGACCGGCTTTTCCTTGCCGTAGGAGATGGTGGCGATCCGCGAGGCCGAGACGCCGTGGCTGACGAGGTAGTCGCGCACGGCGTTGGCGCGCCGGGCGCCGAGCGCCAGGTTGTACTCGCGGGTGCCGCGTTCGTCCGCGTTGCCTTCGATCCGCACCTGCACGCCGGAATAGCGCTTCAGCCAGGCGGCCTGGGCGTCGAGCACCGGCAGCGCGTCGGCGCGCAGGTCGTGGCTGTCGGTGTCGAAGTAGACGAGGTCGCCCACGTTGACGACGAAGTCCTGCGTGGAGCCGGGGATCGGGGCGGCGCTCACCGGACCTGGCGCGGGCGGTGGGGTGTAGGGCTGCTCGGCCGGCGGGGGCGTGGTGGTCGTCGGCGCCGGCGGCGGGGTGTAGGGGGCGGGCTTGGGGCGGGAGGCGCAGGCGGCCATCGAAACCGTCGCCACAGCGATCAGGCCAAGACGAGCGGCGGTGCGGATTTGGGTCGTCATGCGATGTTCCAGCTTCTTCTCTGATTTTCCGAGGTCACGGCGAACCGCCTGCCCCACCCTATGCAAACACTGTTCGTGACTAAGCTTCACAACTACGTCAACGCATCGAGGGTTGCGCCCCCTGTGTCCCTAATTCAACAGCGGCGACCAGGCCGGGTCGGAGCCTGAGCCCGGATAGGGCGCGGGTTGCAGCACCCGGCCCGTCACGTCCACGGTCCAGAGCTTCGGCGCGCCGCCCTGGTTGTCGCGGAAGAACATCAAGACCCGCCCGTTCGGCGCCCAGGTCGGGCCTTCGTCGAGGTAGCTCGACGTCAGGATGCGCTCGTCCGATCCGTCCGGCCGCACGATGCCGATGTGGAACGAGCCGCCGGTCTGCTTGGTGAAGGCGATGAAGTCGCCGCGCGGGCTCCAGACCGGCGTGGTGTAGCGGCCCGAGGCGTAGGTGATCCGCCTGACCCCCGACCCGTCGGCGTTCATCACATAGAGCTGCGGAGATCCACCCCGGTCGGAGTTGAACGCGATCTTGGTCCCGTCCGGCGAGAAGGACGGCGAGGTATCGATGCCCGGGTCGCTGGTCAGGCGCACGCTGGAACGGGTGTTCAGGTCCATCACATAGACGTCGCTGTTGCCGTTCTGCTCGACGGAGAAGGCGACCTTGCCGCCGTCCGGCGAAAAGCGCGGCGCGAAGACCATGCCCGGATAGCGGCCCAGCGACTCCTGGCGGCCGGTCTCGATGTTGAAGAGGTAGATGGACGAGCCCGTCGGCCGCAGCGCCATGTAGGTGATCTCCTGGCTCGTGGCGGAGAACCTGGGCGTCATGACGATGTAGGAGCCGTCGGTCAGGTAGCTTGGGTTGGCGCCGTCCTGGTCCATGATGGCCAGCCGCTTGACCCGATTGGCGCGCGGCCCGCTCTCGGCCACGAACACCACGCGGGTGTCGAAATAGCCCTTCTCGCCGGTCAGCCGCTCATAGACGGCGTCGGAGATCTTGTGCGCGATGCGCCGCCAGTTCTCCGGCGTCGAGGAGAACTGCAGGCCGAGCAGCTGCTGCTGCGAGAAGACGTCCCACAGCCGGAAGTCGACGCGCAGGCGCCCGTCCGGCTCGACGGTGACGTTGCCGTTGATCAGCGCCTGGGCGTTGATCTGCTTCCAGCCGTCGAAGGCGGGCTGGACGTTCACGTCCAGGTTCTGCTCGGGGAAGGTCGAGGGTTGCAGCGGCTGGAAAAGGCCGGAGCGCTCAAGGTTGTCGCTGATGACCTGCGCGATGTCGGCGCCGCGCGTGGCCCCGCTGAAGGCGGGAATGGCGATCGGCAGCGGCTGGACCGCGCCCTGGTTCACGTCGACCTCGATGTCCGCGCGGGCGATGCCCGGCATGCCCGCCACAAGCGCGAGGCAGGCGGCGAAGACGGCGGCGAGAAGGGTGCTGGCTTTCATGGCTCGCATTTCTATCGAAGCAATTGGGCCTAACCTGTGGCGCAGGCGTTGCGGGCGTTGAAGCGGATGATGATTCGCTCACCGTAGAGTTCGGCGGGCAGGTTTTGGAAGGGCTCGGCGGCGCGGATCGCGCGAACGGCGCGGTCGGAGGCGGCCTTCACCACCGGATCGGAGGAGTTCTGGCCCGACGCCTCCAGCGGGCCGACCACCTGGCCGCTCTTGTCGAGGCGCATGGCCACGCGGATGTCGACGTTGGCGCCGCCCTCCACCTCGCAGTTGGGATTCCAGCGCCGCGCGAGGTCGGCCGACAGGTTGGAAAGGGCGCTGGCGGCGAGCGCGCTGGCCTGCCCCACGGCGGGCCTCGCCTGGGCGGCGCGCTCCGGGTGCGGCGGGCCCTTGCGGGCGCCCGACGCGGGCTTCCCCGAGGCCTTGCTCTTGATCGAGGCGGCGAGCGCGTCGAGGTCGAGCATCGACTGCTTCTTCGGCGGCTCGGCCTTCTTCGGCGCGGGCGTCGGCGCGACGGGCTTGGGCGCCGGTTGAGGCGGCGTCGGGACGGTCTTGGTCGGCGGCGTAGGCGGCGCGGGCGTCGGCGGCGCGACCTGCTCGGGCGGCGCGGGCTCGGGCTCCGGCGTCGCGGCCATTTCCTCCACCGGGGCCTGCTCGGCCGGGCGAACGTTTGCTTCGGGGGCTGTCGAGACGATGGTCACGGGAACGGAGGCGCCGAGGTGCATCGGCTTAGAGAACCACGGCCAGGTCACCAGCGTCGCGATCAGCAGGCCCGCGTGCAGCAGGAAGGACACGACGAGCGGACGGCGCATGTCGCTGCGCTCCACCGCGCTCACCCCTGCGGCGCCTCCTCCGGCGCCGAGGCTTGCGCGCCCGACGACGGGCCGCCCGTGTCGGTGACGAGGTTGATCTTGGTGAAGCCGGAGGTGGAGAGGCTCGCCATCACCTGGGCGACGATGGCGTAGGGGGCGCGGCCGTCAGCCCGAACGTAGATTGGCCGGGTCGTCGAGCCGTTGGTGCTGACGCGAAGCTGCGGCGAGAGGCTGGAGAACGGGACCTCGTTCTCGCCCACGAAGATGCGGCCGTCCTGGCGGATGGAGATGGTGAGCGGCTGGGTCTGGTCCTGCACCGCACCGGCTTCCGTCTTCGGCAGCTCCACCGGCACGCCCGCCGTCAGCAGCGGCGCCGAGATCATGAAGATGATCAGCAGCACCAGCATCACGTCGACGAGCGGGGTGACGTTGATCTCCGACAGCGCGCCTCGCCGGCCGCGCGAACGGCGCCGCCGTCCTCGGCCCGCGGCGAAGGCGTCGTGGACCGATAAAGCCATCTCAGATCCGCTCCGACAGCCGCCGCTGGATGGCGGTCGACAGGTCGTCGGCGAAGCCTTCCAGCCGCGCGGCGAACTTGCCCGCGTCGGTCGAGAACTTGTTGTAGGCGATGTAGGCCGGGATGGCGGCGGCAAGGCCTATGGCCGTGGCGAACAGGGCCTCGGCGATGGCGGGGGCGACCACTGCCAGCGAGGTGTTCTTCTCCAGCGCGATGGCCTGGAAGGCGTGCATGATGCCCCAGACCGTGCCGAAGAGGCCGATGAATGGCGAGGCGGTGGCGACGATGGCCAGGCTGCCCAGCCCATCCTCCACCTTCTGGCTGTCGCGGGCGATCAGGCTGTCGAGCACGCGGTCGATGCGCTGGATCAGCATCGCGGCCTGGCCTTCGCCGAGCGGCCCCTTGCCCTTGGCGTCCTTCCATTCGCGGAGCGCCGCGTTCAGCAGGCGCGGCAGCGGATGGCGGCTGTCGCCCGCCTCCTGCGCGATCTCTTCCAGCGAGCGGCCCGAGCCCACCTGGTCCTCGAAGCGGTCGGCCTCGCGGTTCAGGCCCCGGAAGCGGAAGGCCTTGTCGAGGATCACCGCCCACGACCACAGCGAGGCCAGCAGCAGGCCGGTCAGCACGCCTTTGACGACCCAGTCCGCCCTGAGAAAGAGCGAGATGAAGGAGAAGCTCTCGGGGGTGACCTGTCCGGCGTCCATTTCGCGTCCTTTGCGGGCGTCTTTGGGGGGCACCTGCGTCGATGCCCGGCGGCTTTGGTTAAACTATGGCGCGGGTTGCGCAAACCATGGCCGTAGCGCGTCGACCAGGCCCGGCGGCGGCTTTCGCGGACGCCCGTCGAGCGCGATGCAGGCGGCGGAGACGGCGGCGGCGGCGATCACCTCGTCACCCCGGGTAATGCGCTGGTTGATGGCGAGCCGGGGGCCGCGCGCCTCGTCGTAGGTCGTGCGCACCAGCAGCGCGTCGTCTATGCGCGCGGGGCGTTTGAAGTCGATCTCCATCCGCGTGACCACGAAGGCGGTCGGCTCGTGGTGGGCGAGCAGGTCGGTGTGGGAGACGCCGGCCATCCGCAGGAAGTCGCTCCGTCCCCGCTCGAAATAGCGGAGGTAGTTGGCGTGATAAACGACGCCGGTGAAGTCGGTGTCCTCGTAATAGACCCTGACTGGCAGCACATGCTCGCGGCCTTCGAACCAGCCGGCGGACGGGGTCTGGTCGGTCATGGCGCGGTCCTAACACCTCTCCCTGAGGGAGAGGGAGGGGCCCGCCTGCGAAGCAGGTGGGAGGGTGAGGGTTTACGCCGTGTCCAAACTTGCACCGTCCCTAATCCCTCATCCTCCCACGAGCCTGCGGCTCGCGGGCCCCTCCTTCTCCCGCCGGGAGAAGGGGTTTTCATTCTTCGAACAGCCCCGGCTGGCCTTTCGGGGCGGGGGGCGGGGTCAAGCCGATGTGGAGGTAG
>JBLNCT010000113.1:0-11122 GCA_050260915.1 Parcubacteria group bacterium
ACCAGCGCAACGCCGCCATCGGCCCCTGGACAGACAGCTACAACCTCATCCGACCCCACGCAGGCATCGGCGGCGCTTCACCCTGGCTCAGAGTGAACAACCTTCTTGGAAACGACACTTAGGCCGTGCGTGGTTCGACACGCCCCCTTCGGGGGCTGCTCACCATGACTAACTCAGAGTTCGTCATCCTGAGCAGGTCGCGGAGCGACCGTGTCGAAGGACCCATGGCCTGAATCAAAAACGCCCGGCGTTTCCACCGGGCGCTCAGATCGATCGCTAAAAAGCCAGACCTACTTGATCTTGCCTTCCTTGAACTCGACGTGCTTGCGCACGATCGGGTCGTACTTCTTCAGCACGAGCTTGTCGGTCTTGGTGCGGGCGTTCTTCTTGGTCACGTAGAAGAAGCCGGTGTCCGCCGAGGAGTTCAGGCGGATCTTGATGGAAGCCGGTTTGGCCATCGGAACTGTCCTTCGGTGGCCGCAGAGGCCGGAAACGAGAGCGGCGGAACATACTGATCGCGCTCATGAAGTCAATCACGGCAAGGGCCGCACCATGGGCTTCTCGCGTCGGTAGGTGAGCACGAACGGTCGCGGGTCAGGATTGTCGGCCAGAGCCCGAAGCGTGATCTCCGTCACGTCGAACAGCGGCAGCTCCAGCGCTTCCTCGAGCGGACGATAAGCGAGGTCCGACAGCTCGGCGGACTCGGAGGGCTCCCCGTGGGCGGCCTCAGCGTCCGCGACGAAGAAGCGGGCGTGGAAGCGGACGGGGCTTATGGTCGGTGTGATGGCGCGGGCGAGCAGGCGAAGGCGCGAAAGGTCCGGCGGCAGGACGACGCCCGTTTCCTCGGCTGTTTCACGTATAGCCGCCATGGCGAGGGCTTGAGCCAATTGCGGCGGAGCTCCGGTCCGCTGGGCGCAGGCTTCGGACAGCGGCGCGAACGGTGAAGCGGTCCGATCCGCCGCATCGACCGCGCCTCCCGGAAACACGAACACATCCGGTGCGAACCGCGAGCGGGCAGGGCGGCGGCCCATCAGAACCTCGGGGCCGGAGCGCGAGCGCCGCAGGAGGATCAGGCTCGCGGCATGGCGCGGGCGGACGATGCTCATAGGTGCGCGAGCGAGCGCCGCCCGTTCAGGAAGCGCATGAAGGGCACGGGCCGGTCCGGTTGTTCCAGCCGCTGTCCGACCTCCTGGACGACGAAGCGGGTGATGTTCGGCAGGTCGAGGGCAAGCGCCTCGTCGAGGTCGACCCAGGCGATCTCGTCCAGCTCGCCGCAATCGGGGCGGCGTTCGAGGCTCATCAGTGCGTCGGCCTCGGCCATGAAGAACCGGGCGTCGAACCGGCGGGGCCGATAGGGCGGGGTAATCGCGCGGGCCACGAACTGCAGCGGCGCGAGGTCTGCGAGTGCGCCGGCCTCCAGGAACTCCCGCCAGGGACCCGCGCCGGGACGCGGCGGGGCTTCCTTCGCGAACAGCAGGCCCACTTCCTCGAACGTCTCGCGCACCGCCGTCATGGCAAGCGCGCGGGGCAGCAGAGGGCTCGCATGGCGGGCGGTCAGCCTCAGCTTCTCTTCCGTCTCCCGCGTGAGGTGTGTAGCTGCCGGCGCGGTGAAGTCGGTCCGGTCGATCCGGCCGCCCGGGAACACCCACTTCGACGGCATGAACGCGTGCCCACCCGCCCGGCGTCCCATCAACAGCCGTGGCTTCTTCGCGTCGCGGCGGACGATGATCAGCGTCGCTGCATGGCGCGGCCGCACCAGCTTCTCACCCTGACGCACCGCCCCGTCCTGGCGCGGGTCGTAGTTGGCTTCGAGGAGAGGATCGTTGGACATGGGGGAGTTTAGGGGTGATTACGTGGCGGCAGGTCAATGATCCTTCTCCCCTTGCGGGAGAAGGTGGCCCGAAGGGCCGGATGAGGGGTTCCTCAGAAGTTGATGAAACGGCGCTGCTGAATCGCGGCTGAAGCGATCTTCCACCCCTCACCCCAACCCCTCTCCCGCAAGGGGAGAGGGGCTTTAGCGCCGTCTCCCGCCTCTGCCTTTCGGGGGCGGCCCACCTCTGCGCCGCACCCCCAGCCTAGGCTTCGGTGCATTGGCGTCCGGCGGCATGGGGTCACTCAGCATTTCGAACAGCAGCCCTCCGGTGATCGGGGTAGCTTCGGTGAGCCGCACCTCAACCGCCATACCCAGCGGCCAGCGCTTGCCGGTGCGTTCGCCGACGAGCGCATGGGAGCGGTCGTCGTGGATGAAGTACTCGCCGCCTAGCGAGCTTACTGGGACCAAGCCGTCCGCCCCGGTTTCGGTCAGCCGCACGAACAGGCCGAACCGCGTCACGCCCGTGATCCGGCCGGAGAACTCCGCGCCGACGCGGTCTTCAAGGAAGGCCGCGACGTAGCGGTCGGTGGCGTCGCGCTCGGCGGCCATGGCGCGGCGTTCGGCGAAGGTGATGCGCTCGGCGGTGTCGCGCATCTTGGCGATGTCCTCGTCGGTGAGGCCGTCGTTGCCCAGCCCGAGCGCCCGGATCAGGGCGCGGTGGACGATCAGGTCGGCGTACCTCCGGATCGGGCTGGTGAAGTGGGCGTAGCGCGCCAGGTTCAGCCCGAAGTGGCCGATGTTGTCGGACGCATAGACCGCCTGCATCTGGCTGCGCAGGACGACCTCGTTGACGATCTCGGCGTGCGGGCTCTCGCGGGTCTGGTCGAGCAGGCGGTTGAAGCGGTCGGTGCGCGGCGCCTCGCCCTTGGACCAGTTGATGCCGAGCGTGCCGAGGAAGTCGACCAGCGCCTGGACCTTCTCCTGACTGGGCGTATCGTGGATTCGGTAGATCAGCGGCGTCCGGCGCGCCTCCAGCGTCTCGGCGGCGCAGACGTTGGCCTGGATCATCATCTCCTCAATCAGCCGGTGCGCCTCCAACTGCTCGCGAGGCGTGATGGAGACCACCTCGCCTTCGGGGCTGATGACGACCTTTCGCTCCAGGCTCTCGATGGCGAGCGGCGACCGCGCCTCGCGGCCCTTCAGCATGGCGCGGTAGCCGGACCACAGGGGTTTCAGGATCGGGTCGACCAAGGGACCGGTCTTGTCGTCAGGCTTTCCGTCGATCGCCGCCTGCGCCTGCTCGTACGAGAGCTTGGCGGCCGAGCGCATCAGGCCGCGCACGAAGCGGTGGCTGGTCTTCTTGCCTGCCGCGTTGAAGACCATCCGCACGGCCAGGCACGCCCGATTCTCGCCTTCGCGCAGGGAGCAGAGGCCGTTCGACAGCCGCTCGGGCAGCATGGGCTCGACGCGATCGGGGAAGTAGACGCTGTTGCCCTTCTCGCGGGCCTCACGGTCCAGCGCCGTGCCCGCGCGGACGTAGGCCGCGACGTCCGCGATGGCGACCCAGACAATCCACCCGCCGGGGTTCTTCGGATCGGGGTCGGGATGGGCGTGGACGGCGTCGTCGTGGTCGCGCGCGTCGGCCGGATCGATGGTGACGAAGGGCAGGTCGCGCAGGTCCTCGCGCCCGGCGAGCGTAGGGGGTTCGGCGGCCTCTGCCTCGGCTTCGGCCTGCTCAGAGAAGCCCGTCGGAATGCCGTGGGTATGGATGGCGATCAGGGAGGCGGCGCGGGGCTGGTCCTCGCGTCCGACGACCTCCAGCACCTTGCCATGGTGGACGTAACGGCCCACGTGCGCCGCGCCGACCTGGGCCATGACGAGATCGCCGTCCCGCAGGTCGCCCGGGTCGGCGATGACGAGGGTTTCTTTCGTCTTGCGGTCCACGGGTTCGACGCGGACCTCGCGGCGGCCCTTGCGCACGACGCCGAGAATCTTGTGGGCGCTCTGGCCTAGCCGCTTGATCAGCCGCGCCTCGAACTCGCCGTTTTCCAACCGCTCGAAGCGCGCCAGCACCCGGTCGCCGAGCCCGGGCGCGCCCGCGACCTTCTCCCGCCGATCAGGCGCGAGCCGCACGGCCGGCAGGTCCTCGCCGCCCTTGGCGAGCCGCACATAGAGGTCGCCGTCGGCGTCGCGCTCCACCACATCGGCCACGCCGACCGGGGGCAGGGCGCCCGCTTCCGACAGCCCACGCCGCCCGCGCTTGCCGAGCGCGCCCTCGGCTTCCAGCTCGCGGAGCATCTCGCGCAGCGCCCGTCGGTCGGCACCCTTCAGGCCGAAGACGCGGGCGATGTCCCCTTTGTCGGTCTCACCCGCTTTGCGGATGTAGCGCAGCAGGGTCTCGCGGTCGGGCAGGCCCGGCGCGGGCTTGGACGGGCGGGCGGTTTTCGGCTTGGCCATGGTCCATTTAACGCCGTTCGGCGCAAAGTGGAGAAGCGCTTTGGCTCTTCCCCCACGCATGTGGGGGAAGAGGCCTGAGACGCGAAGCGGCGAAGGTCGATGGGGGAGTAGAAAAGCGCAACTCCCCCATCGACCCTCCAGCTATCGCTGTCGGGCCACTTCCCCCAGATGAACTGGGGGAAGAGCTTAGGCCGCGCTCTTCTTCCGACGCGTTGGCTTCTTCGCCGGCCCCTTGGCGGCACGCGCATTCAGGAGCTCCACCGCCTCCTCAAGCGTCACCGCCTGCGGGTCCTTGCCCTTAGGGACGTTGGCGTTGACGGCGCCGTGCTTGATGTAGGGGCCATAGCGGCCGGACAGCACGCGGACGGGCTGGCCGTCGGCGGGGTGGGCGCCGAGGTCCTTCAGCGCCGCAGCTTCACCCCGTTTGCCCGCCGCTCCGGCCTTCTTTTCGGCGAGCGCGGCGACGGCGCGGTTGAGGCCGACTTCGAAGACTTCATCGATGCTGGACAGGTTGGCGTAGGTCCCGTTGTGCTGGACGTAGGGGCCGTAGCGGCCGATGCCGGCCACGATCATCTGGCCGTCTTCCGGGTGGGGGCCGACCTCGCGGGGGAGGTTCAGCAGGCGCAACGCCTTGTCGATGTCCATGGCGGCGGGCGGCCAGGTCTTCGGAAGGCTCGCGCGTCTTGGCTTCTCGCCGCCGACAGCCTCGACGTAGGGACCGAAGCGGCCGGTTTTCAGCCAGACGGTTTCGCCGGTTCTCGGGTCGACGCCCAGTTCGCGGTCACCGGACTCGCCGTTCGCCTCGTCGTCGTTCTGGGCAATGGGGCGGGTGAAGCGGCACTCCGGATAGTTGGAGCAGCCGATGAAGGCGCCGAACTTGCCCGTCTTCAGGCTGAGCTGGCCCGTACCGCAGGTCGGGCAGGCGCGGGGGTCCGAGCCGTCCTCGCGCGGCGGGAAGATGAGCGGTCCCAGCGCCTCGTTCAGCGTGTCGAGCACCTGGGTGGTGCGTAGCTCGCCAATCTCGCCGACGGCGGCCTGGAAGTCCTTCCAGAAGTCGCGCAGCAGGGTCTTCCAGTCGAGCTCGCCGGCGGAGACGAGGTCGAGCTTCTCCTCCAGAGCGGCGGTGAAGTCGTATTCGACGTAGCGGCCGAAGAACTGCTCGAGGAAGGCGGTGACCAGGCGGCCCTTGTCCTCCGGCACGAAGCGGTTCTTGTCCATCCGCACATAGGCGCGGTCGCGCAGGACGGTCAGGATCGAGGCGTAGGTCGAGGGACGGCCGATGCCGAGCTCTTCCAGCTTCTTGACCAGGCTGGCTTCCGAGTAGCGCGGCGGCGGTTCGGTGAAGTGCTGGTCGGCGCGGGCGGCGATCACGCGGGCTTCCGCGCCGTCGTTGACGGCGGGCAGGCGGGCGGAGTCCTCGTCGTCCGCCGCATCGTCGCGGCCTTCCTCATAGACGGCGAGGTAGCCGGGGAACTGGATCACCTGGCCGGTGGCGCGCAATCCGGTGCGGCCGTCGCCGGAGTCGAGGTCGATGGTGGTTTTCTCGATCCGCGCCGCTTCCATCTGCGAGGCGATCATCCGCTTCCAGATCAGCTCGTAGAGACGGCCGAGGTCGCCTTCCAGCCGCAGCTTGCCGGGGTTGCGGTTCAGCGACGTCGGGCGGATGGCCTCGTGCGCTTCCTGAGCGTTCTTGGCCTTCGTCTTGTAGTGGCGGGCCTGTTCCGGGACGTACTCGCGGCCGTAGATGCCGGCGATGACGGAGCGGGCCTCCTCCAGCGCCTCGGGCGCGGCCTGGACGCCGTCGGTCCGCATGTAGGTGATCAGGCCGACCGTCTCGCCGCCGATGTCGACGCCTTCGTAAAGCTTCTGCGCCGCCTGCATGGTGCGCTGGGCCGAGAAGCCGAGCTTACGGGCGGCTTCCTGCTGCAGGGTCGAGGTGGTGAAAGGCGGCGGCGGTGAGCGACGGGCGGGTTTCTTCTCGACGGACGAGACGCGGAAGGTGGCGTTCTCCACGGCGGCCTTGGCGGCATTGGCGGAGGCTGCGTCGGCGAGATCGAACTTCTTGAGCTGTTTGCCCTCGTGCTTCACCAGCCGGGCGAGGAAGGGGTCGGAACCGGCCGAAACGTCCGCCTCGACGGTCCAGTATTCCTGCGTCTTGAACTGCTCGATCTCGATCTCGCGGTCGACGATCAGGCGCAGCGCCACGGACTGCACGCGGCCCGCGGACTTCGCGCCCGGCAGCTTGCGCCACAGCACCGGCGAGAGGGTGAAGCCCACGAGGTAGTCCAGCGCGCGGCGGGCCAGATAGGCGTCCACCAGCTCCATGTCGATGGCGCGCGGGTGGGCCATCGCCTCCTGCACGGCCGACTTGGTGATGGCGTTGAAGGTGACGCGCTCGACCTTGGCGTCCTTGAGGGCCTTCTTGCGATTGAGGACCTCCAGCACGTGCCAGCTGATCGCCTCGCCCTCGCGGTCGGGGTCGGTGGCCAGGATCAGCTTGTCGGAGGACTTCACCGCGTCGGCGATGTCGTTCAGGCGCTTGGCGGACTTGGAGTCCACCTCCCAGTCCATGGCGAAGTCGTCGTCCGGCCGCACCGAGCCGTCCTTCGAGGGCAGGTCGCGCACGTGCCCGTAGGACGCCAGCACGGTGAAGCCGGAGCCGAGATATTTGTTGATGGTCTTGGCCTTGGCCGGGCTTTCGACGACGACGACGGCGGTCATGCAGGCTTTCGAGCGGAACGCGCCGGGGCGCGGAAAGGGCGGGAAAGTGGGGGCGGGCGCCCCGATCTGTCAACGCGGCTCCGCGAAAGAGCCGTTTACAACCGAAAGTAAGGCGGATACCTACGCGAGTGTAATTCTCATTTCAGGGACTCTCCATGCCCGCCGCCAGCGCCCGCGCCGAAACCCAGCCGCAGAGCGTCGCCGAATACATTGAAGAGATGCTTGCGGAGCTCGCGTCCCTGGCGGAGGCGAACGGCATGCGGAAACTGGGCGGAAGCCTGCGGCTGCTGGCGATCGAGGCGGCGCGGGAGACGCAAGACTAGGCGCTGACCACCATGCCGCCGGGCAGCAGCTCGGCGCGGCCGGCGAGCGACAATTCCACCAGGGCGGCGAACACGGCGGGAGCGGGCGCGCCGGTCGCGCGGACCAGTTCGTCGCGGGACACCGGCGTGGGGGAGAGCAGGGCCTCCACCTGACCGCGCAACTTTTCGACCGCCGCGTCCAGCGCGGCCTGATCGGGGGGTGGAGCGATGTAGCTCTTCTCGCGCTCGCGGATGGTCGGCATCTGGGCGAGCACGCGCAGGACGTCCTCCGCCGATTCGCAGAGGTTGGCGCCCTGGCGCAGCAGGTCGTTCGTGCCCCTGGCGCGCGGGTCGAGCGGGGAGCCTGGGACGGCAAACACCTCGCGGCCCTGCTCGGCGGCGAGGCGGGCGGTGATCAGGGATCCGGACTTCAGCTCGGCCTCGACCACCACGATGGCCAGCGACAGGCCGGAGATGATGCGGTTGCGGCGCGGGAAGTCGCGGGCCTGCGCCTTCTTGCCGGGCGCGCTCTCGCTGACGATGCAGCCCTCCGCGCAGAGGCGCTCGTAGAGGCCGGCGTTCTCTGGGGGATAGACGTCGTCGATGCCGCCGCCGAGCACGGCCGCTGTGCCGGTCGGCAGCGAGCCCTCGTGAGCGGCGGAGTCGATGCCGCGCGCCATGCCGGAGACGACGACGTGCCCTGCATGGCCGAGCTGACCCGCGAGGCCCCGGGCGAAGCGCTGGCCGCCGGCCGACGCGATCCGGGCGCCGACGATGCCGACACACGGCTTGTGAAGGATGGAGAGGTGGCCCCGCACCCAGATCAGCGGCGGAGGCGGATCGACGGCGGCAAGCTGCCTGGGGAAGTCAGATTCGCAGGAGGCGATCAGGCGGGCGCCCAGCGCCGCCCCGCGTTCCAGTTCCCGCTCAGCATCTGCCTGCGAGGGGATGGACAGCGGCGAAATCCGGCCGCCCCGGCGCGACAGCTCGGGAATCGCCGCGAGCGCCTTCTCGGCAGAGCCATAGCGGCCGACGAGCTGTTCGAAGGTGACCGGGCCGACGTTCTCCGTCCGCGCGAGCCTCAGCCACGCGAGCCGTTCGGCGTCTGAGAGTTTCGTCACGCGGGCTTCTTGGCCCCGATCCGCGGCTCCTGACCCTTGAGCAGCCGCCCAATGTTCTCGCGGTGACGGATGTAAATCAGCGCCGCCATGAAGACCGTCAGCCAGACGATCGGCTGCGGCTGGTGGGTTAGGAGCGCAAAGACGGGCGCCAGCGCCGCAGCGGTCAGCGCCGCCAGTGACGAGATGCGGAATACCGCCGCCATCAGGATCCAGGCCGCGCCTGCAAGCAGGCCCACGGGCCAGCCGGCGGCCAGCAGCACGCCGTAGAAGGTCGCCACGCCCTTGCCGCCCTTGAATTTCAGCCAGATGGGGAAGAGGTGGCCCAGGAACGCCGCGCCGCCGGCCAGCGCCTCGACCGAGGCGTTATGGGTGACGTAGCGGGCGACCAGCACCGCCACCACGCCCTTGCCGGCGTCTCCCAGCAGGGTGATGAGCGCCAGATCCTTGCGGCCCGTGCGGAGGACGTTGGTGGCCCCGATGTTGCCAGAGCCGACCTGCCGGATGTCGCCCGCGCCGCCTAGCCGGGTCGCGATCATTCCGAACGGGATTGACCCGAGCAGGTAGCCGCCGATGGCCGCGAGCGCGAGCGTCAGCATGGCTGGAGCAACTAACGATTCCAATGGCGCCCCCGTGCGTCCTTTGACACGCATGCTTCGCATGCTGCTCAGGATGACGAAAGTGGGTGGGATTCAGAAAATCAGTCATCCTGAGCAGGCGCGCAGCGCCGTGTCGAAGGACGCAGGGCGCTACTCCGCCCTATACACCGCCCGCCCATCCACCATCGTCATCAACACCCGCCCTTGCAGCCGCCGCCCGTCGAACGGCGAGTTCTTGGACTTCGACAGCAGCTTGTCGGCGTCGATCACGACCGGGGCGTTCAGGTCGCAGAGCACAAGGTCTGCCGGCGCGCCTTGGGCCAGACGGCCGGCGGAGAGGCCGATCAGCTTTGCGGGGGCCAGCGTCACAGCGCGGATCAGCTCGACGAGGGGGATGCGGCCTTCGTGGTGCAGAGTCAGCAGGGCGGGGAGCAGCGTTTCCAGCCCGACCGCGCCGGGGGCAGCCTCGTCGAACGGCAGGCGCTTGTCCTCAGCGGGTGCGGGGGCGTGGGCGGAGACGACGACGTCGATCAGGCCTGTCGCCAGGGCATCGATCAGCGCCTGGCGGTCGTCTTCGGAGCGCAGCGGCGGGTCGACCTTGGCGAACGTGCGGTAGTCGCCGATGTCGAGCTCGTTGAAGCTCAGGTGGTTGATGGAGGCGGTGGCGAAGACGCTGACGCCCTTGTCGCGGGCGCGTTTGAGGCTCTCCAGCGCGCAGGCGGTCGTCAGCTGGTCGACCAGCAGGGTCGCGCCGGTGAGTTCGGCGAGCGCCAGGTCGCGCTCCAGCATGATCCGCTCGGCGACGGGCGGCACGGAGGGCAGGCCCAGCCGTCCCGCGAACTCGCCCTCGGTGGCGGCCGCGCCTTTGGCGAGCCACGGGTCTGAGGGGCGGTGCGCGACCATCGTGTCGAACCCGCGTGCGTAGGACAGCACCCGGCGGAAGACCTTCGAGTCCACGATCGGCCGGTCAACGTCGGTGACGTAGACGCACCCCGCCTCGCGCATCAGCCCGATCTCGGCGATCTGCTCGCCGGCGAGGCCCTTGGTCGCCGCGCCGGCGGGGTAGACGTGGACGCCCTGGATGTCGCGGGTGCGGCGCAGGATGAAGTCCACGACCGACGGATCGTCGACGGCCGGGTGGGTGTCCGGCTGAACGACGATGGAGGTCACGCCGCCGGCCGCTGCGGCCTTCGAGGCCGACTTCAGGGTTTCCTTGGTTTCCGCTCCGGGTTCGCCGGTCTTCACCCGGAGGTCGACGAGGCCGGGGGCCAGCATCGCTTCACCGCAGTCGATGACCTCAAAATCCGAGGAGGGGGAGGGCTGCTGGCCCTTCACGACCTCGGCGATGACGCCGTCACGGATCATCAGCGCGCCGGGGCCGTCGAAGCTGGTCTCCGGGTCGACCAGGCGGGCGTTGATCAGGGCTATCGGCTTGGCGGGCATCAGGCGTTGTCCAGCCGGGCGGCGAGGCAGGTGAGGACGGCCATGCGGGCGGCGACGCCCATCTCCACCTGGTCCTGGATGAGGCTGATGGCCGGATCGTCGGCGACGTCCGAGTCGATCTCGACGCCCCGGTTCATCGGCCCCGGATGCATGACCTTGGCGTTCGGCGCGGCCTTGGCCAGCTTTTCGCGGTCCAGGCCGTAGAAGCGGAAGTACTCGCGGGTCGAGGGCACCATCGCCCCCTGCATCCGCTCCAGCTGCAGGCGCAGCATCATCACCACATCCGCGCCCGCGATCCCGTCGCGCAGCTTGTTGTGGACCTCGCAGCCCCAGCGGTCGGCGCCGGAGGGCATCAGAGTCGGTGGCCCGACCAGCCGCACGCTCGCGCCCAGCATCTGCAGGAGGGCGACGTTGGAGCGAGCGACGCGGGAGTGCATGACGTCGCCGCAGATCGCCACCGTCAGGCCCGCGATATGGCCAAAGGCGCGGCGCATGGAGAGCGCGTCGAGCAGCGCCTGGGTCGGGTGCTCGTGCTGGCCATCGCCGGCGTTGACGACGCTGCCGCTGACTTTCTGGCTGAGGAGTTCGGCCGCGCCCGACGACGAGTGCCGTACGACCAGCAGGTCCGGCTGCATGGCGTTCAGCGTCACCGCCGTGTCGATCAGCGTC
>JBLNCT010000114.1:0-70384 GCA_050260915.1 Parcubacteria group bacterium
CGGGCGTCGCCATGGCCGCGGTGATTTCGACCGCCGCCGCCGCCCAGACCGGACCGGTCAACTTCGACATCGCGTCCGGCGATCTCGGCCAAGCGCTCGGCGCCTACGCCAAACAGTCCGGCGTGGAGCTGTTCTACCAGAGCCGCATCGTCCAAGGCCGCAGCACCCAGGGCCTGCACGGCGCCTACGCTCCGCGCGAGGGCCTCGACCAGCTGCTGAAGGGCACGGGCCTGGTGCTGGCCATGGACCAGAGCGGGATCATGGTCGTCCGGAACGCTGCCGACCCCCAGTCCGGCAGCGCCGCGGGGGACGGCGCTGACGCGGGGACGGTCGCCGCGCTGGTCGTGACGGCGCAGAAGAAGGAAGAGAACATCCAGGATGTGCCGATCGCGATCAGCGCGTTCACGGAAAAGAGCCTGGAAGAGCAGAAGATCGAGGGCGGCTTCGACCTCTTGAAGGCCATCCCGAACGTCACCTTCTCGAAGAACAACTTCACCAGCTATAACTTCTCGATCCGGGGGATTGGGACGAAGGCGGTCAGCGCCACGACCGATCCTGGCGTGGCGGTGTCGTTCAACAACGTCTCGCTGATTCAGAACCGCCTGTTCGAGCAGGAATACTTCGACGTCGAGCGGGTCGAGGTGCTGCGGGGGCCGCAGGGCACGCTGTACGGCCGCAACGCTACAGCGGGCGTGATCAACGTCATCAGCGCCAAGCCAAACCTTCAGGATTTTTCCGGCTGGATCAAAGGCGAGGTCGGCAACTATCACGCCAAGCGGCTGTCAGCGATGGTCAACGTGCCGCTCGTCCAGGACAAACTCGGCGTTCGTTTGGCCGGCGCGCTGACGGATCGTGCGGGTTACGACTACAACTCGGTCACCAAACACGCGGTCAACGGCCGCGACCTGTGGTCGGGCCGCATCACGGTGGCGTTCAATCCCACCGATAACATCCGCTCGAACCTGGTGTGGGAGCGCTTCAACGAAGACGACAACCGCTCCCGCACCGGAAAACAGCTCTGCCACCATGACGACGGCCGCCCGATGGTGGGATCGACGCCGGTCTCGGGTTGGTGGGGCTCTGGCTATACCGATGCGTACGCTCGACAGTACATCAGCACAGTCGACCCCGTTCGCAGAGCGCTCTTCTCACAGGGATGCCGGCCCGGCTCTCTGTACGATCCCCTCGCGTTTGGAACTCCGAACGGTATGGCCCTGCCGTTCGTCGCGGGTCTCTTCATGTCTCCGCTCCCCTTCGCCTCCACTGCGGACGGTCAGGCCGCGTACTTACTTCAAATCGGCGATCCATACGGCGGAATGATGCAGTCGCCGGATCTGCGCACCATCGCATCCTTCCGCGATCCGGTGTACCGCGCAAAGGCCGATGTGGTCGAGCTCAATATTGACGTAGATCTCCCTGGAAACTTTACCATCAGCTCGCAAACCGCATACGACAAGGACACTGTTTACTCCTTCCAAGATTATAATAGATTCAACACCCGGCCGGTATTCAACGACACGTCATTGCTGTACGATTTAGCTGATTGTGGCGGATATAATTGCCTTAAGTTAGGCGCATCGCCGTGGGCCAAGTTGGCGCCTGGCGGCATTTTCTGTGACCCGCAGCTTGGGTGCTCAAATACGCTTGCCGGTTTCGATATCTCGCAGGCGAAGGCAACGCAGTTTACGACGGAACTCCGTCTGGCGTCCCATTCTGAAGGACCGATCAACTTCAGCGCTGGCGCCAATTATACCCGCTTCAACGTGCTCGCCGACTACTACGTTTTTTACAATCTTGTGAGCGCCATGGCGATGACGCTGCCTTTCAACATGGGCTCTGACAGGACCCAGTGCGGCTTTAGCGACTACGAGCTTTACGATCCGACGCCCGTCAGTATGGATTCGCCCGATCTCCACTGCGTGTACGTTGATCCGAACCCGATCGAGTCGATCAACGGCGAAGGGCATAACTACTTCCGCAGTAAAAACCCTTACAAGCTGAGATCGGCGGCTGCTTTTGGTGAGCTTTACTGGCAGGTGAATCCCGCGGTGAAGCTGACGGCAGGCTTGCGTTACAATGACGATCGCAAGACCTTCATTCCAGTACCGAGCCAAGTCCTCCTGGCCGCAAGTGATTGGACTGGGGGGTACGTGAGCCGAGGTTATCCGGAGCTTCCGCCGATCAAACAGCATTGGGGCGAGTGGACTGGAAGGCTTGGGGTGGACTGGAAGCCAGACGTGAGCTTCACCGATGAGACGATGCTCTACGCCTTCTATTCCCGCGGCTATAAAGGTGGTGGAGCGAATCCGCCGCGGCCCGGCTTCGCCAATGCCCAACAGGCATATGACATGGCATCACAAGACCCCCTTCTGACGCCGGAGGTTCTCGAGTGGATGGTGCAGAGTAATTACTTTCCGACTATACCGTACAGAAGCGCCGAATACGCCGACACGTTTCGACCCGAGTTTGTGAATGCGTTTGAGGTCGGAGCGAAGAACGTGTTTTTCGGGGGCGCGATGACACTGAACGGCGATGCATTCTTCTATGATTACACAGACTATCAGGTCTCGCAGATTCGCGACAGGACGGCTGTTAACGAGAATTTCGACGCCAAGGTGTGGGGTCTTGAGTTCGAAACGACGTTCGCGCCCAGCCGAAACCTGCGCCTGATTGCCAACCTGGGGTACCTGGACACCGCGATCGGCAACGGCATGACGTCGATTGACACCATGAACCGGACCCAGAGCAATCCGAACTATGTGGTGGTGAAGCCCTGGCCTCAACTCCCGTCGAACTGCGTGGTCCCGGCAAAGGTCGTGGAAGAGGGCTTTCTCCTGACCAACCCTGGCATCAACTACTCGTGGGGTATCTGCGGCGGACTGGGAGGTTTTCTGGGCGTCTGGGGGTGGGTCATCGATCCCGCGACGGGCGCCAAGTACGACCCGATGGCCGTCGGCCCAGATGGCAAGCTTCTCTATCCGGAAATCAACGGCGGAGCGGGGCTTAAGGCGGACCTTGGTGGGAACGAGCTCCCGAACTCGCCGCACTGGACGGGCAATGTCGCTGCCCAGTACAGCTATGATGTGCTGGGCGGGTCCTGGCGGGCCACCATCCGCGCCGACGGCTACTGGCAGTCGCAGTCGTGGGCTCGGGTCTACAACGCCGTGAACGACAAGCTGCATGGCTGGTACAACGCCAACCTCTCGCTGTGGCTGGAACGGCCCGAAGACGGTCTGAAGATCGAGATTTACGCCAAGAACGTCCTCGACAAGACCCCGATCACCGACGCCTTCCTGAACTCCGATGACAGCGCGCTGACGACGAACGTCTTCACCCTCGACCCGCGGCTGATCGGGCTGTCCATCAAGAAGGGATTCTAACTTTCACTGTCAGCCCGGAAGCCGCGCCGGCGGCTATCCGGGACCTAGGGGGCATATGCGGCCTCTGGGTCCCGGCTCTCCGCGGCTTCGCCGCTGCGGCCGGATGACGGGTTTGAGTTCTCCGGCTTCGGTCCCCTTCGAACCGGATTCACTGAGGCGGCGGGTAACCCCCGCCGCCTTTTTCTTTGCGAGACTCTGGAGACATGTAGAGGCGAGACATCGGCGCCTTTTCGGCCCTCCAGCTATCCCGATTTATCCCAGCTCATCTCTTCACCCGTCATCCTGGGCCTTGTGCCCAGGACCCAGAAACGCAGGCGGGCGGGAGCATGTCCCCGACCGTCCCGCTTCGACCTGGAGCGCCGGTGCGTCTGGGTCCCAGGCACAAGGCCTGGGATGACGGGTGATTATCCGCTCTGCCTTTGCCACCCCCATACTGCGCCCCATGACCGCCGCCGCCCGTATCCCCCTCCCCAAAGTTATCCCCCTCGCGCCTGCGTCCGTTCGCGTACGTTCGTGCGCGCAATACACCCGCCCCTCCGCCCTCCCGCGCGCGAGCCGGAACTCCCCGCTTCCTTGCGCCTTCCCACCCGCGCTAGGAGCGAGGGATGAGCGCAGCGGCGGCGACCCATCAGGACGGCCTCCCCATACCCCAGCGGTACTGGTCGGTGGCGGCGATCTGGCTGGCTATCACCATGGCCGTGCTGGACGGGGCCATCGCGAACGTGGCGCTGCCGACCATCGCCAACCAGCTGCATGCGACCGCCGCGGAGTCGATCTGGGTGGTCAATGCCTATCAGCTGGCGATCACCGTCTCGCTGCTGCCGCTGGCGGCGCTGGGCGACATCGTGGGCTACCGGCGGGTGTACCTGGTGGGGCTGGCGCTATTCACCCTGGCGTCCGGCGGCTGCGCCATGGCCCATACGCTGCATGAGCTGACCATCGCGCGCGTGGTGCAGGGCGTCGGCGGCGCGGGGATCATGGCGATCAACGGGGCGCTGGTGCGCTTCACCTATCCCGCGCGGCTGCTGGGGCGGGGGATAGGGCTGAATGCGGTGGTGGTGTCGCTGTCGGCGGCGCTGGGGCCGAGCATTGCGGCCGGCATCCTGAGCTTCGGCTCCTGGCCCTGGCTGTTCGCGGTGAATGTGCCCATCGGTGTGCTGACCATCCTGATCGGCTGGCGCTCGCTGCCCCTGACGCCCAGAGCCGACCGCCGGTTCGACTGGATCAGCGGCATTCTCAATGCGCTGACCTTCGGCCTGCTGATTTACGGCGCCGAGAGCACCGCGCGGAACGCCGGTGGCACCGGCGTCTATGCGCTGGCCGGAGGCGCTGTGGCCGCCGTCCTGCTGCTGCGCCGCGAGCTTGGGATGAAGGCGCCGCTGGTTCCGCTCGACCTGATGCGGATCCCGATCTTCCGGCTGTCGGTCTTCACCTCCATCGTCTCGTTCGCGGCCCAGATGCTGGCCTTCGTGGCGCTGCCCTTCTTCTTCCAGAACATCCTGCACCGCAGTGTCGTGGAGACGGGCCTGCTGATGACCCCTTGGCCGCTGGCCGTCGGCGTCGCCGCGCCGATAGCAGGACGCCTGTCCGACCGTTTGCCAGTCGGGATTCTGGGGGCGGGGGGCCTGGCCGTCTTCGCCCTCGGCCTGGCGCTCCTCGCCCTGCTCCCGCCCAGCGCTGACAACGCGGAGGTCGTCTGGCGGATGATCGTCTGCGGCCTGGGCTTCGGCTTTTTCCAGTCGCCCAACAACCGCGCCATGATCTCCGCCGCCCCCCGCCACCGCAGCGGCGCGGCCGGCGGCATGCTGGCGACCGCGCGCCTGCTCGGCCAGACGACGGGCGCCACGACGATGGCCGTGCTCTTCCACCTGCTCGGCGTCGGCGCGACCCACACCGGCCTCGCCATAGCCTCCGGGCTCGCGGTCGGTGGAGCGCTGGTCAGCAGCCTGCGCCGCGGCCGCCGCGCCGTCGCCCCGCCCGAGCCGACAGGTCCGGAGGCCGCCGAACTGGGCTGACTCGAAAAAAATCCTCGTCTCGGGGTGCATGATTTCCGCAAACTGCACTCTGGCTGAGTAGGGGCGGAGTGTGTCGGCCCCCAAGCCAAAGGGGAGGGGGCGCGCGTGGCGCAGCCGCCGGACAGGGCGCAGGAGAAGGCTGCGGGTGTCGATCCCGCCGAGCTGCGCGTCTGGATGGAGCGCTATGGCCCGGGCCTTCGCCGCTATTTCGCCCGCCGCGTCCCGCCCGCCGAGGCGGAGGAGCTGGTGCAGGACGTCTTCCTCGCCATGCATGCGAGGAGCGCGGCCGAGCCCATCGACAACGTCCAGGGCTACCTCTTCCGCATCGCCGCCAACCTGCTGTCGAAGCGCCACGAGGCGGGCGGCCACACGGGGCTGGACGAGGCGCCCGATATCGCCGAGGGCTTCTCCCCCGAGCGCATCCTCATCGGCCGGCAGGAGGCGAGCCGCGTGCTGATCGCCATCCGCAACCTGCCGCCCCGCACCCGCGAGGCCTTCGCCCTGCACCGGTTCGAGGACATGACCTACGAGGCCATCGCGCGGCGCCTCGGCATTTCCGTCAGCGCTGTCTCGAAGCTGGTCGCCCGCGCGCTCGCCCACGTGACCGTCGAGCTGAGGCGCGCCCCATGAGCCGGCCCAACGACATCCCCCTGCTGATCGAGCACGCCGCCGACTGGTTCGCGCAGAAGCGCTCCGGCCGGATGACGGCCGAGGAACTGCAGGCGCTGCACGCCTGGCTCAACGACAGCCCCGAACATGCCGCCGCCTATCATGAAGTCGCCGGCGCCTGGGATGTGGCCGGCGCGGTGCGCTCCGATCCGGAGATCCTCCAGGTCCGCGAACGGGCGCGCCGAGAGCGGCCGCGCGGCTGGACGGCGGCGGTTGCGGCGTCTGTCGCCGTGGCGGTCCTGGGCAGTTGGTCGGCGCTGGGAGTGGGCGGCTATGTGCCGGCGCCCCTGATCCTGACGGGAGGAGAGCAGACCTTCCGCACCGGGGTTGGCCAGACCGCGACTGTGCGGCTGCAGGACGGCTCCCTGATTACCCTCGACACGGACTCGGTGGTCCGGGCGAAGGAGACAGACCATCGGCGCATGCTGTGGCTCGCCAAGGGCCAGGCCTTCTTCAAGGTCGCCCACGACAAGAGCCGCCCCTTCACGGTGGCCGCCGGCGACAAATTGGTCACCGCGACCGGCACCGCGTTTTCCGTGCGGCTGGACCGCAAGGCCGTGGAGGTGACGCTGGTCGAGGGTCACGTGCGCGTCGAGGAAACCGCGCCCGATGTTGCGCTCCCGTCGAAGAAGCCGCGCTTCACGGAGGCGACGGAAATGCAGGCGGGCTCGAAATTGGTGGCCGCGCAGGACCGCAACTGGACGCTCGACAAGGTCGACTCGAAAAAGGCCGTCAGCTGGATGGACGGCGAACTCATCTTCGAGGATCGCCCGCTCGTCGAGGCCGCGGCGGAACTCAACCGGTATTCGTCAAAGAAAATCGTAATCCGCGACCCCGTCATAGCCAATTCGCCGATCGTCAGTGTTGTAAAGGCCGGCGACGTGGAAGGTTTCGTCCGCGTGGTGACGACGGCCGGCTTTGCGCGCGTGGTTTCCGACAACGACCGCGAGGTCGAACTCGCCGCTCCCGAAGAAAATTCGGCGGGGGCGGGTGCATGATTTTTCAGAACCCCACTCATGTAAATCAAGGGGAGTGTGTTGCTCCCCAAAGAATTGGGGGAGGTCCAAGTGACAAAGAGGGGAATGAAGCGGCACGCGCTGCTGCTGTGCGGGGCTGCGTCTATTGCGCTGGCCACGGCGGGATTTGCCGAAGCGGCTGAGGCCGCGCAGTTCGACATCCCGGCCCAGCCGCTGTCCACCGCGCTCGCCCAGTTCGGCGTGCAGAGCCAGCATGGCGTTTTTGCCGATTCCGCGCTTACCAGCACCCGGATGACCCAAGGCGTCTCCGGCGAGAAAGACGCGGAACTCGCCCTGAACGAACTCCTTGCCGGCACCGGGCTTTCATGGCGACGCGACGGCCAGTCCTTCGTCATCGTGAGGGCCTCCGACCCCCAGTCCGGAAGCGCCGCGGGGGACGGCGCTGACGGAACCGTCGCCGCCCTGGTGGTCACCGCGCAAAAGCGCGAAGAAAATATCCAGGACGTGCCGATCGCTATGTCGGCGTTCACGCAGGAAGACCTGACGCGCAGCCAAGTCGCCGGCGGCCCCGACCTGATGACCCAGGTCCCGAATTTCACCTTCACCAAGACCAACTTCACCGGCTATTCGATCCAGATTCGAGGGATCGGCACGCAGGCCATTTCGGCCACGACGGATGCGGCCGTGGCCGTCGCGTTCAACAACACGCCCTTCATCCGTAACCGCTTCTTCGAGCAGGAATTCTACGACCTTCAGCGCGTCGAGGTGCTGCGCGGTCCGCAGGGGACGCTCTACGGCCGCAATGCGACGGCCGGCGTCGTGAACCTGATCTCGCAGAAGCCGAAGTTCAGCTACGAGGCCAGAGCCTCGCTGGACGTCAGCAACTACAGCAGCCACCGTCTCGAGGGCATGATCAACATGCCGTTGGTCGAGGACAAGGTCGCCCTGCGCATCGCCGGCGCCTGGACCAAGCGCGACGGCTACGACACCAATCAGATCACGGGCAATCAGATCGACGGCCGCGATCTGTGGTCCACGCGTGTCTCGCTGCGTGTCGAGCCGACCGATTTCATCCACGCCAACCTGATCTGGGAACACTTCCAGGAAAACGACGACCGCCTGCGCTCGGGCAAGCAGCTCTGTAACACGCACGAAGTCACCGAGGTCGCGGGGTTTGAGACGACGCACTACCAGACCTTACCCGAAGTCGGGCAACCGCTGCTCGGCGCGGGTGTGCAGGCCTCGTTCAGCCAGGGCTGTCTTCCGGCCTCGCTTTATGCGCCGGAGTCGTTCCAGACGCCGAATGGCCTGACGCTGCCCTACTATGCGCCGCTCAGCGCAATCGGCCTGCCGGTGTCCGGCGGCTCCTTCGATTTCGTGGACCCATACGTCAGCCGCACGCAGTCGCATGACCTGCGCACCATCGAGTCGACGGTCGACCCGGACTATCGCGCCAAGACCGACGTGGCCGAACTGCAGGTCAGCTTCGACCTTGCACACGACCTGACGCTGGCCTCGGAGACGGCCTACCTGGCGGACCGCGTCTTCTCGATGGAGGACTACAACCGCTTCAACACAGCGCCGGGCGTCTGGGAGAGGCCAGAGGATACCCCGCCATGGATCCACTATCGTGAAGGCGTGCTCCTGCACGGCGACCAAGGCGGCGTCTTCTGCGACCCGCAGGTCGGCTGCTCCGACCGCCTCGTCGCGGTCGACCTGTCGACCGCCAACTCGCGGCAGTTCAGCCAGGAATTCCGCCTGTCGTCGAATTATGCGGGCGCGTTCAACTTAAGCCTCGGCGCCAATTTCCTGCGCTACGACACCGATGAAAAATACTACGTTTTCATCAATAGCCTGACCCTGATTGCCGCCCTTTCGACGAACGGCTTCGGGACGATGACGCCGTATCAGGCGGGCGTCAGCGATAACGCGGAGTGCATGAGGAACGGCGCCGAGCCGCCTGATCCCAACGCCATCGCCGATATCGGCTACTGCACCGCCATCGATCCGAACCCGATCGGCAGCCTGAACGACCTTGGCCACAACTACTTCCTGTCGAAGAACCCCTACAAGCTGATCTCCTACGCGGTCTTCGGCGAAGCCTATTACGACCTCACGGCCAACCTGAAGCTGACCGCGGGCCTGCGCTGGACGGTGGACAAGAAGGAAGCGCCGAGCATTCCGAGTTGGGTCGTCGCGTCGAAGTCCGTCGGCTATCCGGTGGAAGAGGTGATCCGGCAGACATGGCGGGAGCCCACCGGCCGCCTTACGCTGGACTGGAAGCCTGACCTGTCGTTCACCGACGACACGCTGGTCTACGCCTCCCTGGCTCACGGCTACAAGGCGGGCGGCGCCAACCCGCCGCCGACCGGACCGGTGGCCTATTGCAGCAACTGCGGGGAAAACCTCGACGTCTCGAACGCCAAGGTCTCCGCGTCGCACCCGAAGACCTTCGACCCGGAGTATGTCAACGCTCTGGAGATCGGATCGAAGAACACGCTGCTCGACGGCCGCCTGACCCTGAACGGCGATTTGTTCTACTATGACTATACCGGCTACCAGATTTCCCAGATCGTCGACCGCTCGGCGGTAAACCTGAACATCGACGCCAGGGTCTGGGGCGCCGAGCTGGAAGCCGACTGGCGGCCCAGCGAGAACCTGCGGCTGGGCTTCAAGGGCGGATACGAGAACACCCGCATCGCCGACGGCATGAAAGCCATCGACCTGATGGACCGCACCGCCGGGCACGAGGGCTGGATCGTCGTCCGGCCGTTCCCGACCTTCACCTCCAACTGCATCATGCCGGCCGAGCTCTTCGTCGGCACGGGCGTCCTCAACGGCGGCGGCGGCCCTGATCCGCACCTGATCAACCTGGGCGGCAAGGGCGGCGGCAATCCGGGGCCGTGCGAGATTGCCTATTCCCTGGGCCACGACCCGGTGACCGATGCGCCTTACGTCGACCTGACGACCGTGCCTGGCCCGGTGACGGAAGGTTACCTCAGCACACTGATCAATCACCCCGACTACAAGGGCTGGAACCCCGCCTGGGCGCCCAACAACGGCGAAGGCTTCGACAAGGACCTGTCCGGCAACGCCCTGCCGAACGCGCCGAAGTTCACGGCGACGGTGACGGCTGATTACACCGTGCCGCTGCCGCACGACTGGCTGGTCACGCTGCACAGCGACTTCTACTACCAGTCGGAAGCCTGGACCCGGATCTTCAACACGCCGGGCTACGACAAGCTCAAGGCCTATACCAACGTGAACCTGGCCGCGATCTTCTCCAACGAAGACGCCGGCTGGAGGGTCATGGCCTACGTCAAGAACGTCTTCGACCATGACGCGATAACCGGCGCCTTCCTGAACTCCGACGACACGGGCCTGACCACCAACGTGTTCCTGAACGAGCCCAGGCTCTTTGGCCTGCGGGTCACGAAGGAGTGGACGGGCCAGGGCTGGTGGACCGGCGCCAACCCCAACCATACCGGCCCATATCCCTTCACCATCGAAGTCGGCGGTCAGGTCCAGCGGCAGGACGCTGCGTATTCGGTCGGCGCGCCAGGGTTCGCGAACGCGTTCTCGGACACTCTGGACATCTTCGCCGCCCCGCAGAACCGCGACCTCGATTGGGGTGACGGGCGGGAGCTGAAGCTGACCTACCGACCGAACGGCAGCCCCTGGAGCCTGTCGGCCGGCATGCGTTACGGCCGCACCAACACCGGAACGACGCGGCTCCATGCGCTGGAGAGCTCCGGTCCCGCGCAATGCGCCTTCCCGACCACCGGGCCGTTCGCGTCGTTCGGCCGGCGGTTCTGCGATCCGACCTACGTCTACGGCAGTTATCCCGCCGGTTATTTCTACAGCAGCTTCGCGCTGCGGTCGGCGACCAACGTGGCGGACGCCTCGGCGCGGTCGCACGAGGAGCACTACCTCGGCGACTTCGAGGTCGGCCGGGACGTGGGGCTCGGCCTCCTGGGCCAAGGCCGCTCTTCGGTCGAGGGCGGGCTGCGCTATGCCGACTTCAAGTCCTCCACCGCGTCGTCGATGAGCGGCATCCCGAATTCGACGGTGCCGGACGCCTGGATCTTCAAGTACGCCAGCCTCGACCGTTACAGCGCCGCGATCCAGGCGGATCGTGAATTCAAGGGCGCCGGGCCAATGGTCGCCTGGGACGCGGGCAAGGCGCTGTGGAGCGATGGCGGCGCGGGGCACGTTGACCTCGACTGGCGCATCGGCGGCGGCGTGTTGTTCGGCAAACAACACACGACGATCGCCGGCGAGCAGACGGCCGCCCATTACTACGGCCGCTTTGTTTACGGCCCGCCGCGGCTAGGCGAGCCGGTGACGACGCCGATAAACATCGCGCGGGACCAGTCCGCGACCGTCCCCGTCCTAGACCTCTCCCTCGGCCTCTCCTACGAGATCGAGCGCATCAAGGTCGGCGCCGGCTACCGTTGGGAGCGCTACTACAACGTCCTCGACGCCGGCTACGCGGAACACAAGTCGTACGACCGCACCATCGACGGGCCGTACTTCAAGATCGCCGTCGGCTTCGGCGGCTGACACCCCGGTCCCCTCTGAACCGGAACAACCTGAGAGGCGGCGTCTCCCCCGGGCGCCGCCTCGAATTTTTTTCACCCCCCCCGACCTGTAGGGTTCGCGCCCTCTTGCGTCAGTACAAACGGTGGAGTGTCATTTCCGCCGTCGAAGGGGGCCCCAGTGGCGCAGCCGCCGCATCCGTCCAGCATGGCGCAAGCGGTCATCCGCGAGGAGGACCTGCGCGCCTGGATGGTCGAGTACGGGCCCGCGCTGCGCCGGTACTTCGAGCGCCGCGTCGGCGCCGCCGAGGCGGAGGACCTGGTGCAGGACGTCTTCCTCCACCTCCAGGCCCGCGCCGTCGGCGGGGCGGTGGACAACGTGGAGCGCTACCTCTTCCGCATCGCCGGCAACGTGCTGGTCAGCCGCCACCGGCACCGCAACGCCCGCGGCTTTCCCCTCACCGATGCGCTGGACGAGGCGCTCGAGCCCGTCGAAACCATCGCCGCCGAGCGCGTGCTGATCGGCAAGCAGGACGTCGCCCGCGTCATCGCCGCCATGCAGGCCCTGCCGCCCCGCACGCGCGAGGCCTTCATCTTCCACCGCTTCAACGAGATGACCTATCCCGCCATCGCGCGCCGCATGGGCATCTCGGTCAGCGCCGTCGGCCAGCTGATCGCGCGTGCGCTGGAAAAGCTGACCGAGGAGACCTGCGCATGAGCCGGGCCGCCGCATCGGACTGGTTCGCGCGGCGCCGCTCCGGGGCGCTGACGCCGGACGCGCAGGCGGAGCTCGACGCCTGGCTCGCCGACCCCGACAACCGCGCCGCCTTCGCCGACGTCGAGGCCACCTGGGCGCTGGTCGACGCCGCCCGCGACGACCCCGCCATGCTGGCGATGCGCGAGGCCGCCGAGCGCGCCCATCCGCCCGCGCGGCGCCGATGGGTCGTCGGAGGCGCCATCGCCGCCAGCCTGGCCGCCGCCGCCGTCGCCTGGCCGCTCGCGACCTCGCCTGACCTCGCCGCCCGCCTGCCGATCCCCGGCGCCGACACCCGCACGGTCAGCACCGGCGCGGGCCAGATGACCACCATGACCCTGCCCGACGGCACGCTGGTCACGCTCGACGCCGACACCGTGCTGAAGATGCGCGACACGCCCCGCCAGCGGCTGGTCACCATGGAACGCGGCCGCGCCTTCTTCCGCGTGGCCAGGGATGCGCGCCGCCCCTTCAACCTGATCGCGGGGGGCAAGAAGGTCACCGCGACCGGCACGGCGTTCGACGTCAGCCTCGCCAACAACTGCTTCGAGCTGGTGCTGGTCGAGGGCAAGGTGAAGGTCGCCGACGCCTCGGTCTTCCGCCGCCCACAGGCCGCCGAGCTGGCCCCCGGCTCGCGCCTGGTCGTGGCGACGGAAGGGCGCTGGGCCGTCACCCGCGTGAACGTGGAAAAGGAAACCGGCTGGCTGAAGGGCTGGCTCACCTACGACCGCGCGCCGATGGGCAAGATCGCGGCCGACCTCAACCGCTATTCCGAAAAGCAGATCGTCATCGCCGACCCGCACGTCGCGGCCACCCCGATGATGGGCGCCTTCAAACCCGGCGACATCGACAGCTTCGTGCGCGCGGCGCGTTACTACGGCTACGCGCGCGTGACCTCCGAGTCCGGCGGAGAGGTGGTGCTCGCCGCCCCGGAATAGAATTTTTTCAGCGGCGCCGACCTGTAGGGCGCCGCGCCGATTGCGTCTGTCGCTTCAGGGGGCTTCGCGCTCCCGGGAAAAAGGGGGAGCGAAACGATGCACAAATCCGACCTGAAGCGCCTGCTGTGCGGCGCCGCCGCGATGGCGCTGGCCTTGCCGATGGCCGCCCACGCCGAAGTCGCCAACTTCAACATCGCGGCCCAGCCGCTGAGCTCCGCGCTGAAGGAATTCAGCATTCAGAGCCAGTATAGCCTCGTCGCGCCGCCCGACGTGATCGCCGCGAAAACGACCGCCGGAGTGTCGGAGTCCGCCGAGCCCGAAATCGCGCTGGCCGCGCTCCTGCAAGGCACGGGCCTCAGCTACCGCCGCGAAGGAAACACCTTCCTCATCGTGGGAGCCGACGCCCCCCAGTCCGGCAGCGCCGCGGGGGACGGCGCCGGGACCGTTGAAGCCCTGATCGTCACGGCTCAGAAAAAGGAAGAGGCGATCCAGGACGTGCCGATTGCTATCAGCGCGTTCACGGAGAAGAGCCTGGAGGAGCAGAAGATCGAGGGCGGGTTTGACCTGCTGAAGGCGATCCCGAACGTTACGTTCTCGAAGAACAACTTCACGTCCTACAACTTCAGCATCCGCGGCATCGGCACCAAGGCCGTAAGCGCCACGACCGACCCGGGCGTGGCCGTCAGCTTCAACAACGTCGCCCTGATCCAGAACCGCCTGTTCGAGCAGGAGTACTTCGACGTCGAACGCGTAGAAGTCCTGCGCGGGCCGCAGGGCACCCTCTATGGCCGTAACGCCACGGCGGGTGTCGTAAACCTGATCTCAGCCAAGCCGGATATGGATGAATTCAAAGGCTGGCTGAAGGGCGAGGTTGGCAACTACCACACCAAGCGTCTCTCGGCGATGGTCAACGTCCCTCTCATCGAGGACAAGCTCGCTATCCGCTTTGCGGGCGCTCTGACGGAGCGGCAGGGGTATGACTACAACACCGGCACCCACCACGCGGTGAACGGCCGTGATCTTTGGTCAGGCCGGATCACGATTGGCTTCGATCCGACGGAAAGCCTCCACGCCGACTTGGTCTGGGAGCGCTTCAACGAAGACGACAATCGTTCGCGCACCGGCAAGCAGCTCTGCCACCGTGATGATGGCCGGGAGTACGTGGGAACTACGCCCACCGCTTCTGTGGACGTGTTTGGACAAGATTTCACCGTACTCCGGCAGGCGCTGTTCTCCCAAGGCTGCAAGGCCGGTTCTCTGTACGAGAACGCGGCCTTTGGTACGCCGAACGGACTTGCGTTGCCACTCGTCTGGGGCCTCCTGATGACCGGTAGCAATGGCTTCTACTCACTGAACTACCCGTATTCTGGCTATACGGGACCGCAAACCCTTATCGCTCTCCAGGACCCCTATGGTGGGATGATGCAATCTCGCGACCTGCGCATGATAAATTCCTTCCGGGATCCGGTTTATCGGGCTAAGGCCGATATAGTCGAGCTCAATATAAACTGGTCTCCTCGCGATGCCATCACGATAACATCTCAGATGGCATACAATCGAGATTCTACGTATTCATTTCAAGATTATAACCGGTTTAACACGACTCCAATCTTTGTTGATACGTCAAATTTTTCAGTTTTCGCGTATAATGTCAATCCGACCGCATACCGGACGCTGGCTCCCGGCGGCGTCTTTTGCGACCCGCAACTCGGTTGCTCAAATACCTTCGCAGCGTTTGATATTGCTCAGGCGAAGGGTGAGCAGTTCAGCCAGGAGGTCCGAATCCAATCTTCTTTCGGGGGTGCGTGGGACTTCAGCGCCGGGGCTAACTACACCCAATACAGGACGAGCGTAGATTATTACGTGATGTCCAATTTGATGACGGCAATGGCGATGGTAAAGCCGTTCAATTTGCCTGAGGAATATCCGGGCGCGGTCGCCGGTTGGGATTACTGTTACGGGACTCCCATGTTCTCCGGCGGAGTCAAATATCCGTTAGGTGCGGCAGGTAGTGGCTGTCCCTACATCGATCCTAATCCGGTCGAAAGCCTCAATGGTGAGGGGCACAACTATTTTCGCTCCAAGAATCCTTATAAGTTGAAGTCGGGAGCGGTGTTTGGCGAGCTGTACTGGCGGCTCAGGGATGACCTGAAGCTGACAGCGGGGGGGAGGTACACTGACGACCGGAAAGTGTTTATTCCCGTTCCAAGTCAGTTGCTGCTTGCCGAGGGCTACATCGCTGGGGGTGACGTGAATCGCGGTTACCCAGAGCTAGAGCCCATAAAGCAGCGCTGGGGGGAATGGACCGGGCGAATAGGGGTGGACTGGAAGCCGAGACTGTCGTGGAGCGATCAGACGCTCATCTATGCCTTCTACTCGCATGGTTACAAAGCCGGCGGCGCTAATCCGCCGCAGCCAGGGTTCAGTAAACAAACGTTCCTGGACGTGCAGGGCTTCACTAAAGAGCAGCAAATCTCTCTGCTCGACTTCTACCCGGATGGGCCGGTACGCGATTACGTTTCACGCTTCGTCTTCCATCCAATCTTTGAACTCACCGGCGTGGACTATGGCCCCACATTCAAGCCTGAGTTTGTCAACGCGTATGAACTCGGAACGAAGAACACATTGTTCGGTGGCGGGCTCGCCGTAAACGCGGATACGTTCTTCTATGATTACAAAGATTACCAAGTCTCTCAGATCAAAAATAGAACAGCCGTGAATGAAAATTTTGATGCAAAGGTATGGGGTGTTGAGTTTGAAGCGCTGTTCGCGCCATCGAGAGATTTAGCGATAAACGCCAGCCTCGGCTACCTCGGCACTAGGATAGCAGACGGTGAGACGTCGATTGATATCATGAATCGAACACAAGGAAATCCAGACTTGGTCGTTGCTAAGCCGTGGCCGCAATTGCCGTCAAACTGCGTTGTGCCGGTTTGGGTTGCGGAAAACTGGCTTCAAAATCATGCCCAGCTTGGCCAATTCTTTGATCTCTGCGGCGGCGCTAACGGCTTTGTGGCGGCATTCCCATCGGCGTTTGTGATGGACACGCACACCTCGAGTCTCTATGATCCGAACTACTACAACGGCGAGAATGGTACATTCAATATAAACGGCGGTGCTGGGATTCGCGCCGACCTGGGAGGCAATCAACTGCCGAATGCGCCGCATTGGACGATGAACATCGGCGCCCAGTACGGCCGCGACATCCTCGAAGGCTCCTGGCGGGCGACGGTGCGGGCCGACGCGTACTGGCAGTCGCAGTCCTGGGCGCGGGTCTACAACGACGACCCGTACGACAAGCTCCACGGCTGGTACAACGTGAACCTGTCCGTCTGGCTGGAGCGTCCCGAAGACGATCTGAAGATCGAGTTCTACGCCAAGAACCTGCTCGACAAGACGCCGATCACCGACGCCTTCCTGAACTCCGACGATAGCGGCCTGACCACCAACGTCTTCGTGCTCGACCCGCGCCTGATCGGGCTCAGCATCAAGAAGGGGTTCTAGGCGCAACCCTCCTCCCTCGAGGGGAGGAGGGCAGGGTGGAGGGTGTGGCCGCTGAGTTTGGCGAAGAAGCACTGTTGGGCGCAGAGCCAAACAGCGCCAGCCTGTCAGCTCACTGCACTCACCCCTATCCCCGGCCCTTCCCCCCTCGAGGGGGAAGGGAGAGTTCCCCGGCTTCGGTCCCCTTCGAACCGGATCACTGCAAGGCGGTCGCCCCCACCGGCGGCCGCCTTTTCTTCGCCCGCTTGACACCTTCGCCAACCCGCCGACGCTTACGCGTATGTACGCACGTGAGGTCCGCACCGACACGGCCGCCCGGCAGGCGCTGGACGAGCGCTACCGCGCGCCTCTGATGGCCTTTTTCCTGCGCCGGCTCTCCGACCGCGCGGAGGCCGAGGACCTGGTGCAGGAAGTCTTCGTCCGCATGGTCGCCCGCGGCGCTTCCGACGACATCCGCAGCGCCGACGCCTTCGTCTTCGCCATCGCCGGCAACCTGCTGCGCGACCGCGCCCGCCTCCAGGCCACCCGCAGCGCCTCGGCCCACACGTCCCTCGACCCCGCCGACGACGCGCCGGACGAAAATCTTGTTGAGCATTCCACGCCCGACCGCGTCTTACTCGGTAGGGAGCGGCTCACGCTCGTCCAGCGGGCGCTGACCGAGCTGCCCGAGCGTACGCGTAACATCTTCGTCCTCTACCGCATGGAGAACATGCGCCGGCGCGACATTGCGATGCTTTATGGAATCACCGTCAGCGCCGTGGAAAAGCACATCGCCAAGGCGCTGGACCACCTGATGGCGAGGCTGGAGCGATGAGCGCGAACGACACCCGCCGCGCCGACGCCGCGCTTTGGCGCACCCGCCTGGAGGAGGAGCCCCAGCTCGCGCTGACGCCCGAATACCTCGATTGGTCCGCCGAGCCCGCCAACCGCGCGCTGTCCGACCGGGCCGACGAGGCCTGGGACCTGGTGGGCGAGCTCTCCGCCACGCCGGAGATGATCGCGCTGCGCCACGCAGCCCTTGCCGACGCCCGCAAAACCGCCGCCCGCCGCTGGTCGCCCCGCCTGCCGCGCATGGCCGCGGCCATAGCCGCCGGCGTGGTGCTGGCCGCCAGCGCGGGCGGCGCCTGGCTGCTCTCGCCCACCATCTACCGCACCGACATCGGCGAGCGCCGCGTCGTAACCCTGCAGGACGGCTCGCGCATCTCCCTCGACGCCGCCAGCGAGGTGAAGGTTCGCTATACCCACGGCGCGCGGAAGCTGGAGCTCGTCCACGGCCAGGCCCGCTTCGACGTCGCCCGCGACCTTGCGCGCCCCTTCGTGGTCGACGCCGGCGACCGCACGGTTTCGGCCACCAAGGGCGCCTTCAACATCGACCGCGCCGCGCGGAAGGTCTGCGTCACCCTGCTCGACGGCGCGGCCATCATCCGCCCCGACGCCGGCCTGTTCCACCGCGCGGCGCCCGAAAAACCGCGCCTGCTCAACGCCGGCCAACAGCTGACCGTCGCCTCCCGGGGCGAGGCCGTCGCGACCGCAGACCCGCGCGAAGTCACCGCCTGGGAACGCGGCGAACTCGTCTTCACCAACGAGCCCCTGGCCGACGCCGTGGCGCGCGTGAACCGCTATTCCGTGCGCCGCATCGAGGTCGACCCCAGCGCGGCGCCGTTACGCATTTCCGGCGCTTTCAATGCGGGCGACACTGCGTCCTTCCTCGACGCGATGGCCAGCTACTTCAACCTCGAGGCCGTGCCCTCGTCCGACGGAAAGGTGATGCTGCAGGCGCGATCCTGACGGCCGTGAAAATTTTTTTGCCGGAGTGCTGAGCATCCGCGTCCCCGTCCCGTCCTCCACTACGAGAGCCCGCGTTGCAGCGGGCCTGGCGGCGCCCGGGGGAGGGGCTTCTACGATGACGAATACTCGGAAGATCTTGATGGGCGCCTCGGCGCTGGCCGGCGCGCTGTCGATCGCGCTGACGGCGACGGCTGCGAGCGCCGAGACAAGGCCGATCGCCTTCGACCTGCCGGCCCAGCCGCTGGGCGAATCCTTACGCGATTTCTACCGGGAGTCCGGCGAGCAGATCGTCTTCTCCGAAGACCTCGTCGCCGGCCGCACCAGCCCGGCGCTGAAGGGCAGCTACACCGCAGACCAGGCGCTCGCCATGCTGCTCGAGGGCACCAACCTCAGCGCGCGACGCACCAGCACGGGAGTGGTGATGATCGAAGCCCCCCAGTCCGGCAGCGCCGCGGGGGACGGCGCTGACGCGGGGACGGTTGCTGCGCTCGTCGTGACGGCGCAGAAGCGTGAGGAGAACATCCAGGATGTGCCGATCGCGATCTCGGCCTTCACGGAGAAGTCGCTCGAAGAACAGAAGATCGAAGGCGGCTTCGACCTCCTGAAGGCGATCCCGAACGTCACCTTCTCGAAGAACAACTTCACCAGCTACAACTTTAGCATTCGGGGCGTAGGCACCAAGGCGATCTCCGCCACCACCGATCCGGGCGTGGCGGTGTCGTTCAACAACATCGCCCTGATCCAAAACCGCCTGTTCGAGCAGGAGTACTTCGACGTCGAACGCGTCGAGGTGCTGCGCGGGCCGCAGGGCACGCTCTATGGCCGCAACGCGACCGCCGGTGTGATCAACGTCATCTCGGCCAAGCCGAACCTGCAGGACTTCTCCGGCTGGATCAAAGGCGAGGTGGGCAACTACCACGCCAAGCGCCTCTCAGCGATGGTCAACGTCCCCCTCGTCCAGGACAAGCTCGCCATCCGCCTTGCAGGGTCACTCACCGACCGGCAGGGCTACGACTACAACGAAGGCACCCACCGCGCGGTGAACGGTCGCGACCTGTGGTCAGGCCGCGTGACCGTCGCGTTCAACCCCACGGACCGGTTCCGCTCCAACCTCATTTGGGAGCGCTTCAACGAAGACGACAACCGCTCGCGGACCGGGAAACAGCTGTGTCATCGTGACCCGGGACCGACGATGATCGGGAACACGGCCGTCGCCCAGCCTGACGAGTCCGGCGGCTACTTCGATGCCCCCCTTCGCCAGGCGTTGTTCTCGCAGGGTTGTTTGCCCGGTTCGTTGTACGACGATGCGGCCTTCGGAACGCCGAACGGCCTGTCTCTGCCTTTCATCTTCGGAATGCACCAGGCCCAGCAGATTATACAGGTTGGCCCATACAATCCGGAAACACACGTTTTCGAGGACTTCCTGCAGCTACGTGATCCGTACGGTGGCATGATGCAGTCGCGGGACCTCAGAGTCATCGACTCGATCATGGATCCGGTCTATCGCGCCAAAGCGGACGTCGTTGAGCTGAATCTCGAATTTGATGTCACAGACGCCCTGAAATTGTTCTCCCAGGCAGCGTACGACCGCGACACAGTTTATTCTTCGCAGGATTATAACCGGTTCAATACTGGGGAAATATTCCGGGATTCCTCAATTCTATTGGGAGGCTACGCGAGTCTCTCACCCGGAGGAGTGTTTTGCGATCCGCAACTGGGCTGCTCCAAGTCTATGGTCGGGTACGATATTTCGAAGGCCAAATCAGAGCAATTTTCTGAAGAGATACGCCTTCAGTCAAGCTTCACAGGCCCGGTGAACTTCAGCGCCGGCGCCAACTACACGCGCTTCAGAACCTTGGTGGACTACTATGTCTTTAATAACATGATAACGGCCATGGCGATGTTGCCGCCGTTCATGGCCTGGGATCCACCGTCCCAGCCGGTCGCCTTTGATACCTGTTCCATGTTTATAGATCTTACCGGTACGATCTTCCCCGCCGGAGATCCCCGTTCCGCGTGTCCTTACATCGATCCCAACCCGCTCGAAAGCATCAACGGCGAGGGCCACAACTACTTCCGCAGCAAGAATCCCTACCGGCTCCTGTCCACCGCGGCATTTGGCGAACTGTACTGGCAGTTTTCCGATGCTCTGAAGGTGACGGCGGGGCTCAGGTACACCGATGACCGCAAGACGTTTACGCCGGTGCCGAGCCAGGTGCTGCTTGCACCGAGCTTTTTTGCCGGCGGCACTGTCGCGCGCGGGTATCCGGCGCTGCCCGATATAAAGCAGCATTGGGGCGAGTGGACCGGGCGGCTTGGCGTGGACTGGAAACCGGAACTCCCCTTCACGGACCAAACTATGGTCTATGCCTTCTACTCCCGGGGCTACAAGGGCGGCGGAGCGAACCCGCCCACGCCAGGCTATGGCGACAAATCGCTTGTCGACTACCTCGGAGATTTCCTCAGCTTTATCGTACCGCAACAGGACATCGAGCGGTTCACGCGTCCGATCTTGCAGCTTCCGGCTGACTACGAGCCGACCTTCAAACCCGAGTTCGTCAACGCCTTCGAAACGGGCGTCAAAAACACGCTGTTGGGCGGCGCGCTTGTGTTGAATGGCGACGCGTTCTTCTATGATTATAAGGACTACCAAGTTTCCCAAATAAAGCTGCGGACGGCCGTCAACGAAAACTTCGATGCGAAAGTCTGGGGGCTAGAGTTCGAATCGCTGTTCAGTCCAAGCCGCAATTTTCACATCAATGCGAACCTTGGCTATCTGAACACCCGGATTGGAAATGGCCAGCGTTCCATTAACATCATGGATCGAACGCAGGGCAATCCGAACTATGTGCTTGCGAAGCCGTGGCCGTTGCTCCCCGCGAACTGTATCGTGCCCGAGCACGTTGCGGAGGAGTTCGCAGGATTCTTCACACGGCCGGATGGCTCCACTTACCGAAAGTACACTATTAACCAGGCGACTTTCCTTTGCGGGGGGAGCAATGGCTTTCTCGAGGCGCTAGGCATCACCAATGGCGTCATCGATACCCGTACCGGAGCCCTCTACGACCCGTACGCCCGTGACGCCAATGGCAATCTGCTCTATCCGGAAATCAACGGCGGGGCCGGCCTCTACGAGGACGTGTCGGGCAACCACCTGCCCAACTCGCCGCACTGGACGATGAACATCGGCGCGCAATATAGCCACGATATCCTCGATGGCTCCTGGCGAGCGACGGTCCGCGGCGACGCTTACTGGCAGTCGCAGTCCTGGGCTCGGGTCTACAACGATAACCCATACGACAAGCTGCACGGCTGGTATAACGTGAACCTGTCAGTGTGGCTGGAGCGGCCTGAGGACGACCTTAAGATCGAGTTCTACGCCAAGAACCTGCTCGACAAGACGCCGATCACCGACGCCTTCCTGAATTCCGACGACAGCGCGCTGACGACGAACGTCTTCACGCTCGATCCCCGACTGATCGGGCTGTCTATCCGCAAGGGCTTTTAGGCAAACCCACAGTCGTCATCCCACGGTCGGCTGAAAGCCGATCCGGGGGACCCAAGCGGCGCACCTTATCTTGCACTGCAGCTTGGGTCCCCCGGACGTCACCCGCTTCGCAGGTTCGCCGGGGGATGACGCGGCTTTGATTGTCCGGTTTCGGTCCCCTTCGAAACACGGATCAACTGGGCGGCCGCTCCCCAGCGGCCGCCTTTTTCTTCGTTGGGGCCGGTGAGGTTGTCCCCGTCGTCCGCGGCAGCCCTACACTGGGGCGATGACCCATCTTATCCCCGCCCTCGCGAAATCCCCCTACGTGCGCGCGCATCGCATCGCGCGTGCGCAATACGCCCGCCCCTCCGTCCGGCCGCGCGCGCGACCCGGTCACTGGTCGGCGAAGGCGCAGCCGTCGATGGAGGCGATGAAGTCGGGGCCGAAGACCTTCGACGGGGTCTGGAAGCCGGGCTTGGCGGCGCCGGCCAGCACTCGCTGGACGATCTCCAGGGAGGTGAGGGCTGTCAGGGTGTACCCCTCCGGCGTGGCCAGGCGGGAGACCGCCTTGTCGCCCGCGTCATTCACGGCCTCGCCGATCAGCACGGCCTTGCCGGCGGCGCGCTCCTGCGGCGTCGGGCCCTCGGGCATGCGGTCGATGGCGCGTTTGAGCAGGGCCTGCATGGGCCGGCGGCTGAGCAGCCAGCGCATGAAGCCGTTCAGCCTGGCCATCTGCTCCATCTGCGGCGCGGCTTCGAAGTAGACGGTGATGTCCGGCACGCCCGTCGAGTACCAGGCGCTCGCCACATCGCCCCAGCCGACGGCGATGCCGGGCCTCGGCCCCTCGCCAAAGTCGAACGCCCGGCGCGGCGGCGGCCAGGCGGTCTCGATGGCCCCGCCCCGGCGCACCCGCACCGGATTGCCGACGCTCTCGATGCTGGACTTCAGCGTTCCGCGCGAGGCCTTCTCCAACCCGCCGATGGCCAGCGTCAGCTTCGTCGGGTTCTTCACCCGCCCCGCGACCCGCGCCGCCAGACAGTCGCTAGGGACCACGTCGAAGCCTACGCCCGGCATCAGCATCACGCCCTCCGCCGCCGCCTCGTTCGACCGCGCCGCCAGCGCTTCGATCACCGCGATCTCCCCGGTAATGTCGAGGTAATGCGCCTTGTTGCGGATGCAGGCGTCGGCCATCTGGCGCGAGGTCGCCGAGAAGGGCCCGGCGATGTGCAGGACCACCTCGATCCCCGCCAGCGCCCGGTCCAGCGCGGCCGGGTCGTTGATGTCCGCCGCCTGCCACTCGAACCCAAGCGGCTCGGCGACGGCGCGGACCTTCTCCGCATTTCGCCCGGCCAGCACCGGCGCCATGCCGATGGCCTTGGCCCGTTCGGCGACCAGCTTCCCCGTGTAGCCGGTCGCCCCGTAGATCAGCACGCCCCCCATGCGCTTGTCCCCTCACATGTCCCAGATTGATCGGAACCCCGCCTCGCTGCGTAGCAGCTGGTAGGGCGCCTTCTTGTCGATGTGGCCGATCAGGCCGTTGTAGACGCCGTAGCCGACCAGCTCCTGCAGCCTCGGCTCAAAGGTCTTCACCAGCTCCGGCGAGAGGCCGAGCTGCTGGTTCTCCTGCTGGCGGATGAAGCCCGCGCAATAGTTCATGGCGATGCCGGTGCGGCGCTTCTCGGTCTTGTTCGCCCCGCCGCCGTGCCACAGCGCCCCGTCCCAGATCAGCACCGACCCCTTCGCCATCTCGGCCGGGATCGTCTCATAGTCGCCGCCGTAGGTTGGGTTCGCCTTGGTGTGCGAGCCGGGGACCAGCCGCGTCGCGCCGTTGGCGTCAGTGAAGTCGGTCAGCGCCCACATGGAATTGCAGACGATCGGCCGGTGCGGCTTGTCCAGCGGGATCACCATGTCGTCGGCATGGATCGGCTGGGCGCTCTCGCCGGGATCGATGGCGATGGAGGAGAGGGAGGAGATCAGGCAGCCGGGGTCCAGCACGCCCTCGATCACCGGCAGCACATTCTGATGCACCGGGATCTTCGTGAACGGCTCGCCATAGGCCAGCAGGTTGTAGATGCGGACGGTGTGGTGGCCCTCGAACAGGTTCATCGCGGGCTTGGCCGACAGCTCCCGCTCCAGCCGGTCCAGCGCTTCGTTCAGCGCGTCGACCAGGTCCGCCTCGATGGCGTTCTCGACGATGGTGAAGCCGTCGCGGCGGATGTTCTCCAGGTGCGTCTCGCGGGCCGTCTCATCCATAGGCGTTCGCCTTCCACTGGTCGAAGCGGGCCAGCGCCTCCTCGGGGGAGAGGCGCGGCTCGTAGGTCCTGTCATAGGTCGCGAAGTTTGCGGTCTCCTCGGGGCCGAGCAGCCCCACGCCCCGCGCCGCGCAGATGGCCGCGCCCGCCGCCGTCGCCTCGCGGAGCGCATGTCGCTGGACCGGCAGGCCCAGGATATCCGCCTGCGCCTGCATCAGCGCATCCGAGTTGGTCATCCCGCCGTCGACCCGCAGCGCCTCCGGCCGCGTCAGCCCCGCCCCGTCATAGACCGCGTCGAACGCCTCCCGCACCCTGCAGGCGAGGCCGTCCACCGCCGCCCGGACCAGATGGCCGGCCGTCGTGGCGGTGGCTAGCCCGCCGATGGAGCCCTTCCGCGAGAAGTCTCCGTGCGGCGCGCCAAGGCCCTGCAGCGAGGGCAGGAACCAGGCGCCGGCCGCATCGGGGGTCTCCTCCGCCAGCCGTTCGAACTCCGCGTGGTCTTCGATCCCGAACGTCCGCCGGAACCAGTCGAACGCAGAGCCCGCGGTGATGACCATGCCCTCCAGGCAGAACCGCGTGCGGCCGCTCACCGACGACAGCACGAACGGCGGCGTGGTCATGTTGACGAACTTCAGCTCGTCGCCCGTCGAGACGTTCAGCGTCGCCGAGGTGCCGTAGGTGACCTTGCCCGCGCCCGCCGCCTCGCAGCCGTGGCCGATGAGGGCGCTCTGCTGGTCGGCGACGACGGCGGCGATGGGGACCTCGGCGCCCAGCGCGCTCGCAGGGCCCATGACGCCCCAGGTGTCGACGAGCTCGGGGAAGCTGGCGGGATCGAGCCCCTGGTGCTGCATCAGCCCCTCGTTCCACCCAAGCGTGGCGAGGTCGAGATAGCCCATCGGCCAAGCCTGGCTGCGGTCCGTGGCGTGCACCTGGCCCCGGCTCAGGTTCCAGATGATCCACGCATCGACATTGCCCCATGCCAGGTTCGAGCGGTCGGCGATCCCCGCGACCACGCCCTCCAGCTTGGCGGCCGCCTGCTGCGGCATGACCATGTAGCCGGCCTGCTGCAGCTCGGTCGCGCGGGCCGCGCCGCGCAGGTCGCTCCACACCACCACGGGCGCGAGCGGCCGGCCCGTCACGCGATCCCAGCAGACGATGCTCGCTCGCTGCGAGGTGACGCCGATGGCGGCGAGGTCGGCCGCGGAGGCGCGCGCCCTCGCCAGCGCCGCGTCGATCACTTCCCGCGTCGAGCGCACCAGCGAGGCGGCGTCCTGCTCGACCTGTCCGGGGCGTTCGGAGACGGACTGGACCGGCGTCGAGGCCAGCGCCTTCAGCTCCCCGCCGGGTGTGAAGATCACCGCGCTCAGCGAGGTCGTGCCAATGTCGAGGGCGAGGATCAGGTCAGGCATCGGGCAGCAGCACCCCAGGGTTCATGATCCCGTTCGGATCGAGCGCCGACTTTATCTTGCGCAGCAGCGCCACGCCCGTCTCTCCGAGCTCGCGCGTGAGGTAGCCGCGCCGCACGCGGCCGATGCCATGGTGGTGCGAGAGGCTGCCGGCGTGCCGGTCGGTGGCCTCCATGATCCGCCGCCAGCCGTCGTGATAGACGGCCTCCATCTTCGCCGGATCGCTCACCGCCACCGCGAAGGTGAAGTAGAGGTTCAGCCCGCTGCGATAAACGTGGCTGGAGTGGGCCGAACCCGCTAGCACGCCCTCGACGTCCGCCAGGGACCTGGTGGCGTCGTCATAGACATCGCCGATCTTCGTCCAGTCGGCGGAGACCTCGACGGTATCCAGCACGATGTTCCGCTGCAGGAAGATGTCCCAGCTCGGCACTGAGTTGCGGTGGCCAAGCCAGTGCTCGACGATGCTCTCCGGGCCGGCGACCAGGCCGAAGCGGCCGGCCAGTTCCGTGACCGCCGCCTTCTCCGCTTCGACAAGCGCGCGGGGGCCTTCGTGCACCATGATGACGGTGCAGTCCTGGGCCAGCGTGTTCAGCCGGGCGGTCTCGCGCTCGTCGTACTGGCGCATGACCGGCGGCGCCCAGCCGCGTTGCACGACCTCGCGCTGGAACTCGAAGCCGGCTCGCATGTCCGGCGCGAAGAAGCAGGAGAAGGCCCGGGCCTCCGGCGCGCGGCGCAGCGAGAAGGTGACGCCGGTGATCACCCCCAGCGTCCCCTCCGACCCCAGCATCAGGTGGCGCAGGTCAGGACCGGACGATTGCCGCGGTCCCTTGCCGAGCGTCACCAGCGAGCCGTCGGGCAACACCGCTTCGACCGAATGGACGATGCCCTCGATGTTGCCGTAAGCCGTCGAGAACTGGCCCGACGCCCGTGTTGCAATCCAGCCGCCGACGCTGCTCACCGCTACCGACTGCGGCCAATGGCCGATGGTCAGGCCCTGGCCTGCGACCTCATTCTCCGCCTCCAAGCCGTTCTTGCCCGCATCGAAGCTCGCCAGCAGGTTCACCGGGTCGATGGAGCGCGTGGCGTTCATCGACGACATATCGAGCAGGATGGCGTCCGGCGAGGCGACCACGCCGCCGACCACGCCGCTGCCGAGGCCGAAGGGGATGACCGGCGTCTTCGTGTCGTTGGCGATCTTCAGAAGCGCCTGCACGTCGGCCACGCTGGCCGGCCGCACCACGCAGGCGGGCTCCGGCCCCGGCTGGCCGATGTGGTCGCGGACGTGGCTCGCCACCCAGTAGTCGTGGCGGCGGGCGTTTAGCACCTCCGGGTCTGTCGAGACTCGCTCGCCCAAGACCGACCGCAGTTTTGAAATCACATCACCCAAACTGTCCCCCTTACCCGCTCATTCCCGCGAAAGCGGGAACCCAGGCTTTTTCTGAAACGCACCGCTCTACGACAAAAAACCTGGGTCCCCGCTTTCGCGAGGATGAGCGGAAGATTGGAAGCTCATGCTGGTCTCATGGATAGACCGGCAGTGCTGGACTTGCTGCTCGCGTTCGGAGTCCGACCAGCTGAGCAGCTCGCCCATCACCCGCGATGCGCCCTCCAGCGCACCGATCCCCGCATCATGGTCGAACCAGGCGCGGGCGCTGCGGCGGACCCAGTAATCCTCGAGTCTCAGCGCCCCCTCGAACAGCACGGCGCGCTTCGCCTCGGCCTCAGGCCCGCCCACCACTTCCGGCGCTTCCGACCCGTACAGCTGCACCAGCCGTTCGGCTTCGACCTCCGACAGTCCCTCAGCGCGCAGCTGCTGCGTCACGGCCGCCACATTCACGTCCCCGCTGACCAGCGGCGTCTTCGCGGTCACCGATTTGGTCGCCTTGCCTCCCAGCGCCTTCTGGACCATGTCGACCACGTCCTGCGCCATCTGGCGGTAGGCGGTCAGCTTGCCGCCGGCGATGGACAGCATCTCTCCAGGCCCGGTCCAGATCTCGTCCTTGCGGGAGATGTCGGAGGGGTTCTTGCCTTCCTCCGCCACCAGCGGCCGCACGCCCGACCACGCCGAGGTCAGGTCGCCGTAGGTCAGTCTGGGCGTGGTGAACCGCGCCGCGACCGCATCCAGCAGGTAGTCGACATCCGCCGTCTCGATCCGCGGCCAGTAGTCGGCGCCTTCGTAGAAGGTGTCGGTGGTGCCGATGTAGGTCATGTCGCGCTTGGGCACGGCGAAGATCGAGCGCTTGTCCGGCGTGGAGATCACGACCGTGCGGCTGATCGGCAGCTTCGCGCTGGGGAGCGCCAGGTGGATGCCCTTGGTCAGCGCCAGCCGCTTGGGCGCGCCTCGGTCCTCCAGCTGGCGCAGGCTGTCCACCCACGGCCCGGCGGCGTTGACCACCACCTTCGCCCGCACCCGCGCGCCGCCGTTTCCGCCGAGCCCGTCGCCGACGACCGCCCCCACCACATGCCCGCCCTCGACCAGCAGCTCGGTCACCGGCGCATAGTTCGCCGCCACAGCGCCATAGACGGTGGCGCTGCGCACGTTCGCCAGCGTCAGCCGCGCGTCGTCGGTCAGGTACTCGGGATAGACGATGGCGCCGGCCAGGTCATCGACCCGCATGGCCGGCTCCTGCCGCGCCAGCTCCTCCCGCGACCAGGTCTCGTGCTTGCGGTCCTTGGCGACCCCGCCGAGCTTTTCGAAGGTCCAGAGCCCCGCGTTCAGCTTGGCGATGCCGGCCATGTTCTTTGCAGGCACGATGAAGGGCGTGAGCTTCGTCAGGTGCGGCGCGATGGCCTCGACCGCCTTGCGCTCCGAGGCCGCCTCGCGGACCAGCGCCAGGTCGCCCTGCGCCAGGTATCGCAGCCCCCCGTGGATCATCTTCGACGAGCGCGACGAGGTGCCCGACGCGAAGTCCCGAGCCTCGACCAGCGCCACCTTCAACCCGCGCATGGCCGCGTCGCGGGCCACGCCAGCGCCGGTCACCCCGCCGCCGATCACCAGCAGGTCGAAGGTCCCGGCCTCCAGGCTCGCGAACACCTTCGCGCGGTCGCGGAAATCGAGGGCGCCTTGCATGTCTCTCCCGTCGGGTTGCTTCGTTGAACAACCCTGCAACGCATCTGACAGGGATGCGGGGGCGATGTCATTAGTGACGCTAGCGTCAACCTTGCGCCGGAACGGCTAGGCTCCGGCGCCCGTTATGCGCGCAACACTTCTCACTGGAGGGCCAGATCATGGCGACCGAACGAGTGACTGAGCGCAGCGACGGCGCGACCACCGAGCGCGTCGTCGAACGGGACGGCGGCGGCACGACCGTCGTACGCGAAGGCGGCGGCGGGGCCGGCCTGCTGATCGCGCTGGCGGTGATCGTGCTGGTGGCGATCGCGGCGTGGTTCCTGTTCAACTCCGCCCGCAACGACAACCTGCAGACCTCGGCCGTGACCGGCGCGGCTTCGGACGTGAGCCAGGCGGCGAGCAGCGCAGCCAGCAGCGTCTCCGGCGCGGCGCAACAGACCGCTGACGCCGCCAACCCGAACAAGTAGCGGTCAGTCGATCTTGAGCCGCAGGAAGACAGTCCCCGCCGTGGGACTGTCGTAGCCGAGCGCGTCCGGCGCATCGAAGGCGCTGACCTGCGCGCCGAAACCGACCTTCACCTTCTCCGCCACGCGGAAGTCGCGGATCGCGCCCACCGACACCTTGCGCACGGTGTAGATCGGCCCGTGCTCCTCGCCCGAGAGCTCGTCCTGCTGCACCTGCTCGGCGCGGGTGAAGAAGGTCCAGGCGTCGTTGGGCATCAGCTCGGCTTCGAGCAGCGTCCCGTCCAGCGCCGGGCCGGGGACCTTGTCCTTGCGCGCCCAGGCGGCGGTGGCGGCGAAGGTCCCGTGGTCTCCGAACGGTCGGACGTACATGGCGCTGGCCGAGACGCGGCGCTCGCCGTGGTCCGGCTCCAGCGCCTCGGGGCTCTTGATCGATGCCCAGCTCGTCTGGAAGGCCCAGTTGGCGGTCGGGTTGAAGCTGATCCGGGCTGACGAGGAGTCGAGGTCGCCGGTCTCGATGTCGAAACGGTTCTGGTCGGGCTCGCGGCCCCGGAAGCGCGAGGCGTCGACCTTCCACTTGTCCCAGACCAACCCTGCCGTCACCACGCCGAAGGTGATGTGGGTGGAGTCCAGCCAGTGGTGGGTGATCGGCGCTTCCACGATGTCGAGCCCCGAGGGGCGGTGCATGAAGGCCGGCGGCCCGAACGCCGGCTCCCCCGGCAGGCCGGCATAGACGAAGACGCTCTTCCGCAATCCGATCGGGTGGCTGTAGCTCGCCGAGAGCTCCATGAAGAGGTCATGCGGGTGCTGGCGGTCGATCAACGGATCGGCGCCATTGGCCGTCTCTCCGGCGGCCATCAGGAGCGGATAGCCGCTCTTGCCCATGAAGGGGTCGGGACTGACCATGGCCCGCAGGCCCAACGTCCCGCCGCCCAGAGGCCGCTGCGCCATGGCGCCGACCATCCCGCTGACGAACGCCTTTTCGCCGCCCCGCGGCCCGCCCTGATCCGTATAGGCCAGGTTCAGCAGCGCGTGGCTCATGACCATCCAGCCGCCGCTCATCGCGTGGACGCCGCTCATCGGTGAGGCGTCCGGAACCCAGCTGGTGCCGGAGCCGTCGCGGTAGGCCTCGTACGGTCCAAGCGCGCTTTCGGGGACATGCATCATCGACATGGCCTCCTCGTGCGTCGTGCCCTGCGCCATGTCGCGGTGGTCGGTCTCCGGCATGTCCATGTCCATCCCGCCCTCGCCGTGGACCATCTGGTCGTTGTCCATCGCGCCGTGATCGGGCGGCGGCTGGTCCTGGGCGGGAGCAGGATGCTCCATCCCCGGCATGCCGCTCATGTCCCGGGCGAAAGCGGGGGAGGCGAGGACGAGGGCGGTGGCGGAGGCGAGGGGGAGGATGATGCGCATGGCGTCGATGTATATACCCCATGGGGGTATGTCAATCAGACCCCGCGCAACTCCAACCCTGCACCGTCCGGAAGCGTTTCGGCGCCGCCATTCAGCGGCCTTTGCATGAAGACTATGTCCACCCAGCGACCGTGCTTGAAGCCGACGGCCGGCATGACGCCCTTGATCTCAAATCCCAGCGAGCGGTGCAGTCCGATGGAGCCAGCGTTATCGCTGTCGCCGATCACGGCCATGATCTGGCGCAAACCGAGCGCCTCGCAGGCGTCGATGACCTTGAGCAGCACCGCCGCGCCGAGCCCGCGTCCCTTGAAGCCCGGCGCCACATAGACGCTGTCCTCGACTGTGTAGCGGTAGGCGGCCCGCAGCCGGAACGGCGCGGCGTAGGCCAGCGCCGCGACCTCGCCGTCCACCTCGGCGACGACGTAGGGCAGGCCGCGGTCGGTCACGCTTTTGAGCCGCGCGGCCATTTCATCGGGCGACGGCGGGACCTCCTCGAAGGTGCCGAAGCCGTGCAGGCAGGCGTCGCCGTAGATGGCGGCGAGGGCGGGGGCGTCGGCGGGCGTGGCCGGGCGGATGAGCATGTCAGTGCGTCCTTCGACACGGCCCCTTCGACAGGCTCAGGGGCCTGCTCAGGATGACGAAACCTGGTGCTGAGCTAGTCATCCTGAGCAGCCCGCGCAGCGGGCGTGTCGAAGGACGACCACCCCCGCTCCACGGCCCAGATGGCGAAAGCGTAGTCGAGGGCGATCTCCTTGAGGAAGTCGAAGCGCCCGGACGCCCCGCCGTGGCCGGCTTCCATGTTGATCTTGAGAAGCACCGGATCGCCGCTGGTGGTGTGCTCGCGCAGCCTGGCCACCCACTTCTCCGGCTCCCAGTAGGTGACGCGCGGGTCCGACAGGCCCCCGGTCGCCAGGATCGCGGGATAGGGCTTGGCCTCGACGTTGTCGTAGGGGCTGTAGCTGGCGATCAGGTCATAGGCCGCCGGGTCCTTGATCGGGTCGCCCCACTCCGGCCACTCGGCGGGGGTGAGCGGCAGGGTGGTGTCGCTCATGGTGTTCAGCACATCGACGAACGGCACCGTGGCGATGATCCCGGCCCAGAGGTCCGGCCGCATGTTGGTGACCGCGCCCATGAGCAGCCCGCCCGCCGATCCGCCGTACGCCACGATCTTCTTCGCGCTCGTGTAGCGCTCGGTGATCAGATGCTCGGCGCAGGCGATGAAGTCGGTGAAGGTGTTGACCTTCTTCTCCCGGCGCCCGTCGAGGAACCAGCCCCAGCCCTTTTCCGAGCCGCCGCGAATGCAGGCCGTCGCCCAGATCCAGCCTCGGTCCACCAGCGACAGGTTGCGGATCGAGAACGCCGGCTCCTGGGCCATGCCATACGAGCCGTAGCCGTAGAGGAGGAGCGGGGCGCTGCCGTCCAGCGGCGTGTCCTTCTTCATCAGCACGAAGATCGGGACCTCCGCCCCATCGGCCGCCTTGGCGTGCAGGCGGTGGGTCACGTACTTCGCCGGGTCGTGGCCGGAGGGGATTTCCTGCGTCTTGCGCAGCGTCCGCTCGCGGGTGGCCATGTCGTAGTCGAACCACTGCCGGGGCGTGGTCATCGAGGTGTAGACGAAGCGCGTCAGCGTCGTGTCGTACTCGTAACCGCCCTCCAGCCCCAGCGCGTAAGCCTCCTCCTCGAAGCCGATGGCGTGCTCCTCGCCGCCGCGCTTCGTCACGACGATGCGGTTCAGCGCATCGACCTTCTCCAGGCGCACGAAGAAGTCCTTGTAGGCCCGCATCCCGACGACCAGCCGGCCGGGTTCGTGCGGTATCCACTCGCGCCAGCCGCTCTTGCCGGGGTTCGCCTCCTCCGCGGTCATCAGCTTCCAGTCCACCGCGCCGTCGGCGTTGGTGCGGATGACGAAACGGCCGTCCCAGTGGTCGATGTCGTAGCGGACGCCGTCCTGCCTCGGCTCCATCACCTTCGGCATGGCCGTGGGATCGGAGGCCGGGATCAGGTGGACCTCGCTGGTCTCCTGGTTGCCGCAGCCGATGGCGATCCACTCCCGCGACGACAGCGTGTGGACGCCGAGGAAGAAGCCCTCGTCCTTCTCCTCGTAGATCAGGACGTCGTCGGCCGCCTTGCCGTCCGCCGGGCGCCGGAAGACCTTCACCGGCCGCCCGTTCTCGTCGCGCAGGATCCAGAACAGGAACCGGCTGTCCGGCGACCAGCAGAAGTCGTAGGCGCTCTCGATGACCTCGCCGACGGCCGCGCCGGTGGCGATGTCCTTCACATGGATGCGGTAGACCTCCGAGCCCTGCTCGTCGACGGCCCAGGCGAACAGCCGGTGGTCGGGCGAGTGGTCGGCGGAGCCTACCTGGTAGAAGGGCTTGCCCTTGGCCTGCGCCTGTTCGTCCAGCAGCACCTCCTCCGGCCCGCCGCCACGGGGGCGCCGCGCATGCACCGGATGCTCGGCGCCTAGGTCGTAGCGGACGTAGTATTCAAACGAACCGTCGGGGGCCGGCACGGAGGAGTCGTCCTCCTTGATCCGCCCCTTCATCTCCTCGAACAGCTGCTTCTGCAGCGCTTCCGTCGAGGCCAGCATGGCGGCGGTGTAGGCGTTCTCCGCCGTCAGGTGCTCCTTCACGTCGGCCTTCAGCACCGACGGGTCGCGCAGCACCTTCTGCCAGTTGTCGTCCTTCATCCAGGCGTAGTCGTCCACGCGGACCCGCCCCAGCTGCTCGATCCTTTTCGGCTCCTTGCGGGGGACGGGCGGGGTGGGAAGCGGCATCGAAATCCTCATGGCTGCGACAAGGCGGCAACTTGTTCGCCGTCCCGGCTCCGGTCAAATGGCGTAGTCGGGAATCGGGGTCCAAACCCCACAACAAAAGAGTAACGGTCATGGCCGTCGACCTCTCCGTCGACATGATCAAGGCCACCGTGCAGATCGAGCAGCCGCATGCGGACGGCACGCGCACGGTCGGCACCGGGTTTTTGGTGAGCGATCCCACGCCGGACGGGCGTCCGCGCATCGTGATGGTGACCGCCGCCCACGTCTTCGACACCATGCCGCTTGCGCAGGCGCGCATCGGCTACCGCCTCCAGGGGGCGGACGGCGGCTGGCGCTACAGCCCGCAGCCCTTCGAGATCCGCGCCACCGGCGGCAAGCCGATGTGGACCAAGCACCCAACCCGCGACGTCGCGGTGATGGAGGTGAAGGCGCCGCCGGAGTTCGCGAAGGCCGCCATCCCGCTGAACTGGCTGGCCAGTGACGACACCTTCAACCGCTACGGCGTCGAGCCGGGCGACGAGATGGAGGCGCTGGGCTACCCGCTGGGTCTCGCGGCCAACCAGGCGGGCTTTCCGATCCTGCGCTCAGGCCGCGTGGCCTCCTATCCGCTCGCGCCGTCGGCGGAGTTCCCGACCTTCCTGCTCGACTTCACCGTCTTTCCCGGCAACTCCGGGGGGCCGGTCTATATCGATCAGCACAAGACCGATGCGTCCGGCCAGCCGCAGGACGGCCAGTTCATCGCCGGCATCCTGACGCAGCAGGTGGAGCTCTCCGGCGACCGGCTGGAGATCGGCATCGTCACCCACGCCCGCTACATCCGCGAGGCGGTGGAGATGCTCGACGGCCACATGCCCGCGCCTGTGAACCTGGCCCGCGCCGAGCCGGAGATGCAGGGCGCGGAGGCCGCATCCGCCCTCAACCTCGGACAGTCACGCTAGTAGGAACGGGGCTGGCGCGGACTCGTTATCTCCTTGATCGCAAAGGAGATCGTCATGAGCACCAATCGTGTGGAAGGCGCTATTCGCAAGGGTACGGGCGCCGTGAAGCAAGGCGCCGGCAAGGCCATGGGCGACGAGCGCATGGAAGCCGAAGGCGCCGCCGAGAAGACCACCGGCAAGGTCCAGAACGCGGTCGGCCGCGCGCAGGACAAGATCGGCAACGCCATCAAGCACTAGCCGCTTCTGCAGGGAGCAGCTTCCTCGGGAGGGCCGTCCGGGCGACCGGGCGGCCCTTTCGCGTCAGGCGGGCTTCAGCTCGACGCTGTAGATGTGCCAGTGGCGCTGCGCGGCGGTCGAACCCGGCACGTCGTTGACCCGGCGCAGCACGACCGTACCGGCCAGCTTCTCCGCGCCGCCGCTCTTCAGCGTGGCGGAGGCCTTCACGGGAATCTCGATGTAGCTCGAGCCCGCCGCCCCCTGCTGCTGGCCGGGCGCTCCGACGGTGGCGTCGAAGGTCGCGTACTTGTCGTATTGCTTGGCCAGCGCATCCTTCGTTGGCGCGCTGCTTCCCCAGAGTGCGAGCGCCATCGGGTACTGCTTGGCGCCGATCAGGGCGAAGTATTCGCGGGCGATCCCGGCGGCCACGTCCGGTGTGACCTCGCCGGCGGGCGTCGGCGCATCCGGCGCTTCTGCCGGCGCAGGCGCTTCTGCCGACGTCGCGTTCGTGGCAGGCGCTGGGGCAGGCGCGGCGGCCGGCGCGGGCTCGGGAGGCGGAGCCGCGGGCGCGTTCTCGGCCTTCTTCGGGCTGCAACAGGCGAGCATCAGGCTCGCGGCGATCAGGGCAGGGGTGCGCGAATCCATGCTCAAGCTTACCTCGCTGTCGATGGAGCGCCAGCGCTGGACGACGCGTCGCCGTCATCCTATCGCTGGCCGATGGCCGAAGCCTTCAATGAGATAACGCTCTCCGCCGACAAGGAGACCCGCTACCGCGAACTGGCGGCCGAGATCGCCTCGGTGCTGGAGGGTGAGCGCAATGTCACGGCCCGCATGGCGACGGTCGCCTCGATGCTGGCCAACAGCTTCGACCACTACTTCTGGACCGGCTTCTACGTCGTCGATCCGGACAAGCCGGACGAACTGGTCGTCGGCCCCTACCAAGGCACCCTCGGCTGCCTGCGCATCGCGTTCGGCAAGGGCGTCTGCGGGACAGCCGCCGCCACGCGAGTGACCCAGCTCGTCCGCGACGTGAACGCCTTCCCAGGCCACATCACCTGCGACAGCCGTTCGCAAAGCGAGATCGTGGTCCCTGTGCTCGGCCCCTCAGGCGACCTGATCGCGGTGTTCGACGTCGATTCCGACCGACCCGCCGCCTTCGACGAGATTGACCAGCGCTGGCTGGAAACCATCCTCACCGAGACCTTCGCCCGATGAGCCGCATCCGCACCCTCGAGCTGCGCGGCGACCACGAGGCCGACGCCCGCGCTCTGCGCGACGCCTTCGGCTGCTTCACGACGGGCGTCACGGTGGTCACCACGACCGGAGAGCGCGGCGCGCCGGTAGGGTTCACCGCCAACTCCTTCGCCTCGGTGTCGCTGGACCCGCCGCTGGTGCTGGTCTGTGTCGACCTCTCCGCCAACAGCCTCCCGGCGTTGGAGGCCGCGGGCGTGTTCGTGGTCAACGTCCTCCACGCCGGCCAGCAGGAGATCGCGCGGCGCTTCACCAGCAAGGGCGGCGACCGCTTCGCCGACACCGCCTTCGAGCGCTGGGCCACCGGCGCGCCGGTGCTCGACGGCTGCATGGCCAACTTCGAGTGCCAAACCGAGCGAGCCTTCGACGCCGGCGACCACCGCGTCTTCATCGGCCGCGTCCTCGAGGTCCGTATGGACCCTGACCACGAGCCCCTGGTCTTCCTGCGCGGCGGCTACTGCGGGGTGCGGACCGACTGAGCCGCCGGCGTCACCCGCCACACGATGTTGCCCACGTCGTCGCTCACCAGCAGCGCACCGCGCGAGTCCTGCACCACGTCCACCGGTCGGCCGTAGGCATGGCCGTCGGCGCTCAGGAAACCGTCGAGGAAGACCTGCGGCATGCCTGCAGGCTGTCCGCCCGCGAATGGCACATAGATCACCCGGTAGCCCGCGCGGGGGTCCCGGTTCCAGGAGCCGTGCTGGGCCACGAACGCGCCGCCCCGGTACTGCGCGGGCAGGAGCTGTCCGGTGTAGAAGGCAAGGCCCAGCGGCGCGGTGTGCACGCCCAGCGCATAGTCAGGCTTGATCGTCTTCGCCACGAGGTCCGGCCGCTGCGGCTTGACGCGGTCATCGACCCGCCCGCCCCAGTAGGCATAGGGCCAGCCGTAGAAGCCGCCGTCCTTCACCGCGGTCATGTAGTCGGGCGGGATGTCGTTGCCGAGCTCGTCGCGCTCATTGACCGTGACCCACAGCGCGCCCGTCGTCGGCTCCCACGCCAGCCCGTTGGGGTTGCGCATGCCGGACGCCAGAATCCGCTCGCCCGTGCCGTCCGGGTTGAACTCGTGGATCGCGGCGCGGCCGGTCTCGTTCTCCATCCCGTCTTCGCCGATGTTCGAGTTGGAGCCCACCGTCACATAGAGCTTCGAGCCGTCCGGCTTGGCGATGAGGTTGCGGGCCCAGTGGTAGTCCGGGGCGATGGCGTTCAGCGCCAGCACCTTCTGTCCGGGCGCGGTGATCTGCGTCTGGCCCGCCTGGTAGGGGAAGCGCAGCACCGCGTCGGTGTTGGCGACGTAGAGCCAGTTGCCCACCAGCACCATGCCGAAGGGCGAGTGCAGCCCCTTCAGGAAGACGTTCTTCGTCTCGGGCACGCCGTCGCCGTTGGCGTCGCGCAGCAGGACGATGCGGTCGGGGCTGGTCACGCCGGCGCCCGCCTTCTTCATCACCTGCGCCGCGACGGCCGCCTTGATGCCCTTGGGTGGGTAAGCCGGCCCGTTCGTCTCGGCCACCAGCACGTCGCCGTTCGGCAGCACGTAGAGCCAGCGTGGGTGGTTCAGTCCGTCGGCGAACGGCGTGACGGTGAAGCCCGCCGGCGCAATGGGCCGCTTGTCCGCGGGCCAGCCCTGTGCGGGCGCGACGTTCATCACCGGCAGCAGGCCCTTCTGGATCGCGCCGAGCTGCGGGTTGGGACCGTAGGTCTGCTCGGTCGGCAAGGCCTTGCCGCCTCCGCAGGCGCCTAACGTCAGCGATAAGGAGAAAAGCAGGGGGTACAGAAGCCTACGCATACGAACCTCCCTTGGCCGTCACCTTAAAGCTTAGGCCATCGGGAATGTTCCAGCGAGCCTTAGCCCCGGTTGCGGTTTGGAGCCGGAGCCCAGTAGGCGGTCAGCACCCTCGCGGCGTCGACCTTGCGGCCGTCGGGGTTGGTAATCTCCAGGTGCACGTGGTCGGTCATGCCGTTCGGGTACTTGCCCTGCAGCGTGTGCGAGGTCCCGACGGTTTGGCCCAGGTGCACCGCGTCGCCGACGTCCACCTTCGGGTTCACGTAGAAGACCCGCGCCTTGTAGTGGAGCGCCGGGTTGGTGACCTCGACGAACTTCAGGTTCGTGTCTCCCGCGTATGCGAAGCCGATCTTGGTGATGAAGCCGGAGATCGGCGCCTTCACCGCCTGGCCCGCCGTCGCCTTGAAATCGACGCCCAGGTGAGGCCGCGAGCCGCCGTCGCGCGGCGCGCCGAACACGCCGTAGCCGTAGGCGTCGGAGGTCCGCTGAGCCTGTCCGGTCGGATTGACGAAGTCCGGCGCGCCGTCGCCGTCAACGTCCTTGCCCACCCACTTGAGCACGCGCGGCGGCTTTGGCGCGACCGTCGCCTGAACCGCTTCGACAGCCCTTGCGGCCAGCCGGTGGGGCGCGACCGCCGCCGCGGCGTCCACCAGCATCCCGGTGAGGGCCCCCACCACCGCCATGGCCGCAAGCCCGCCAGCCCAGCGCGCGTCGTGACGCACCGCGTGGGCGGCGAAATCGGACAGCCATGTGCGCAGCCGCGCAGGCGTAGTCATTGCTGGAGAGGTCCCCTTGTCTCGACCGGGGCGGCGCTTGCGTGGGCCGCCGTTCTTTCGTTGCGGGCTATATGGCGGCGGGCGGCGCCGATAATTAGGCCTATTTGTTGCGGCCTCTGGTCGCCCCCGCTACCGAAGGCCGTCGCACCGGAGAGTCGCCATGAAGCACAGCCTGTCCCTCGCCATCCTCGCCGCTCTCCTGGTTGCGGGCGGTCCCGCCATGGCCAAGACCCACCACAGGCCCGCTCCCAAGGCGCAGCCGAAAGCCCATGCGCAGAGCAACGCGAGCTTTCTGAAGGACGCGCTTCAGGGCGACAACTCCGAGATCCGCCTGGGCCGGCTGGCCGAGCAGCAGGGCCACGCCGCCGGGGTGAAGAGCTTCGGCCGGATGCTGGCGCGCGACCACACCGCCGCTCGCAAGGATGCGCTGGTGGTCGCCCGGGCCCATGGCGTGCGTGACACCATGGAAATGACCCCGGAGGCCCGCGCCGAGTACCACAAGCTCCGCCGCATGCACGGCTGGGCCTTCGACCAGGAGTTCGCCCACTACATGGTCAAGGACCACCGCAAGGACATCTCCGACTTCGAACAGCAGGCCCGCCACGGCGACCGCTCCACGCGTCGTCTGGCGCAGCGCACGCTACCCGTTTTGCGCAAGCATCTGCGGACCGCCGAGCAGCTCGCCCGCTAGCGGGAGCACAATCTCAGGTGTAAAAGGGAGACGGACTGGGGAGCCCCGTTTTGTCGGAGGCGCGCCCCGTGCTGTCCTTTCACAGGTTCACCGAAATCGAGGTGCGCGACAGGCCGTTTCGGCACCTGGTCGGCTCCGGATTCCTCGACCGCGCCGACGCCGACGAGCTGGCCGAGGACTTTCCCGATCCGGGCAAGACCGGCTTCTTCCCGGCGGAGGAACTCCGCTGCGGCCCGGCGTTCGAGGCGTTGATCGACGAACTGCGCTCCTACGAGTTCTCGCGTGAGGTGGGCGAGCGGCTCGGCCTCGATCTCACCGAGCATCCGCAGATGATCGTCGTACGCCGCTGGTCCGCGGCAAAGGATGGTCGCCCGCACACCGACGGGCGCGACAAGGTCGCCACCGCGCTTCTCTACCTGAACGAGGTCTGGACCGACGGGGCTGGCTGCCTGCGCTACCTCGAAGGCCCCGACCTCGACGGGCCGGGCAGCGAGCCCATCCCGCCGCGCTACGGCATGCTCACCGCCTTCTCCCGCTCAGAGACCTCCTGGCACGGACACAAGCCCTTCACCGGAGAACGTCGCGCGGTGCAGGTCTTCTGGCTGAAGGACGACGCGGCCCTCAAGCGCAAATCCGACCGCCACAAGCGCACGGCGTTCTGGCGCCTGTTCTCCCCGGGCGTGCACGCGTAAGCCGCCGGTGTTAGTGGAGCGGCGTGACCCACCCCGCCCACCGCCTCTCCGTCGCCCCGATGATGGACTGGACATATTCATCAATATAATCAATATGTTATAGGCCAGCGTGTGCAAGAATTGCACACGGATGTTCACGTTCTCTTTCGCTTTCATTCTCCCGATTTCGGTCGATCCAGTCGCCAATAGGCGCTATCGCCCCGCAAGGATTCGCTGCTGTGCGTCCGAGCGCACGGCGATCCGCGCCCATACGGCACCACTTCATCCCTGCGCCGCCTCTTGGCCGCCGGCCAACAGGCAACGGGCGCGCCATTGGAACTTATCCCCACGATAGACCCAAGGTATATTCCGAAGATAAATATCAAAGTGCACAGCTGAATCAGATTGACTTTCGGTAGAATTAATCGCATACATATATTATGGACGTATCACGCGGTGAAAAACTAAAGGGCCTTCTCGACGCCTGGCAGCCGGGGACAGTGGCGACCACCGCTTGGCTGAGACGCCTGGGCGTGTCGCCTCAGCACGCCCATGGATATGTCTCCGGCCGCTGGCTTGAGCCGGTGGCGAACGGTGTATTCAAGCGGCCCAGCGAGACCCTGACCTGGCAAGGTGCGCTCCATAGCCTGCAGTCGCAGCTCGACCTCCAGGTCCACGTCGGCGCGCTGACCGCCCTCGCGGCAGATGGGTCCGCCCACTATGTGCGGCTTGGGCGCGAAGTCGTCTTCCTCTTTTCGAAGACCGGCGTAATCCTGCCCGCCTGGTTCAAGGCCTATGACTGGCCGGTCGCCCTCCGACATACGCAGACGCAATTCCTTCCGCCCGGCCTGGGTGTGAGAGACGCGATGATGGGCGGGTTCAGCCTCAGGGCGTCGACGCCCGAGCGGGCCATCCTTGAATGCCTGCACCTGGCGCCGCAGGCGGTCGATCTGGTGGAAGCCTATCAGGTGCTGGAAGGCCTTCGGTCGCTGCGCCCCGCGCTGATGCAGTCGCTGCTGGACGCCTGCGCCTCGATCAAGGTCAAGCGCCTCTTCCTCTTCATGGCGGAGAAGGCGGCCTTGCCGGTGCTTCCGCATCTTCGCACCGAAGGGCTCGATCTCGGAATCGGCGACCGCGCCCTGGTGAAGGGGGGCGTCTATGTCGCCCGACATCGCTTGGTCTTGCCCAGGGAATTGGCCGACCATGAATAACGCCTACCGCGACCAGGTGCGCCTGTTGCTCGATGTCCTTCCCCTCGTCGCCGAGGAGAAGGCCTTCGCCCTGAAGGGCGGGACGGCGATCAACCTCTTCGAGCGCGACCTCCCCCGGCTCTCCGTCGATATCGACTTGACCTACCTGCCGTTCGACGCGCGTGAGCCTGCCCTAACTGGGATCTCGGAAGCGCTCCAGCGGGTCAAGGCCCGCATCGAAAGGACGGTCGCCAACACGCGGGTGACGCTCGTCGGGCAAGCGGGCGAGCTCGAAGCCAAGCTGCACTGCCAGCGCGGGCGAGTGCAGATCAAGGTCGAGGTCAACCCGACCCTGCGGGGCCATCTCCTGCCGACGCGCCTTCTCGCCTGCACGCCGCGAGTGCAGGAAGAATTCGAAGTGTTTGTCGAGACGCCGGTGGTCTCGCACGGCGAACTGTTCGGCGGAAAGATTTGCGCGGCGCTCGACCGCCAGCATCCGCGCGACCTGTTCGACGTCCATCTGCTCCTGGATGCCGAGGGCGTAACCGACGAGGTCAGGCTGGGCTTCATCGCTGCGCTCCTTGGCCACGGCCGCCCGATCAATGAATTGCTGGGGCCTACGCCCAAGGACCAGCGGCAGGCCTTCGACGGCCAGTTCGCCGGCATGGCGTTCATCGATTTCAGCTACGACGACCATGCGGCGACGCTGATGCGCCTTGTCGAGGCCATAACGGCCTCGCTGACCGCCGAGGACAAGGCCTTCCTGCTTGCTTTCAAGGCCGGGGAGCCAGACTGGACGCTGTTCCCTCTGGCCGACGCCGCCAAGCTGCCGGCCGTGCAATGGAAGCTCGGCAACCTGCGGAAGCTAAAGGCCGGCAACCCCGCCAAACACGCGCAAAGTCTCAAGGCGCTGGAGCATGTGTGGAGTCGCTAGGGGTTGTTGCTCAGGCCATGCCGGCGCAGCTCGCCGGCGACCCGGTACGTTTCCTCGAAACCGCCACCGTCTCACGCGGCCGACCGGAGCTTGGCGGGGCCGTAGGTGTGGCGGTTCGACCCATGCGCGCATGCACGAGAACCATCATCCCGTTCACGGAATTTCTGGCCGATCTTGTCGGCAAGCCAGCCCGCCCGCCGGCGCCTTGAGCGGCGCGCCGCCGCCGCCGAACGTGAGCACCCACCCGCCCCTTCCATCAGCTGATGGAGCGAGCTTCTTGGGGTCTGGCGGGTAGCACGCGATCTAGCCCTGGGTCGGAGGTGGACGACTTGGCGCCGCGGTCCACCCAATGCTGCAGATCGTTGATCGAGTAGACTACCCGCCCCCCGATCTTTCGATAGGTCGGGCCGGTTCCATAGGTCCGGTGCTTTTCGAGGGTGCGGCCAGAAAGGCCGAGGAATCGGCCCGCCTCCGAGGTCCGAAGTAGGCGGGGCGGCATGGGAGCACCTTCAAACATGACAACTTCTCCGCTGGCTGCCCTTAGGACGCCGCACGGTGCGCGCGTAGAGCAGCATGCGACTCAGCTATCCACGCGAAAAACTGGCAGGAAATGCGTAACCCTACTCGCCGGGCCAGGGCGGCGGCCCCGCCGGTCCCTCCTTTCCCCTCGCGGGAGATCAGGCCGGACATCTTGTTGTTTTACATAGGAAAACGCAACGAGTTTTGGCCTGTGTAGCGCCTGTGTAGGCTGTTGCGGCTAGCCCCATAGGCCGGCCCATGGCTTCACGTGGGCCCACCATTCGACCGGCGTTAGGATGCGAAGTGGAAGCTGCTGTAGGCGCTCGCGCTTGCGTACGATGGTGCGCCGATCGCAAGTGCAGAAGACATCGCAGCCGAAGCCAACGGCATTTCCGATGAGCTCTCGGTCAGCCAGGCCTGGCAGAGCCGAGACGAATGGCGCATCCACGAGCCTCCGGCCGAAGGTTGCGGCAAACGCGCTATTCTCGTCCGGCAGTTCCACCAGTTGGACCGCATAGGCGAGAAGCTCGTCTCTTGTGTCGGGGTCTGGCGTTTGGTCGATCTCGTCGAGGGTCTTGCGCGAGGCTAGGATGTCCCAGCTGGCGCGGGCGCCGACGTGGAACACGTGCATCAGCGCCTCGGTATCGACCGCGGTGGTGTGGTCGAGCTCGCTGGAAATTGTCGCCTGTGCGAAGATTTGCTCGCTGTGCTTCACCAGCAGGTTCACGACGTTTGTGTCCAGGAAGACGCGGCGTGGAATGCTCTCGAACGGATACTGCGCGCAATCGTCACTGTGCTGCTGCTGGCTCCGGTAGAGCACCCATTTCCGACGGCCGGGATCCCAGTGCTCAAGGCCCATTGCAGATGTCCTCTCCTGGCCGTGTACAAGCCTCGGTGTGACCCATGTGCTGACCGATCAACTACTCGGAAGCGAGCGGCTTGGACTGCCACAGGTCCCACCACTCAGGATCATCTCTTTGGACCTTGAGAAGCAGACTGGCGTTCACTCGAATTTCCGGATCAAACGCTTCGCCGTCCGCAATGTCTCGCAAGATTCGGAGGCCATCAGGTAGGTTTGGGATGATGGCGAAGAGCCCGTTTCCTCGCTCGCCGCGCTCGAAGTTGCGGTCTTGAACGAACCCGAGCAGCGCGACGACCTCGGTCTTGCCGAATTCCAGGATCGCTCGCTGGGCGGGAAACCTGATCGACGACGGGACCTCATCCGAGAAATAGCCTTCGTCCGGGTGGCCCATAATCCGCACCAAACCAAGGAAGACGCCTAACGAACAGCTGGCACGCCGTTCGCGAAACAGCCGGAGGATGAGGTCCCAGGCGGTGGCTTCGCGCCGGAACCTCGCCAGCAAGGTTCGGACACCGAGATCGTGCGTATCCGGGTCCCTATCGCTTGCCCAAGCCAGGGCGGTGGCAAGGTCGATACGCGGGGGTTGGCCAAGCAAGGCAGGCAAGAGCACCTGCGGGAACCGCTCATGATCGAACCGATTCCAGTCGGATTTCCGGAACGTGACCGTCGCCGGACGGTCGTCGGCGCGATGGGTGGCCTTTGCCTCGGCCTGTAGGTCAACCCACCACGCCGAGTTTGCCGTAGGATCGTAGACGACGCCGATGGTGGTGAGGTCGTGCCGGGCCCAGAAGCGAAGCTGCGGCCGAGTCGCAGGCACACGACATGTCCCTTTGGTGCAGAAACTGGCTCCAGCCTTGATCTGTAGGGCGATCTCCTTGGCTGTAACCTGCTCGCCATCCACCAAAAGGGCGAAGGCATCGTGGCCATAGTCGTGAGCCCGATCGATCTCCTTGAAGACGGAGTTCGCCGTTTCAACGACCGAACGCACAAAGGCGACGCCCTGGCGCTCCATGGCGTTTGTACGGCGCCGGATCGGCATTCCGGGCCGATCCGTCATTTCGCTCCCGGTCTCCGGTGCTGCCGAGGCTTCCTGTACTGCCGTCTGACCGTGATCATTTCTTATCCTTATCCCTGAGCAGCAGTGTGGCTTCCCTTGGCCTCGCTTCAAAGAGGCGGTTGCCCTTGTCTTGTGAAGCATCCGACCGTACTTTGACCGAATATAAGGTCAAAGGAGCGGCGCATGACGCAAGCGGTGAAGAAGGCGACGAGCAGGACGGGCCCTCGGCCGGCGCGCGAGGTTGTCCGTTCGCGTGCTCATGGCCGGCTTTCGATCGCCAGTCTGATAGACGAGCGCGGCACCGTGAAGGTTGATGACGTGGCCGATGCTTTCGCAATGTCCAAAGCACAGTTGGCGGAGACCGCCGGGCTCGCCCGCGAAGTGTTCCAGAAGGCTAGCCGCCGCAGTGGACCCAAGGCGCAAACTCGCGTTCGCGAGATGCTGGAGATCATTAGCCTCGTGCAAGGCTGGGCCGGCGGACCCGCACAGGCGATGGCTTGGTACAGGGCCGAACCAATCCCGGCATTCGGAGGGCGCACGGCTGAGGCCCTCGTTAAGTCGGGGCAGGCCGGCGCGGTGCGCGACTATGTCGACCACCTGGCAACCGGCGGCTACGCTTGAGGTTCACGGGCGAGTGCTTTCGTGCACACGACCCGAATTGGTCCTGGACACCGCTCTCGGGGGCGGGCGCTGCCCTCAAGGGGCGGCGTTTCAACTGGCCAGGCCTTGAAACGCTCTATCTATCGCTCAGCTACCACACCGTGTTTCGCGAGGTTTCGGGTGGGTTCGCGCATCGGCTGACGCCCTATGTCCTGTGCAGCTATGACATGGACTGCGAGGACATTGCGGATCTCCGAACGGACGCCGAGCGGGCGGCCTTTGGCATCTCTCTCTCCGACCTGAGCTGCGCCTGGGGAGAAGCCTTGGCCACTGGTCGCGAGCCCGCGTCTTGGGCGGTCGTCCGCCGGCTGCTCACCGAAGGGCATGCCGGGATCCTCGTGCCGAGTTTTGCCGCCGGGGCGACGGTCGATGATCAGAACCTCGTGCTTTGGCGGTGGGGCCCCGACCTGCCGCACAAGGTCACCGCCTATGACCCGACCGGCAAGCTGCCGAAGAACCAACTTTCTTGGACATGACCCCGCGCCTTGAGCCCGCCGGGTCGGATCGGTAGCCCCGTGGCGATAAGCCCCCTTCTCAACTTTGTTCGACGCAATCGCGCCGCCATCCTTCAGGCGAGCGGCGGCGCGACGAACTTCTGTTTGGCGCTCGTGGCGGAACGACGGGATGACCTGCTCGTTGGCGAGGCCCTCGATCTTCTCGCCTCGCTCGCCGCTGACGAGCGGGAGTACGCTATCTCCAGCGCCTACGCCCTGCTGATCGGGGCCGACCGCCGTAAGCTTCTCTCGGCCTATTTTACGCCGCCGATCCTGGCCGAGGCCGCCTTGCAGGCGGCAGACCAATTCCTGGGCGGAGCCTCTCCCGCCGTGCTGGATCCCGCGTGTGGCGGCGGCGCGTTTCTCGCCCCGGTCGCCCAGCGCTTGGCCGCTGCCAAGGTCGCCCAGGGGATGCCTGCGGGGAAGGCCGTCAAGCAGGCGTTGCGCGGCCTCAAGGGGATCGAACTCGATCCAGGCTTGGCGAGTCTTTCGCAGGCGCTGCTGAAGGCGATGATCCTCCGCCGCTTTGGCGTGAGCGCAGATTGCCGTGTCGTCCAGACCAAGAATGCGCTCTCGGTCGCTCCCAGGCCGATCTTCGATCTCGTGATCGGCAATCCCCCCTACGGCCGCGTCGCCGGGCGGGTGAGTGAGGCGTTGCTGACAGGCGCGGGCCGGGCGAACCTCGGCGGCCACACGAACCTCTACGGCTTGTTCCTGCTGCGGGGCCTTGAATGGTTGAAGCCCGGCGGAGGCCTCGTTTTTGTCCTCCCGACCAGCTTCGTCGCCGGCCCCTACTTCAGCGGCTTGCGCCATGAGGTCCTCCAGAAGGCGGAGGTCCTCCGCATCGACGTGCACGAGCAGAGGGACGACCTCTTCGTCGATGCCGTCCAGGACGTATGCTTGCTCACGCTGCGTCGCAGGCAGGAAGCCATCGAACCGACGGCTGGTCCTGCGCACGCTTACGAAATGGGACTTATTGACAGCCGTGGGGTCCGGCGACCGCTCGGGTGCGCCGAAGCAACCCCCGATGGCGAGCCTTGGATGCTGCCGAATGCGTTCTCGGCGGCGACCACCCAGAAGCTCAAGCTAATCTCCTCCGGCGTCCGGCCAACAGTCCTGGCTGACTACGGCTATGGCCTACGGGTGGGTAAGGTTGTTCCCACCCGCGAGCGCGATCACCTGCGGCTGAAGCCCGGCGACGGGCTCCTGCCGCTGCTCTGGGCGTCAGAAGCGAGGCCCGATGGCAGCTTCGCCTTTGCCAATGGCAAGCGGAGCAAGCTCGCCTCCTGGTATGCGCCGCCCGCTGGGGGCGCTGCCTATGTCACCAAGTGGCCAGCGGTCATTGTTCAACGGACGAGCAATCGGGACCAAAAGCGACGGCTGAACGCCGCTGCGGTGCCGCCGGCCTTCTATCGAGAGTACGCGCCGCGAGGTTTCGTGGCGGAAAACCACGTGATCGTGCTGGAGGCGCTGACGGAGACGCCGTTGGTCACCCCTTCTGTCCTGGCAGCACTCCTCAACTCAGCCCCGGTGAACGAGCGCTTCTCCGCAGTTTCAGGGAGCTTCAGCGTGTCCGCAAAATTGCTAGCCCGGCTGGCACTGCCGCCGGCCGGCGCCCTTCCCACCCTGGTGACCACGAACTTCGATGAGCTTGTGCGCGCGGCTTTGGACTCGGTGGCCGGGGTACTCGCCACCTTAGAGCCGTCGGGCGATCCGCAGGACGCCGTCGACCAGGCGCGCGACCTGAGCAGCCCCGCGGCCGTCGACGAGGAGGCCGGCCTCGAGCGACGTGCCATCACCTAGGCCGAGGACGTTGGCTGAGCCGACATAGGCAAGGCTCTCGTCGGCGAGCAGCAGCTTGGCGTGAAAGGTTTCGATCGGCAACACGCGGCCGCTGCTGCGCGGATGCGGGAGGTGATAGTCGAAGACGCAGACGTTCAGGTCCCGCAACCAATCGCGGTGCTCGACCGACAGGTCCACAGCGTGCTGTTCGATGTCGCGCAGCACCACATAGCGCTCCACGCCAGGCCGCACGGCGGTGAGCACAGCGCGCAACCATTGGAATCCGTCCCGATCAATGAAGGGGGTCATCACCACAAGCCGATGGCTGGCGGCTTGCGCCAGGCGCAAAAAGGCGGCCGGCGTACTGAGATAGCCGCCCGGTCGACCAGGCGAGCTCGCCAGCTCTTGGGCCAAGCGGCTAGGCGCCATCGGCATTGTGACGACGAACTCTGACGATGAGGCATCCATTCTCAGCCGCCGGAAGTGGTCCGCGCCGCGAAGCATCTGCGCCAACCGTTGCAGTTCGGCCGCAGCCAAGGGCGATTGCCAGTCCGCGCCATCGTCCGATCCGACACACACGCCCGCCGCCGCCAAGCCAGCGAGAACCGCTGCCGCGTCTCCTGGATCCACGCCGGCCGCCGCCGCCGCACAGATGCTGTCGGCGGACCAGACTCCATCGCCCAGGCTGGCGAGGCCTTCCAGCAACTGCGCGGCCATCCCGGGCCAAGGGACGGCGCAGCGAATCACATCCGCGTCGCTGGCCATCAGGAGGGCGGGGCGTCGCCTGCGCGGCGGAGCCGGTTCACAATCTCGAAGTAGCCAATCAGCGGCTGGTCATTGAGATCCCAAAGAGGTGCGCGGCCGCCCACCAGCGTGGCGCGGGAGAGAAGCTGGTTTCCGGCGATGCACGAGGTCTCCGGGATCATCACGCAGGCGGGACAGGCGCCGCCGCGGTGATCACAAAGCGTCCCGGAGCCGCACCTCAGTTCGCGCCGTCCGACCAGGTAGTGCAGGAAGGCGCCATTGTGGTCACGCCACATCGAAGAGATGTTGCCGAGATCCTCAGTCATCCCCCGACGATGCACGAGGAAGGCAAGGTCGGCCGGGAAGATCGCCTCGCTCATCGACCCCAGGTCGAGGCCCGAGTATCTCGCGACCGCGTGCATGGTGTGGTGCGCCATCGTGTGGAGCAGCAGGTAAGTCAGCGACGCCACGTCGCGTGTCCTCACTCGGGAGCCTTCGTCCCGCACCCTGAACTCACGCAGGAACGGACCGAAGTCGTCGTAGCGTTCGATCAGGGCCGCCCCGATCGTCTTCGGCGGCGGCGGCGGGGGGTCCAGCACGCCGTTCAGCCGCAGGAATTCGGCCACGGCCATTGGGTCCAGGCGAACGTAAATCGCTTCGTTCTGCTGCTCGATGACGTAGATCGGACGCTTCTGGGTGGGAAGGCGCGGAAAGCCCATCAGCCGCACCGGCATCCGGCGATTCTTCTGGACCGTCTCAGGCGTGGCGGAGACGCGGGTGAAGCCGAACGAGAACTCCACCATGTCCAGGTTCCGGATCAGGTGAATGGCCTCAATGCCCGCCCGATCGAGGTCTTCGCCGACCCGGCGTCCATAGGCCTCGGTTAGGTCGGGGTCGCCGAACTCCGGGCAGAGATCCGCGTGCGCCTGGCGTAGATTGGCGGACTCTCCGGCTGGATCAATCTTCCGCCGCCGCAACGCGTCGTGTTCGATCGTGCTACGAAGTGGGTCATAACGGCGGGCGTAGTTCCGCCGCTCGTCGACCCGTGCGCTTAGGGCGGGGCTAGCGACCGTCTCGCGCACCACGATGCCGGCGGCGTACCAATCCTGCAGCAGGGCGCGCGCCGCCTCGCCGGAATCCCGGGCCAACGCTTCATTACCACCCGCACGGGCGGTCTCTTCCATCCGACGCATCATGGCGTAGCTCGCCCAGGCGGAGCCTCGGCCGTTCTGCTCAAGCTGTTCGCGAATGCGCTCATCGCTTGGATCGCTGGAGCCGAAGCCGTGGATCGAGGCGATGCGGGCCGTGAGCTCACTCTCGCGCCCGGGCTTCATCAGGGCGACGACCTCGGGATCGGAGTCGTAGACGATGAACCGCGCGGACTGCACGTAGAACACCGGCGACGCGCGGTAGGAGACCGGGATCATGTTGATCTCGCTCCACTCATGCGGCGCGCCGGCGTCCATGCGCGGCTTCAAGAGATCCAGACTGAACGGATCGGTCTGGTACACCTCACGCTCGGCGCGGCAGCCAACGCAGCGGAAGCGCCACCGCGAGAACTGAGCGCCGTTCTTAAGCAGCTGGAACTCCTCAACACCGCATTGGCAGCGTGGAATCTTTCGGAGCTCGCCGGCTCGATCCAGGGTGTAGCGGTAGGGAGAGAGCCCTTCGAGGCCGCCTGACCAATGCACATAGACCACGTCGAGCTGGCGCCATCGACACTCGCGGCGCCCCTCGCCCCCAGCCGTGCAGGCGCCTCCCAGAGGATCGGCGACCTGATGCGCCGGCGACACGAACTCGCGCACCCTTTCGCAATTGTCACAGCGATAGACGAGCGGCCCAGGTAAGTAGCCCATGCGCTCCGGCCGCATGAACTCAAAGCCATCCAGCGCGATGTCGACGGTATTACGGACCGGGTTGTAGAAGCACAGGTCGAGCAGCTGCACCTCATAGACGGGCGCGTTTCGGCCGCCGCCGATCGCCATCCCGCGCGCCAGCCAGTTTTGGCAGTACTCCTCAAGACCTTCGACGATCTGGTCCCGCCGTGTTTGTCGCGCCGAGAAGTCGATGACCGGCCCCTCCACCGGCGCGGCGATACAGGCCCCCTTGCCGCCCTCCCAGGTGAACATCGCGCCGGGTGCATAGGCCGTCGCGAGCTGCGGCTGCGACCGGGTCATCCGCGGCGGATACTGGCGGATCGGAGCGCCTGCTGGGCCACCGCCGCCGGGTGGTTGATCGGTCATCGCTCAGTCCTCGATATCAATTGGGGGCGGCTCGGCGTCGACGTCGGAGCGGGACAACACGCGCTGTCCCCGGATCACGCGCATCACCTGGCGGACCGTCTCCAGGTGGACGTTTCTATTGCGCCACGGATCGCGGGTGGCCGCCATAATGACCCCACCGGCGTCGACGTCGCGCAGAGACGTCATCGGCCGGCGCACGCGCGCCGTTTCAATGCTGCGCCAGAAATTTGCGATCCGGCTGCTGTCGGACCGGTGCGTGAACCTCTCGAGAAGTTCGCGGAAGCGATCCTCGAGCAGGCGTTCGTAGTGGTCGGCATGGATCGCCGCGCCGGTGTGGTCGCCCCGGCCATAGAGTCCCACCGCGTCAACGCCGAACGCGGTGAGCGCCCGCACGGCGGCCGCGTATCCGCCCCCGGCATGATGATCCGCCCAGGCCTTGACGCTGGCGGCCACGGTGAAGGTGCGCGCCGACGTCTTGGCGGTCTCCGGGGCGGCGGCGAACAGCTCCTGTTCGACGAGGCCGCACAGATAGGCTTGAAGGAAGCTCGGAATGATCCGCTGGATGGCGCGATCGGCCCAGCGCTGGACCGCCGGCGGCGGGATCATCCGCTCCAGGAATCGATGAAACTGGTCATGGGTCTCGATCACATAGCGGTCGCGCCGGCTGTGGGGTGTGGGCACCAGCAGGCTGAAGCCGACGTGGGTGCGTCCCACGCGGCTCGACGCCTGGATGTATTCGGCGATGTCCGCCGGAAGCCCGGCGAAGAACATCGCATTGAACTTGTCGACGTCCACCCCATGGCTGATGGCCGAGGTGGCGACAATGTTCCGGAGCGACTCTGACAGGGGCGGAAACGGCGTGCCGGACTCCGTGACGCCCTCCGCCCGGCGCATCACGTCCTGGATTTCGGCGACGGTCACCCCGCCGGAGATCAGGTCGGTGGTGAAGGGAAGGTCGCCAAGCCCTTCGCCGGCCTGGTCCCGCTCGACCTGGGACTGGAGGGTTTCAATGATCTGGTCGCCGCCCTTCTTGTTGGTGACGTAGGTCAGGGAGATGCGCAGCAGGTCGAGCAGCGTGGCGAGCAGATCGGGTCGCCCATCAAGGGTGGCGGCGCGTTCCAGCGCCCGGCGGCGCAGCGGCGACAGGGGATCGTCGGCCGGCAGGACCTCGACCATCTCGGCGACGACATCGCCTACGCGGCCTTCGACCAGCGCCTTCCAGAGCCGCGTGATCGTCAGGTGATAGGCCGAGACGATGGCGGAGGTCGTCATAGTATGAGACCGACCGTTGGTCATCATAGAGACATAGATGCGCATCCGAGGTGCCGAGAGTTCAGGCCTCAAGCGCGCGGGCAGCGACGCGGCAAAGGCTTGGCGTTCCGGCGCTAGGGGTTCCCGCGGCGCGGCGTAGAAGGACTCGTAGAGATTGGGGCCCGGACAGGGGAAGCGAAGGGGGTTTCGCTGATAGAGCACACGCAGCTGCCGGTCCGGATCAGAGATCGTCGCCGTCGCGGCGATGACCTTGGCGAGACGAGGCCGTCGCGCCGAAGAGCCCGGCGGGGCCCAGGTGGCCACCTCGTTGCGCAGGACCGTCGACCCCAGGCGGGTGAGGATCGTCTCCAGAGCCGTTTCGAAGAGACCCGCGAAGGTTCCAAGGCTCTCGTCGAGAAGGTGCCCCTCGTCCTGGATCACCAGGCTGGGAAAGGGATCATGGAAGACGTTCGCGCCCGAGGCGAAGGCGGGACGCACGCGGGTCTGGCCGTTCTCCTCCGCCGCGCGCAAGGCTCGATCGCCGCGCGGCATGAACAGGTGCCGACTGTCCGGATCCATGTAGCGGGCGCAGCCCAGCATGCCGACGATGTGGTTGATGGTGCGGTCGTGCTGGCCGATGAGCGCCAGCTTGTCGATGGTCCCCAGAATCACTGAAGGCGCCCGCTGATAGATGGTGTCGTCCGTCAGCAGGAACGGGAGCGGCGTCCGGTGGGGCGCGGGTGGATTGGCGAGGTTCCAATCGCAGGCGGCGTTGAAGCAGACGATCCCTATCCGGCCGGCCTGGGCCGGGTACTTCCGCATCCCTGTCGGCTCGCCGCAGCACGGGCAGGTGCGCAGTTTGTCGTAGGACTCGAGCGCCTCCCTGTATCGATCGCGCCGCCGACGGGCGCGGACAGCCGCGTCGCTGTCTCCGGGCGCGGGGTTCAGTAGCGGCTGGTCATTCGGGTAGGCGGCGACGGTTACCGACGGCACGCCTCCGAAGCCCTGAGCGGCGCGGTTGGGGGTGTTGCCGGACCCGACCCAGAACCCGACCTCAAACGGCCATCCAGGGATACGCGCCCGGAGACGCACGATCTCCGCCTGGACGAGGATGCGCGTTAGGCGCCGGGCCTGCTGCAACGTCAGCAGGCGTAGCGGATAGCGGACCATGGCCGTCACGCCCCGGTGTTTGCCGCGCAGCCGGTCGAAGAAGAGGTTGAAGATCAGCAGCCCGAAGAAGGCTTCCGACTTGCCGCCGCCGGTCGGGAAGTAGAGCAGGCTCGCGGAGAGCTCGTCACGCTCCGGGTCAAACCATCCCTCGAACTCGGGCATCCGGGACGCCAGCGTCGGCAGGTGGGCCAGGATGAAGGCGAGCTGGAAGAGCCGCCAATCTGTGAAGCGGCGCCCGCCATACGCGGCGAAGGCTTCATTCGTTCGGAGCCAGGCTTCCCAAGGCGCGGCACGCCGGGCCAACGCGGCGCGCGCCTCGGCGCCGAGCCCACTGTCGCTGGCGAGGCTCGCTGCCGCCTGCGCCGACTCGGCCAGCAGATTGACCCCCTCACGGATGTAGCGGCTCTCCCGTCGGTAGGCGGCCAGGTCGGCTTGATGCGCGAGCCGTTCGGAATCCGCCAAGCCATCCGGCAGCCCCGACGTGACGTCCAGACCTTCTTGGGACCGAATCCAATCGTCGTAGGCGTCCGGCAGCGCTAGAAGGTCCTGCACGTCCGTCTCGCGGCGGGCCAGGGTCACGTAGCTGGTCGGCACGCCAAGGATGGTTCGCGCCTCGACCTTTGGTTGGACATAGCGCGGAGCCCAGGTGGTCCTCACGCCGATCGACCCGTGCGGGGCGTCGACCGCGCGAACACCGCAATTCAGACCCATCGCCGGGTAGTCGAGCCACTCGCGGAACCGATAAGACGGCTCCACACGGTCGAGCTTCAATGGCCTGTGGCATCGCTCGGGAACCGTCACCGTCAGCGCCACTTGGAAGAGGCCGTGCTCGAATGCGCTTGCGTCAAGGCCCGAGGGGCGGGAGGCACCGTTCTCGATGGCGAGCCGAAGATTAACCCGAGCGGGATCGACGAAGTCCGAGTCGACATCGACCACCAACGCCACTCCTGCCAAGTCCGGACGGACGTCGTCCAAGACTGCCCGTCGGCGACCTCGTAGGGCGTCCAGATAGGCGGTCCAGCCGGCTTCCGTGCTGAAGTGGCTAGGCAGGATCCGTTCCCCGGGTCGGTACGCATCGCGCTGACCCTCTTCGGTATCGAGCCAGGCCTGCAGCGTACTGTTGATTTGCGCGACAAGCCGCGACGAGAAGCCCTCGACGGCTGCCGCGATCGTGGTGCTGTCGGAATAGTCGAGCCGGAACTCCCCCAGATCGAGCGGCCATCGGCGCCACTTCTGCGGAATTGGCTGCGGCGCGGCGTGCCGATCGTCGAGCTGACCCGCGCCGGGCGCCAACGGGCCGACGGCACCCGCGCCCGGCGGCGGACCAGCCTCGTCCCCCCCCTCAGCGGGCGTCTCCAACTCGACCGGCTCCGCCACATCCTCGTCCGAGACGGTCGGGGCGGTGGCATCCTGATCGGCGATGTCGGCCGCGGTCACCGCGCGACCCGAACCCGCGCCGTCCACGAAGCGGATGCCGAGCTCAGCGAAGGCGCGGTCGAACGCGTCCCGACGGATCGCGGAGATCAACGCACTCCGTTCACGGCGCGCCGCTGTTCGTCGATTGGCTTGGGCTCGCCGGGCCGCCGCGACCTGCTCGACACGCGCAGCGGCTTCGGACGTGGCCCGCGCCAAGCCCCGCGCTTCCCCGTCACTCGAGTCCTCGGCCGCCGCCTCCTCGGCGAGATCGGCCACCTCCCGCGCCTGTTCCGCTTCGGCCACGGCGTCTCCCGGGCGCTCGTCGGGCTCTTCATCCTCAACGGCGGGCAGTTCATCCAGGCGCGCCTGGATTAGCACCCGAGCGCGGTCCTCGACGGCTTGGCGGGACTGGCGTGACAGTTGGGTCTGCGGCGCCATCTCATGGCGAGGGTCGGAGATTTCCGCCCAGGTCGGCAAAAGGCGGACATAGATGGACGCCTCGGGCCGGACAATGATCTCGCCCGCCTCGTCGGCGGCCAGCTGCAGATCGAGGCCCATGGTGGCCAAGTGAATGTCACTGGTTTCGTCCTCGGTGCCGGTTTCATCGAACCGCGGTAGGAGGAAGCCGCTGACGAGCTGCGCGGAGGGGCGCCGGCCAAAGATCATGGCCCCTTCGGGCCCGTCCCCCGTGCATCGCTGGACCGTCAGGCCGAGCAAGGAGTCAACCAAGGCCTCCTTCGTCTCGGTGAGGTCCATCGCCTCGGCGTTGATGAAGCGGGTCTCAGCCTGTCCAAGGTTCGCCGCTCGTGGCGCGTCAGACGGATCGGCAGGCGGCTCGAATACGTCGGTCATTCTTCACGCCCTTCGCGATCGCGGGGCTCCCGACCCACCACCGTATCCAAATGGTCCAGCGCTTGGATGCGAAGGACAGCAATCTTGTCGCGGATGTCCCGAGGGAGGCCCCCGGCGGCGCCGTGCGGATCGACCAGCACCGAGACGAAGGCCTGCGCCATCTTCAGGCCGGCGCGCTGCCGGGCGACTCGCATGTGCTGGATGCCTTCCTTCCACATCTTCTCCGCCAGCGGCGCGGAGTCGAGCACCTGCATGAAGGCGTCGAACTCGACGCGATTTTGCGGCGCATGGGGCCGGCGACGTTCGGCCGCCACCGCCTGGTGCTCGGCGACCTTCAGCCAATCGGTCACCGCCGCCTGGCTGACCGTCCGCGCGCCCAGCTGAGTCATCCTGGCCGAGACGCCGCGCGCCTTGGCTGCAAGGCTGTCACCGGGCAGGCTGGGCAGCGCCGCCTCGATTGTTGCGTGAAAAAGGGTCACCCAGTTCAGTGCGAGGATGTGGATCGGCAGGACCCGGCGGGCCTCTTCGACAAATCCCCTGTCGGGTGCCACGATGACGTCGCCGACGGATATGTCCCGCGCCAGCGCGCGGTCGAAGGCGTTGATCTCGGCATCCCGCCGGTGACGTACGATCACCGAACCGGGTCGCGCCTTCAGCCATCGCCCGCTCTGCAGGGAAAGCACGACCACTGCTCGTCCGCTGTCGTCGTCGTCATCCACCAAGTCGATGACATCGTCCGCGGTATGCAGGATCGGCTGCGCCTCGAGTTCTAAGTCGATTGACCCCACAGCGCGGGCTTCCGCCTCGCGCCGCGCGGCGACCGAGATTGACTTGAGACGGGCAGCCAGGTCCGGCTGCGCCCGGATGTCGGGGTGGCTACCCAGGCCGCCATAGGTCGCCGTCAATCGCGTCGTGAACGCGTGGTCGCACAGGATGAGGACGTCTCCCGGCAGCCAGGTCCGGATCAGCAGGGCGGAGAGTCGGTCGAGCGTCGGCGCGACCAGCACCAGGCGTTTCCAGCTGTTCTTGTCCCGGCTGGCCTCGATCTCCGACAAGGCCAGGTCGAGATCTTCGATCGCCACGAGGCGGAGTTGGCCCGTACGGATCTTGCGTTCGACCGCGTCGGCGAGATCGCTCGCCAGCAACCGGCGCTCGGCCAACTTCAGCTCGATCCGGCTGCCCACGACCACGAGGCTCCGGCTCGACTTGCGGACCAGCGCAGCCGCCGACTGACCCAGGAGCGAGCCAATCGGCGTGTCATCATTGAGCCCGTCGAAGGCTGCCCTGACCGCCGTCTCGGCCTCCACCAGCCGCGCTCGCTCGGCCCCGGCGGCAGATCCGGAAAGCGCGTCCAACAGGGGCGTCAGAACTGTCCCTTGCGAGCGACGCTCTAAGAACATCTCCGCCGCGCCCTGACCTTCGATCTCGCAGAGCCACTCGAACGCCGGCTGCAGGCCACATGGCAGCGATGCGGCCCGCCGCAATCCGCCCATGGCCCGCCGCAGCGCCCCCGCCGCGGCCCCATCGGACAGGCCGCGCGCCGCCGCCGAGAGCGCGCGTAAAGCCTCCGCGGAGTGGCCTGCTGCCGAGGCGACGCTCACCGTGATCGGCGACAGGGCCCCCGGAGCGGGATCGTCGATCAGGGGCTCGTCGCTCGCCCGGATCAGGACCTGCGACCTGTGGGCGGCTGTTGCGCCGGAGCCCTCGCCGATCATCCTGCCGACCTGGCGATGGACATATCCATCCTGGGCGATCGCCACGATAGGCAACCCGGGGAATCGCTTCCGGGTCGCCGTGATGAAGTCGCGGACGAGATCCTCCCATTGATAGCCCAGACGGGAAAGCGCGGGGGGGCCGAGGTCGAGGAGGCAGAGGTCGGGATTGCCCAGCGTCGGGCGCGACAGCACGCGACGCAGGTCCGCGCGCGCCGTGACCCCGAACAGGCCGAACGGCGCCGTCGTGGGGCCGCTGAGGATCGGCCTGTGATCCGACAAGCGGCTGATCGCGGCGCCGTGGCGCACGCGCCCAAAGAGCTCGCCTACAGCTGACCCGAAGGCCGGCGGCGCGTTATCGCCGCCGTCAGCCACGAAGACGGGGTAGATCTCGGAAAGGGTCGGAAAGGCCAGGTGCGGTTGCGTGCTGTCGCGCAAGCTCAAGTTCGAGAGATGGGCGATCGTCTCGTGCAGCTTGGCCAAGCCGTCGGAGATTTCCGGCTCTTGGAGCATCCGGCGTGTGAGGTGCCGGCCGTTGCGCTTCAGCAGCTCGGCCCGGTCGATCAGCAGCGACCGCTGTGCCGCGCCGGTCGCCCCGCCCCGCCATGGAAAATAGAGCGTACGGAAGTCCGGGACGGCGTCGCACCAGATATGTCCCGCGCGGGTCTGGTCGAGCGGCGTGCAGATCATGGCGAGCATCGCCAGGGGATGCAGCAGCAGCACATCGCGCTGACCTGTTGGCCATTGCAGTGTGGCCGACGACTCTCCCGTGGTCGCGGCGCAAAGAAAGGACCGCAGCAACTCGGCGGTCGGACGGTTCAGGGGAAGCGCCGGCCCGACCTTGGCGGCGCGTCCCGTGTCGTCGAGACGGCGAAAGCGCAGCCGCACGACCGCCGCGTAGACCTGCTCCACATCAAGGTGAGAAAATCGCGTGGTCCAGGGTTCAGCGGCGGTGGCGGCAGTGACGCGATCGGCGCGTGGTTTGAGCTTGGCGACCAAGGCACGACGCGCAAGCGCCGCTTCGTGCTGCGCCTCCTGAATCTTGCGGAGATTGTCTCCACCCCACTTCACGCCCCTACGCTCCAACACCCCGCCCGCAGACCGCTACAGTTTGGCTTGCTGCACGCAGAAGTAGAAGCTCAATTTTCGCCGTCGACTGAGCCGAGGCAGGGTGAGGCCCGAGACACAGGTCCGCATTGGGGGAATCGAACTCTCCGCTCTCAGGGCACGCGGTCCCGCCCGGCGCCTTTCTGACGATCCAACATTGCGTTCGCCGAGCGAAGCTCACGCGCCAGGGCAAGGCGCTGGCTGTCCGGCGCGGGCATTGAGCGGACAAACGCTTCGACTTTGGCACCGAGCGCGCGATCAGCCGCGTGCGCTGATCGACCGAGCAGTTGCGCCTGCGCGAGGTAGATACCCCGCACCTTCGCCTGGCGTTCGAGCAGCCGCGTTTCCCATGGCGTCCGCGCAGCACCGCCCTGAAAGGCCGCCTTGGCGGCGTCTTGGTAGGCTGTACGGCGCACTCTCGCCGTCTCACCCCTGCCGGCCTCGTGCCGATCGCGGATCTTACGCAGCGGTGTGCGCTCCGCTTTGCGCGTAACACCACGGGCCCGCCGGGGCGTCGCCTCGGCCTCAACGCCGCGATCGCGTAGCGCTTGGGCGAACACCTGCCGCCAACTCTCCAAGTCGGCCTTCTTTGGATTGAGGCGCTCTCCCTCATTGCCGAGCGCCCTGATGGCCAAGTGGACGTGCGGATGCTGGGCGTCGGTGTGCAGGGCGAACACATAGTCGAACCGATCGGCGAAGACCTCGCGGGCGAAGGCGCGGGCCGCGTCGCGCACGGTCGCCGGATCGGTGGCGGCCGGCATGGACAACACGACCGACAGGCTGATGGGGGTGTTGGTGCGGCGCCGGCTGTCCGCCAGCGCGAGGTCGCTCCAGTCGTCGGCCAGCTCCTTCACGGTCCCTCGCCCGGTGATGGCGTTCCCGTCGCGGTCCTCCATCTCCAGCTCGCCGTTGCGCGAGATGTAGTCGAGATGGGCGCGCAGATGGCCAGGGTCGCGGGTGCGGCCCGTGACCTTGACCATCACCTCGGGCGCCCGGTTTGCGAGGCGCGCGAGCCGTGCGCGGGCGTCGGTCGCCGGCTTGCTCAGCGACAACACTGCCGGCGTCTTCAGGAAGCGCGGCCACACCGGCGGACGCCAAGCATCCTCGAAGCCGTGGACGGTCTGGAAGTCCGTCATTCTTCCGCCTCCCAATAGGCAAGGTTGCCGGCGAAGGCTTCATGCAGGGCCTGCATATGCGCGCGGATTTCGGCTCGCACCTCGTCGAGGTAGGCCAGTTCCAGATCGAGCACCCGTCCCTCCATGACCGCCGTGTTCAGAGCGCGGGCGATCTGGTTGATGTTGACGCCTATGCGCCGCAGCTCGGCCTGGACGTCGATCAACGACAGCTCGTCCGGGCGGCTGAACGTGGGGCGCGCGTGCAGGCGCCGCCGGACGAGGGCGGCGGCCCAGGCGTTGCGTGTCAGGCCCCTCGCGGTCGCAGCTGCGTCGAGGCCCCGACCATCCGCCACTGACAATCGCACCGTCAGCTTCACCGGCCTGGCGGCACGTCGGCTCGGCATGGGAGCGGCTGTGGCGCCGGCGCGGGAGGCGCGGTCGATGAGCCGGCGCAGCGCGGCGGAACGGCCGCCACGCTCGGCGGCCCAGCCATCGAATCGGGCCACCATCTCGTCGGAAACGCGCACGTTGATGATCGCCATCGGCCGCCGTCTGCGTAAGACACCGCCGCCGCCAAGGCTATCCTGCCATAGACCGCGACGACCTCAGACTGGCTCCTCCCCTCGGCGACGGCGAGACGTAAGCCTACGTCCTGCCGTCGCTCGCCCCCCGCTGCTCCGCGGCGCCCCAGCCGGGCCAGTCTCGACGATGTCGCGGGGACCGCTCCTACGGCTTTCTCGGTCGGATAAGCTTTTGCCCTTCATTGACCGCGTCCATCACCCCGCCGCCCAGCTTCATGTCCAGCATGAGCATCAGCTCCGTGAGGTCCGCAAACTGGACGAAAGCGCCGCGTCGCCGGTTCGCCGCCATCTGCTCGGGCGTACTGTGCAGCGCCACGCCCCATCCTTCGGAGAAAGCGCTGCTGGAATTGGCGGCGCGGGACGTCGGCGTCAGCCTGACGAACCGAAAGCCCTTCAGCGCAGCCACCCGTCGATTCATCGTGTGGCTAAGGATGCGATCACCAAGGTCTTCGTCAGGGAAGGCCGTGCGATAGGCCCGGCGATAGCGGGTGTAGGACACGTCCACCCAGACCTGCAGCGGCTGGTGCAGGATGTGGCAACCTTCGACGTCCCAGATCGGAAGGCGCGGGTCGCGCGGCGGTGGGGACCTGGCCTCCACCAACAATGCCCTGCGCGCCGTTCCACCGTTCAGAACGCTCTTGATATCGCCGACGTAGGTGGAGATGGCCGTCTCATCGACAGCGGCGATCGGCACATGGAGGCTCTCCGCCAGCCCATAGCGTGTGATAGCCAGCTCCCGGGCAATTCCGTCGATCATGGGCTCAAGCTATCATGAAGCTGCGCCGTTCAGACTGGCGCCGGCTGCAAGCTGTGCATGTAGTCGGCGGCGCGCTGGGCATGGGCGGCGGCGGTGAAGATGAAGCGTCGGTCGCCCTTCAGGACGGCTAGCCAGCTGGCAATGTAGCCGGCGTGATCTTCGCGCGGGGTCAGTTCGAGCCCCAGGTCGGCACACAGGAACGCAGCGCCCAGCTCGGCCACCAGCTCTTCGCGGGCATAGCCTTCGTCGCCCCAGCGCTGACGGCCAAAGTCCCGGTCGAGGCGGCTCGGATGGCGCGTCCAGTGAGTTAGCTCATGGGTCACGGTGGCGTAGTAGGCCTGCGGGTCGATGAAACTCTCGAACGGCGGCAACTGCACCCGGTCTTCGGAGATGGCGTAGTAGGCCTGCGACCCGCCGTGCCGGACATCAGCCCCGGTCGCGGCCACGACGGCCTCGGCATGAGCCACACGTGCGGCCGGATCGAGCAGCGTCTGGGCGGGAGCAGAGAAGCTGCCAGGCAGGCCGTCAATCTGCTCGACGTTGAAGACCGCGTAGGCCTTCAAGAACGGGATCTCGTGCTCGACGTCCTGACCATTGTCGTCCTGCTCCGTGCGCTTGATGCGGTTGGCGTAGACGACGGTGGAGCCGGTCTCGCCCTTGCGGACATGGCCGCCAAGTTCAAGCGCCTGGCGGAAGGTCATCCAGATCGGAGCGCTGTAGCCATGCGCGCTGGCCTCCATCCACAGCAGGAAGACGTTGATGCCGCTGTAGGGCTGCGAGTTGTGACGCAGCGGTCGAGTGATGCAGCCGGCGAGGTGGTCGGCGGACCAGGGCTTGGTCCAGGGACGCACGCCGCATTCGAGGTCGGCGATGATCTTGGCCGTGATGCGGTCGTAGAGGTCCGGGCGCGGCTGGGGCGCCGCTTGGTGGCGGGTCATGGCGGAAGCTCCGCGAATGTGAGGGTGAGAAGGGCGCGCCCCGCCGCGTGGGCGGGGCGCTGGCTCGGCGCCTAGTTGGCGCTGCGGCTGCGGGACCAGATCAGGGCGTAGCCGTCTTCGGCTTCGACCATCGAGGCGTAGATCGCGCCGGGGAAGCTGGGGTCGTCGAGCTTGACCGCGAGGTAGTCACGGTTCTCCCGAGAGACCTTCTTCCAGGCCGCGCCGAACTCGGTGGCGCCGGAGAAGATGCGGAAGTCGGGGGCCTTGTCGTCCGACTTGTCGTTGCGCTTGAGGACGGCCTTCTTGACGTTGAGGGTGAGGGTCTTGATCGCGCCCGTGTAGGAGCCGTCCGCGTCCTGATGGAAGGTGCCGATGGTCGCCATGTTGAAGTCTCCTGTCGTCTGCCGGGCCGCGCCCATCGCGGCCTCGAATGGCGATCGACAGGCCGGGGGGCGGGCGACCCCGCAGCCGTCAGGCCCGCAGCGAAGCGGAGGACGGTGGGTGGCGACTTTCTTGTCTCGCGAGGAAGGCCTTTAGGCCGGGGAAGAAAGTCGCCGCCCGCCGTTGCGGGAGGCGAACGGGGCCTTCAGGCCCGCACCCTTCGGCCAGATCAGGCCAGGAGAGGCCGCATGGGTCGGCTTGGGCGATAGGTGGCTGGCGGCAGTTCGGCTGATGACAGGGACGCGGGTTCCACGGCGCGCGAGATCAGCCCTCATCCACAGGAGCCGCCATCCAGCCGCCGAAACGGACTCCCAAAGCGTCCAATGTTCTGCGTATGTTCTGGACCGGAGGTCGAGCCGTGGGCACAGTATTCATCGACGGGACACCGTTCTTTGCGGTCTATCACCACGATGGCCGCATGATCCGGGCGGCGGGTCTGTTCGCCTTCGCACGGCGGGAGCCGGACGGGCGCCACACGGTGCTGCATCTGGAGCTGACCGACGCCATCAGCCGCCGGGCAGAGCAAAGCCATCCGCGTTGGGGCTGGGCGCTCAGCCAGGGCATGAACGAAGTTCTGGTCCACCTTGCCGGCGCGGCTGCCGATCTCGTCGACGCCGACGCCCCCCACCTCCAAGCCCTGTGGCATGAAGAGGCGACGGTCTGCATGGGGGAAACAACGCCGGCCGAAGACGAGGCTGCGTACGTCCGGAGGCGCGCCTACTAGGCGCTGGCGCGACGTTTGCGATCGATGTCGGCCCAGTGCCGCCGCACTCTAGCCGCGACCTCTGGCCCGACGGCCACTTCCACTTCGCCGAGGTTAGCGAGTCTCGGCGGCGGCAGCGCCTCGCCGTCGCCCAGCCGGGCATGAATGGCGTCCTCGAAGGCCGTGCGAGCCAGCTCGTGACGGTCGTCTGCACCATCCCCACCCACGAGCACCTCCGGATAGTCAGCGGCGGTGATCATGAAGGTGTCGCCGCTCCATACCAACGTGGCGGGGAAAGTGACGGGATTGGTGTCGAAAGCCGGTCGCGGTCCCCACTCCAGCCCTTGTAGACCGTCGGCCTCCATTTGATCAGCGAGGTTGCGCAGCAGCGCCGCGGCAGCGGCAACCCGTTCCGCCGAGTAGTCCCAGGCTATGGCATGCGCCGCCCCGGCGATGACGCCCTCGGCAATGTCTTGGGTGATTTCGCTCTTTCGGCGGGGCGCCTGATGCTCAGCCGTGCCTTTCAGCTCGAAAATGAGCTGTCGGACGCGGCCAAAGGCTTCCGACTTCAGTCGCGCTCCTCGCCAGAAATCCGCAGGGTCGATGATCATCGCATCATGCGCTGTGCGGTTTGGCGCCGGGTTTACGCGGCCGCGAGCAGCATCTGGCGCTCATGGGCCAGCCACTGGTCCACCGACTCCCAACTCGCGCCGTCGATTTCCGTCACGCGGCCGTCCGGTGTCAGGATGGCGTGGTCCTCGTCCGTACCGTCATTCGCGCCGTCAATCGTAATTGGGTAGAGGCGACCGTTCCCCGCGCTTCCCCAAGCGATCACGAGCATCCTCCAATAACCGCCTGGCGACTCCTCATCGGCGCGGAGAATGTAGGTGTCAGGCTGTGCCGCGAACGCCGTAACGGGACGTTTGAGGAATGAGTCCACTTCGTGTGTGTAGCACTCGACCTCACCGAGCCCGTCGATCTCTACGTCGGTGATGCCGCAGCTACGCCGCGTCACCGGCTCGCCGATGCTGCGGATACGGCCGGCGGGATACAGTTTTCCGCTACAAGCTTTGATGAAGTTCATGGTCGCCTCGCTGGACCGAGTATCGTTCAGCGAGTCGGCGCGATTGCGAAGAGGGCTTGCGCCGGATCGGCAGTGGCCGGCAGCCCGAAGAAGGCCGCGCGCCCGAAGGCGCGCGGCCCATAATCCGCAAGGCGACCGGAGCCGTCTCAGCGACCCCGGCCCTTCCACTACTCGGCGGCGAAGGATTGTTCCGCCGCCGCCTCTTTCGGCGTGGCGTCCCCCGCCGCGTCACCGTCCCCGTCCGGATCTTCCGGCTCGCTCAAGTCGCGTGGCGCGGTGCGCAGCAGCGGCGGCAGCCATCCGGTGGGCTTTAGAAGCTGCTCGGCGGCCTCGGCCATCTCGGCCTTCTTGAGGCCGTCCAGCCGTTCGGCGGCTTCCGGGCTGACGCCCTCCCGCACGGCCTCAGCGATCCGCGCCTTGGTGACGCGATCAAGGTAGGCATCCCGCGTCGGCGCCCACGTCGTGGTCATGTCGAGGCTGACGGCGCTGGCCAGCACATCGGCATGACCCCACACGGCGGGCTTTCGCTCCCACGGCATACGCAGCGCGTTGACCGTCAGCGAAGCGCAGTGGGCGAGCAAGTCCAGCAGTTCGCCGCCGCCAAGGGCGTTGAGATACGCCCAAAGCTCCCCGGCCCCATCCGGTAGGCGCTTGGCCCAATCGGCGTGGCGCTCGCTGACCGCCCGGCCCGCCAGGCTGTCGTCCAGACCGAAGGCGTGGACGCCCAACCCGGCGCTGACCGTCTTGACCTCAAGGCAGGTCGGCTGCGCCGACAGCGGATAGAAGGCGCGCAGCGCGAAGGCATGAATCACCGCGACCAGCGCCACCTCGGGCTGACGGCCCAGCGCTTCGCGCAGGCCCGCCGTCCTGTAGGCGGTCAGGTCGAGGACCAACCGGTCGGAGAGCGGCGTCAGACCGTCCGGCTCCTCCTCGTCCGTCGCCTCGCCCTCGTCCGACACAACACCTTCGCCGTCCGCGATGACTTCGCCGGACTCGGCCTCGGGCTCCGGCGCGGCCCGTTCGTCCTCAGGCCGGATGAAGCCACGCTCGATGCAGGCCTCGCCGTCGTGGCCGAGATAGACGTAGGCGCCGCCGCGCGACACGTCGTCGGGATCGTAGGCCTCGGCGTCACCGAAGGCGTCGAGGACCGCGTCGATCTCCTTCAAGCGGGTGTCGATCTCGGGCGGCAGGTCTTCGACCTCGGCCCACTGCTCGACCAAGCCGTCATACTCCTCGGTGAGAGCGCCGATCTGCGCCGTCTCCTCGGGGGAGCGCTCGACCCGGCGGGCATAGACCCGCCGCAGGGCGTGGCTGTGCGGGAAGTCGGTGTGGACCTCCACCCACTTCCAGCCTTCGGCGCGCACCTGCTCACCCAAGTCTTCCAGCTTCTCGGCCACCATGCGGTCGAGAAGCGCCACATCCTCGAACCAGCCGCCGTAGTCCTCCACGAACAGGTCGCGCAGGATGGCGCCGCCTGCCGCGTCGTAGGCCTCAAAGCCGATGAACCGCGCGCGGCGGTCGTCGGCATGGACTTTGGCCTCGGTCATGGCCCGGCGGATGACGTGGGCGCCTCGCTGGAAGGGACTCAGCGTCTCGAACACCTGCTCCTGCCGGGCATGGTCGTCGGTGACGCCGAAGGCCATCAGCTGGTCGAGGGTCAGTTCATCCTGACGGTAGAGGCCGATCAGCTTGGGGCTGACCGCGCCCAACCGCATCCGCTGGCGCACCACATGCGGGGTGACGCCGAACCGGGCGGCGATCTCCTCGGCGCCCCAACCCTTCTCGTCGGCCAGCGTCTTGAAGGCCTCGAACTGGTCGGCGGGATGGAGGTCGGTGCGGTTGATGTTCTCGTCGAGGCTGATTTCGCTGGGATCGTTGACGGTGTCGATCACGCAGCGCACCGGCTCGGTCTTGCGGATTTCCTTGCGCTTGGCGCGCAAGCAGAGCGCCAGCCTGCGGCTCTCCCCGGCGGTGACGAGGTAGTAGCCGGTCGGCTGGCCCTCCTCGCCGAACTCCGGCTCCACCACCGGCGGCTGGATCATGCCCTTGGCGCCGATGCTGGCGGCGCGGGCCTCCACGTCCGCGTCGGTGTGCGCGACCTTGCGGACGTTCTTGGACGACTTCTTGAGGCGGTTGAGGGGAATGTCGACAACGGCGCCGTGGGTCGTGACGATCTCAAACTTGGCAGTCATGGTCTGGCTCCTTCGGGTCAGGTTGCAGGCGCAAGGCGCGCCTGCAGCCCTGCCCGTCGGCGAGACCGGGGGTAGCAGAGGCCAGGGCGAGCGGGCGGAGGGGGATCACCCGGCCTGCACAAGCTGACGATGCTGGAGACGGTGCGCGCCGTGAGCGGCGCGGAAGGTCGGGGAGACCGTCCGGCTCGGCGGCGCACAAGCGCCGCGCACCCTGGCCGCCGCGAGGGGCGGCGCCCCTTAGCCGCTTGATTGCGACGTCAGGGCGGTCGCGCGAACTCGCCGCTTCGCCCTGGGTCGCCCCCTTGAGGCCTCCGCATTGCGGCTTGGCCGCGCATGAACGACACTACCAACCCGAATCTTCTGCTGTGGGGGAGTCGCGCCGGTGGGGGACGCAGACATCGGTCATGCAAGCGTCGCCGAAAATCTACCACATCACCCACGTGGACAATCTCGCGGCCATCGTGGCGGCGGGGCGCTTGCGGTCAGACGCGGCGATGATCGCCCGCGGCGGCCCGAAGGCCGCCATTGGTATGGGCGCTATCAAGGCGCGCCGCATGAGCCTTCCAGTGGATTGCCACCCCGGCACCGCCGTCGGCGAGTACGTTCCGTTCTATTTTTGTTCTCGCTCGATCATGCTGTATGTGCTACACATGGCGAACGCTGAGGAACTGGAGTATCGCGGCGGACAGGGGCCGATTGTGCACCTCGAAGCGGACTTGCACCAAGTGGTGAAGGCCGCCGACGCGGCCAAGGTCCGCTGGGCGTTTTCACTGTCCAACGCCGGCGCCCTCTACACGGAATTTCGCAAGGACTTGGCGGCGCTGGGTGAGTTGAACTGGGACGCGATCGCAGCGAGAGACTTCCGTTCGCAGGAGGTGAAGGAAGGCAAGCAGGCTGAGTTCCTCGTGTACGGGACCTTTCCCTGGAAGATGGTGTCTCGCATCGGCGTCCGGTCGCAGGCAATCCGGACTCAAGTCGAGGCGCTGCTTCACGGAGCCGAGCATCACCCGCCCGTCGAGCTGAGGCCGGAATGGTATTACTGAGGGCGCCATGATCGAATTCACTACCGGCGATATCCTCGGCGCGGACGCCGAGGCCCTGGTGAACACCGTCAACTGCGTGGGCATCATGGGGCGCGGCATCGCCCTGCAGTTCAAGAACACCTACCCGGCCAATTTCGTTGAGTACGAAGCGGCGTGCGCCGCCGGCCAGGTACAGCCTGGCCGGATGTTCGTGTTTGAGACCGGGCGCCTCACCAATCCTCGCTACATCATCAACTTTCCAACCAAGCGCCACTGGCGTGGAAAGAGCCGTATCGAGGATATCGAAGCGGGCCTGAAGGCGCTCCGGTCGGAGATCGAGAAGCGGGGCATCCGCTCGATCGCGATCCCGCCACTGGGCAGCGGACTTGGCGGGCTCAACTGGGCCGATGTCCGGCCGCGGATCGAGAAGGCGCTGAGCGGACTAAACGACATCCGCATCATCATCTACGAACCCAAGGGCGCGCCTTCGGCCAAGGAGATGGCTGCTTCCAGCGCCGTGCCGAAGATGACCCCCGGCCGAGCATCGCTGGTCGTGCTTATGCACCAGTACCTCGCCGCCCTCATGGACCCGTTCGTGTCTCTGCTCGAAGTGCATAAGCTGATGTACTTCATGCAGGAAGCGGGCGAGCCGCTGAACCTGAAGTACGCCAAGGCTCCATACGGCCCCTACGCCGAGAACCTTCGGCATGTGCTGCGGACCGTCGAAGGACACCTGATCTCCGGCTACGCAGACGGGGGTGACGCGCCTGACAAGCAACTGGAGCTGGTGCCGGGCGCGGTGACCGATGCCGAAGCGCTTTTGACGTCGGCCGCCGCAACGCGCGAGCGTTTCGATCGCGTGGCCGATCTGGTCGCGGGTTTCGAGACACCGTTCGGCCTTGAGCTGCTCTCCACCGTCCACTGGGTGGCCACCCGCCTTGGAGCGGAGTCACCCGAAGCCGCAGTCGAACTCACCTACGCCTGGAACGAGCGCAAGCGGCGGTTCAATCCAAACCAGATCACCCTGGCTTATTCGACTTTGCAGCAGAAGGGCTGGCTCGGCCGTAGCCCTGTAGCGGCCTGAGCGGTCATGCACCGCGTCACGCTCCAGGCCAAACAGGACCACATTGAGAAGGTGGTTCGGACGAGCGACCCGCTCAAGGGCATCGCCGAACTCGTCTGGAACGGCTTTGACGCGGGCGCAACGCGCGTGGACGTGGGCCTCCGGCGCACGGCGCTCGGCTCGGTGGACGAGATCATTGTCACCGACGACGGCAGCGGGATCACGCCTGAACGAGCCGACTGCGATTTCGGTCAGCTTGGCGAATCCTGGAAGCGGGACGCGAGGCCAAGCGCGCGAGCCTACCACGGCAAGGAAGGGCGCGGACGCCTTCGGTTCTTCTCCCTCGCGGACCGGGCCAACTGGGTCACGAAGTTCCAGGGCCCCTCCGGGGTGGAGCGGCTGACAATCGAGATTCGAGCAGAAGCGCTAGAAACGTCTGAAATCAGCGAGCCTGAACCGGCCGAAGGTCCGACCGGTACATCCGTATCGCTTCATCCGCTCAAGCAGAACCTTGACTGGCTGAGCACGTCGGACGCCCGACAGCAGAGCGGAACCGTTTTCGCCCAGTACCTGCGCCTCTACCCCGACGTGGCGCTCTGGTACGACGGTGAGCGGATCGACCCAGCGGCCGCAATCGCGGCCGCTACGCCCTACGAGCTCGATCCGATCGTAGGGCGGACCCGCACGATCACCGGCGTGAAGCTGGAGATCGTCGAGTGGTCGACAACGATGGAAAGTCGCAAAATCCATTTCTGCGGCGACCAAGGCGTGGTTCTTGGATCACAGCCTGCCCGCGTGACGGCGCCGGACTTCTCCTTCTCGATCTATGCGACATCGGATTATTTCGTGGAGCTCGCCGGAGACAATGTTCTCGAGCTCGACGATCTCACAGATCAGGATTTCGCGGTCGTCCTGGAACGTATCCGCGAGCGAGCTCAAGAGCATTTCCGGCGTCGGACCGCGGAGCGATCCGAGCACCTGATCCAAGAGCTGAAGGACGCGGGCGCCTACCCTTATGAAGGCGAGCCGACGGATGAGGTCCAGCGGCGTGAACGGGACGTCTTCGACATGGCGACCTACGCGGTGTCCCGTTACTCGGGTGACTTTCGTCGAGCAGAGACGCCGCTGAAGAAAATGACGCTAGCGCTGCTGCGTGAGGCGCTGCGGCATAACCCCGACTCCCTGACTCAGATCCTCCACGCGGTGGTGGGATTGCCGAAGGAGAAGCAGAACCAGTTCTCGTCGCTGCTGGAACGCACGGAGCTGTCGAACATCATCTCCGCCTCGAGCCTGATCGCAGACCGCGTGGCCTTCCTGCAGACGTTGGAGCAGGCCGTTTTCGATCCGCACTGGAAGAAGGTGCTGCGCGAACGAGGCGGCTTGGACGTCCTCGTGCGGGACAACACCTGGATCTTCGGCGAACAGTTCCACATTACCTTGCACGAGGCTGGGCTGACGCGCGTGATGAAGCGTGTCGCCGAGGACCAGGGCAGCAAGGGGCGCCGGCGTGTCACCAAACCCGACGGCAAGACTGGTCGGCTGGATAGCTTTCTTGGACGCACGGTCCCGGGGCCGCACCACGACCGCAACGAGTACTTGGTGATTGAGCTCAAGCGGCCGTCGGTGAAGGCGGATCGCATCAATCTCAATCAGATCACCGACTACGCCCGTGCGCTGGTGACACAGCAGGACTACTCACACACCGACACGCGCTGGACGTTCTTCCTAGTCGTCGGCGAGTACGATGATGTCGTGCGCGAGCAGATCAGTCAGGAAGGTCGCCCAGCCGGCATTGCCGTTGAGAAGGCCAACTATACCGTCTGGGTGAAGTGTTGGAGTGAAATCATTCGCGACTGCCAAGCCAGGCTGCGATACATTCAAGATCACCTGCAAGTGCAGATCTCTGACGAAGAGATCAACACCCGCCTCAAGGTCCTGCAATCCAGCTTCGGGCGTACGCTTGATGACGAGGCGGAAGCAGCGTGATGATGACATGACAATGTCAGTTTGGACGGCGGCTGAATGGCAGTTTGGACGCTGACGCATCCCTCCCGCGAAGCAGCGTGGAGTCGATCGGGCACCAAGCGGAAGGAGCATCCCGTCGCAACGTTCCTGCCATGCGTCGCCTAGCGACTGCGCGGTCCCCGTTCTTTCTGATCGACGACGATCGCAGATCGTGAAGTGCTGTGCAGAGGCTCGAAGCGAGCGCCGCGCTCTAGCCAGTCGGCAAGGCGCGACCTAGCGCCGGCCAAAATGCGCTCCTGCGCCTGCGGGTTGGGCACGCGGGCGCGAACCACGGCCTCGACAACGCCAAGGCGTGAGCGGACGCCCGGAGACGCGTCCAAGTCGCCGGGTGGCCAATCACTCGGCTCGCGCGCGGTCCCCCTTTCGCTTCGTTGCCCGAACCGCTCGTGCGCGGCCGTTCGGCGGTCAAGTTCCTGCACGTCGCGTTCGGTGGGTCGATAGCCGCGGACCTCGATCCCCAGCGTCCGGCCAGCCAGCCAGGCCTCGCGCCGAAAGCCGGATGAGCCGCGCACCACGATAGTCGACCAGCCACGATGCTGGGCGATGGCCGTCATATCACGCACGGCATTGGGATTGGAGCGGGCGGCGACGAGCTGGCGGCCCCGGTCGCGGAAGGCCGGCGCCTTGACCTTCGCGTCTACATAGAACCCCAGGCCAGCACCGCCGCGCCCGTCGACATAGTAGCGGCGGCGAAGCGCATCGGGCACGTCGCCTTCCGCTAT
>JBLNCT010000115.1:0-18737 GCA_050260915.1 Parcubacteria group bacterium
CGGCTGGATCGCCTCCCCCGCCGCCCCATTCGCCTCGATCAGCGAGGCGCGGGTCTAAGCCGCCGCTTCCTTCCGCAAGTAGATCGACCGCTTCGGCGTCGTCATGACCCGCTGGATCATCGGCTCGAAGGCCTCCAGCGGCATGGACTCATAGTTCGGGTCGAACGCCGACTGGTCGTAGAGGTGGCAGAACTGGGCCGTGTACTCGAACCACGGGTGGCCGCGGAACTGCTCGCGCATATCGCGGTCCAGGCCGAGGTGGTGGAAGAAGTAGTAGCCCTGGAAGATGCCGTGGTTCGCCACCATCCAGTGGTTCTGCTCCGACACGAACGGCTGCAGGATCGCGGCGGCGATGTCGGCGTGGTTGCGCGGCCCCAGCACGTCGCCGATGTCGTGGAGGAGGGCGCAGACGACGTATTCCTCGTCGCGGCCGTCGCGATGGGCGCGGGTGGCGGTTTGCAGGCTGTGCTCCATCCGGTCCACCGCGAACCCGCCGCAGTCGCCCTCCAGCAGCTTCAGGTGGGAGATGATCCGGCCGGGCAGCTCCAGCGCATAGGCGTTCGAGGCCCGACCGATCTTCATCCAGTCGTCGAGCGTGCCGTCGGTCATGGCGTGGAACTTCGCCCGATCCTCCGCCCCGTGTGCGCCGTCCGCCATGACCTCACTCCTCATACAACCGTTTGAGCCATCGTGAGGGCAGGGGCGCGCGGCGTCAACGCCGCTTGCGCGCCCGCCGGCCTTCGCTATTTTGCCCGCCGCTCGCGGGCGTAGTTCAGAGGTAGAACGTCAGCTTCCCAAGCTGAATGTCGGGGGTTCGATTCCCCCCGCCCGCTCCAGTTCTCCGGCAGGCCAGGTGATCGAGGCGGTCTTCGCGCGAGCCGCGTTCCCTTGCCTGGCGAGCGGCGATCACATAAGATGCATACCAAATACCGCTTTAGGAAATCCGCCATGTCTGTTCCGCGTCACACCGGCTCTCGGGTCGGTCCCGGAGAGCCGCTGGGTGTCGATGAAGCGATGATCCATCGCCTCGTCCACGCCTTCTACGGCAAGGTGCGCGCGGATCCGGCGCTCGGGCCGATCTTCAACGGCGCGATCAGCGACTGGGACGTCCATCTGGCGAGGATGTGCGACTTCTGGTCGTCGGTGATGCTGATGACCGGACGGTACAAGGGAAATCCCATGGGGGCCCACATCCAGGTCGGCGGCATCCGGCCCACCCACTTCGCCCGATGGCTTCACCTGTTCAGGCAAACCGCTGGGGAGACCTGTCCGCCGGAGGTGGCGGCCCTGTTCGACGCCAAGGCCCAGAACATCGCCAGGAGCCTGCAGCTGGGCATCGACGCAAGCCAGGGCGTGCTCCCGGCCCGTCCGGTCAGCGCGCGGGTGGTGGGGTCAGGCGACCTCGGCTGACTGCCGCGCGACCGGCTGGCGCACGAGGAGCTCGTTCAGCATCGACTTGTTGGCGACCAGGTCGGCCAGGGTGTAGCGGTCCAGCACCGCAAGGAAGGCTGCCTGCGCCTCCGCCAGCGCGTGGCGCAGGCTGCACGCCGGCCGGATCGCGCAGGCGCCGCCGGTGGTCTGGAAACAGGGCACGAGCGCGAAATCCGGCTCGCTCTTTCGAATGACCTCACCCAAGCCGATCGTTTCCGGCGCCCTCGCCAGCCGCAGGCCGCCGCCCTTGCCGCGAACGTTGGCCAGGAGCCCCCAGGCCCCCAGTCGGTTTACCACCTTCATCAGGTGGTTCTTGGAAATGCCGTGCGCGCCGGCGATCTCTCCGATGGTGGCCAGACGGTCCGGTTCCGACGCGACGTACATCAGCACGCGCAGGGTATAGTCGGTGTAGGTGGTCAGGCGCATGGGCTCACCTTACGCGCAGGCCCGCCCCGGCGCCATCGGCGGGATTCACGTCTCGTCAGGGGCGATCCGGGGCAGCTCATTGAACTGGTGGAAGGGCGGGGGCGACGACAGCGTCCATTCCAGCGTCGTGGCCCCTTCGCCCCAGGGGTTGGCTTCGGCCTTGCGCCGGCGCACCGCGGCCTCCGCCAGCAGGAGGAAGAAGAACACCATGCTGCAGGCCATGATGACGTAGCCGATGGACGAGACCTTGTTCCATAGCGCGAACGCTTCCGGGTAGTCGGCATAGCGCCGCGGCATGCCTTGCAGGCCCAGGAAGTGCTGCGGGAAGAAGATGACGTTCGTGCCGATGAAGAACAGCCAGAAGTGAACCTGCGCCAGCCGCTCGTTGTACTTCACGCCGAACATCTTCTCGAACCAGTAGAAGAAGCCGGCGAAGATGCTGAAGATGGCGCCCAGCGACAGCACGTAGTGGAAGTGGGCGACGACGTAGTAGGTGTCGTGGAAGGTCTGATCGAGCGCCGCGCTCGCCAGCGCCACGCCGGTCACGCCTCCGATGGTGAACACGAAGATAAACCCGATGGCCCATAGCATCGGCGTCTTGAAGTCGATGGACCCGCCCCACATCGTCGCGATCCAGCTGAAGATCTTGATGCCGGTCGGCACCGCGATGACCATCGAGGCTGCGGAGAAATAGGCGTTGAGCGCCAGGCCCATGCCCACCGTGAACATGTGGTGCGCCCAGACGATCGAGCCCAGGAAGCCGATCGCCAGCATCGCGAAGACCATGCCCATGTAGCCGAACACCGGCTTTCTCGAGAAGGTCGACACGACCTGGCTGACGATGCCGAAGCCCGGCAGGATCATGATGTAGACTTCCGGGTGGCCGAAGAACCAGAACAGGTGCTGGTACATCACCGGATCGCCGCCGCCCGCCGCGTTGAAGAACGACGTGCCGAAGTTGCGGTCGGTCAGCATCATGGTGATCGCGCCGGCCAGCACCGGCAGCGTCGTCAGCAGCAGGAAGGCGGTGATCAGCACGGCCCACGCAAACAGCGGCATGCGCATCAGCGTCATGCCCGGCGCGCGCATGTTGAGGATGGTGGTGATGAAGTTGATCGCGCCGAGGATGGAGCTGGCGCCCGCCAGGTGGATCGAGAAGATCACCAGGTCCACTGAGGGTCCGGTGTGGCCGCTGGTGGACAGCGGCGGATAGAGCGTCCAGCCCGTCCCCGCGCCGAGCCCGGGGCCGCCGTCCACGAACAGAGACGTGATCAGCAGGACGAAAGCGGCGACCAGCAGCCAGAACGAGATGTTGTTCATCCGCGGGAAGGCCATGTCCGGCGCGCCGATGACGAGCGGTGTGAAGTAGTTGCCGAAGGCTCCCATCTGCGCCGGCATCACGGTGAAGAACACCATGACCAGCGCGTGCGCCGTCACGGCGACGTTATAACCGTGCTTGGAGTCGAAGGCGCCCAGGTGGGAAATCCACGATCCCGGCGCGAAGACCTGCAGGCCCGGCTCATAGAGCTCCCAGCGCATCAGCCCCGAAAGCGCCCCGCCGACGACGCCGGCGACGATGGCGAAGATCAGATAGAGAAGTCCGATGTCCTTGTGGTTCGTGGAGAAGAACCATCGGGTCAGGAACCGGGGCCGCTCGTCCGAACCGCCTTCCGTCGCCCTCAACGCCTGCACATCTCCGGACACCGTCATCCCCTCTGTCGTCCACTGTAAGAGGCATGTGGAATGCATCTTAATGCGATCAAAAGCAATATCGAAGATGCATCTTTAATCGCGTGGCGAAGGGACTGAGCCGCCGGCGCCCTCCCGAAGAAAATTTGCATCTCGGCCTAGGGGTAGGCGCCGGAAAATCCGTCATTCACTATCGAGGGCGAGAGTGCGCCCGCGGGGTGGAGACTATGGCGTCCTCGCCAAGACCTCCGGTTAGCCAGACCGCGCCGTCTGTCGAGACGCAGCGCGATGGCGATCTGCACGCCTGGATGGTGCAGTACGGGCCCGCCCTGCGCCGCTATTTCCTCAGACGCACGGCAGGCGCCGAGGCCGACGACCTGGTGCAGGAGGTGTTCGTCAAGCTGCAGGCGCGGGGCGAGACCAGCGCGATCGACAACGTCGAACGCTACCTCTTCCGCACGGCCGCGAGCGTGCTGGCCGACCGCCATCGCCGCCCGGGCTGGCAGTGGGGCGCGCAGGAGCATATCGACGGCGCGGACATGCTGGTCGACGAGGTCTCGCCCGAGCGGATCGTCATCGGGCGGGAAGCCATCGGCGCCATCGTGAGCGCGCTGGAGGAGCTGCCGCCTCGCAGCGCGCAGGCCTTCTTCCTCATCCGCTTCGAGCAGCTGACGCAGGAGGAGGCCGCCAGGCGCATGGGCGTATCGGTGAAGGCGGTCGAGGAGTTGATGCGGCGGGCCTTCCGGCTTCTGCGCGCCAAGGTGGGGGCGAGCCTGTGATCGATCGCGCCGACCCTATCGCCGACGCCCGGACTGATACGGCCGTCGACTGGCTGATGCGGCGCATGGCCTCTCCGCTGTCGGAGGCGGAGACGCGCGCGTTCGAGGCCTGGTTGACGCAATCGCCGGATAACGCTGCGGCGTACGAGGAGGTGGACAAGATCTGGCGCGCCGCCGCCGCAGTCGAAAGCCACCCGCGTGTGGAGGCGCGCCGCCGCTGGGTGCTGCGCTCCGCCGGCCGGCCGCTGCTGGCGCGCAGGGCCGTCGCCGCCGTGCTGGTCGCGGCCGTGCTCGGAGGGGCGGGTCTGGGGCTGAACGTGCTGATCGGGCCGAGGCCGCTCGCGACGCAGTCGTTCCGCACGGCGGTGGGCCAGCAGGCGACCGTGACCTTGCCCGACGGGTCGACGATAACCTTGAACACCAACACCGTCGTCCGGACGCGGGCCGACGCGGACCGGCGTCTGGTCTATCTCGACAAGGGTCAGGCCTTCTTCAAGGTCGCGCATGATCGGCGCCACCCGTTCGTGGTGACGGCGGCCGGGCGGACGGTCACTGCGCTTGGCACCGCGTTCGACGTTCGCGTGGACGGCGGCGCGCTGAAGGTGGTGCTGGTCGAGGGCAAGGTGCGGGTGGAGTCGACCACACGCCCACCCGCGACTCCCGCCGCGACCGCCGCCAGCGCTCCGGCCCAGGCGGCCGCGAAGGCGGCCGCCCAGCAGGCGACGGAGATGTCCGCGGGCTCGGAGCTGGTCGCCGTCACCGACAACGACTGGCGCCTGACGCGGACCAACGTCGCGCGCGAGACCAGCTGGCTGAACCGGCAGATCGTCTTCGACGACGAAACCCTCGGCGAAATCGTCGACGAGATGAACCGCTACACCACAAAGAAGATGACCATCGAAGACCCGACGCTCGCCAGGCGACGTCTCAGCGGCATCTACACGGTGGGCGATCTTGACGCATTTTCAGAGGCCCTGAAGGGCTATGGAGTGGCGGAGCTGAAGCAGGGTTCGAACGGCGAGGTGCGCGTGGTCGCGCTTCGCTGAAAAAATTGGAGGCCGGACCTAGGGGCGACAGTGCGGATTTCCGTCTAACCGGTCAGGAGCGAGAAGCTCCCGACCAGAACAGGGGGGAAGACCATGCGGTATTCGGCCAGCTTTCCGCGCGCGCGCCTGATGATCGGCGCGGCCGCGGCGGCATTGATGCTGGGCGCAAGCCCGGCGTTCGCTGAAGACATCTCACAATTCAACCTGGCGCCGCAGTCGCTTGCTTCCGCGCTTTATGAATTCGGCCGCCAGACCGGGCGCCAGGTGATCTTTTCGCCGGACCTGACCAAGTCGAAAACCAGCCAGGGCGTTTCCGGCAGCATGGACGAACAGGTCGCCATGGCCCAGCTCCTCGCCGGCACGGGGCTGTCGTTTCGGCACGAAGGCAATACCTTCATGATCGTGGGGGCAGACGCCCCCCAGTCGGGCAGCGCCGCGGGGGACGGCGCGGGCACCGTTGAGGCGCTGGTCGTCACCGCCCAGAAGAAGGAAGAGCAGATCCAGGACGTGCCGATCGCCATCAGCGCGTTCACCGAAAAGACGCTGCAGGAACAGAAGATCGAGGGCGGCTTCGACCTCTTGAAGGCGATCCCGAACGTCACCTTCTCGAAGAACAACTTCACCAGCTACAACTTCTCGATCCGCGGCGTCGGCACCAAGGCGGTGAGCGCCACGACGGACCCGGGCGTGGCGGTCAGCTTCAACAACATCTCCCTGATCCAGAACCGCCTGTTCGAGCAGGAATACTTCGACGTCGAGCGGGTTGAGGTGCTGCGCGGGCCGCAGGGCACGCTGTACGGCCGCAACGCGACGGCGGGCGTGATCAACGTCATCAGCGCCAAGCCGAACATGACCGAGTTCAGTGGCTGGCTGAAGGGCGAGGTGGGCAACTACCACTCCAAGCGTGTGTCGGCGATGATGAACATCCCGCTCTGGCAGGACAAGCTGGCGGTGCGCGTCGCCGGCGCCCTGACGGACCGCGCGGGCTACGACTACAACACCATCACCAAACACGCGATCAACGGCCGTGACCTGTGGTCGGCGCGGATCACGGTGGGCTTCAACCCGACGGATAACATCCGCTCGAACCTGATCTGGGAACGCTTCAACGAAGACGACGACCGCTCACGGACCGGCAAGCAGCTCTGCCACCGCGATCCGGGGCCGGCGAAGATCGGGTCGACGCCGGTGGAGGGTGGCGGTCCGTCATCGTATCCGGCGGAGTGGCGGGCTTACTACAATCCCCTTCGCAGTGCGATATTTTCGCAATCGTGCAAACCGGGCTCGTTATACGAGGATGCGGCGTTTGGAACGCCGAACGGCCTGTCACTTCCGTTTGTGTGGGGCGCGTTCGCTCCCAACATGAATCCCGCCTTCGATGCTAGCGGCATGCCGGTCGGAATTCTCAATCTGACGGATCCCTACGGCGGGATGATGCAATCCCGCGACATGCGAACTATCGCTTCTATCCGTGATCCGAAGTACAGGGCGAAGGCCGATGTGGTAGAGCTAAATATTGAAGTCGATCTACCCCATAACCTAACATTCTCTTCACAAACAGCGTACGACAGCGATTCCGTGTATTCATTCCAGGATTATAATAGATTCAATACGAAACCCATATTCAACGACTTATCTCAATACTATGCTGGTGTGGCGACGAATTGGGAAACGCAGCAAAACTACGGGACTGGCTTGGGCGAGAGCCCGTGGGCCGGCATGACCCGAGGCGGAATATTCTGCGATCCGCAGATCGGCTGCTCGAATTCTATTGCGGGATTCGATATATCCACGGCGAAGGCGCACCAATTCACGACTGAGCTCCGCCTGCAGTCTCACTCTGATGGGCCCTTGAATTTCAGCACGGGCGCGAACTTCACGCGCTTTAACGTGTTGGCGGATTACTATGTCTTCTATAATCTAATCACGGCGCTGGCCGAGCTCTACCCATTCAACACCGGTCCTGATATCACCAAGTGTGGCTTTGCGGGATTCATGAATCAGTCGGGCGCCGGCGACGTTTCTGACCCGAATGCAGCATGCCCATATATTGACCCAAATCCCATCGAATCCATCAACGGCGAAGGTCACAACTATTTCCGCAGCAAGAACCCGTATAAACTCACCTCATCAGCAGCATTCGGCGAGCTGTACTGGCAGGCGAGCGAAGACCTCAAAGTGACAGCCGGCCTCAGGTACACAGACGACCGGAAGCGCTTCACACCGGTTCCCAGCCAGCTCCTACTTGCGCCAACGATCGTCGCCGGCGGCTACGTTAGTCGCGGCTATCCCGAGTTGTCTCCCATCAAGCAAAAATGGGGCGAGTGGACGGGACGGCTCGGCGTCGATTGGAAACCCGAGCTGGGTCTTACCGATCAGACGATGGTCTACGCCTTCTACTCCCGTGGCTACAAGGGCGGTGGAGCGAATCCACCTCGACCGGGCTTTGCGAACGTCGACCAGGCGGTAGCGTTAGCGCTCGGCTCCGGACTTCCCCAGTGGATTATAGATATTTTCGTTGAATACAAATACCTCCCCACCTTTCCTGACATGGCTGTTGAGTACAGCTCAACGTTCAGGCCAGAATTTGTGAATGCGTTTGAAGTTGGCGCGAAGAACACACTTTTTGGGGGCGCCATGACGTTGAACGCGGATACCTTCTTCTATGACTACAAGGACTATCAGGTTTCGCAAATCCGCGACCGCACGGCGGTGAACGAGAACTTCAATGCGAAAATTTGGGGCTTGGAACTAGAGACGGTGTTTGCGCCGAGCCGTAATCTCCGCTTGATCGCGAACGTGGGCTATCTCGACACCGCGATCGGCAATGGTATGTATTCTATAGACACAATGAATCGAACCCAAGGCAACCCAGATTATGTGGTGGCAAAGCCCTGGGTCCAGCTGCCTTCGAACTGCATTGTACCCCGCGCGGTTGTTGAAAGATACCTTCAGGACTGGCCGGGAATACAGCAGGCATATAACCTTTGTGGCGGGTACCGGGGTCTGATTTGGTTGTTCGGGAATCGAGTATATGATCCCGCCACTGGGCAACCTTACGACCCCTTGGCGGTGGGCCCCGACGGCAAGCTCCTCTACCCGGAGATAAATGGCGGCGCGGGCATCAAGGCGGACCTGTCTGGCAACGAACTGCCCAATTCGCCGCACTGGACCGTCAACCTCGGCGGGCAGTACGCCCACGAAGTGTTCGGGAGCTGGCGCGCCACCATTCGTGGGGATGTTTACTGGCAGTCGCAGTCCTGGGCCCGGGTCTACAACCTCGATCCCTACGACAAGCTGCACGGCTGGTACAATTTCAACCTGTCGATGTGGTTGGAGAACGAAGATGGGCTGAAGGTCGAGGTCTACGCCAAGAACATCCTGGACAAGACGCCGATCACCGACGCTTTCCTGAACTCCGACGACACAGGCCTGACTACCAACGTCTTCACGCTCGATCCGCGGCTGATCGGCCTGTCGATAAAGAAGGATTTCTGAGGTGCGGGGACTATCGTCTGCCAAGGCGCTCAATCATCCCGGCCGCGGCCGGTCGAAAAACGACAGCACCCAGGGGGGGTACCAGGTCATGTCCTTAATTAAACGTCCATCGGGCTATCGCCGCCTCAAGCTCCTGGCCGGCGGTTCGTTATCCGCGATCTGGCTGATGGCGGGGGTGGGATTCAGCGGCACCGCGCTCACTCCGAGCACAGCCCATGCGGCCAACGAATGCGGCGATCCGGCGGCGAACGGCGCGACTTATGACGTTCTCTTCTGCTCTGGGACATTAAGCGCTATTACGTACCCGACGACGGATGGCAGTCTCTCATTGTTTCTGCAGGATGGTCTCACGGTGACGACGGGGGGCATAGCGGTCGCTGCAGCACCGGATGATTCAGTCGTTATCCGCCCTTACGGCGGCGCCGGCGATTTCACCATCACGAGCACGTCAGGAGCCGGCATCGACGTTGCTACTTCAGGCGCCGCTAGCGTCAATATTGCAAACGGTGACAGCGTCGGCTCCGTTCAAGGCGTCACAGCCGGTATTCGCGTGAAGGGCGATGGCGACATTTATATCAGGCCGACGAGCGGCTCGATCACGGCTACTGGCGGCGCCGGGATAGACCTTACTGGTGGGAACATATACCTGACCAGCGGCGCTGTCGTGACGGGAACCACAGCGGCCATCTTGGTCCGGGCCGGAAACAGTGTCTCACTGACGAACACCCTGTATGGCGTGTTGAACGGCGGCATTCAGCTTCACAACACCGGCGCGGTCACCGCCGCCAACTACGGCGTGTGGCGCACCAGCGGCACGAACTTTCTCGGAGATGGTGCGACGAGCGTCACTAATGGCTCGGGCGGTGTAATCGCCATCGACGGAACCACCACCCTCGATTTCGGCCTCGGCGCCAACAGCTTCACGAACCAGGGCACGATCGTGTTTGGCTCAGGCGCGGACAGCCTGTCCACCAACGGCAGCCCTACCGATCGCCTCCAGTTCAGCGGACCCGGCTACGTCGCCAGCGGCAGTATGGCCAAGCTGATGATGGACGTGAACTTTACCGGCGCGGGCCAGGCAAGCTGCGCCGCCGCCGTGACGGCCGACTGCTTCGACCTGCGGGGCCTGAGCACCTCCGGCACGACCAGCATCGTCGTCAACAGCCTGGGCGGCATGGGCTCTCTGAAGCCCATCGTGCTGGTCGATGTGAACGGCGGCACGAGCGCGGCCGGCGATTTCACGCTCAGCATGGACTCCACTGGCTATACCGATGTGGGCACGAGCGGCGGTATCGACACCGGCCTGTTCGTCTACAGGCTCGCCTACGACGCCGCCACCCAGCGCCACGAGCTCGTGCCCTATGCCGGCGCGGGCGCACACACGTTCGCGCTCACCGGCGCGGCGCTGCGCAGCGTGTGGGACACCACGACCGGCAGTTGGTTCAACCGGCAGGCCGACCTGCAGGACACGATCGCCGCGCGCGGTTCGGGCTCCGGGCCCGGCGTGTGGCTGAAGGCGGCCGGCGGGCATGTGCAGCGGACCTATAAACCGGGCTCGGACGTCGGCGGCGACATCAAGGTCTTCGACGACAGCTACAGCCAGTCCACCAAGGGCCTGGTCGGCGGCATCGACTTCCTGAACGTCCAGTCCGGCGACCAGGCCTGGGTGGCGGGGGTGACGGCCGGCAAGGTCAAGGCCGACGTCGACTTCACCGTCGGTTCGAGCAAGGTGAAGGCGGACGGCGAATCCTACGGCGCCTACGCCAGCTTCCTCTCCGGCGGCTTCTTCGTCGACGGCATCGTCAACGCCAACAAGCTCGACCTGAAGTTCGACGGCGCCGGCTTCAGCGGCGTGAAGGCCAAGGCCGACACCCTCGGCTGGCAGGCGGAGACGGGCTATCGCCTGTCGGACTCCGCCGGCGCGATCTTCATCGAGCCCTTGCTGACGCTGGCCTATGTGACCACCGATGTGAAGGACCTGCCGATCTCCGGCAACCTCACGGTCAGCTTCGACAAGGCCAAGAGTTTCAGGGGCGCGGTCGGCGCGCGGCTGGGCGGCAAGCTGGAGCTGCAGAACTTCATCGCCGGCATGGCCATCACCGGCCGCGTCTGGGACGAGTTCAAGGGCGACAACGGCATCCGCCTGGAGAGTGGCGACCAGGCGATGGCCCTGACCGACGCTTCCGACGGGGCGCTGGGCGACGTCGGCGCGACCTTCAACCTGATTTCCAAGGACGGCCGCTGGTCCGGTTTCGCCGACTACAGCTTCAAGTTCATGGACGACTACAGCGACAGCCAGGCGTCCGTCGGCCTTCGCTTCAACTGGTAACCCCTCTCCGGTATCGGTCCCCTTCGAACCGGAACACCTTGGGCGGTCGCCTCACCGGCGGCCGCCCTTTTTCGTCGCTCACGCGCAGCCGCCGACCAGCGGGACCGTCTTGACACCCCTGTCAGTTGGGCGAGCCTTACGCGTACGTACACGCGAAGGATCACCGCAGCGGATGCGCGCGCCCGTCGTTTCGGAACACAACTCGGCTCCGTCCGCCTCCGATCTGGCGGCGCGGCTGAATGCGCGTTTCCGGGCGCCGCTGATGAGCTTCTTCCTGCGCCGAACCGGCAGCCGGCAGGACGCCGAGGATCTGACGCAGGAGGTGTTCCTGCGCATCCTGCGGCGCGGCGAGGAGCTGCCCAGCGAATACGCGGAGGTCTTCATCTTCAAGATCGCGGCCAACCTGTTGCGCGACCGGGCGCGGCACGCGGGCGCGCGGCGCGGGCTGGAGCATGTCAGCCTCGACGGCGCGGACCACCCGGACCCCGCTTCGGGCCGGGTCGCGCCGGGCCTGATTGAGGATTTGGAGCCCGAGCGCGTACTACTCAGTCAGGAGGCGCTCGCCGCGGCCTTGCGGGCGCTGGATGAGCTTGGCGAACGGACGCGTGACATTTTCGTGCTCTACCGGCTGGAGAAGATGAAGCAGCGCGAGATCGCCGGCCTGTACGGGATCTCGGTCAGCTCGGTCGAGAAATACGTCGCACGCGCGACGGAGCATTTGGCGCTGGTGTTCGGACCGCTATGAGCGACGTGATGTCCATCTCCGACGACGCCACGCTGACGCCGCTGCAGAGCGCCGCGATCTGGCGCATGCGCCGGGAGTCGGCGGACTGGTCGGCGGAGGCGGAGGCCGCCTTCCAGGAATGGCTCGCCGCCGACGAACTGCACCGCCGCGCCTTCGAGCGTACGGGCAAGGTGTGGGACCTGGTCGACAGCCACGCCGCCACGCCGGACGTCATGGTCGTCCGCCGCGACGCCCTCCACCGCGCCCAGCGGACCGCGCGCGACCGCATGATGCGCTGGAGCCGGAGCGGCGCGATCACGCGGAGGGGTGGGTTTGCGGCCGCCGCTGGGCTGCTGCTGGCCGCCGGCATCGGCGCCTGGCCGCTGCTGCACCCGGGCGAGGTGTACGAGACCCGCCGCAACGAGCGCCGCGTGGTGACGCTGAAGGACGGCTCGCGCCTGTCGCTCGATGCGATGACGAAGGTGACGGTGGACTATTCGGACGAGGCGCGGCGGCTCACGCTCGTCCGGGGCCAGGCGCGGTTCGACGTCGCCCACGACGTGTCGCGGCCCTTCAGCGTGAGGGCGCGGGATCGGACGGTGGTGGCGACCGGCACCGCATTCAACATCGACATCTACGGCGACGCCGCGCGCGTGACGCTGATCGAGGGTCGCGTCGTGATCCTGTCCGCTAAGGACGCGGCTGCGGGCCCGCTGCCGAAGCCGGGGTCCACCCACTTGCCGCCGAAAGCCGTCGAACTGCGCCCGGGTCAGCAATTGGTCGCCGCGGTGGACGAGCCGGCGCAGATCGTCCCGAACGTCGACCTGCAGCAGGCCGTCGCCTGGCAGCAGGGCAAGCTGATGTTCGACAAGGAGCCGCTGGCCGAAGCCGCGGCCAGGATGAACCGCTACTCCAGCCGCCAGATCGCCATCGGCGACCCCGCCGCCGGCGCGATCCCGATAAGCGGCGCCTTCGACGCCGGCGACATGCACGGTTTCCTGGAGGCGGTCACCGCCTACCTGCCCGTCACCGCCGTGGACGGCCCCGAAGGCGTCACCCTGCGCTCGTCGACCGCGCAGGGCTGAGGCCCGCGCAACTTTTTTTGCGTCGAGCTTTGAGGATTTTCCTGCCCCATTCGTAATTCTCAGAAGGGGGACGATCAGGAACGCTCCCCATCAAGCTTCTGGGGAGGGGACATGTCGGGTAAATCAGTTCGCCGTATGCTGCTGGGCGCCACGGCGCTGGCGGGCGCGCTTTCCATGGTGACCGCAGGGCAGGCGCTCGCGCAAAGCTCCGAAATCAAGTTCGACCAGCCGGCTCAACCGCTGGCTCAGGCGCTGCGCTCCTACAGCGCGGTCGCCGACCGCGAGATCATATTCGCCGACGCGCTCGTGGCCGGCCGCACGGCCCCGCCGCTTAAAGGTCAGTACACCGCCGAGGGCGCGCTGGTGGCGCTGCTTGACGGGACGGGACTGAAAGCCGACCGCACCGCATCCGGGGTTCTGCTCATCCAACGAGCCGATAACCCCCAGTCCGGAAGCGCCGCGGGGGACGGCGCTGACTCCGGCACCGTGCAGGCGCTGGTGGTGACGGCGCAAAAACGGGAAGAGAACATCCAGGACGTGCCGATCGCGATCAGTGCGTTCACCGAGAAAACGCTTCAGGAACAGAAGATCGAAGGCGGCTTCGACCTCTTGAAGGCGATCCCGAACGTGACCTTCTCCAAGAACAACTTCACCAGCTATAACTTCTCTATCCGGGGCATCGGGACGAAGGCCGTGTCGGCGACGACCGACCCAGGCGTGGCGGTAAGTTTCAACAACATCGCCCTGCTGCAAAACCGCCTGTTCGAGCAGGAATACTTCGACATCGAGCGTGTGGAGGTGCTGCGCGGGCCGCAAGGGACCCTCTATGGGCGGAATGCGACGGCGGGCGTCGTGAACGTCATCACCGCCAAGCCCGACCTGAACGACTTCAAGGGCTGGATCAAAGGCGAGGTCGGCAACTACCATTCCAAGCGCCTCTCGGCGATGGTCAACGTCCCACTCATGGAGGACAAGCTGGCCGTTCGGCTCGCCGGAGCGCTGACCGATCGCCAAGGCTACGACTTCAACGCGGGCACCGGGCACGCCGTGAACGGCCGCGACCTGTGGTCCGGCCGCGTCACCGTCGCGTGGAACCCGACGGACAACTTCCGCAGCAACCTGGTCTGGGAACGCTTCAACGAAGACGACAACCGCTCGCGTACGGGGAAGCAGCTGTGCCATCGGGACGATGGGCCGGAGGTGATTGGGGGGGTGTCCCTGGAAGGTACGACCTCGAGTATATTCAATCCTCTCGTCCGACGTGCGATATTTAGTCAAGGATGCAAAGCTGGGAGCTTGTACGATGATTCCGCGTTCGGGACGCCAAACGGCCTAAGCTACAACTTTGTACTTGGTCTACTTGGCCTATCGGATTATACATCGATCGGCCAGATTGACGGAAAGTCGGTCACGATAATTGGCCAAAAAGATCCATACGGCGGCATGATGCAATCCCCCAATCTGAGGGAGATCACATCATTCCGCGACCCCCACTATAGAGCCAAAGCAGACGTTCTTCAGCTAAACCTCGAGTTCGACTTGAGCCCGGCGCTGACAATGTTCTCGCAGACTGTTTACAACAAAGATCAAACCTACTCGTTCCAGGATTATAACCGATTCAACACGCAGCCTATCTTCACCGATACGGCGAAGGTCGATGGCGGGTCCGGTCCCTATTCACAGCTGGCTCCGGGCGGGTTCTTTTGTGACCCCCAGCTTGGGTGTTCAAACACCATGGCCGGCTTCGATGTTGCGAAAGCCAAGGGCGAACAGTACACGGAAGAGTTGCGCCTGCAGTCCGCATTTGACGGCCCGCTCAATTTTAGCGCGGGCGCGACCTATACCCACTTCCGAACTTTGGTCGATTATTACGTCATGTTCAATCTCATGACGGCTATGGCTGAAATTCCCCCGTTCAATGGCGCGGGCGGATCGGTCAATCCGGGAGTCTGCGCATGGTCAGGTCTGTTTGGTCCGATCTCGGGCCCTTCGCCTGTGCCGACATCGGCGTCAAATTCGCCGTGCCCGTATATAGATCCAAACCCCATCGAGACGATGGACGGCGAGGGGCACAACTATTTCCGCAGCAAGAATCCCTACAAGGTTAAATCGTGGGGTGGCTTCAGCGAGGTCTACTGGAATGCTACCGAGACCGTCAAAGTGACCGCAGGGCTTCGCTATAGTGACGATCGAAAGACTTTCGTCCCGGTTCCTTCCCAGGTGCTGCTTGCGCCCAGCCTATTCGCAGGCGGGGTTGTGCCGAAGGGCTATCCTGAACAGCCCCCGATCAGACAGCATTGGGGCGAATGGACCGGAAAGGTGGGCTTCGATTGGAAGCCGAATCTTGGGTTCACGGATCAGACTCTCATCTACGCCTCTTATTCGCGCGGCTACAAAGCGGGTGGCGCTAATCCGGCGGCTCCCCGGTTCGGGACGCTGCAGGATTTGTTAGATCGGAATCTAGTGCCCGACTGGCTATTGAACTGGATGCAGTTTGATCCTGAGCCTGCCGGGATGTTCCCGGTTCTGCAGCTGACTGCCGTCGAGTACGGTCCGACGTTCAAGCCAGAATTTGTGAATGCGTTCGAGGTTGGCTCTAAAAATACTCTCATGAGCGGCGCCCTAACACTAAACACTGGCGCCTTCTTTTATGATTACAGGGATTATCAGGTCTCCCAGATTCGCGACCGAACAGCGGTCAACGAGAATTTTGACGCTAAATCGTGGGGCGTTGAGTTTGAAACTATGTTCTCTCCTAGCCGCAACGTTCAAATAATTGGTAACTTCGGTTATCTAGACACAAAGATAGCTGATGGAGAAATGTCGATAGACATAATGGATCGGACTCAAGGAGATCCCCGCTATGTCGTTGTAAAGCCATGGGCTCAACTTCCGTCGAACTGCGTGGTCCCCATGCACGTCGCGGCGTGGTGGGCGGCTCACAATACGGATGAGAATGGGTATTGGCACCTGTGTAGCGGCGTCCGAGGTATGATAGGGGCGAACGTCGCACCTCCACGAGATTTCGAGATGGGAGGGGCGATCTACGATCCGCTCAATTATCCCGAAATAAACGGTGGGGCGGGACTCGCAGCTGACCTAGGAGGCAATGAGCTCCCAAATGCGCCGCACTGGACTGTGAACCTCGGTGCTCAGTACGGCCACGATTTCCTGGAGGGCTGGCGAGGGACGATCCGAGGCGACGCTTATTGGCAGTCGCAGTCCTGGGCGCGCGTCTACAACAGCGACCCATATGACAAGCTGCACGGCTGGTACAATATGAACCTGTCGCTGTGGCTGGAGCGACCGGAGGATGGTCTGAAGATCGAGCTGTACGCGAAGAACATCCTGGACGCTACGCCGATCACCGATGCATTCTTGAACTCCGATGACACCGGCCTGACCACCAACGTCTTCGTGCTCGACCCAAGGCTGATCGGCTTGTCGATCCGCAAAGAATTCTAAGCTGCCTTAGCCGCCAAACTCCCCGCGCTTGGAGGCGCGGGGCCCGGGCGCGAAGCGCCTGACCTCCGGGGAAACACACCATGTCAGCCATAAATACTCTGCGCCGCCTGACCCTCATGGCCAGTTCGTCTCTGCTCGCGGTCGGACTGAGTTCCGCCGCCTTCACCAGCGTGGCGTTTTCACCCACGATAGCCGCTGCCGCGAACGAGTGCGGGGATCCGGCTTCTAACGGAGCGGACGACGATTTCCTGGTATGCGAGGGCACATATTCCGCCATCACCTATCCCGCGATCAGCGGAAATATGACGATCACTCTGCTAAATGGTGTAACGACCACCAATGGGGGCCTTGTCGTGAATGCGACGTCCGGGCCCGCGAGAGACGTTTCGATCTGGCGTGCAGATGATCCGCTTAACGCTGGAGATCCATCGCTAACCAGCACTACGGGACCCGGCCTGGCAGTGGTGAATACGACTGGAGGTACTGTTACCGCTGTTCTGACAGATTCACTTGTGGACGGTTCCGACGGGCCAATGCGCATCTCGGGCACAACGGCGGGGGTATTGATCGTAAGTGGGGGCGGGTGGCTTCAGTTTTCTAATGAAGCTAAGGGCAGCACCGTCACAGCGAGCAGCGGAAATGGATATGACCTTACTTTGAACGGGTCAGGTCAGATTTCGATCAGCAATTTCGGTGACATCGAAGCATCCGGCTACGGCGTTCGCGCCGTATCGACCGAACAGGCGGGGATAAACCTCTACAACATCGGATCGGTCAAAGGAGCGCAGGGCGCCATTCTGACTAGCGGTGGCACCAGTATGGCGATCACGAATGTCGGCAATGCTTGGATTACCGGGGGCGTGGCGCTGGGCCTGAGCGGTCTGATGCAGTTTGACAACCAGGGAACTTGGTCAGCGGTCGGACCGAGTTACTTGGGCGACGGCACGAGTATCCTTACGAACACGGGGATGGTCGTCCTCGGAGGATTTGCGGGGCCAGGCGACACCTTGACCATCAACAGCCTCGAGTTCTGGAACAATTCCGGGAGCGTAGTCTTTGGCGGAGGGGAGGAGACGCTCACCGACGGGGTGGCAAACGACCGCATCGCTTCTGCCGGCACTCTCTTCACCGGCTCGGGCGCAAGCACTCTGGTGATGGATGTCGACTTCACCGCCGATCAGGCCGACTGCTCGGCCGCGGTCACCGCCGACTGTTTCGACCTTCGCAATTCCACCACGGCGGGCTCCACCAAAATTCGTGTGAATGCCGTCGGCGGCGGCATGCCGACAGCGAACCGCATCGTGCTCGTTGACGTCTCCGGAAGCGGCACAAGCGCGGCGGAGCATTTCGCTCTCGACCCGCTCTCGTCGGGGTACCGCGAACTGCCCGTCGGAGGCGCGTTGGACCAGGGCATGTACTTCTACGGCCTCAAGTACGACGCCACGGCCCAGCAGCACTACCTGGCCCCGATAGCCTTTGGCAGCGGGGTCACCGAAATCCCGCAGATCGCCCGCGCAGCCTCGGAGCCCTGGCGCACGGCCACGGGCGCCTGGCGGGAGCGGCAACGCGACATGCGTGCCGCCTGGGATGACCAGCGCGCCGCCGGCCCGAGCTTCTGGCTGAAGGGGGCCCGCAATATCATCGATGATGAGCGCCGCCAGACCGTCACCGTCGGCGATCTCGCGTTCGACGACCACATCGCGTCCCACCAGAACACGGATGCGATCATCGGCGGCCTCGACCTGCTGCACATGACGGGAGACAACAGCGCCTTCGTCGCCGGTGTCACCGCCGGCAAGCTCAAGTCGAACTTCGACCACAAGATCACCGGTTCGGAGCTGGAGCTCGACGGCCATTCGTTCGGCGCCTACGCCACCTTCATGTCCGGCTCGCTGATGGCCGACGTCATCGCCAACGCGACCAACCTCGACTTGTCGCGGAGCCAGATGAACCAGCGCTCGGAAGGGAGCGCGAAGTCACTCGGCATCCAGGCTGAGGGCGGCTGGCGGCTTCTCCAGAGCGACGACGGCGGCGCCTACATTGAGCCGATCGCGGCGCTCACCTACGTCAAGACGGAGGTAGACGACCTGACCATCGGCACGACGACCGCCACCTTCGCCGACGCCAAGAGCCTGCGCGGCGCGATCGGCGCGCGCGCCGGCGGCAAGATGGATGTGGGACCGGTCACCCTGGCGCTCACCGCCACCGGCCGCGTCTGGAAGGAGTTCGAGGGCGAGAACGAGGCGACGCTGCAGGCGGTCTTCG
>JBLNCT010000116.1:0-3555 GCA_050260915.1 Parcubacteria group bacterium
TTCGTGGTCCCCCTCCCCCAGAGGGGGAGGACTTGGGGGTTCCAGCGTGCAATCCCAGTCGCTGTGCATGACATCGGGCGCCAGGACCGTGACGCCGTGGTCCTTGGCGTCGCGGACGAGCTGCGCAGGCTGGTAAAACCCCATCGGTTGGGAGTTCAGGATCGCCGCGCAGAACACATCCGGATAGTGGCGTTTGATCCACGCCGACGCGTACACCAGCAACGCAAAGCTGATCGCGTGGCTTTCCGGGAAACCATAATGCCCGAAGCCCTCGATCTGCTTGAAGCAGTTCTGCGCGAAACTCAGGTCATAGCCGCGGTCGACCATCCCGCCGATGAACTTTTCCTTGTAGTCCGCCAGGTTTCCCAGGTGCTTGAACGTCGCCATCGCGCGGCGCAGGCCGTTGGCTTCTTCCTCGGTGAACTTCGCGGCCTCGATGGCGAGCCGCATGGCCTGCTCCTGGAACAGCGGCACGCCGAGCGTCTTTTCCAGAACGGCCCGCAGCTCGTTTTCGGGTCCGTGTTCAGGCGACGGCGAGGGAAAGGAAACCGCCTCTTTTCCTTCGCGACGTTTCAGGTAGGGATGCACCATGTCGCCCTGGATCGGGCCGGGGCGAACGATGGCGACCTCGATCACCAGGTCGTAGAATTCTTTCGGCTTCAGCCTGGGCAGCATCGACATCTGCGCGCGGCTTTCGACCTGAAAGACGCCGACGGAATCCGCGCGGCTGAGCATCTCGTAAACCGCTGGGTCTTCCTGCGGGATGTCGGCGATTTCGCGGATATCGAGCCCGTGATGGCGGTTCAGCAGGTGGAAGGCCCGCTTCAGGCAGCTCAACATGCCGAGCGCCAGCACATCGACCTTCATCAGGCCGAGGCTGTCGATGTCGTCCTTGTCCCACTCGATGAAGGTGCGGTCCTTCATCGCCGCGTTGCCGATGGGGACGGTTTCGTCCAGCCGCCGTTTGGTCAGCACATAGCCGCCGACGTGCTGGGACAGGTGGCGCGGGAATTTCAGCAGTTCGGTCGCCAGCGTGACGGCCCGCTTTATTTCCGGGTTTTCCGGGTCGAGCCCCGCCTCCCGCACATGATTTTCCGGCATCCCGTCGCCCCAGCTGCCCCAGACGGTGTTGGCGAGCGCGGCGGTGATGTCCTCGGTCAGGCCCAGCGCCTTGCCGACATCGCGGATGGCGCTGCGGGGGCGGTAGTGGATGACGGTGGCGACGATGGCGGCGCGGTGGCGGCCGTAGCGGTCATAGATATACTGCATCACCTCCTCACGCCGCTCGTGCTCGAAATCGACGTCGATGTCGGGCGGCTCACCGCGTTCCTTCGACAGGAAGCGGGCGAAGAGGAGGTCCTGGCCCTTTTTGGTCGGATCGACCGAGGTCACGCCGAGGCAAAAGCACACCACCGAATTGGCCGCCGACCCCCGCCCCTGACAGAGGATCGGGTCCTCCTGCGCGCGGGCCCATTTGACGATGTCGTGCACGGTCAGGAAGTAATTCGGATAGTTCAGCGCCTTGATGAGCTTGAGTTCTTTCCGGAGCAGGTTCGTGACCTTTTCCGGCACGCCATTGGGATAGCGCCATTTGGCGCCGTCCCAGGCGAGTTTGGTCAGGTGCTGGATGGCGGTGATGCCCTGCGGCACGGGCTCGTCGGGGTATTCGTATTTCAGCTGGCTGAGGTCGAACTGTATGCGGCCGGCGATCTCCAGCGTGCGCTCCACCGCTTCCGGCCAGTGGGCGAAGAGGCGGGCCATTTCGGCCGGGGATTTCAGGTGGCGTTCGGCGTTGGCCTCGAGCCGCAGCCCGGCCTCGTGGATCGAGCATTTCTCGCGGATGCAGGTCAGCACGTCCTGCAGCGGCCGGCGTTCGGGGCCGTGGTAAAGGACGTCGCCGGTGGCCACCATCGGCGCGCGGGCGGCGCGGGCGAGGTCGCCCAGGCGGGCCAACCGCTTCAGGTCGCGCGCGGCATAGGCGCGGGAGGCGGCCAGCCACATGCGGCCGCGCAGCTCGCCGGCCATGCGGTCGAGGTCGCGCTCGAAGGCCTCGTCCAGCGTGGCGGGCGGAACGATCAGGGCGAGCTGGCCGTCAGAATGCTCCAGGAAGTCGGCCCAGTGCAGGACGCACCCGCCCTTCTTCGCCCGCCGCTGGCCGACGGTGAGCAGGCGGGTCAGGCGGCCGTACGCCTCGCGGTCCGACGGATAGCAGAGGAGGCTCGGCGTCCCGTCCGCGAAGTCCAGCCGGCAGCCGGTCAGCGGCCGGACCTTCAGATCCTTCGCCTGGGTCCACAGCCGCACGACGCCGGCCAGCGTGTTGCGGTCGGTCACGCCGATGGCGGGCAGGCCCAGCGCCTCGGCCGCCAGCGCCAGTTCCTCCGGATGCGACGCCCCGCGCAGGAAGGAGAAGTTGGAGGTCGCCTGAAGCTCCGCGTAGCCGCTCATCCGAACAACCCGTGCAGCCACCACTTCGCGGGCGCGTCCGGCGAATAGAGCCCCGCGCGGAAGATCCAGAACCGCCCGCCCGCCTCGTCCTCAACGCGGTAGTAGTCGCGGACGTGATCCGGCGAGACGTCGTCGATGGGCTTCCTCCACCACTCCTCGCCGATCCGCTCCGGCCCCTCGGCGCGGCGCACGCGGTGAAGTCGGCCTCGCCAGCGGAACTGCACGGGCGGGTCGTCGGGCACGGGCGCCATGGCCTCGATGGGCTCGGGCCGGCGGAACAGGCGCACCGGACGCGGACGGTCGGGATCCCACGGCCGGGCGGTCCCTTTCGGCGCGAGAGGCGGCCGACGGACGACGGAGCGCTCCGGCACATGGCTCTCGAACGGCTCGGCCCGCCAGACGCGGTCTTCGCCCAAGCGGTTGGCGAGGCGGTCTATCAACGGCGCCAGGTCTTCCCCCTCTGGGGGAAGTCCCCGCGAAGCGGGGGAAGGGGGCGAGTCCGCAGGCCCCCTCAGTCGCTTCGCGACAGCTCCCCCAGAGGGGGAGCACCCGTTCAGCAGTTGTTGCTGGCGGTGGGCGACGGGCTCGACCGCCTCCGCCGTGACGGTCACGACCTCGATGCCGAAGCCGGGGTCGATGACGTCGAGCTTCGGCGCGATCAGCTTGGCGATCCGGGCGGCGTTGCGGCCAGGCAGCGACAGGCCCGCCCACGCCGTCTGGACCTTGCCGTCGAGACGGTGGAAGGCGACCTCGAACCGGCGCCCGCCCTTCCCCTCCCGCTCCAGCCGCTTGCAGATCAGGGCTGTGATGTCGTGGGCGGCGCGGGCGAGGTCGTCGGGCACGCTGATGGGTTCCGCGAAGGCCAGCCGCTCGAACCACGGCGTCGCGGGCCGGCGGAAGGTCAGCGCCTCGTCCGCCCGGCCCAGCGCCTGATCGAGCCGCAGCACCACGCCCTTGCCGAACCGCCGCGTCAGCTGGGCGCGGGGCAGCTTCGTCAGCCGCCCGATCTTGGTGAGCCCGAGCCGGGGGAGCTGGGCGGCGGCCTGCTCGTCGAGCCGCAGCGCCGCGACGGGGAGCGGCTCCAGCAACGGCTCCTGCCCGCCGGGCGGG
>JBLNCT010000117.1:0-28427 GCA_050260915.1 Parcubacteria group bacterium
GCGCTGATGCGGATCAGCTCGTCGAGCTTGGCCTGCAGGGCGGCGTTGTCGCGGTTCTGGGTGTTCTGGATCAGGAACACCATCAGGAAGGTGATGATCGTCGTCGAGGTGTTGATGATCAGCTGCCAGGTGTCCGAGAAGTGGAACATCGGCCCGGTGGCGGCCCAGATGACGACGGCCAGAATGCAGGCGATGAAGGTCCAGGCCCGTCCCGTCACTCGGGAGACCATGTTGGCGAACTGGGTAAAGGCCTGGGTGATGGTCATGGGGCGTCCTGCGTTCGTCGCGTTGCGCCCCACGGTCTGAACGGGTAGGCCAAAGCCAAGTTCCGGAAGGGAGTCGCGGATGGGCGAGGCGCGGATCATCGACGGCAAGGCCTTCGCGGCGGGCCTTCGCGAGCGGGTCGCGGCGGAAGTGGCGGCCCTGAAGGCCGAGCGCGGGCTGCAGCCGGGCCTCGCGGTGGTGCTGGTGGGCGAAGACCCCGCCAGCCAGGTCTATGTCCGCAACAAGGGTGAGCAGACGCTCGAAGCCGGGATGCACTCGGTCACCCACCGCCTGCCGGAGGAGACCTCGCAGGACGATCTGCTGGCGCTGGTGGCGCAGCTGAACGCCGACCCGAAGATCCACGGCATCCTCGTCCAGTTCCCGGTGCCGGCGCACATCAGCCAGGCGGCGGTGGTGGCCGCGATCTCGCCCGATAAGGACGTGGACGGCCTGCATGTCGTCAACGCGGGGCGGCTCGCCAGCGGGCTTCCGGCGCTGACGCCCTGCACGCCGCTCGGCTGCATGATGCTTCTGCACGACGCCCTGGGCGACCTGACCGGCAAGCGGGCCGTGGTGGTGGGCCGCTCGAACCTCGTCGGAAAGCCCATCGCCCAGCTGCTGCTGCAAGCCGACTGCACCGTTACCATCGCCCACTCGCGCACCGTCGACTTGCCCGCCGTCTGCCGCGAGGCCGACATCCTTGTGGCCGCCGTCGGACGCGCCGAGATGATCAAGGGCGACTGGATCAAGCCCGGGGCCGCGGTGATCGACGTCGGCATGAACCGCATCCCCTCGCGCGACCCCGAGGCCGCCGCCGCCGGCAAGACGCGGCTGGTGGGCGATGTGGCCTTTGACGAGGCGAAGGCGGTCGCCGGCTGGATCACGCCGGTGCCGGGCGGGGTGGGGCCCATGACGGTCGCCTGCCTGCTGCAGAATACGCTCACGGCCTGCAAGCGGCTGAATGGGCTCGAGTGATGAACACCAAAGAACCCTTCCCCCTCGAGGGGGGAAGGGCAGGGTTGGGGGTGTGCCCGCTGAGCCGGGGCAATGAGCGCGGTAGGGCTCAGAGTCTCACGCGCGCTTCCGTCAACTCTCTGCACTCACCCCCATCCCCGACCCTTCCCCCCTCGAGGGGGAAGGGAGCTTTAGTTCTCGCGCTGCTTCTCGCCGCCTGCAGCCGAACCCCGCGGCCCCCGACGCCCGAGCAGGCCCAGGCGCTCAAACCGGCCGACCCGCACCTCGCCGCCACCTACGAGACCACCTGCAAGACCTGCCACGCCGCGCCCGGCAACCCGGCGCCGCAGGTCCACGACCACGCCCAGTGGGACCCGCGCTGGAAGCAGGGCGAGCCGACGCTGCTCGCCCACGCTATCCAGGGCTACAACCAGATGCCCCCTATGGGGACCTGCGCCACTTGCACGCCGGACGATCTGGAGGCTCTCATCCGGTTCATGGCTGACCGCGAGGCGAAATGATCTCCCGGCGAAAGGCGCTGCTGGCCGGCGCGGGCGGCGTGGCGCTGGTCGGCGCGGGCGCTGTCGGCATAGGCGTCGCCAACCGCCAGAAGCCCGAGCCGCCATCGCCACCGGTCACCGATGCCCAGGGCCGCATCCTCTGGCGCAACTGGTCCGGCATCCAGCACAGCTATCCGCAGGTGAGGCTCGCGCCGGCCGATGAGGCGGCGTTGGCCCAGGCGTTGCCCATCACGCCCGCGCCGATCCGGGCAGTGGGGGCAGGGCACTCCTTCACGGGGCTGGTGCCGACCAACGGCACGCTGGTGTCGCTGGACTCCATCGGCGGGGTCGTAGGCTGGGACGGCGACCAGGCCATCGTGAAGGCGGGCACGCGGCTCGGCGCGCTCGGCCCCGCGCTGGCGGCGCACGGGCGGGCGATGGCGAACCTGCCCGACATCAACAAGCAGTCGCTGGCCGGCGCGATCAGCACCGGCACGCACGGCACGGGCAAGGCGCTGACCGCCATCCACGGCGATGTCACGGCGCTGACGTTGATCACGCCCGACGGCAAGACCGTGGAATGCTCGGCGACCGAGCGGCCAGAGGTCTTCAACGCCGCGCGCGTGTCGCTGGGCTCGCTCGGCATCATCACCCAGGTGAAGCTGCGCACCACCGAGAACCGCCGCCTGCGCCGCCGCGTCTGGCTCGACCCGCTGGAGAAGGCCATCGCCGAGGCCGAGCAGCGCTGGGCCACGCACCGGAACTACGAGTTCTACGCCGTGCCGTTCACGGGGCTCGCCGCCTGCATTTCCCACGATGAGACCGACGATCCGGCCCAGCCGCGCGGCAAGGATGAAGACGACGCCTTCCTCGAGGCGCTGCGCACGCTCAGGAACCTGCTCGGCTTCTCGACGCCGCTGCGCAAGGCCGCCGCCAAGGCGCTGCTCGCGGGCACGCCGCCGGAAACCGCCGTCGATGAGGGTTGGAAGCTCCTCTCCACCAACCGGCCCGAGCGGTTCAACGAGATGGAGTTCCACCTGCCGCCCGAGACGCAGATGGCGGCGCTGAAGGAGGTGGTCGACACCATCGAGCGCGAGCGGCCCGACGTCTTCTTCCCCATCGAACTGCGGCGGATCGCTCCCGACGACGCCTGGCTCTCACCCTTCCAGGGCGGCCCGCGTGGGTCGGTGGCCGTGCACGCCCACTACCGCGACGACTACGCTTTCCTCTACCAGCTGATCGAGCCGATCTTCATCCGCCACGGCGGCCGCCCGCACTGGGGCAAGCTGCACTCGCTGCATGGCACGCAGCTGGCGGCGCTCTATCCGAACTGGAACGACTTCCAGTCTGTGCGGCGCGACCTTGACCCGCAGGGCCGGATGCTGAACCCCTACCTGCAGGGCCTCTTCGGCCTCATTTGACCGAGCTGTTCACCCAACCGGTGAGCTGGCCCAGCGCGTCGCCGACCGCCTGGTCGTAGGCCGGCACGATCCCGCTCATCCGATTGTCCGAGGCCTGCGCCCTCGCGGTGAACACCCGGTCGCCCACCACCGTCCGGTCGGTGTTGCGGCTGAGCAACCCGTGGACCGCGACGACGACTTCGGGCGCGGAGTTTGGCGCGTCGTAGCTGGTCTCGAAGCTCTGCACCTCCAGCTTCAGCGCATACTGCGCCTGCGCCACGTCGCCACGCTGGAGCAGGCGAGCCCGCCCCCCCCGGAACGCCCGGGTCACCGCCTCCTCGAACAAGATCGCGGCGGGCGAGACCCAGCGCGCGTCCTTCACATAGGCCGCCTCGCCGCCGGTGATCGTCAGGATGCGGTCCGAAGCCGATGCCGCCTGGAAGTCGATCGGGCTCAACAGCACGCCGACAGGCGCACTGGCCTGGGTCGCCTCCACGGCCGGAACCTCGAACCGGTAGAGCTGCGCCGGCTTCGACTTCGGGAACAGCGAGATGCAGGCGCCCAGCGGAACCAGCAGCGCCGCGACCAGCAGCGTCTTCGCAAGGCGCCTCATGGCTTGACCTCCACTTCTTTGGCGGGAGCCTTGCCGATCAGCCCGCGGGGGTTCTGTTGGATTTCGTTGGTCAGCCGCTCCAGCGCCGCCGCCGATTCCTGCAGCTGCACGATGGTGGCGGTCAGCTGCGGCAGCCCGTTGGTGGCGAAGTCGCTGGTCGGCCCTTCGAGCTTGCCGATCATGGTTCGCGCGTCCTGGGCCGCGGCCTTGACCTGTTCGGCGGCTTCGGCGGCGTTCTTCAGCGTGCGCTTGCCGTCGCCGTTGACGAGGTCGTTGGTCGAGTTGGCGAGCTTGGTCACCGCGTCCGCCGACTCTTCCGCCTTCTGCAGCGCCTGTTGAGCGTCGGCGATGACCGCCTTGCGCTCACGCAGCTCGGCGGTGAAGGCCTGCATGTCGGTCATCGTGGCTGTGAAGGTGCGGATGTTCTGGTCGGACAGGACCCGGTTCACCCGGTCCAGCGCCTCCACCGTTCGGGCGAGCACGTTGCCGCCGCCCTCCAGCAGGCCTGACAAGGTCGATTGCTGACTGAGGATCACCGGCACCTCGCCCTTCGGCACGGTCTCCTTCAGCAGTTTCTTCGACGGCGTGCCGGCGGTGATCTGGATGTAGTTCACGCCCGTCACCCCCTGGGGCTCCAGGGTGGCCCGGGAATCGACGCGGATCGGCGTCTCGGACTGAACCCGGATACGGGCGATGACGCGGCTCGGATCGCGGCGGTCCAGTGCGAGTTTGGTCACCTCGCCGACCTTGATGCCGTTGAAATGCACCTCGCCGCCCTCCGACACCCCGCGCACCGGCTCGGTGAACAGGATGTCGTAGGTGTCGTAGTCGCGGGTGAACTGGAGCTTCGCCAGCCAGAAGATGAAGACCACCACGCCCACGAAAAGGATGAGCGAGACCAGTCCCACCAGCCCGTAGTTTGCGTTTCTTTCCATTCAGTCCCTCTCCTGGCCGCGCTTCTCATGCGCCTTGACGGCGGCCCTGCCACGCGGGCCCAGGAAGTACTCACGTATCCAAGGATGCTCCGAACGCTCAAGTTCCGCGATGGGCGCGGCGGCCACGATCTTCTTGTCTGCGATGACGGCCACGCGGTCGGTGATCGCATAGAGGCTGTCGAGGTCATGGGTGATCATGAAGACCGTCAGCCCCAGGCTGTCCGACAGGTCCCGGATCAGCTCGTCGAAGGCCGCCGCGCCGATGGGATCGAGGCCGGACGTCGGCTCGTCCAGGAACAGCAGCTCCGGATCGAGCGCCAGGGCCCGGGCCAGCGCCGCGCGCTTGATCATCCCGCCCGACAGCTCCGACGGCTTCAACGCCCCCGCCCGGATCGGCAGGCCGACCAGCGCGATCTTCAGGTCGGCGAGTTCGTCCTGCTCGGCCTGGGACAGGTTGGTGTGCTCGCGCATCGGCGCCTGCACGTTCTCCTTCACCGTCAGGGAGGTGAAGAGCGCCCCGTGCTGGAAGAGCACGCCCCAGCGCCGCTCGATGCCGGTCCACTGGGAGTAGCTGACCTCGCTGATGTCGTGGCCGAACAGGCGCACCGACCCGCCGTCGGGCTGCTTCAGCCCGATGATGGTCCGCAGCAGCACCGACTTGCCCGCGCCCGACCCGCCGACCAGCCCCAGCACCTCGCCCCGGTTCACCGTCAGGTTCAGGTGGTCGTGGACGATGTGGCTGCCGAAGGCGGATACGAGGTCACAGACCTCGATCGGCGGCGCCTCGTCGTTTTCGATGGGGGCCTCGGTCATATGTCGAGCTCCATGTAGAGGAGCGCGAAGGCCGCATCGATGAAGATGATGGCGAAGATGGCGTGGACGACGGCGGCCGTGACCCGGCGGCCCAGGGACTCCACGTCGCCCGCCACCAGCAGCCCCTGCCGGCAACCGATGCCGGCGATGACCGCGGCCATCACCGGCGCCTTGGACATGCCGACCCAGAAGTGGGTCGCGCCCACGTTGTCGACGATCCGCTGCAGGAAGAAGACCGGTGAGATGTCCAGCACCGACCAGGTGACCAGCAGCCCGCCTATGACGCCGGCGATGTCCGAGACGAAGGTGAGCAGCGGGATCATCACCAGCAGCGCCACGAACCTCGGCAGGACCAGCCCGTCGAAGGGATCGACGCCCAGCACCTGCATGGCGTCGATCTCCTCGTTCATCTTCATCGAGCCGATCTCGGCCGCGAAGGAGGAGGCCGAACGGCCGGCCAGCAGGATGGCGGCGATGATGATTCCGAACTCGCGCAGCACCGCGATGCCGATCAGCTCGACGGCGAACACCTGCGCCCCGAACTGGCTCAGCATGTTGGCCCCGATCAGCCCCACGACCGACCCGATGAAGAAGGCGGTCGTCGCCACGATCGGAATGGCGTCCAGCCCGGCGCGCTCGCACAGCGACACGATGGAGGGCAGGCGGAAGTGCCGGGGATTGGTCAGCGCCCGCCCCGCGGTGACCAGCACGCGCCCGGTGAAGGAGAGGGTGCCGAGCGTGTCGTCGCCCAGGGCCACGACGCCTCGTCCGATCCGCTCGACGAACTCCTGCGCCGCGCCGGCGCGCCGGCCGGCGTGCGGCTCCGCCTGCGCGGCCTCGGCCACCAGCTTCAGGAGCCGCGCCGTTTCAGGCCGGGCGGCGAGGCGGTCGCCCTGCGGCAGGCCCTTGGCCGAGCGCACGATGGTGTAGGCGCCGTGGGTGTCGACGCGGCCGATCTTCGTCAGGTCGAGCGCAGGCGCCTGCGCGCCGCGCAGCGCGTCGGCCAGCCTGCGGCCCGCGTCGCCCAGCGTCATCGACGTCCAGTCCCCCGTCAGCACGGCGGTGTCGCCGTGCTCCCCCCGCTGGACGTTGAAATCGGCGGCTGCTTCCATTCCTGCGCGCGATAATCCCCAGCGCCCGACGAGTCGAGCGGCCTTACCCTAGCAGAGGTCGCACTCCGCCCTAACGTTCCATGGCCGCGCTAGTTTTGTGCGACCGTTGCGCCCTTGCCGCTGATGGGCCTGCGGGCTATAGACCCGGCCCTTCCGCCGGAATGGATGCGTAGCTCAGCGGGAGAGCACCTCGTTCACACCGAGGGGGTCACAGGTTCAATCCCTGTCGCATCCACCATTTCTTAATTCTTCGGGCCGTTTTCCGCCGCCTCCTCTCGGGCGGCCGAAACGCGAGTGTGGCCGGCGCGGCACAGCTTGCGCTCTAGAGCGGCGCCCGGCTCCCGCAAGCGTTGCCGTGACTCACCCCTCTCAATAAGCAGGCCGGGTTCCTAATCAGAGGGGGGTACCAACGATGTACCGTACTATCCTGGCCGCGAGTGCGGCTCTTGTTCTTGGCTGGGCGGGTCAAGCCGCCGCCCAGACGGGTCACGTCGGCCTGGCGTACAGCCGGGCCAACCTGTCCCAGGACTCTGCCGGCGACGCCAACATCAACGTCGGCACGGCCGAAGGCGCGATCGTTCTGCCGATCGAAGCCCCGGTCGTGCTGTCGCTGGACGGCGCGCTGCAGAACTTCGATGCTGAAGACGGCTTCAGCACGACCTCCGAAAACGGCACGGCGCACGCCGACTTCCGTCTCGGCGGCAATGCCCTGGTCGGCGGCTTCCTCGGCTTCGACCATGCCGAAGACTTCACCCTGTGGGGCGGCGGCGTCGAAGGCCAGTACACCGGCCAGGAGGGCGGCGTTGCGGCCCAGCTCGCCTACGGCCAGTCCGACGATCTGGACAACGTCGACTTCTGGGGTGAGCGCGTGGAAGGCCGCTTCTACGGCGCCGACAACCTGCGCTTCGCCGCCCACCTCGGCGCGATGCAGCTGAGCGGCGACGGCGGCAGCACCGACCTGTGGAACGTCGGCGTCGACGGCGAGTACCAGTTCTCGACCGCGCCGATCAGCGTCTGGGCCGGCTATGAGCGGTCCTCGTGGGAAGACGTCGACCTGACCGCCGACGTGTTCAGCTTCGGCGTCCGCTACAACTTCGGCGGTTCGCTGCGCGACCGTGACGCGGCCGGCGCCAACATGGGTGGGTTCAGCAACCTGTTCGGCGGCTCGCTGGGCGGTGGCCTCGCCGGCATCCTCGGCGACGCGCTCTAAGCCGAAGCCAGCCAAGCGTAAGGAAGCGCCCTCGGCCCACCGGCCGGGGGCGTTTTTCTTTTACGGCATATGAGCGCCCAAACGAGCGCGAACCGTGTGCCAGGCGGCGGACGCCACATAACGGGCGCCGGCGGAACGATAGAGCTCGCAAGCTATGCCATCGCCATCGCGATCAAGCTCGGCCCGATACCACGGCTCGCCGCGCTTAAGCGGGGCTGCGAAGACCGCCCGAGCTTGCGCGCAGCTTTCGAAGTCATAGCGCGCCATTTCGTCTGGCCCCGGACGAGCTGCGTTCGCGAGCAACTGCACCGCCAGACCGCAGCCGATGGCAAATGCCGGAATGATTAGCGCCAGTGGGACGCTCTGCTGCCCTCTACGGTGTACCGAGGCGCCTTGCGGCAGCTCCTCCACCAGCATCCTCATGCGCAGCAAACCCCGCATGACGGCCTCCTCCTCGTCCGCAACGTGGCTAGGAAGCGCTTAAGGCTTAGTATTGTGAGGCGAGCAGCCGCGTGACGGCGCTCGGCAGCTCCTCGAAACTGTCGATGAGCGCGTCCGGGCCGAGGTCGGCGCAGGGGGCTTCGGTGTAGCCGAAGGTGACGGCGACGATGGGCAGGCGCGCGTTGCGGGCGGTTGAGATGTCCGTCTCGCTGTCGCCGACGAAGACCGCACGGCCGGTGTCGCCTCCGGCCTGCTCGACGGCGGTGAAGAGGTGGCGCGGGTCGGGCTTTGAAGCGGGCGCTGCGTCGGCGCCGACGATGGCGTCGAACAGCGGCGACAGGCCTAGCGCATCGAGCAGGGCCAGCGAGAGGTTGGTGCGCTTGTTGGTGCAGACCGACAAGCGGGCTCCGGCGTCTCGCAGGGCGGCGAGCGTCTCCGTCACGCCGGGAAAGGGCGCGCTCTCGTCGGCGATGCGGCCGAGGTAGAGGTCGACGAAGCGGGTGACCAGCGCGTTGGACCGGGGCCCGTCCAGCGGCTCGCCGGCCGCTGTGAAGCCGCGTTCCAGCAAGGCTCGCGCGCCGCGGCCGATCATCGGGCGCGCCTCGTCGAACGGCACGGGCGGCAGCCCTTCCTCCGCGAGCACGATGTTGAGCGTGCCGACGAGGTCCGGCGCGGTGTCCACCAGCGTGCCGTCCAGGTCGAAAGCGATGGTGGCGCCGGTGAGATCGCGGAGGTCATGCATCGCGGCGGCGTTTCCGCTAAACGCAGGGAGATTGCAACGCCTCCGAGTCGGGAGCCCTCCATGCCAGCACGCGCCGCCGTGATCCTCGCCGCCGGCCAGGGCACGCGCATGAAGTCCCCAACGCCGAAGGTGCTGCACCCCGTCGCCGGCCGCGCGATGCTCGACCACGCCATCGACACCGCCCAGGCGCTGGGCTGCGAGCGGGTCGTGGTCGTCGTCGGCGCGCACAGCCCCGAGGTCGGGCAGGCGGCTGAGAAGCGCGGCGTCCAGACGGCCCTGCAGGACCCGCCGCTCGGCACTGGCCACGCCGTGCTGGCGGCGAAGGAGGCGCTGGCGGACTTCGATGGCGACGTGCTGGTCACCTACGCCGACGTGCCGCTGCTGAGCGCCGAGGCCATCGCCCCGCTGTTCGAACTGCGCGACCAGGGCGCGGAGGTGGCGGTGCTCGGCTTCCATGCGGCGGACCCCGGCGCCTACGGCCGCCTCATCATGGGCAAGGGCGACGAACTCCTCCGCATCGTCGAGGCCAAGGACGCGACCGAGGTGGAGCGGCAGGGGAGCGCCTGCAATTCCGGGGTGCTGGCCGCCGACCGGAGCTTGCTCTTCAGCCTGCTCGCCGACGTGAAGAACGAGAACGCCAAGCGGGAATACTACCTCACCGACGTCATCGGCCTGGCGCGGGGCAGGGGCCTTTCCACCCGCGCGGCGTTTGTGTCCGAAGCCTCGATGCTGGGGGTGAATTCGCAGGCCGAACTCGCGGCGGCCGAGGCGCTCTGGCAGATTCGCCGGCGGGCCGAGCTGATGGCCGAGGGCGTCACCATGACCGCGCCGGAGACGGTCTTCCTCGCCTGGGACACGAAGGTGGCCGGCGGGGCGGTGATCGAGCCGAACGTGGTGTTCGGCCCCGGCGTCACCGTCGAAAGCCGCGCCGTGATCCGCGCCTTCAGCCACCTGGAGGGCGCCGCCGTCCGCTCCGGCGCGCTCATCGGCCCCTACGCCCGCCTGCGCCCCGGCGCCGACATCGGCGAGGACGCGCACATCGGCAACTTCGTCGAGGTGAAGAAGGTCAAGGTCGGTGCGGGCGCCAAGGCCAACCACCTCTCCTACCTCGGCGACGGCACGGTCGGGCCGAAGGCGAACATCGGGGCCGGGACCATCTTCTGTAACTACGACGGGTTCGACAAATTCGAGACCCACGTCGGCGCGGGCGCCTTCATCGGCTCCAACAGCTCGCTGGTCGCCCCGGTGAAGATCGGCGACGGCGCCTACACGGGCTCCGGCTCGGTGATCACAAAGGACGTGCCGGCCGATGCGCTGGCGCTGGAGCGCAGCACACAGACGGAAAAGCCCGGCTGGGCGGCCCGCTTCCGTCAGATGAAGGCGGCACGGAAGAAGAAATGAGCGCGGACGCACAGAAGCAGGCGGCGGGCGAGGCGGCCGCAAGTCTCGTCGAGAACGGGATGATCGTGGGGCTGGGCACCGGCTCCACGGCGGCCTGGTTCGTGAAGGCGCTGGCGGCGCGCGGCCTGCGGGATATCCACGGCGTCCCGACGTCGGAGAAGACCGCCGAGCTGGCCCGCGAACTCGGCATCCCGCTGATGGCGCTGGACGACGTGAAGGCCATCGACCTCACCGTTGACGGCGCCGACGAGATCGGGCCCGGCCTGTCGCTCATCAAGGGCGGCGGCGCGGCGCTGCTGCGCGAGAAGCTGGTCTGGGAAGCCTCAGACCGCTGCGTCGTCATCGCGGACGCCGCCAAGAAGGTGGACGTGCTCGGCAAGTTCCCGCTGCCCATCGAGGTGGTCCGCTTCGGCCACCCCCACACGGCGCGAAAGCTCGCCGACATCGCCGCCGAGTTCGAGCTGCTCCCGCCGCGCCTGCGCAAGGCGGAGCGGGGGATCGTCATCACCGACGGCGGCAACGTGATCTACGACGTACCCTCGGGCGCCATCCCCGATCCGGCCGCGCTGGCGGCGGCGCTGAAGAGCGTGACCGGCGTGGTCGACCACGGCCTCTTCCTCGACCTTGCCGACGAGGCGCTGGTCGGCACGGACGACGGCGTGGTGCGCCTCACGCCCTGATCCCCTACATACGCCCAACCTGAACTGAAGGACCGGAGCGCCCGATGCCCTACGACTACGACCTCTTTGTCATCGGCGCGGGCTCGGGCGGCGTGCGGGCGGCGAGGCTGGCGGCGCTGTCGGGCGCGAAGGTGGCCGTGGCCGAGGAGCACCGCGTCGGCGGCACCTGCGTGATCCGCGGCTGCGTGCCGAAGAAGTTCATGGTCTACGCCTCGGAGGTTTCCAGCCAGATCAAAACCGCCCAGGGCTTCGGATGGACCATCGAGGGCGCCACCTTCGACTGGAAGACCTTCATCACCGCCAAGGACATCGAGATCGCCCGGCTTTCCGGCATCTACGTCACCAACCTGCAGAAGGCCGGCGCCGATCTCGTCCACGCCCGCGCCGTGCTCAAGGACGCCCACACCGTCGAAATCCTCGGCAAGGACCAGACCGTCACCGCCGACAAGATCCTGATCGCCACGGGCGGCCGCCCCGTGAGGCCCGACGTGCCGGGCGCCGAGCACGCCATCACCTCCGAGGAGGCCTTCCACCTCGACAGCCTGCCGAAGTCGATCCTGGTCGTCGGCGGCGGCTACATCGCCGTGGAGTTCGCCGGCATCTTCGCGGGGCTGGGCTCGGAAGTGACGCTGCTCTACCGCGGCCCCAACATCCTGCGCGACTTCGACGAGGACGTCCGCACCCACCTGGCCGCCGAGATGGAGAAGCGCGGCATCAAGATCGTGCTGGCCTGCGAACACACCCGCATCGAAAAGACCGACGCCGGGCTCGTCAGCCACTTCTCCAACGGCATGGACGTGACCACCGAGCAGGTGATGTTCGCCACCGGCCGTGTCCCCTACGTGAAGGATCTCGGCCTCGAGACCGCCGGTGTCGAACTGACCGACACGGGCGCGATCAAGGTGGATGAGTTCTCCAAAACCGCCGCCGACAACATCTGGGCCGTCGGCGACGTCACCGACCGGATCAACCTGACCCCCGTCGCCATCCGCGAAGGCGCGGCCTTCGCTCAGACCGTGTTCATGGACCAGCCGACCAGCTTCGACCACGAGGCGGTCGCCACCGCCGTCTTCTCCCAGCCGCCCATCGGCGTCGTCGGCCTGACCGAAGCCGAGGCCCGCCACCAGTACGGCAAGGTCGACATCTACCGCGCCGTCTTCCGGCCGATGAAGACCACCTTCTACGGCGGCGAGGAACGCTGCCTGATGAAGCTTGTCGTCGCCGCCGACACCCAGAAAGTCGTCGGCGTCCACATGGTCGGCCCCGACGCCCCCGAAATCATCCAGATGGCCGCCATCGCCGTGAAGATGGGCGTCACCAAAGCCCAGTGGGACGCCACCTGCGCCGTCCACCCCACTGCGGCCGAAGAGTTCGTCACCATGCGCGAAAAGTACGTGCCGCCGGAACTCGGGGCGGTGGCCTGACTCTCAATTCCGCTCATCCCCGCGAAAGCGGGGACCCAGGCTTTTTATGAAGCCCTCGCGCTCTGCGATCAGACACCTGGGTCCCCGCTTTCGCGGGGATGAGCGGAGAATAAAGCGTGAACTCCTCGCGGAATTCCGATAAGGTGTAGCTATGCCCAAGACCTCATCCGACATCCGACTCCGCTTGAAGTTCACGCACGAACAACGGGAGCTGATTGAGCGTGCGGCTGCTCTGAAGGCGCAGTCACCAATAGCCTTCGTGGTCGAGGCCGCGCGTCAGGCCGCTGATCGCACGATTGCTAAAGCGGATGCGGCAAGCGCGCCTTAGCGATGTGATCTTGCCTCGTCCCGCTCGCTAACCAGCCTCGGGCGCATTATTTTGCCTTCGAAAGGCGGGTGGGGTATTAGCCCCGCTCCCCGTTTGCCGAGTGAAACCTATGACCGACCGCTGGGCGCCCGCGTCCTGGAGAGCAAAGCCTGCGAAGCACATCCCGACGGATTATCCGGACGCGGATGCGCTGGCGCGCGTCGAAACCGAGCTTCGCCGCATGCCGCCGCTGGTTTTTGCAGGCGAGGCGCGCCGGCTCAAAGGCCTGCTAGGCGACGTCGCGCAGGGAAAGGCCTTCCTCCTCCAGGGTGGCGATTGCGCCGAGAGCTTCAAGGAGTTCGCGGCCGACAACATCCGCGACACCTTCCGCCTGATCCTGCAGATGGCGGTGGTCCTGACCTTCGCCGGCGGCAAGCCGGTGGTGAAGGTGGGCCGCATCGCCGGCCAGTTCGCCAAGCCGCGCTCGGAGCCCATCGAGACGGTCGGCGACGTGACGCTGCCGTCGTACCGCGGCGACATCATCAACGGCATGGCCTTCGAGCCCGCCGAGCGCGAGCCCGATCCTGAGCGGCTGCTGAAGGCCTACGCCCAGTCGTCGGCGACGCTGAACCTGCTGCGCGCGTTCGCGGGCGGCGGGTATGCGGACCTCTACAACATCCACAAGTGGACTCTGGGCTTCGTCGCCGACAGCCCGCAGGGCGCGCGGTATCGCGAGCTGACCGAGAAGATCTCCGAGAGCCTCGCCTTCATGGCCGCCATCGGGGTTACGCCCGAGAGCCACCCGAACCTGCACCAGGTCGAGTTCTTCACCAGCCACGAGGCGCTGCTGCTGAACTTCGAAGAGGCGATGACGCGGGTCGATTCCACCTCGGGCGACTGGTACGACACGTCCGCCCACATGCTCTGGATCGGCGAGCGCACGCGCCAACTGGACGGCGCGCACGTGGAGTTCATGAAGGGCATCAAGAACCCCCTCGGCATGAAGGTCGGCCCGACCATGGAGCCGGACGACCTGCTGCGCCTGATCGACGTGCTGAACCCGGCCAACGAGCCCGGGCGCCTGACGCTCATCGGCCGCTTCGGCGCCGACAAGATCGCCGACCGCCTGCCGCGCCTGATGGCGGCGACGAAGAAGTCCGGCCGCTCGGTGGTCTGGGCCATCGACCCGATGCACGGCAACACGCTGAAGGCCTCGACCGGTTACAAGACCCGGCCGTTCGACCGCATCCTGGCGGAGGTGAAGTCCTTCGTGGAGATCGCCGATGCCGAGGGCGTGCATCCGGGCGGGGTCCACCTGGAAATGACCGGCCAGAACGTCACCGAATGCCTCGGCGGCGCGCGGGCGGTCTCGGAAGGCGAACTCGCCGACCGGTATCACACCCACTGCGATCCCAGGCTGAACGGCGAGCAGGCGCTGGAGCTTGCTTTCCTCGTGGCCGAGAAGCTCCGGGCCGATCGGGAGCGTGAGGTCAGGAAGGCGGCTAGCTGATCCCTTCTCCCCTTGCGGGAGAAGAGCCTGCCCCGGACTTGTTCCGGGGTGGCCCGGAGGGCCGGATGAGGGGTTTCTCAAACCTCGATGAAGCCCGACCGCTGAATCGCGGCTGAAGCGATCATCGACCCCTCACCCCAACCCCTCTCCCGCAAGGGGAGAGGGGCTTTTGAACGTCAGCACCGCCGCCACCACCAACCCCAACGCCGCTGTCAGCGACGGGATCAGAAACCCGCCCGCGTGCTCGGCGACGACGCCGGCGAACAGCGGCCCCACCATCTGCCCGACTCCGAACGAGGCCGTCATGCGCGCGAGCGCCTGGCGCGGGTGGGCGGCGAGGTGGCGGGCGGCGGTGAGGCCAAGCGCCGTCGCGCCCATGTAGGTCCCGCCGAGCAGCAGGGCCGCGGCGATGGCCCCGGCGGTGTTCGGCGCCAGAACGCTGAGCGCCACGCCGACCGCCTCGATGGCGCAGCAGAGCGCGTAGGCGCGGAGTTCTCCCATCCGTCCCGCGACCCACGTCCAGGCGCTGGTCGACGGCGCGGCGGCGAGGCCGACCAGCAGCCAGACCACCGGCTCAGCCCCTCGCGCGGCGGGGCTCGCGCGGACGATGGCCACGATGAAGGTGGCGGTGATCACATAGCCGAAGCCGAGCAGGCCGTAGGCGATCAGCAGCGACACGGGCTCCTTGCCCGCGCCCCCCTCGGCGGGAGCCTGCCCCGCCGGAGACGGGCCGCGCAGCATCAGCGCCGCGCCGAGGGCTCCGATCAGCGACACCGCGCCGGCCGCGAACCACATGGTTCGCCAGTCGCCGCCGCTGCGGCTCACCAGCCAGACCAGCACCGCTGAGAGTGCGACCCCGATCCCCACGCCAGCGAAGTGCACGCCCGACAGTCCGCCCCGTCCGGCGGCCGACAGCCGCTCCAGCACCACGGTCGAGCCGAAGACCATGACGAAGGCGCTTGCGAGCCCGCCCGCGAAACGGACGGCGCTCAGCGTCCACACATCCGACCCCAACCCCACCATCGCCGTGGTGAGGGCGCTCGCGATCAGGCCCCCGACCAGCCACGCCTTGGGCGAGCCGCGCAGCCACGCCGTTGCGCCCAGCAGCGCGCCCGCCAGATAGCCCGCGTAGTTGGCCGAAGCGATCAGCCCCGCCTGCCCGGCCGAGAGACCCAACGCCTCCATCATCGGCGGCAGGATGGGCGTGAAGACGAACCGCCCGATGCCGTTGGCGACGGCCAGGCTGACGAGCCCGGCGAGCGCCAGGCGGCGAGGGGAGGCGTGGATCATCCCGCTCGCTTTAGCGCGAACGCCCGAGCCCGCGCACGACCTCATTGCGTGGTTCGACACGCGCTTTCAGCGCTGCTCACCATGACTAATTCTGAGTTCGTCATCCTGAGCAGGGCCGCAGGCCCGTGTCGAAGGACGCACCTTGTGGCCCCCGCGCAACGCCGCGCCGCCCAAGCTTTGTTTCTCCTGAAACCGACTTGATCGGCGAACCCGATTCCACGATCTTCCGCGCCCTTCTTTGAAAGGCTTCCAGTCATGCCGCCCCCAGCGGCCGCAACGGCTGTTCGCGAAGAACAGCCGCGCGGAGATATTTCGACGGACCTTTCCCGGCTGCTGAGACTGGCAGGACCGGTCGTCGTCTCGCGCCTGGGCATCATGGCGATGGGGCTGACGGACGCCATCGTGGTCGGGCGCTATTCGGCCGAGCAGCTGGGCTTCCACGCGCTCGGCTGGGCGCCGACGTCGGTCATCCTGACGGTGGTCGTCGGGCTGCTCACAGGCGTGCAGGTGATGACCGCGCGCGTGATCGGCGAGGGCCGGCGGCATCTGGCCGGCGCGGTGCTGCGCCGGGGCATCGTCTATTCGCTGTGGATGGGCGTGCTCGCAGCGCTGGTGCTCGTGGTCGGCGGGCCGCCGTTCCTGCATGCGGTGGGGCTGGATCCGAAGCTGGCGGACGGGGCGACCGGCCCGCTGCTGGTCTTCAGCCTGTCGCTGCCGTTCCATGCGGCGTCCACGGCCACGACCTTCTGGCTGGAGGCGCTGTCTAAGCCCAAGCCCGCGATGTGGATGATGTGGATCGCCAACATCGCGAACCTCGCCATCGACCTGTTGCTGGTGCCGGGGACCTTCGGCTTGCCCGCGATGGGCGCGGTCGGCGGGGCCTGGTCGACCTGCATCTGCCGCATGCTGCTGACGGCGATGAGCCTGATCTACATCGCCCGCCTGCCCGAGGCCCGCGGGCTCGGCGTGTTCGACAAGCCGCAGCGCGACCGGCCCATGGAGATCGAGCAGCGGCGCGTCGGCTACGGCGCCGGCGCGTCCAACTTCTTCGAGGTCGCCGCCTTCGCCAGCATGAACATCCTGGCCGGCTGGATCGGCGGGCTGGCGGTCGCGGCGTGGGCGGTGGTGCTGAACGTCGCCGCGATCATCTTCATGGTGCCGCTGGGGCTCTCGACGGCGACGGCGGTGCTGGTCGGCAGCGCCTACGGAGCGCGCGATCCGCACGGCGTGAACCGCGCGGCGGTCGTCGCCTTTGCGGTGACGGCGGCGTTCGGCGTGCTCGTCACCCTCGCGCTGTGGCCGAGCGCCCGGCTGATCGTCAGTGGCTATACGGGCGATCCGCGCGCCATCGCGCTGGCCGTCCCGGCTCTGCTGATCAGCTGCTTCTTCCTGATCCCCGACGCGCTGCAGGTCGTGGCCGCCAATGCGCTGCGGGCCCGGGGAGACGTGCTGCTGCCCAGCATCACGCACATGATCAGCTATGTGGTCGTGATGATGCCGCTCGCCTGGCTGTTCGCCATTCCGATGGGCTATGGCCTCAACGGCATCGTCTACGGCGTGATTATCGCGAGCTTCCTCTCGGCCGGCCTGCTGCTCTGGCGGTTGTGGACGCTGGGCCGGCGCGGGCTCTAGGCGCCGAGGATCCAGCCCTCTTCGCGTTCGACGTCCGCGACCACGTCCGCGGAAACATCCTTCGGCGGGGCGAAGAGGTCGCCGAGTTTGCCGGTCTCATCCAGGCGAGCGAAGTATTCGCACTGCGCGCGGACCTGCGCCCGGTCGGGGACTTCGCCCGGTTCCGGCTTCACCGCGCCCAACGCCGGGTAGATTTCCACCATCACCGCATCGAGGTCGGCTACATCATCGGGCCCCAGCGCCTTCCAGCCCGTCTCGAACGGCCAGACCTTGGCCCGGTCGCCGAGCTTTTCGCGGAGTTGGCGCACGTGCGGGATGCCGACGATGGCCTGCGAGCCGACCGTCCCGTTGCCGAAAATCTGCCAGACCGTCTTCGCGCCGGCCTTGCCCTTGCCCTGCGTCGCCCGTTCGCAGTGGCGGTAGAGGGCGGGAAGGTCGTCAGGATGCTCCGGCTTGGTCGAGGATAGCCACCGCTGCGCGTCGTTGGCCGGCGCGCCCCAGAACGGCCGCGCCTCGTCCGTCATCAGCCGGTTCATCTTCGCCGCGACCTGGAAGCGGTTGTTCACGTTGGTCGGCTTGTCCACGACGTTGGAGCCAAGGAACTTCCACAGCCCGGCCCAGTCGCCCACCTTCAGCATCGCCGCGGTGCCAGCCGGATAGCCCAGCGCGAAGTCCCACCCGATCAGCGCCGTCTCGTTGCGCCGCTTCAGGTCGGCCAGGATGGCGTCGAGCTGCGTCATCGCCGCCGCGCGTGTGGCCGGGTTGAACGCCTCGAACGTCGGGCGAAAGCGGATGTCGCGCTTGATGACGCCGATCCAGATGGAATCCTTGCCCGTCTTCGGCGAAGATGCGGCGCTCCAGTCGATCATCACATAGGCGCTGAAGAGGCGCTTCACGGCGAGGCTCCGGGTGGGGCGGACGTTCTAGCCGCCCCGGTCGGCAGCCTCAACGCACAAGCGCGGACTTCAGGCCAGCTTGACCAGCATCTTGCCCAGGTTCTCGCCCTTGAAGAGCTTCAGGAAGGCGCCGGGCGCGGCGTCGATACCCTCGTCCACCGTCTCCTTCCACTTCAGCTTCCCGGAGCCGATCCACTCGCTCATGTCCTTCAGGAACTGGGGCAGCATGTCGAAGTGGTCGGAGACGATGAAGCCTTCCATCCGGATCCGCTTGCCGACCACGTACATGATGTTGGACGGGCCTTTCGGCGGCTCGGTCGCATTGTACTGAGAGATCATCCCGCACATCGCAAAGCGCGCGAACGGCTTGGCCGCCTCCAGCGCGGCTTCCAGGTGCTCGCCCCCGACGTTCTCGAAGTAGACGTCGATGCCCTTGGGCGCGGCTTCCATCAGCGCCTTCGTCAGGTTCGGGACCTTTTTGTAGTCGATCACGTGGTCCACCCCGATCTCGCGCAGGAAGGCGGTCTTCTCGTCGCCCCCGGCCGAGCCGATCACGGTGCAGCCCTTGATCTTCGCGATCTGGCAGACGACCGAACCCACCGCGCCGGCCGCGGCAGAGACGAACACCACGTCGCCTTCCTTCAGCGCCGCGATCTTCAGCAGGCCCACATAGGCCGTCATGCCCGGCATGCCCGCCACGCCCAGGAAGGCTTGCGGCGGCAGCCCGTGCGTATCGATCTTCTGCACGGCGGCGGCCGGGGCGTTGAACCGCTCGCGCCAGCCGAACATCGACTGGACGATGTCGCCCACCTTCAGGTTCGGGTCGTTGGAGGCGACCACCTCGCCGACGGCGCCGCCCTGCAGCGCCTCGCCGATCTGGAACGGCGGCACGTAGGAGGGCCGGTCGTACATGCGGCCTCGCATGTAGGGGTCGACCGACATGAAGAGGTTCTTCACCTGCACTTCGCCGGCGCCGGGATCGGGCAGGTCGACGGACGCGACTTCGAAATTCCCGGGCTGGGGCATGCCTTCGGGGCGGCTCTTCAGGCGCACTTCACGCGACGTGGTCATGGGGGCTCTCCTCGTCTCTCTCAAACATCTGTTTAGACCGGATCGGATGGCGCCTCCAGCCGCGAAAGGCTAAAGGCGGCGCCCATGAGCGAATCCCTGCGAGCCGGCGTGGTCGGCGCCGGCGTCTTCGGCGGCTTCCACGCGAAGAAGTATGTCGAGCTGGACGGCGTCGAGCTGGTCGGCGTCTACGACATCAACCCCGAGCGGGCGGCGGCTCTCGCGGCGCCGCTGGGCGCGCGGGCGTTCGCCGACCTGGACTCGCTGCTGGCCGAGGTGGACGTCCTGACCATCGCCTCGCCGGCTGTCGCCCACGCCGCCGAGGCGCTGGCCGCGCTGAAGGCGGGCCGGGCGGTCTACCTCGAAAAGCCGCTGGCGGTGACGCTGGAGGATGCCGACAGGATCATCGCCGAAGCGGCCGCGCGGAAGCTGCCGGTCGCGGTGGGCCATCAGGAGCGGGTCGTCTTCCAGGCCATGGGGCTCTTCGACGTCACCGAAAGGCCGATCCGGCTCGAGGCGGTCCGGCGCGGGACGCCCAGCCCCCGCAACCACGACGTCTCGGCCGTCCTCGACCTGATGATCCACGACCTCGACCTGGCGCTCGCGCTGACCGACGCCGAGCCGCTGGCGGTCGAAGCGGATGGGTCGGAGGACCAGACCTCGGCCGAAGTCACCTTCGATGACGGCTTCACGGCGGTGTTCGAAACCTCCCGCATCGCCGACGCCCGCGAGCGGACGATGAAGCTGGTCTACCCCTCCGGCGAACTCGTCATCGACTTCATCGCGCGGACCTTCGAGAACTCGACCGGCTTTGCGCTGAACGAGCACTTCACCGAAACCCCCGCCGGCCGCGACCCACTCGGCGCCAGCGTGCGGGAGTTCATCGACGCCGTGCGCCGGGTTTCGCCAAGGCCGCTTGTCACCGCCGAAGAAGCGGCTCGCGCTCTGGACCTGGCCTTGGCGGTGGAGCAAGCGGCGGGGTTCTAGCCCTTCCCCCACGCATGTGGGGGAAGTGGCCCGACAGCGATAGCTGGAGGGTCGATGGGGGAGTACAAAAGGACACTTCCCCCAACGAGCCTCGGCTTCGCCTTCGGCCCACTTCCCCCACATGCGTGGGGGAAGAGCTTTGCGCCGCGACCTTTCCCAAATGCCGCACACTCGCTAAACCCGCCCGCGTAAAGTCGGAGGCCTCCCCATGACCAGGAAACCGGACGGAAGCTGGGACAAGTCGAAGCTCCCCAGCCGCCACGTGACCGTCGGACCCGAGCGGGCGCCGCACCGGTCGTACTACTACGCCATGGGGCTGGGCACGCGGGAGATCGGCCAGCCGCTGGTCGGCGTGGCCTCCTGCTGGAACGAGGCGGCGCCCTGCAACACCGCGCTGATGCGCCAGGCCCACGCCGTCTCCGAGGGCGTCAAGGCCGCTAACGGCACGCCGCGCGAGTTCTGCACCATCACCGTGACCGACGGCATCGCCATGGGCCACGAGGGCATGCGCTCGTCGCTGGTTAGCCGCGAGGTGATCGCCGACTCGGTCGAGCTGACCATGCGCGGCCACTCTTACGACGCGCTGGTGGGCATCGCCGGCTGCGACAAGTCCCTGCCGGGCATGATGATGGCGATGCTGCGGCTCAACGTGCCGAGCGTCTTCATCTACGGCGGCTCGATCCTGCCGGGCCGGCTCGACGGCAAGGACCTGACCGTCCAGGACGTGTTCGAAGCGGTCGGCCAGTATTCGGCCGGCGTCATCGACGAAAAGCGCCTGTGCCAGGTCGAGCAGCACGCCTGCCCGGGCGAGGGCGCGTGCGGCGGCCAGTTCACGGCCAACACCATGGCCTGCGTCTCCGAAGCCATCGGCCTCGCGCTGCCGCTGTCTAGCGCGCTGCCCGCCGCCCACGAGAGCCGCGACCACTACGCCCGCGCCTCGGGCGAGGCGGTCATGCGGCTGATCGAGCAGAACATCCGCCCGCGCGACATCTGCACCCGCAAGGCCTTCGAGAACGCCGCGGTGGTGGTGGCGGCGACCGGCGGCTCCACCAACGGCGGCCTGCACCTGCCGGCCATGGCCAACGAGTGCGGCGTCGAGTTCACCCTGCGCGACTTCGCCGAGATCTGCGCCCGCACGCCCTACATCGCCGACCTGAAGCCCGGCGGCCGCTATGTGGCGAAGGACATGGGCGAGGCGGGCGGCATGCCGATGCTGATGAAGACCCTGCTGGACGCGGGCCTGCTGCACGGCGACGTGATGACGGTCACCGGCAAGACGCTGGCCGAGAACCTGGCGGACGTGGTCTGGCGCGAGGACCAGGATGTGATCCGCCCGGCCTCGAACCCGCTGTCGCCGACCGGCGGCGTCGTGGGCCTGTGGGGCACGCTCGCTCCGGACGGCGCGATCGTGAAGGTGGCGGGCCTCGGTCACCTGCACCATCGCGGCCCCGCGCGCGTCTTCGACGGCGAGGAGGCCTGCTTCGAGGCGGTCCAGAACCAGGACTACAAGGACGGCGACGTGCTCGTCATCCGCTATGAAGGCCCCAAGGGCGGCCCCGGCATGCGCGAGATGCTGTCGACGACGGCGGCGCTCTATGGACAGGGTCGGTCCGACAAGGTGGCGCTGATCACCGACGGCCGCTTCTCCGGCGCCACCCGGGGCCTGTGCATCGGCCACGTGGGTCCGGAGGCGCAGGACGGCGGGCCGATCGCGCTGATCAAGGACGGCGACATCATCTCCATCGACGCGGTGGCCGGGACCATCGACCTCGAGGTCGACCCGATCGAGCTGGAGCACCGCGCCCGCGACTGGCGCCCCCGCGAGACGAACTACGGCTCCGGGGCGATCTGGAAGTTCGTCCAGCAGGTTGGCCCCGCCCACCTGGGCGCCGTCACCCAGCCTGGCTTCAAGGGCGAGAAGTTCGTTTATGCCGATATCTAAGCCATTGATTCCTGTGGATAAGCGCCACTGGAGTGTCGGGAACCCGACCCGGATTTGGTAGTTATTCCGACGCGATGTCCGAGAATCGAGAAGACGAGGCCCGCGCCTGGGCCGTTCAGGAAGCCGACGCTGACCGCGCCGTGGCCGAGATGAAGCGCTCTCTCGACCGGCTGCGCGGCCAGGTCGGCGCGTACCGCGAACAGGTCGTGGAAACCGACGAGACGACCGGCGACGGCGCCGAGTCCTAGGCCAGCGGATTGACCGCGAACAGGTAGGGGTGGGCGAACAGCAGCGCGGCGTAGATCGCGACCGCCAGCAGGATCCGCCACCAGCCGATCTCACCCAGCGACAGCCTCTGCCGGCCAGAGACGACGGCGCCGAAAGGCACGTTCGACGTCTGTGCGGCGAAGGCGTCCCACTTGTCGCCTAGGGCCCGCCTGCGCTTGGCGTCGATGCTGAAGGTCCCGAAGATCGCCAGCGCCAGCAGCGATCCGAACAGCCAGATCGAGGGCGCATCCCCGTTCACCAGCAGGTGCCCTGCCGCCCAGATCGCCATGCCCCACAGGAACGGATGCCGCGTGATCCGCAGCATCCCGCTCACTGCGTCAGGACGATCCAGCGCCGCCTCCTGCTTCACGCTGGTCGGATTGCGCGTGAACAGCCCGGGCACGATCAGCAGGAAGGCAAATAGCTGGATGAGAAGCTGCGCATCCCGCGCCCCTCGCCCGAGGTCCCAGTAGACCCCGCCCGCACCCTTGGCGTGACTGTAGGCCATCGCCAGCCAAACGATGGCCGCCACCGACGCCAGCGAGAACAGCCCCATGTACGGCCCCTCGCCAATCCCACTGACCAGCGCCGTGCGCAGGCGCGTGCCCGAGACCAACAGGTGAAGCAGTACGAAGACGACAGCAGCCGCGATCAGTTGCGCCATGGCTCCCTCCCAGAGGAGGGGGAGGATGGCATGGCGGCTTACGCTGTCAATTTAAGCCGTACGTGGTTCGACACGCGGCTTCGCCGCTGCTCACCATGACTAAGTCAGCAACAGAGTTCGTCATCCTGAGCAGCCCGCGTCAGCGGGCGTGTCGAAGGACGCAAGGGAAGAAGGGATTTAAAGCTCCAGCTCCACCACGAACGGCACGTGGTCGGAGGGCTTCTCCTTGGCCCGCGTCTCGCGGTGGATCTCCACGGCGCGCAGGCGGTCTGTCGCTTGCGGCGACAACAGGACGTGGTCGATGCGGATGCCGTGGTTTCGCTGCCAGGCGCCCATCTGGTAGTCCCAGAAGGTGTACCCGCCGGGCTTGCCGTCGACCTCCATGTAGGCGTCGGTCAGGCCGAGGTTCTTCAGCGCACGGAAGCTCGCCCGGGCTTCGGGCGTGAAGAGGGCGTCGTTCACCCAGCTCGGCGGGTTGTCGCAGTCCTGCGGCTCGGGGATGACGTTGTAGTCGCCGGCCAGCGCCAGCGGCTCCTCCAGCGCCAGCAGCTCTTTGGCATGCGCCCGCAGGCGGTCCATCCAGGCCAGCTTGTAGGCGAACTTCTCGGTGCCGATCGGATTGCCGTTGGGCAAGTAGATCGACGCGACCCGGACCGGTGTCGGCCCGCCGACCACCGCCTCCATGTAGCGGGCGTGGTCGTCGCCGTCGTCGCCTGGGAGGCCGCGCCGCACATCCTCCAGCGGCGTCTTCGAGAGCAGCGCCACCCCGTTGTAGGTCTTCTGCCCATGGACGGCGACGTTGTAGCCCAGCCGCTCGAAGGCCTCAGACGGGAACTTCTCGTCGACGCACTTCAGCTCCTGCAGGCAGGCGACGTCGGGCATGGCCGCCTCGAACCACTCCAGCACGCGCTCCAGCCGCGCGTTGATGGAGTTGACGTTCCAGGTGGCGATCCGCACGGGCGTCAGATCGAGAAGCTCACGCCGCAGCCGCAGCTGGACCGGGCGTTGGGGTTGCGGACCTTGAACTCGGCGCCGGCCAGTTCGTCGACGAAATCGATCTCGGAGCCCTGCAGCAGCACCATCGAGACCTCGTCGATCACGGCGGCGGCGCCATCGCGCTCGATCTTCAGGTCGCCGGGCTGGACCTCGTCGACCAGGTCGAGCTGGTACTGGAAGCCCGAGCAGCCGCCGCCTTCGACCGCGACGCGCAGCATCACGGGCCGGCCTTCGCGCTCGGCGATCTGGCGGATGCGGCTGGCCGCGCTCGGCGACAATGTGATTGCGGGTTCTGTCATGGCTTTGCCTTGCCCTATATGAGAGCGCCCGCGCCTTGGGGGAAGAGGGGATAGCGATGCCGTTCGAGCCGCCGCCGCGCGCCGCATACGCCGAGGACCCGTCGCGCTCGAAAGGCCGCCGCTTCGTGGAGCCCGACAGCCGCAGCCGCACCGCCTTCGCCCGCGACCGCGACCGCATCATCCACTGCACCGCCTTTCGCCGCCTGAAGGAGAAGACGCAGGTCTTCGTCGCGCACGAGGGCGACCACTACCGCACGCGGCTGACCCACTCGCTGGAAGTCGCCCAGATCGCGCGGTCGATCGCCACCGCCATGGGCCTCGACGCCGACCTCGCGGAAGCCGTCGCGCTCGCCCACGACCTCGGGCACCCACCGTTTGCACATGCCGGCGAGGACGAGCTCGGGCACCAGATGGCGGCCTACGGCGGCTTCGACCACAACGTCCAGACCTTCCGCGTCGCGACCGAGCTGGAGCACCGCTACCCCGAGTTCGTCGGCCTGAACCTCACCTGGGAGACGCTGGAAGGCGTCATCAAACACAACGGCCCGGTCACCTCGAAACTGAAGCAGCCTGCCTGGGCGGCGGTGGCCGAATACGACAAGGCCTATCCGCTGGGCCTCAACACCTGGGCGTCGGCGGAAGCGCAGGTCGCGGCGCTGTCCGACGACATCGCCTACAACAACCACGATGTGGACGACGGCGTGCAGGCGGGGCTGTTCGGGCTCGACGAGCTGAAGGACGTGCCGCTGATCGGGCCGATCCTGTGGGAAGTCCGCAAGGAATGGCCCGACCTGGACGACCGCCTCACGCGGCTTGAGGCCGTGCGCCGCATGATCGGCGCCATGGTCGACGACGTGATGGCCGAGACGCGCCGCCGGGCGGCAGCCTCAGGCGTCAAGTCGGCCGACGATGTCCGTGCGCTGGACCACGCGCTGGTCGCCTTCTCGCGCGACATGGCCGAGGACCTCGCGCTGCTGCGCAAGTTCCTGCACGAGCGGATGTACCGCCACTGGCGCGTCAACCGCACCCGCAGCCAGGCCAGGCGGCTGCTGGCCGAGATGTTCGGCCTGTTCATGGCCGAGCCGGAGGTCCTGCCCGCCGAGTGGTTCGACCGCGCACAGGATCTCGACGAAGCGGGCCGGGCGCGGCTGGTGTGCGACTACATCGCCGGCATGACCGACCGCTACGCCATCGAGGAGCACAAGCGCCTCTTCCAGCTGGACCTGATCGGTTAGCCCAAATCCGCTCATCCCGGCGAAGGCGGTGACCTTATCGGCTCGCGACGTCATCGGCTGGTCCGCCCCACCGCCGCTTCCGGTAAACTGCTCCGCAATGGGCCGCGATTCGGTCACGGCCATAGTGTTGGAGTAGCCGGCCATGTCCGATCCGCATCGCGGCGCCTATACGCCCTCCACCGACGATCCGCTGACCTTCGACGCGCGCCGACCGGCGGCGGCGGGAGGGCGCAGGCCGTTTCCGTGGGCGCTGGCCATCAGCATCCTGGCGCTGCTGATCGTGATCGGCGCGGTCTTCTACTTCTACCGCAGCGGTGTGCGCGCCCCGAACGGCGCGCCGCAGCCTGTGGGAACGCCGGTCGGCTCGATCACCGCGCCAGCGCCGGCCGAGGCGCAGCCGCAGGACCCGGCCGCGGGCCTGGAGATCTACAAGGCCGCCCAGGCGCCCGGCACGCCCGCGGCGCCGACCTTCGCCCCCGCGCCTGAGCAGCCCCAGCCGCGCCCGACGACCCCGGTCCAGGCCGCAGCGCTTCCGGCTGCCCAGCCCGCGCCCGCCGCTGACGATGAGAAGCCGACGCCGCAGGTCTACATGCTGAACGGCGACGACGCGCCGACCGGCTCCCAGACGACGGCGCTCAACAACACCGCCCCCGCCAAGCTGGCCCCGGTAAAGCCCGCGCCCGCGCCGAAGCCCGCGCCGGTTCCCACCACCGTCACGCCCGGCAACTTCGTGGTCCAGATCGGCGCGGTTTCCTCGACGGCGCTGGCGAACGCCGCGCTGGCCCAGGCCGCCTCCATCGCGGGCGGCGGGCACGGCAAGTCGATCACGCCGGTGACGGTGAACGGCGCCACCCTCTACCGCACGGCCGTGACCGGCTTCACGACCAAGGAAGCGGCCATCGCCTACTGCAACAAGCTGAAGGCCGCCGGGAAGAGCTGCTTCGTCCGCTGATGATCTCCGCCTGCATCCTCGGCTGCTCGGGCCCTGAGCTGACCGCCGAAGAGCGGGCCTTCTTCCGCGACGTGCGCCCGTGGGGTTTCATCCTCTTCAAGCGCAACATCGAAAGCCCGGAGCAGGTGAGGGCGCTCACCGACTCCATGCGCGCCATCACCGACCGGGCCGATACGCCGATCCTGATCGACCAGGAGGGCGGCCGCGTCGCGCGCCTTCGGCCGCCGCACTGGCGCAAGTACCCGCCCGGCCGCGCCTATGGGGAGCTCGCGACCAACGACCCGCTGGTCCGCCGCGAGGTCACGCGGCTGGGCGCACGGCTGATGGCGCACGACCTGCGCCAGCTTGGCATCAACGTCGACTGCGTGCCGGTGCTGGACGTGCCCCAGCCCGGCTCTCACGACATCATCGGCGACCGCGCCTACGGCCAGACCCCCGAGGAAGTCGCCACCCTCGGCCGCGCCGCCGCCGAGGGGCTGATCGCGGGCGGCGTGCTGCCGGTCATCAAGCACATCCCCGGCCACGGCCGCGCGAAGGCGGACAGCCACGAGTACCTGCCGATCGTCGACGCCCTCTACGAAGACCTGGAGGCGCGCGATTTCGTCCCCTTCCAGGCGCTGTCGGACATGCCGATGGGGATGACGGCGCACGTCGTCTACGACGCCATCGACCGCAAGCGCCCGGCCACCCACTCGCGCAAGGCGATCCGAAAGGTGATCCGGGAGGTTATCGGTTTCGATGGCCTGCTGATGACCGACGATCTCTCCATGAAGGCGCTGCAGGGCGACTTCCGCGCCCGGGCCCGCAATGCGCTGAAGGCCGGCTGCGACGTCGTCCTCCACTGCAACGGCGACATGGCCGAGATGACCGCCGTGGCCGAAGGCACCGGCGCGCTTGTGGGTAAGTCCCACCGCAGGGCCGACGCGGCTCTGGCGCGACTCGCCCGAATCCCGGAACCCTTCGACGCGGAGGCGGGACGGGCCCGCCTCGACGCCGCCTTCGAGGGGAGGTTCGCCGCATGAACGCGCCTTTCCAGCCGATCCTCGACTTCGAGGCCGCCGACAACGCCGCCCATGATGGCGAGGCGCTGATCGTCGACATCGACGGCTACGAAGGCCCGCTGCACGTCCTCCTGGCGCTGGCCCGCTCGCAGAAGGTGGACCTGCTGCAGCTGTCGGTCACCCGGTTGGCCGACCAGTACCTCGCGTTCGTGAAGGAAGCCCGGCAGCGGCGGTTCTCGCTGGCGGCCGACTATCTCGTGATGGCGGCGTGGCTGGCCTACCTGAAGTCGCGCCTGCTGCTGCCCAAGCCCGAGCGGCCGAAGGGCGACGAGCCGCTGGCCGAGGAGGTCGCCGCCCAGCTCGCCTTCCGCATCGCCAAGCTCGACGCCATGCGCCGCTCGGTCGAGATGATGAAGGCCCTGCCGCAGCTGAAGCGCGACGTGTTCACGCGCGGCGATCCGGAGGCCATCAAGGTCGTCTCCCACCGGCGGCTGGAGGGCAACCTCTACGAGCTGATGAGCGCCTACATCACCCAGCGCAAGAAGGAGCAGGCCCGCCACTACCGGCCCACGCGCCCCAGCGCCTACCCGCTGGACGACGCCCGCGACCGGCTGCGTGTCATGCTGCCGGAACTGGCCAGCTGGACCGCGCTGCAGGCGGTGGCGCCGATGCCCAGCGGCGAGACGGGCGAGCCCGGACGGCCGTCCTACCTGGCCTCCACCCTGTCGGCGTCGCTCGAACTCGTGAAGGAAGGCGCGCTCGAAGCCCGCCAGCTGGAAGCCTTCGCCGACCTCTACCTGCGCCGCCGCAAGGAGGCCGCGTGACAGGTCTGGCGCCGACCTCAAGGTGCCCCCCCTCTGGGGGAGCTGTCGCGAAGCGACTGAGGGGGCTC
>JBLNCT010000118.1:0-4857 GCA_050260915.1 Parcubacteria group bacterium
GAAGGGGCGCGGCGGGCTGTCCCCTCCGCGCCCCTTCGATTGTAGCCCCTGAAAGCGGGGAGGTCAGTGGTGGTCGGCCTGAACCACCGGCAGTTCGTTGAACTGGTGGAACGGCGGCGGCGAGGGCAGCGTCCACTCCAGCGTCGTGGCGCCTTCGCCCCAGGGGTTGGCGACCGCCGGACGACGGCGGACGGCCGCTTCCAGCAGCATCAGCAGGAAGACGCCGACGCCCACCAGGGTGATCGCGTAGCCGATCGAGGAGACCTCGTTCCACTTGGTGAAGGCGACAGGGTAGTCGACGTAGCGGCGCGGCATGCCCTGCAGGCCCAGGAAGTGCTGCGGGAAGAACACCAGGTTCACGCCGATGAACATGATCCAGAAGTGGGTCGCGCCGAGGAACTCGTTGTACTTCACGCCCCACATCTTCTCGAACCAGTAGTAGAAGCCCGCGAAGATGGCGAACACGGCGCCCAGGCTCAGCACGTAGTGGAAGTGGGCCACGACGTAGTAGGTGTCGTGCAGCGAGTAGTCGATGCCGGCGTTGGCCAGCACCACGCCCGTCACCCCGCCCAGCGTGAACAGGAAGATGAAGCCCATCGCCCACAGCATGGGCGTCTTGAAGTCGATGGAGCCGCCCCACATGGTGGCGATCCAGCTGAAGATCTTCACGCCCGTCGGCACCGCGATGACCATCGTGGCGGCCACGAAATAGGCGCGCAGGTTGATGTTCATGCCGACCGTGTACATGTGGTGCGCCCACACGATGAAGCCGACGAAGCCGATGGCCACCATGGCGTAGGCCATGGCGAGGTAGCCGAACACCGGCTTGCGGCTGAAGGTCGAGACGACGTGGCTGATGATGCCGAAGCCCGGCAGGATCAGGATGTACACTTCCGGGTGGCCGAAGAACCAGAACAGGTGCTGGAACATCACCGGGTCGCCGCCGTTGGCGGGGTCGAAGAAGTGGGTCCCGAAGTTGCGGTCCGTCAGCAGCATGGTGATGGCGCCCGCCAGCACCGGCAGCGACAGCAGCAGCAGGAAGGCGGTGACCAGCACCGACCACACGAACAGCGGCATCCGGTGCAGGGTCATGCCCGGCGCGCGCATGTTGAAGATGGTGGTGATGAAGTTGATCGCGCCGAGGATCGAGCTCGCGCCCGCCACGTGGATGGAGAAGATGGCAAGGTCCATGGCCGGGCCGGTGTGACCGGTGGTCGAGAGCGGCGGATAGAGCGTCCAGCCGCCGCCAAAACCGCGGCCGGGGCCCCCGTCGACGAACATCGAGGTGACGAGCAGCACCCAGGCCGCGACCAGCAGCCAGAAGGAGATGTTGTTCATCCGCGGGAAGGCCATGTCCGGCGCGCCGATCATCAGCGGCACGAACCAGTTGCCGAAACCGCCGATCATGGCCGGCATCACCATGAAGAAGATCATGATGAGCGCGTGCGCGGTGATCACCACGTTGTAGCCGTGCTTGGAGGCTTCCACGAGGCCGGTCTGGGCGAGCCAGCTGCCTTGCCGGAAGACCTGGATGCCCGGCTCCGCGAGCTCCCAGCGGATCAGGCCGGACAGCGCGCCCCCGACCAGCCCCGCCATGATGGCGAAGAGGATGTAGAGCGTGCCGATGTCCTTGTGGTTGGTCGAGAACAGCCAACGCACCAGGAACGGCGGCTTGTGATCGTGATCGTCGTGAGCGGCGGCGGCAGCGTGAGCCATCGGGTCAATCCCTGCGGGTCAATCTTTAAGCGGCGGTCTTCTGGGCGGGCGCGGGCGCGGCGGCGGCCGGAGCCGCAGGCGCGGTCGGAGCCGGCGCGGCGGTCGCGGGCGCGGCGGTCGCGGGCGCGGCCGGAACGGCGCCCGGCGCGGCGGCCGGAGCCGCGGGCGCGGTCGGAGCCGGCGGCGGAGCCTTGGTCGCCACCCAGGCGTCGAACTCGGGCTGGCTCACGACCTTGATCTCGATCGGCATGAAAGCGTGGTCGATGCCGCACAGCTCCGAGCACTGACCGTAGTAGGTGCCCACCTTCTCGGCCTTGAACCAAGTCTCGTTCAGGCGGCCGGGAATGGCGTCGGTCTTCAGGCCGAACGCCGGCAGCGCGAAGGAGTGGATCACGTCGGCGCCGGTCACCTGCACCCGGACCACCTGGTTCACGGGCACCACCATCGCTTCGGAGGCGGCGAGGTTGTTCAGGCTGGAGGGAAGCCCCTTGGCCGCCACCTGCTCGGGCGTCAGCACGTTGGAGGTGATCTCAGCGATCTTCTGGTCGGGATATTCATAGCCCCAGTACCACTGATAGCCCGTGACCTTCACGGTCATGTAGGGCTTGGGCATGTCGTGGTAGGCGTACAGCAGCTTGAACGAGAAGATGGCGATGACCATCAGGATCAGGACCGGAACGGAGGTCCAGATCACCTCGATCGCGGTGTTGTGGCTCCAGCGCGCCGGCACCGGGTTGGCCCGCTTGTTGTAGCGGACGATCACCCAGATCAGCAGGCCCAGCACGAACAGGCTGATCACCGTGATGATCGGCAGCAGGATCGCGTTGTGGAAGAAGATGGCGTCGTGCTTCAGCGGCGACGCGGCCGGCTGCAGATCGATCGCGCCCGGCGTCGGCTGCCCCAGCAGCTCTTCCGCCATGGCCTGAGCCCCGAACATCGCGGCGATCGCGCCCGCGGAAATCCCCGCCAGCACGCGGTGAACACTCGACTTAGCCTTCATGCGCCTCACGTCCATCCAGTCGGCGCTCCTTGCATCGAGGCCCGCGCGTGCGGGGCCGCTGACAAGCGCCCACCCTTCCGACATCGGGGGGTCCATACGCGCTCGCCGCCGCGTTGCCAAGGGTGGCGGAACCCTTTGTGACGGTTTCGTTCGGGAGCGTGGGCCCCTATGTTCGGGGCATGTCGTTTCCAGCCGCCGCTCCCTCCCTTCTCGACGCCGCGGGCGTCGATCCCGCCCGCGCCCGCGAGGTGCTGTCCGAGGCTCTGCACGGGGCCGACGACGGCGAACTCTTCCTCGAACGATCGGAGACGGAGTCCTTCGTCTTCGACGACGGGCGGCTGAAGACGGCGGCCTACGATTCGGGCGAAGGCTTCGGCCTGCGGGTGGTGGCGGGCGAGACGGCCGGCTACGCCCACGCCAGCGAAATCTCCGAGTCCGCCATCCGCCGCGCCGCCGATTCGGCGAAGCTCGCCAAGCGCGGCTACTCCGGCATTGAGGCTGAAGGCCCTCGCGCCACCAACGCCAAGCTCTATGGCGAGGAAGACCCCGTCTCCTCCCCGATCTTCGCCGACAAGGTGGCGCTGCTGCAGGAGATCGACGCCTTCGCCCGCGCCCGCGACCCGCGCGTGGTGCAGGTCCTGGCCTCCATGGCCGGCGAGCGGCGGGTCGTAGAGATCCTGCGCGCCGACGGCCGCCTGATCCGCGATGTCCGCCCGCTGGTGCGCGTCAACGTGCAGGTCACCGTCGAGAAGGACGGCCGCCGCGAGACCGGCACGTCGGGCGCGGGCGGACGGGCAAGATTCGAGACCTGGATCACCCCGCAGTCCTGGCAGGACCAGGTGGACGAGGCGCTGCGGATGGCGCTGGTCAACCTCGACGCCATCCCCTGCCCGGCGGGCGAGATGGACGTGGTGCTGGGCCCGGGCTGGAACGGCGTGCTGCTGCACGAGGCCGTCGGCCACGGGCTGGAAGGCGACTTCAACCGCAAGGGCATCAGCGCCTTTTCCGGCCGCATCGGCGAGCGGGTGGCGGCGCCCGGCGTCACCGTCTTCGACGACGGCTCGATCCCGGAGCGGCGCGGATCGCTGACCGTGGACGACGAAGGCACGCCGACCGGCCGCACCATCCTGATCGAGGACGGAATCCTCGTCGGCTACATGCACGATCGCCAGTCGGCGCGGCTGATGGGCATGCAGGCGACCGGCAACGGCCGGCGCCAGTCCTACGCCCACATGCCGATGCCGCGCATGACCAACACCGGCATGCTGGCGGGCGAGAGCTCGCAGGAAGAGATGATCGCCTCGATGAAGCGCGGCCTCTACTGCGCCAACTTCGGCGGCGGCCAGGTGGACATCACCAACGGCAAGTTCGTCTTCCAGTGCACCGAGGCCTACCTCGTCGAGGACGGCAAGATCGCCGCCCCGGTGAAGGGCGCCACCCTGATCGGCGACGGCCCCTCGGCGCTCACCAAGGTCACCATGATCGGCGACGACTTCAGCTTCGACCCCGGCATCGGCGTCTGCGGCAAATCCGGCCAGGGCGTCCCGGTGGGCGTGGGCCAACCCTCCCTCAAGATCACCGGCCTCACCGTCGGCGGCACGGCGGTCTGAGCGGCCTAGCTTCGTGCAAACGCCAGCAGCGGCCGGATGTCGTGACCGTCTGCGGCCCGCAAAGCCTGAACGTACTGCCGGCGCGTCGTGGCGGCGGTGATCAGGTTTGCGCGGCCCCAGGTGAAACGCCGCCCGCCCAGCTGCACGATCAACAGGTCCGCCGCCAGCCGGGAATGGCGTCCGTTGCCGTTCGCAAATGGGTGAATGGCGACAAGCCGATGATGAAACCGCACCGCGATCTCATCCGGCTCGAACGACTGGTGATCGATCCAGAACCGTGCGTCATCGGTCAGCCTGCGCAGCTCTGTCTCTATGAGATACGGCGCGATCCCGATGTTCCGCTCGGTGACACGAAGCCGCCCCGCCCAACGCCAGACCTGGCCGAGCATCCGCCTGTGAAGCTGTAACAGGAACTGCGGAGTGAGAACGTCGCCGCGCCTTCGGCTGAAGGCCCAACGGTCGGCTTCGTTGATATTGGCCTGCTCGGCTTCGTTCAGTTCCGCCCGTGTGGCGATGTACGTCGGAATGAGC
>JBLNCT010000119.1:0-50217 GCA_050260915.1 Parcubacteria group bacterium
CCGAGACCTGAGCCGACCGTCGTCACGGCCGGCGGGTGCTCGTCGAACAGGTTGGCGACGCCGACGCGCACGCTCCAGTCGTTCACGTCGCGTTGCAGCGAGACGGTGTGGAAGGCCGTGAACTCCGCGTGCGCCTTGACCCGCTGGGCGCCGCCCAGAGCAGCCACGGAGACCATGTCGCTGCCGTAGTGGGCGTAGTTGCCCTGGTGGCCGATCATGTCGGTCGCCCAGTTGACGGTCCACGGGCCGCGGCGGATCGCCAGGGTCACATCGCCGACGAAGTCGGGCTCGCCGATCAGGCCGTTGCGGTCCTCGGTGTAGCCGGCGAAGGGGGTCTCCTTCTTCTCCAGCTGCCAGGTGAACTGGCCGTCGAGGTTCGCCTCGCCGAGGTTCCAGGGCAGCGCCTGGCGATAGGCCACCGTCAGGTCGATGCCGCGGTTGGTCTGCTCGGCGATGTTGATGAAGTCGGCGCGGATGTTGTCGAGCCGGTGGTTGGAGTCCCGCTCGAAGAGACCGCAGACCGGGTCGGCGGGGAAGTTCGGCGAGTTGTAGCAGGCGAGCGGGATCTGCTGACCGAGGGAGGTCACCTCGTCCTTCACGTCTATGTCGAAGTAGTCGACGGCGACGCTGAGCGGCGCGAACGCCGGCGTCCACACGAAGCCCAAGGTGAACGCCTCCGAGGTCTCCGGTTTCAGATGACCGGCGCCGCCGCCTTCGATGATGGTGGCGCTGCCGATCGGCGGGAAGTTGTTCGGGACCCCGGCGGCCTGGCAGTTGTCCGCCACCCGTTGCGGGATGGAGCCGGTGGCCAGCCGCGCGCCCCACATGACGCACGGATCGACGATGGCCTCGCTCAGGAAGCTCGTCTGGTGCGCAAGGTAGAGCTCGTAGAGCGCCGGGGCCCGGAACGACGTGCCCCAGGTGGCGCGCAGGCGGTACTCGGGCGTCAGAGCCCAGTTCAGGCCGGCCTTGTAGGTGGTCGCGTTGCCCGTCGACTGAACGTCCGTCCAGCGGGTCGACAGCGTCAGCTCCACCTTCTTGGCGAGCGGCGCATCGGCGATCAGCGGTACGCCCGCTTCGGCGAAGAGCTCGCCCGTGACGTCCGAGCCCGCGGTGATCCCGCCGCCCGAGCGGCCCCAGGCGTTGCCAGCCAGCGTGATCGGGCCCGGCGTGTCGCGGAGTTCGTCCTTGCGGTAGTGGAAGCCCAGCGCCAGCGCCATCGGTCCCGCCGGCAGGTCGAAGGCGTTGCCTGCGACCGAACCTTCGATGAAGTCCTGGGTGTAAACCGTCTTGCCGGTCTCCCGGTCGAACAGGAAGGCCTGCTCGGCGGCGGTCAGGTCGCCGGCCAGCACGCGCGGGTCGGTGAAGCTGATGTCCATGCAGGTCCGGCCGCTGATCGGCAGGGTCGCGCCCGCGCAGGGGCCGTTCAAGAGGCGCGACATGAAGCTCTGGCTGTCGATGGCGTCGTTGAGAATCTGATCGTTGGTGTAGCGGCCGTCGGAGCGGCTGTGCTGCACGAAGACGTCCCACTTCCAGCCGTCCAGCGCGGTCGCTGCAAACGCGCCGCGGACCCCTGCGACCAGCCGGGTGTGGTCGACCCGCTCGCTGAAGCCCGCATGATCGGTCGGGATGACCGGCTGCAGGCCGAAGAGCCCGGTGAAGCCGGCGTTGAAAGGATCGAGCGTGATTTCGACAGGCCAGAAGGTGCGGAATCCCGTCTTGCGGCTTTCGCGGCGCGTCAGCAGCAGTTCGCCGTAAGCCTCGGCCTGCGGCGTGAGCTGGTAGGCCCCTTCGAGGAAGACGCTCTTGCGCTCCGTCCGCGGGATCAGGCTCTGGCGGTCCTGGAACGGGTGGTGGGCGTTTTGCAGCCCAAGCGTCGTGCGGTCATAGCCGACCAGATAGAAGCCGGCCGGCACGCCGGGATACCCAGGACCCGTGGCAGGAATGCCGGCGTCGGCGAGCGCGCCGTCATAGTCGTACTGAAACGCGCCCGGCAGCGCCTGGTACTTGGGCGGGTTCAGACTTTGGATGGCATAGGGGTACACCTGCCCCCAAGGCTGGTTGCGGCATACCGCATGGCCCGTGCGCGGATCGATCGCATCGCTGCGCGCGCCCGTCGCCGGATCGAACACATACTGCTCGGCGCAGCGGGTGTAGTCGCGCTCGCCCTGCGCCAGCTCCTCCTGCCGGTAGTACTCGCCCGAGGCATGCACCCACCCGCCGTCGAAGGTCTTGCCGAAGTCGCCGCTGAGCCTGAGCGCCTCCCCGCCCCCTTCGAACGGCCCTGAGTAGTCGACAGAGGCGCTGCCGCCGTCGCGGTTCTGGCGGGTGATGACGTTGACCACGCCTGCGATGGCGTCGGAGCCGTAGATCGACGAGGCCCCGTCCTTCAGGATTTCCACCCGCTGCACGCTCGACATCGGAATGGTGTTGAGGTCGACGGAAGACACCTCGCCCCGCGTGCCGGCCGGCCCGGCGCGGCGGCCGTTCAGCAGGATCAGCGTGCGGGTGGGACCGAGGCCCCGCAGCGACAGGGTCGAGACCCCAGCGCCGCCCGGCTCGACCAGGGCATAGGATATGGTCGGGTTCACCTGCGTCGAGCCGGCGGCGAGCGTGGAGCCCTGCAGGAAGCGCCCGGTGTCGAGGATGCCCCGGACGTCGGCGTCATCCGCGTTCAGCACCTGCACCGGCGAGGCGCTGGTGAATTCGTTGGGTGGCAGGCGAGAGCCGGTGACCACGAGCTCCTGCACCTGGCTCGCCTGCTGGGCAAGGGCGGCGGCGGGAACGGCGAGCAGGGCGGCGGCGCCGGCGAGGCCGCTGGCGGCCAGAAGGGTCGTCTTTCGGGTAGGCATCGGGTTTGGTGCATCCGCGCGGGAGGATGGCCAAACGGCATCGTTGCCCCGCCCGCGTCCCCCCGGTCACGGGCGTTTCACCCACCGTACAGCTTGTTTTCCTTAAGGCTTTGCGAACGCCGTTATTTAACGTGAAAACGTGTTCACCATCTTGAGTACATCAGGAAAGCGGCTCAACCTGAATATTGATGTCTTGGCCAACGAAAAAGGGGCGGCCGGGAAGCCGCCCCTCATCGTCCGATCGCGTGAGGCTTGATCAGAACTTCTTGTCGAACTGCAGGAAGATGGTCCGTCCGACCAGATCGTACTGGGACGCCAGCGCCGTCTGCCCGATCGAACCACTGGAGTAGATCGGCGGCTCCTTGTCGAACACGTTGATCACGCCGCCTTCGACCGACACGCCCGCGTCCTCGAACGTGCGGCGCAGCGAGACCGTGTGCAGGTCGTAGAACGGCATGTCGTAGCGGTACTTCACCGCCTGGCCGGTCCGGTAGAAGTTCTCGTTCACGTCGCTGATCAGCTCCGAGTCGGAGACCTTGCCGACCAGGTTGGTGAACCAGTTGAGGGTCCACGTTCCCTTGTCGAACCGGAAGTTCACGTTGCCGACGAAGTCCGGATAGCCGACCGAGCCGTTGTAGTCGGAGACGTCGCCGCCGCCGAGCAGGCTGGTGGTCTGCTCGAGCGTCCAGCTGAGCTGGCTGTCGAACCGGAACGTCACATCCCACGGCAGCTGACGGCGGGCCATCAGCGTCACGTCGATCCCGCGGTCCATGACGTCGGCCACGTTCACGTAGTTGTTGTCGACGTTGAGGATCGACAGGTAGCTCGCCGAGGTCGGGTCCATGTCCCGGGTGAACAGCGTGCAGAAGTCGTTGTTCGGGAAGTTCGCCGAGCCGTAGCACTGGTTGAGGATGTTGGCGGCGCCGAACTGCTGGATGCCGTTGGAGATGTGGTTCTCGTAGTAGTCCACCTCCAGGCCCAGGTCCGTGCCGAACCAGTGCGGCGTGAAGCTCACGCCCATCGTCTTCGACAGGGCCGTCTCCGCCGCCAGGTGGCCGTAGCCGCCGCCGGCCGTCACCACGGCGGAGGAAGAGCCGCCGTTGATGTTGCCGTTGTAGTCGTCGGGAATCCCCTGCGAGGCGCAGTTCTGCTGGATCGTCGAGTTCTGCAGCGTGTAGTCGATGCAGGGGTCGATCGAGAGCTGGCTGAGATAGCCGGTCTGGGAGGCGAGGTAGAGCTCATAAAGGGCCGGCGAGCGGAACGAGGTGCCTTGCGTGTACTTCACCTGCATCCAGCTCAGCGGAGACCAGTTGACCGCGGCCTTGTAGGTCTTGCTGACGCCGTAGCTCTTGTAGTCCGAGTAGCGGCCGGAAGCGCGCACATCGAGGCGGTAGAGGAACGGCTTGTCGCGCACGATCGGCACTTCGACTTCGGCGAACACTTCCTTGACCGTGTCGTCGCCGCGGGTCACGCCCTCTGTCGACGAGGCCCAGAGGTTGTCGGCCAGCGTCTGCGGGCCCGGCTCGTTGTTGATCCGGTCGTGCCGCACGTTGAAGCCGACGTCGGCCGCGACCGGGCCGGCGGGCAGATCGAACAGGTTCGCGCTCACGTCGCCTTCGACATAGCCCTGCTCATAGGTCGTATGACCGGTGTCGCTGCCGAGCAGGAAGGCGGCTTCGGCCGGCGTGAGGCGGTCGTTCTGGGCCGCGCGGGTCCAGTCGATCGGCACGCAGGCGGCCGTGTCGCCGAGGTCCGCCATCGAGTGGTTGGCGTTGAAATAGAACCAGGTCGGATCGCACGCGTCGGGACCGCTCGTGGCGTCCACCCGGGCGGCGTTGATCGTATCGACCGTGTAGCGGCCCTTCGACTGCGAGAACTGCCCGGCGATGTCGTAGTGGACGTTGGAGATCGTCCCGAAATCCGGCAGGTCGCCGCGGAAACCGCCGATGAAGCGGCTGTAGTCCACGTGCTGCTGGGCGCCCGAGGGCAGCAGGATGATCGGCTCGGAGAAGTGCGGCGCGCCCGTGTAGCCCGAGCCGGAGGCCGGGTTCAGCGGGTTCGACGGGTTCGTCGCCCACACGATCGGGAACAGCTGCCTGAACGCGATCTGGTTCGAGACCCGGCGGTTGAACATGAAGTCGCCGTACGCCTCGATTCGGGGCGTGATCTCGTACGAGCCGTCCAGGGTGAGGGTGTAGCGGCTCACCGGCGAGATGGCCGAGCTCTGGTTGTAGCGCGGGTTGTCGTACGGATAGGCCGCGTAGTTCGCGCGGGTCGCCTCGACGTTGATCGTGCCGTCCGGGTTCAGCGTGGCGTAGCCGATCCGGCGCATGCCGTCGAAGTTGTAGCCGCCGGCCTGGGTCAGCGGGTCGAAGGCGTAGCGGCGGCCGTTGTTGGCGTCGATGACCGACCGGCTCCAGATGTTCCAGCACTTGTACTGGCCGGTGCGCGGATCGACGATGTCGGCCCGTCCGCCGCCGTCAACGTAGGTGACGAAGTCCTGGGAGCAGCTCAGGTAATCGCGCTGGTTCAGCCGCAGCGCGTTCTGGCGATAGGCGTCGAAGCTGGCCCCCACATAGGCCTTGCCGAAGGTCTTCCCGTAGCGGCCGCCGAAGTCGTACTCGTCGCCGCCGTCCGAAGGCTTGGCGTAGACGTGGAATTCGCCGCCGTCCTTCTTCTTCTTGGTGATGATGTTCACCACCCCGGCCACGGCGTCCGAGCCGTAGATCGAGGACGAGCCGTCCTTCAGAATCTCGATCCGGTCGATCAGGGTCGAAGGAATGGTGTTCAGGTCGACCGCGCCGACCGCACCCTGCACGCCGGCCGGGCCAAGCCGCTTGCCGTCCACCAGCACCAGCGTCCGCGTCGTGCCGAGGCCGCGCAGCGACACCGTGTTCACGCCGGGGCCGCCGTCGACGACGTAGCCGGTGAAGTAGTTGTTGATCTGGGTCCCGTTGCCCGCGACCGTCGAGCCCTGGATGATCTGGGCCGTGTTGGCCTGGCCGCGCAGCGCCGACTGGTCGGCGGTGATCACCTGGATCGGGTCGGCCGACGTGAATTCCGTCGTGCGCAGGCGCGTGCCGGTGACGACGAGCTCCTGGACCTCGTTGCCGGTGTTGGTTGCCGTCTGCTCGCCCGCCTGGGTGGAGGGGTCCGGCGTCGACGCGTCCGTCGTGGTCGGGGCTGGCTGCGGAGCCGCCGCGTCCTGGGCGTAGGCGGGGGTGAGTGCGGCGAAGAGCGCCGCGACGCCGGCCAGCGTGCTGGTGGCGAGGAGAGTAGCCTTTTGAACTCGCATTACATACCGATTTTACGAAGAGCGGGGGAAAGTTCGTAAAACGAGTTTTTTATTTCCGGTGCAACAAAGCGCAACCCCACCGGCGCCGTTTCGACGCAAGTGTGGCATTTTCATCTCAGTAAGTGGCTGTAACAGCGACCTTTTTGGCGATTCTCGTTCGCCGAGCGGCGCTACGGCGTGAACGCGCGCTCCCCGTGCTGGGTCAGGTCCAGCCCGTCCTCAATCTCTATGTCGGTTGCGCGCAGCCCAAAGACCGCCCGTACCGCGATTGCGATAACAAGCGTAGCCATGGCGGACCACGCCACGGTCGTGAGCACGCCGAACACCTGGACGCCGGCCTGGGTTCCCATGTTCATCCCCTCGGCATAGCCCGCGCCGCCGAGCGCCTTCGACGCCAGCACCGCCACCAGCAGCGTTCCCAGGATGCCGCCGACGCCGTGCACGGCGAAGACGTCGAGGGAGTCGTCGATCTTGACCTTGTGCTTGATGAACTCGACGGCGGCGAAGCAGACGCAGCTGCCCGCCGCCCCCAGGATCACCCCGCCCACCGGACCGACGAAGCCGGACGCGGGCGTCACCGTCGCCAGGCCCGCCACCACGCCGGTGACAAGACCCACCATGCTCGGGCGCTTGAAGCGGATCCACTCGATGGCCGCCCAGACGATGCCCGCCGTCGCCGCCGACAGGTGCGTGGCCGCGAGCGCCGCGCCCGCATCGCCGTTCGCCGCCAAGGCGCTCCCCGCATTGAAGCCGTACCAGCCGACCCAGAGCATCCCCGCGCCGATCATGGTCATGCCGGGGTTGTGCGGCGGCCGCAGGTCCTTCGGGAAGCCGTCGCGCGGGCCGATCATCTTCGCGATGATCAGCGCGCTTGTACCCGCCGTGGCGTGCACCACCAGCCCGCCCGCGAAGTCCATGGCGTGCATGCCGGCCAGCCACCCGCCGCCCCACAGCCAGTGGGCCACGGGCGCATAGACAATGAGCAGCCACAGCGCGCTGAACGCCACGACGGCGGCGAACTTGATGCGCTCCACATAGGCGCCGACGATCAGGGCCGGCGTGATGACCGCGAAGGTCATCTGGAACATGAAGAAGACGTTCTCGGGGATCGAGCCGACGGCCGTGCCGCGGTCCACGCCCCACAGGAAGGCCTTCTGCAGGCCGCCGACCCAGGGCGAGCCCTCCGCAAAGGCCAGCGAATAGCCCACCGCCAGCCACAGCACCGAGGAGACGCAGGCGATGGCGACGCACTGGGCCATCACCGACAGCGAGTTCTTCTGCCTGACCAGCCCCGCATAGAAGAGCGCCAGCCCCGGCAGGGTCATGAACAGGACCAGCGCGGTTGCGGTCAGAATCCAGGCCGTATGGCCGCTGTCGATAGGCATCGTCGCCTCCCCCCGGACCCGCGGCTCCGTTGCCGCCGGAACGGCGACGCTTATAGATTGGGCAACTCGGATTCGTACAGCGCCATTTTTTTGTGCAGATCGCGCGTCCACAGGCGGGCGCCGCAACGTCAAAACCTGTGCTTGCGCGCACGCGACTCCGTCTCTAAACGAGCCGCTTAACCTGCAATTTGAACGGGGGCGGGCGCGCCTGATGGCGCGGCCGGTCCTTGCGCGCGAGTGAAGATGCCCAAACGCACCGATATCAGCTCCATCCTCATCATCGGCGCGGGTCCCATCGTCATCGGCCAGGCGTGCGAGTTCGACTACTCGGGGGTGCAGGCCTGCAAGGCGCTGCGGGCCGAGGGCTACCGGATCGTGCTGGTCAACTCGAACCCCGCCACCATCATGACCGACCCGAACGTGGCGGACGCGACCTACATCGAGCCGATCACGCCGGAGATCGTGGCCAAGATCATCGAGAAGGAGCGCCCCGACGCGCTGCTGCCCACCATGGGCGGCCAGACGGCGCTGAACACGGCGCTGGCGCTCGAGCAGATGGGCGTGCTGGAGAAGTTCGGCGTCGAGATGATCGGCGCCAAGGCCGAGGTCATCGACAAGGCCGAGGACCGCCAGAAATTCCGCGACGCCATGGACAAGCTGGGCCTCGAAAGCCCCCGCTCGCGCGCCGCGCATACGATGGAAGAGGCGATGGAGGGGCTGGAGTTCGTGGGCCTGCCCGCCATCATCCGCCCGTCCTTCACCCTGGCCGGCACCGGCGGCGGCATCGCCTACAACGTCGAGGAGTTCCGCGAGATTGTCGAACGCGGCCTCGACCTCTCTCCCACCACCGAGGTCCTCATCGAGGAGAGCGTGCTGGGCTGGAAGGAGTTCGAGATGGAGGTCGTCCGCGACAAGGCGGACAACTGCATCATCGTCTGCTCCATCGAGAACATCGACCCGATGGGCGTGCACACGGGCGACTCGATCACCGTCGCCCCGGCGCTGACGCTGACCGACAAGGAATACCAGCGCATGCGCTCGGCCAGCATCGCCGTGCTGCGCGAGATCGGGGTGGAGACGGGCGGCTCCAACGTCCAGTTCGCGGTCAACCCGCGCGACGGGCGGATGGTGGTGATCGAGATGAACCCGCGCGTGTCGCGCTCCTCGGCGCTGGCGTCGAAGGCGACCGGCTTCCCCATCGCCAAGGTCGCCGCGCGCCTGGCGGTCGGCTACACGCTCGACGAGCTGATGAACGACATCACGGGCGCGACGCCCGCCTCGTTCGAGCCCTCCATCGACTACGTCGTCACCAAGATTCCGCGCTTCGCCTTCGAGAAGTATCCGGGCAGCGAGCCCTACCTGACCACCTCGATGAAGTCGGTCGGCGAAGTCATGGCCATCGGCCGGACCTTCAAGGAGAGCCTGCAGAAGGCCCTGCGCGGTCTGGAAACCGGCCTAACCGGCCTCGACGAGGTCGAAATCCCCGGCGCCGACGACCCCGACACCGGCCGCACCGCCATCGCCGCCGCCCTCGGCACCCCCACGCCCGACCGGCTGCGCGTGATCGCCCAGGCTTTCCGGCACGGGCTGACCGTCGAGGAAGTCGCCGCCGCCTGCTATTATGAGCCGTGGTTCCTGCGCCAGATCGAGGAGCTGGTGGCTGAAGAGGCGCGGATCGCGGGTGAGGGAATTTCGGCCCTGCGTGGTTCGACACGCCCCTCCGGGGCTGCTCACCATGACGAACTCAGAATTCGTCATCCTGAGCAGGCTGCGTCAGCAGCCGTGTCGAAGGACGCACGCGAGCTCCGCAGGCTCAAAGCCATGGGCTTCTCGGACGCCCGGCTGGCCACGCTGCTTGGCGCCAAGGAAGCCGAAGTGCGCGCCCTGCGCCACGAACTCAACGTCCGCCCGGTGTTCAAGCGCATCGACACCTGCGCCGGCGAGTTTCGGGCCGAGACGCCCTACATGTACTCGACCTACGAGACCGGCGCGCTCGGCCAGGCGCCGGACTGCGAGAGCGACCCGTCGGACCGCAGGAAGGCCATCATCCTAGGCGGCGGTCCCAACCGGATCGACCAGGGGATCGAGTTCGACTACTGCTGCTGCCACGCGGCCTTCGCGCTCGACGACATCGGCGTCGAGTCGATCATGGTCAACTGCAACCCAGAGACCGTCTCCACCGACTACGACACCTCCGACCGTCTCTATTTTGAACCGCTGACGGCCGAGGACGTGCTGGAGCTGATCGCCGTGGAACAGCGGCGCGGGACCCTGCTCGGCGTCATCGTCCAGTTCGGTGGCCAGACGCCGCTGAAGCTCGCCCATCCGCTGGAGCAGGCGGGCGTGCCGATCCTCGGCACCACGCCCGACGCCATCGACCTCGCCGAAGACCGCGAGCGCTTCCAGCAGCTGCTGCATCGCCTCAAGATCGCCCAGCCCGTCAACGCCATCGCCCGCTCGGCGGAGGAGGCGTTCGAGGGCGCCCACAAGGTCGGCTTCCCCGTCGTGATCCGCCCCTCCTACGTGCTGGGCGGCCGCGCGATGGAGATCGTCCGCGACGACGAGCAGCTCGACCGCTACATCCGCCACGCGGTGCAGGTCAGCGGCGACAGTCCCGTGCTGATCGACCAGTACCTCTCCCGCGCCACCGAAGTGGACGTCGATGCGCTGTGCGACGGCGAGACGGTGTTCGTAGCCGGGGTCATGGAGCACATCGAGGAGGCCGGCGTGCACTCCGGCGACAGCGCCTGCTCGCTGCCGCCCTTCAGCCTCAAGCCCGAAACCATCGCTGAGCTAAAGCGCCAGACGGAGGCCATGGCCTTTGCGCTGAACGTCCGGGGCCTGATGAACGTGCAGTTCGCCATCGAGGAGCCGCATTCGGATAGCCCCCGCATCTACGTGCTGGAAGTGAACCCCCGCGCCTCGCGCACCGTGCCCTTCGTCGCCAAGACCATCGGCCAGCCCATCGCCGCCATCGCCGCCAAGGTCATGGCCGGCGAGAAGCTCGCGAGCTTCGGCCTGACCGACCGCCCCTATGACCACATCGCGGTGAAGGAAGCCGTCTTCCCCTTCGCTCGCTTCCCGGGCGTCGACACCGTGCTGGGGCCGGAAATGCGCTCGACCGGCGAGGTCATGGGCCTCGACTGGCGCCGCCCCGGCGAGAGCCTCACCCCCGCCTTCGCTCGCGCCTTCCTGAAGAGCCAGCTCGGCGGCGGCGTGAAGCTGCCCGAGAGCGGCTGCGCCTTCGTCTCCGTCCGCGACGCCGACAAGGAGTGGATCGTCGAGCCGGTGCGCCTCCTGAAACAGGCCGGCTTCCGCGTGCTCGCCACGGGCGGCACCTGCGCCTTCCTCAAGGAGCAGGGCCTCGAGGTCGAGTTCGTGAAGAAGGTGCTGGAGGGCCGCCCCCACATCGTCGACGCCATGAAGAACGGCGAGGTCCAGCTCGTCTTCAACACCACCGAAGGCATGCAGTCGCTGAAGGACAGCTTCGACATCCGCCGAACGGCCCTGATGATGAAGATCCCCTACTTCACCACCACCGCCGGCGCGCTCGCCGCCGCCCAGGCCATCGTCGAGACCAAGGCCAGCCCGCTCGAGGTGCGCCCGCTGCAAAGCTACGCGGTGGCCTGACGGTCTGCTATGATCGGCGCATGACGCGCGAGGAAGTCCTCCAGGTCCTCAAGGACCACGAAGCCGAACTGAAGCAGCGAGGGGTAGCCCACGCCGCCCTCTTCGGCTCGCTCGCCCGCGGGGAAGCGGGGCCGAAGAGCGACATCGACATCATGATCGATTTCGACCCGGAGGCTCCGATCACCATGTGGGACTACGTCGCGGTGATCCGCTACGTGAAGGGACTGTTTCGCAGGCGCAAGGCTGACGTTGTGAACCACGGCGGCATGAACAAATACATCCTGCCAACGGCGGAGCGCGACGCGATCTATGCCTTCTAAGTCGGACGCGGCGCTTCTCCACATCCGCGACAACATCGTCTTCGCCCGCTAGTGGTCGGCGGGCATGTCGCTGGCCGACTTCAGCGAAGATCGGATCATCTTCTATGCGGTGACGCGCTGTCTTGAGATCATCTCCGAAGCCGCCCGTCGGCTCTCGCCCGAGATTCTCAAGCGCCATCCTGAGATGCCTTGGCGCACCATCATGGATGCCGGCAACTACTACCGACATGCCTATGACGGAGTGGAGGAACGGATCGTCTTCACCACAGTAAAGGAGTCGCTGCCCGCGCTTGCGGCTGTCATCGAAGAGGAAATCGTCCGCGCTGAACGCCTGAACTCCCGGTGAACCCAGCGAGCAAGCTCGCGTTTCCCCTTGCATGGCTCGTGTAGGCATCATGGTCGTAGCGGGCGCTCTGGCGCTGCTGGTCTTCTTCGCCCTCTTCTATGTGACGGGCATGGCGATCGGCGCGATCGTCATTCCGCTGGCGATCATCGCCGCGCTGGTGGTCATCATCTATGCGGCCATGAAGCGGCGCGCGCCCTAGCTGCTGGCGATCAGCACCGCGGCGCCGGTCGCGATCCCGGCGATTCCGGCGACGCGGCCCGGCGTCAGCCGCTCCTTCAGCACGAACACCGCGATAGCGGTCGCGAACAGGATCGAGGTCTCCCGCAGAGCCGCCAGCCTCGGCACGTCGCCCATGCGATAGGCATAGAGCGCCAGCCCGTCGGTCATCAGCGCCCGGCTCGACATCTTGTCCTGGCCGGATTTGAGGATGGCGTTCACGCCTGCGTGCAGCGCGCCGGACGCCAGCATCATCAGCGATGCGATCTGAACCGTCGTCACGGCCGCCTCCCTAGCCTTCGATAGCGGCTCCGGCGAGGGCGGGAAACGGCGAAAACCAGCTTCAAGCGCGGCAGGTGCGGCGACGCGCCTCATCATCCGTACGGACTAATCCGACACAATCAATCTGTTCGCCAAGTACAGAGCAACTACTATCGGATCACGATATTTTCTCACCGAGGAAAACGGCCGGAATCAGGGTTAATTCCAGGGCGTTTATCTAAACGTCGACCAGCCGACATAGCGCGAATTTTCACCGACACTTCACGGCGTGCGCGCTCCCAACGCCGTTCGTCGCATTGAAATCTTATTAACGCCTCGTTAACGATTGGCTCAACGCGGGGAGGCGGGGAGAAGGCCCGCGCCGCCGCAGTGGGCAATTTTTTGAGGGGGCGCCGACCATGGCCACCACGGGCACGATCACCTCGTTCAGCCTGACTCCGCAGGCGGGCGACGACAGCTACAGCTATTCCGAAGACCTGACCGGGATCGTCTATCTGAACGTCCTGGCCAACGACCTCGGCGGCGCGGCCAAGACGCTCTATTCGCTCGACGACGGCCTGGAGAACGACGGCACGTCCGGCTCCGACCTGCTGACCAAGGACGGCGCGAGGGCCGAGTCCACCAGCGGGGACACCAGCGCCAACGGCGCGAAGATCTGGATCACCACTGACGGCCAGGTCGGCTACGACGCCAACACCCTGAGCGCGAGCTTCAAGGCGGCGCTGCAGGCGCTGGGCGACGGCCAGACGATGACCGACACCTTCACCTACGCCATCCGCATGGCCAACGGGACGCTCTCCTGGGCGACCGCCACGGTGACGTTCAACGGCGTCAACGACGCACCCGTCCTGACCGACCCGACGGACATCACGCTCAACGACACCGCCGCGGCCGACGACTTTTCGGCCACCAGCGGCACGCTGCACGCCAGCGACGTCGACAGCTCCACCATCACCTTCGGCCTGGCCGGCTCCAGCGCCGACAACAGCTTGTCCGGTTACGATGTCTCGAAGGCGTCCGCCTACGGGACGATGTACCTGAACACCACGACCGGCGATTACACCTTCGTCCCCGACGACGCGGCCGTGAACGCGTTGCAGACGGGCTCCAACCCCACGGTCGACTTCGAGTTCACCGCCTCCGACGGCTCGCTGAGCAACGCCCAGACCCTGACCGTCAACCTCAACGGCGCCAACGACACGCCCGACTTCGGCTCCGCCTCGACCACCGCGAGCGGCGACGAGGACACCACCATAACCGGCACGGTCACCGCGACCGACGTCGACACCGGCGACACCCAGGCCTACTCCGTCGTCAACAGCGGCTCCGGCGCGCCGTCGCACGGCACGGTCAGCATCGACGCCGACACCGGCGCCTACAGCTATACCCCCGACGCCGACTACAACGGCTCGGACAGCTTCACCGTCACCGTCACCGACAGCCAGGGCGCGACCGACACCATCGAGGTCGATGTCACGGTCAACCCGGTGAACGACGCGCCGGTGTTCGCTTCCGACACCGCCACGGCCGGGGGGGACGAGGACACCGCCATCACCGGCACGGTCACGGCCACGGACGTCGACACCAACGACGCCGTGCCCGACACCCTCTCCTATTCCGTCGTCAACAGCGGCCCCGGCGCGCCGTCGCACGGCACGGTCAGCATCGACGCCGACACCGGCGCCTACAGCTACACCCCCGACGCCGACTACAACGGCTCGGACAGCTTCACCGTCACCGTCACCGACAGCCAGGGCGCGACCGACACCATCGAGGTCGACGTCACAGTCAACCCGGTGAACGACGCGCCGGTCATCAATGAAGGCTCCTCGGACCTCACCCCATCGGGCAATGAGGATGCGGCGACCACCGGCTCCATCGTGGCGACCGACGTGGACGGCGACACGCTCACCTACTCCACGCCAGGCAAGGGCGATCCGGGCGGCCCGACGCACGGGTCGGTCAGCTTCGACACGAGCGGCGGCTACACCTACACGCCGGACCCCGACTACAACGGCTCGGACAGCTTCACCGTGACCGTCTCCGACGGCAACGGCGGCAGCGACACGGTGGCGGTCAACGTGACAGTCGATGCCGTCAACGACGCGCCGACGCTGAGCGACCCGGCGGACATCCCCTACACGGACACCTCGGCCGCGGACGACTTCGCGGGCGTGACCGGCGGGCTGTCGGCGAGTGATATCGACGGCGATACGCTGACCTATGGCCTGACCGGCGGCGTCAGCGATGGCTCGCTCAGCGGCTACGACGTCTCGGTCACCTCGACCTACGGGAAGATGTACCTGAACACCTCGTCGGGCGCGTACCACTACGAGCCCAACGACGCGGCCCTCAACGCCGTGCCGGGCGGCTCGAACCCGACCGACAGCTTCACCTTCACGGTGAGCGACGGCCACGGCGGCGCCGCCCAGCAGACGCTGGACGTGAACATCGCCGGAGCGGACGAGGCGCCGACCTCACCGATTTCGCCGACCGTCTATACCGGCACGGGCGATCCGAACGATTTCGACGCTTCGGGCAACCCGGCCAGCCAGAACCTCACGGCCGCGGGGACAAACGGCGCCGACGTGATCTACGGCGGGGCGGGCAGCGACACCATCAACGGCGGCGGCGGCGACGACACCATCTACGGCGGCTCGGGCGCCGACAGCCTCAACGGCAACAACGACAACGACACCCTCTACGGCGGCAGCGGGGCCGATACCATCATCGGCAGCAACGGCAACGACAGGATCGTCGGCGGCTACGGCGCGGACACCCTGACGGGCGCCAACGGGATCGACACCTTCGTCTATCTGGCCGTGAAGGACACCGGCGACACCATCGTCGACTTCACCCACGGGACGGACAAGATCGACCTGTCGGCCATCGACGCCAACACCGCGCTGGCCAACGACCAGGCCTTCGCCTTCGTGGCCGCCGACACCAACGCCGTGCAGGCCAACAGCCTGACCTGGCACTACGACAGCGGGCTGGGCGTGACCCACGTGTGGGTCGATGTGAACGGCGACACCACGGCCGACCTCCAGATCGACCTGAGCGGCAACGTCGCCCTGACCTCGACTGACTTTATCCTCTGACCAGGGGGGCGACCCTGGGGCGAGCCGCGCAAGCCTGGGCAGGGCCTGCGCGGCTCTTTTTGCTTTGGATAAATTCATTATTGAATATATCCATGTAATAATTGACTTCCGCACTGATCAAGCGAGAGCATAATCATAAGAATATGAAATCAACCTCCAATTTATATTTGTAGAGCTTCGAACAAAATCCGCATTTCGCAGGTTTGAGCCGCCACAAACCGCGACCCACCGCATTGGGTCGTGCGGTTGAGCTGGCGAGCGACTGCTCACGGCCGCTCGCCTTCAGGAGAGGAAGAGCGAAATGGCCACGGTTCAACTCGGAAACGGCGGCGTGACCTGGGGTTTGGTCGAAGACAACTCTTACGACGACATCGTTACAGGCGGCGCGGGCAACGACGTGATCTACGGCGGGCCGGGCCTCGATACGCTTCGCGGCGCGGCCGGCAATGACGTGCTTTACGGCGGCGCCGGCAACGACGTCCTGTACGGCGGCGACGGAGCGGACGTGCTGCGCGGAGACGGCGGTAATGACGTGCTCTACGGCGGCGCGGGCGCAGACCAGCTGTATGGCGGCGACGGCGCGGATGTCCTGCGCGGAGATGGCGGCGACGACTGGCTGAACGGAGGCGCGGGCGCTGACCAGCTGTACGGCGGAGACGGCGCCGATGTGCTGCGCGGCGGCGACGGCAACGACTTGCTGAACGGCGGCGCCGGTAACGACATCGTCTACGGCGGCGACGGAACCGACACCCTGCGCGGCGAGGGCGGCGACGACGCCCTCTACGGCGGAGCGGGCGCCGACCTGATCTACGGCGGCGACGGCGCGGACACGCTGCGCGGAGACGGCGGGAACGATGCGCTCTACGGCGGCGCGGGCGCCGACCAGCTGTTCGGAGGCGACGGAGCCGACACCTTGCGTGGCGACGGCGGCAATGACTCGCTGAACGGAGGCGCGGGCGCTGACCAGCTGTTCGGAGGCGATGGAGCCGACACCCTGCGTGGCGAGGGCGGCGACGCCTGGATGAACGGCGGCGCCGGCGCCGATCTCCTCTACGGCGGCGACGGCTCGGACGCGCTGCGCGGCGAAGGCGGCGACGATTCACTCTACGGAGGCGCGGGCGCCGACCAGCTGTATGGCGGCGATGGAGCCGACACCCTGCGCGGGGACGGCGGTAATGACACGCTGTACGGGGGCGCCGGCGACGACACGGTCTACGGCGGCGACGGCAACGACACCCTGCGGGGCGACGACGGCAATGACGCGCTGCACGGCGGAGCCGGTGACGACACCATCTATGGCGGCGCCGGCGACGACACCATCGAAGGCGGCCCCGGCGACGACACCCTGACCGGCGGCGCGGGCAACGATACCTTCGTCTTCAACTTCGACGTCCAGACCACGACGGCCATGAGCTTCGAGGACTGGGCGGCGACCCAGGGCGTGACGCTCGAAAACGGCATCAGCCAGGGCGACTTCGCCAGCACCTATTCGGCCTGGCTGTCCTATGTGGCCGACACGCTGAACATCGGCTCGGACCTGAACGGCAACGGCAAGATCGACGTCGATATCAACCAGAACTCGGCCACCGGCACGCCGACCATCGAGGGCGTCAGCCAGGATCAGCTTGACCAGATCTTCGGCGACCGCACCGAGCTGACGGTGAAGACCGGGGCCACCACCCACGAGCGGTACTACTCGGACACCGCCTCCTGGACGATGGTGACCGGCGACGGGAACGACACCATCACCGACCTGTCGGCGGGCGACACCATCCAGCTGAACGGCATCACCGAGACGCAGGCCGAGACGCTCTTCAGCATGGACGCCACGCACAACCTGACCGGCGGCGCGGCGAACGACACGGTGCTGTCGTGGAGCGGCGGCCACATCGTGATCGCCGACACCAGCTTCACCGATCTGCATACGGCGCTGACGAGCGACTACCTCGTCTACGGCTGACACCCGAGAGCCGCGCAGGCCCCATCCGGGTTTGCGCGGCTCTTTTCGGCCCTGCACCCAGCTCAATCCGCCGGGTTGTACTTCTCCACGAACGCCTCGGCCGCCTCGAGCATCTGGAGGCGCGTCTCGCCGCGGGAGAGCCAGTGGTCGCCGCCCTTGAGGGTGACCATCTCCACGGGCTTGTGCGCGCCTTCCAGGGCCTCCCTCATCCGCACGCTCTGCTCATAGGGCACGACGGTGTCGTCCTTGCCGTGGATGAGCAGGATCGGCGCGTCCGCCCGGTCGGCCAGTCTGGCGGGCGAGAAGGCCTTCTGGTCGCGGTTGGGACCGATCTCTTGCAGCCAGCTCCGCCGCGCCGCGGGCGACTGGGCCGACTTGTCCCGCACATAGTCGGTGAAGGTCGGCAGGTCGCTCACGCCCGCCACCGAAACCGCGCAGCGATACAGCCCCTGCTGGATCGTCACGCCGGCCAGGGCCGCGTAGCCGCCGTAGCTCGCGCCCACGATGCAGGTGCGCTTGGGGTCGACGATCCCTTGCCGCGCCAGTTCGGCGACCCCGTCGGAGATGTCGGTCTGCATCTTCGCGCCCCACTCGCCGTCGCCCGCGTGCTGGAAGTCGTCGCCGTAGCCCGTCGAGCCTCGGAAGTTCGGCTGGAAGACCGCATAGCCGCCGGACGCGAACGCCTGCGCCCACCAGTCGAAGTCGGGATAGTCCCGCGCCGCCGGCCCGCCGTGCGGCAGCACCACCAGCGGCAGGTTCTTCGGCGCGAGATTGGGCGGCAGGGTCAGCACGCCTTCCATGGCCAACCCGTCCGCGGCCTTCCAGGAGATCGTCTTCATGGGCCCGACCCACTGCGGCCTCACCGCCGGATAGCTGTAGCCGATCTGTCGCGCCTTGCCGGAACGCAGGTCGACCAGCCACCACGAGCCCGAGTCGCCCACGCCGCTGGTGTGGACGATCATCCGCTCGAAGGCGTCGTCCCAGGACTCCAGCGTCGAATTGAGCGCCGCGAACGGCTTCAGCGCCGCATCGACCTTCGCCTGGAGGCCGCTGTCGAAGAACACCGGCTCCGGCCGATCGCTGCCCCGCAGGTAGCCGATCAGCAGCTTCGTCCGCCGGTCGAAGATCAGGTCGGCGGCGTCCTCGTCAGCCAGGATCTCGACAGCCGGGGCGCCGGAGAGCGGCTGCTCCATCCAGTGCGGCTCCTCGTGCGCGCCGGGAACCTTGTAGAGCACCGTGTCCGCCGTGCGGCCGCGTCCCAGCAGGGCGACATCCCCCAGCGGGTCCTTGCCGGAGGCGAGCTGCGCGCCCGTCTTCCCGGCCCTGATCTGCCAGTCGCCCGAGCGGTTGTTGTAGTCGAGCGTGGCGACCACCCCGTCGGGGCCGACGACCCAGTCGCGCTCCAGCCCCTCGCCCTTCACGCCCGACGCGGCGATTGCGGCGCTGCCGGTGTCGAGATCGACCCGGTAGAGGTCGGGCTGGCCCTTGTCCCAATAGTACTGGTCGCCCATGGCGCTGCGGGCCAGGGTGACGCCCCCGAAGTAGCCGTACCAGCGGCCGCCCTCCTGGACGACGCCGTAGGTCCCCCAGATGCCGTTGCCGGCCGCGCCCTTGGCCAGCAGGGGCTTGGCGGCGCGGCTGGACAGGCTCAGCACGACGGCATGGCCGATCTCGAACTTCGGCACGTTGAAGATCGGGCCGAGCGCGTAGGTCCCGCTGCCGTGAACCACGACCTTGTCCTCGCCGGCCCACTCCAGGTTCCAGATCTTGGAATCGCCGACGTCGCCGATCATCAGCGGCTTGTCGTCGGCCGTCGAAACGAGCGCGATCTTGCGCTGCTCCCCGAGTGTGCCCACCACCGCATAACGCTCGCCCGAAGGCGACAGCGCCGCCGTCTCGAACCCCGGCAGCTCGCCATAGGCCTTCAAGGGCGGCGGCCCCTCGGCCCGCGCCGCCGACGCCCAGATGCTCGCCGTCAGACCCGCGAGCGCGATCCAAAATTTCCGCAACTTCGCCCCCCGCCGCCCCTAGCTGGCCGGGTTGTGCGCCTCCACGAAGGCGACCGCGGCCTTCAGCATGCTAAGTCGAGTGTCGTCACGCGACAACCAGTGGTCCTCGCCGTCCAGTTCGAGGAACTCCACCGGCCTTCCGGCCCCTTTGAGCGCCTTCTCCATCGCGCGGCCCTGCTCGATGGGGACCTCGGTGTCGTCGTCGCCGTGGATCAGCAGGATGGGGGCGTCGGCCTCGCGCGCGTGCTTGCTGGGGGAGACGGCGGTCAGCTGGTCGTCCGTGCCGGTCTCGGCGCGGAAGTTGCGCAGGGTCGCGCCGACCCGCCCGGACTTGTAGGTCAGGTAGAAGTGCATGCGCGGCAGGTCTGTGATGGCGTTCACGCCCACGGCGCAGCGATAGAACCCGTGCTGCAGCGTCACCCCCGCCAGCGCCGCATAGCCGCCGTAGCCCATGCCCATGATGCAGGCGCGCTTCGGATCGACCACGCCCTGTTTCGCCAGCTCGGCGACGCCGTCCGAGATGTCCGTCTGCATCTTCTTGCCCCACTCGCCCGCTCCCGCCTGGCGGAAGTCCGCGCCGTAGCCTTCGGAGCCGCGGAAGTTGGGCTGGAACACCGCATAGCCCTGGCTGGCGAACGCCTGCGCGATCCAGTCGAACTGCGGGTAGTCGCGCTGCGCCGGGCCGTCGTGCGGCAGCACCAGCAGCGGCAGGCCCTTGGCCTCCTTGCCGGGCGGCAGGGTCAGCACGCCCGCCTCCTCCAGCCCGTCGGCCGTCGTCCAGCGCACCATCTTCACCGGCGCCACCTCGGCGTCCCGCACCTTCGGGTAGGAGCGGCCGATGATGTCGGCCTTGCCGGTCTTGATGTCGACGATCCACCAGGTGCCGCTGTCCTGCGCGCCTTCGGTCTGGACGATGATGCGGTCGAACAGCAGGTCCCACGACTTCACCCGCACCGTCTCGCCGGGAAAGGCGAGCTCGGCCGCCTGCACTCGGTCCCCCGCGTACTCGTCGAAGAAGCGGTTGTCGGGATGGTCGGCGTCGCGACGATAGCCGACCCAAAGCCCAGTCCACGGATCGTGGAACAGCTCGGCGATCCGCACCCCCTTGAACAGGGTGATGGATTGTCCGGTGTCGAGCCGCAGCTCCTTCCAGGCATCCTCGCCGTCGGGATCGCGCTCGCGATAGACGATCGTCCCCCAGGAACGGCCGATCCCGGCCAGCAGGGTGTCGCCCAGCGCGTCCGTCCCCTGCGCCACCGGCGGCTTTCCGGGCGGGCTGATCTCCCAGTGGCCGGTCTTCTGGTCGTAGTCGAGCACCGCCTCGATCTTGCCGTCCAGCCCCACCGACCAGCTCCGCGCCGAGTAGGTGCCCTGGTTCTCGGCGATGACCCGGGTCTCGTTGGTGTCGAGGTCGACCCGGAACAGGTCGGGGCTGTTGTCGAGATACAGAACCCGGTTCGAGGTCGGCGATACGGTGCGCTTGATGCCGGCCACGTAGGCGTACCAGTGCTTGTCGACGAAGCGGATGCCGTAGAAGCCCCACACGCCCGCCCCGTTCACGCCCTCGCTCAGGACCCAGAAGTTCTTCTGGGTCTTGGTGTTGAGCACCAGCAGCTGGCCGACCTCGTACTTCAGCAGCGCGAACCGCGGGCCCATGTTGGTCGCCAGGCTCGCGAAGACCAGCAGGTGGTCGTCGCCGGCCCAGAGGATGTCGCGGACCTTTTCCTCGCCCAGCGGCGCCACCATCACCGGCTTGCCGCCCACCTCGGCGATGACGACGCGGCGCTGGCCCAGCACCTCGCCGACGATGGCGTAGTACTTGCCGGACGGCGACAGCGCCGCCTGCGTCACGCCCGGCAGCCGGCCATAGGCCTCCAGCGGCGCGGCGCGCGCGGAACCGGCGCCCACTGCGATCATTAGTGCGGCCGCGAAAACGGCGGCGAGCCTTGCGAGCATGTCCTTCCCCGAACTTGAGGTTGAACCTTCCTCTCGGCTGCACGGCGCGGTCAAGGCGGCATTCCGCTGCAATGCAGCAGCGATCTTGAGTTTCGGATCGCGCCGGACTAGTCTCGCCGCCCCCGGACGCCTGCGCCCGCGGCCGGAAAACTCAACAGGGCGAACGAGCTAAATCCGCCAATGGAAAAAGTGCCGATGACCGCCGAGGGCTATCACGCCCTCGACGAAGAACTGAAGCGTTTGAAGACGGTGGAGCGGCCGAACGTGATCGCGGCCATCGCCGAGGCGCGCTCGCATGGCGACCTCAGCGAAAACGCCGAGTACCACGCCGCCAAGGAGCGCCAGGGCTGGATCGAAGGCCGCATCGCCGAGATCGAGGACAAGATGGCGCGCGCCCAGGTCATCGACGTCTCCAAGCTGTCCGGCAGCCAGGTGAAGTTCGGCGCCACCGTCAGCGTGGTCGACGAGGACACCGAGGAAGAGTCCCGCTACCAGATCGTCGGCGAGCACGAAGCCGACGTGAAGGGCGGCCGCATCTCCGTCACCTCGCCGCTGTCCCGCGCCATGATCGGCAAGGAGGTCGGCGACGTCGTCGAGGTCAACACCCACGGCGGCGTGAAAGCCTACGAGATCCTGAAGGTCGAGTGGGTTTAGGGCGCTGCTCGCGTTAGGCAGAGGGGCGCTGACGCACCCCCACACCGTCATCCTCGGGCTTGTCCCGAGGACCCAGAAACGCAGGCGTTGCAGGTACGTCATCGACGGTCCAGCTTCGCCCTGCAACGACGGTGCTTCTGGGTCCTAGGCACAAGGCCTAGGATGACGGGGATTATTCGGGGGCGTCGTGACTGATCCGCTCATTATCTGGGCCATCTCCGACGGCCGCGCGGGCATTGAGGCGCAGGCGGTGGGCATGGCCGAAGCCCTTGCCCGCCACCGCAAGGCGACTGTCGTCGTCAAGCGCGTAGGCTGGAAGGGCCGCACCGGCCGCCTGCCCTGGTGGCTGGTCCCCTCGGCGCGGCGCTGGCTCACCCCCGAGAGCGAAATCACGCCCCCTTGGCCGCACATCATGGTCGCCGCCGGCCGGGCCACCCTGCCCGTCTCGATGCGCATGAAGCGCTGGTCGAAGGGCAAGACCTTCGTCGTCCAACTGCAGGACCCGCGCGCGCCGGCCCGCTTTTTCGACGTAGTGGTCCCCCCGAAGCACGACCGGGTGACCGGCGACAACGTCATCCCGATTGTCGGCTCCCCCCACCGCGTCACGCCGAAACGCCTCGACGCCGAACTCAAGAAGTTCGCCAAGAAGCTCGACCCCCTGCCCCGCCCGCGCGTCGCCGTACTCATCGGCGGCAAGTCGAAGGGCTTCGACCTGCCCACCCTGCGCGCAGAGCAGATGGCCCGAGAAATCCTCACCGGGATCGAGCACGAAGGCGGCTCGCTGATGCTGACCTTCTCGCGCCGCACGCCGGACGCCGCCAAGGCCGCCCTGACTGCCGAGCTGGCGGACGTACGCGGCATCATCTGGAACGGAACCGGCGCGAACCCCTACTTCGCCTTCCTCGCCGCCGCCGACTACATCCTCGTCACCGAGGATTCGACCAACATGGCGACCGAGGCCGCTTCCACCGGCAAGCCCGTCTTCATCCTCAAGATGGAGGGCGAGCACCCCAAGTTCCGCGCCTTCCACGAAAGCCTGGAGCGCCACGGCGCCGCGCGGCCCTTCGGCGGCGGCTTCCACCGCTGGTCCTACGAACCCCTGCAGGAAACCGACAGGGCGGCGAAGGAAATCTGGGCGCGGTTCGACGCGGCCCGGACTCGGTAAGCGCCGGAATCGGCATTACGTTGGGAGCCATGACCAAGCCACGTTCCACTCGCTGCCTCATCATCGGTTCCGGCCCGGCCGGCTACACCGCCGCCATCTACGCCGCCCGCGCGCTGCTCAAGCCCGTCCTGATCGCCGGCATCCAGCCCGGCGGCCAGCTGACCATCACCACCGACGTGGAGAACTACCCGGGCTTCGCCGACGTCATCCAGGGTCCCTGGCTGATGGAGCAGATGTCCGCGCAAGCCGCCCACGTCGGGACCGAGCTGGTCAACGACATCGTCCTCTCGGCCGACCTGTCGAAGCGGCCCTTCCACATCGTCTGCGACAGCGGCCAGGAGTGGCTGGCCGAGACCCTGATCATCGCCACCGGCGCCCAGGCCAAGTGGCTCGGCCTCGACAGCGAGGCGAAATTCCAGGGCTTCGGCGTCAGCGCCTGCGCGACCTGCGACGGCTTCTTCTATCGCGGCAAGGAGGTCGTGGTCGTCGGCGGCGGCAACACGGCCGTGGAAGAAGCCCTCTTCCTCACCAACTTCGCCTCCAAAGTCACCGTCGTGCACCGCCGCGACGAGTTCCGCGCCGAGCAGATCCTGCAACAGCGTCTCTTCGCCCATCCGAAGATCGAGGTCGTCTGGGACAGCGCCATCGACGAGGTGCTCGGCCAGACGGACCCGCTCGGCGTCACCGGCGTGCGCCTCAAGAACGTGAAGACCGGTGAGACCCGCGAAATCCCCTGCGACGGCGTCTTCATCGCCATCGGCCACGCGCCGTCCTCCGAGCTCTTCAAGGGCCAGCTGGAGATGGACGCCTCCGGCTACCTGAAGGTAAAGCCCGGCACGGCGTCGACGGCCGTGCGCGGCGTCTATGCCTGCGGCGACGTCACCGACGACGTCTATCGCCAAGCCGTCACCGCCGCCGGCATGGGCTGCATGGCCGCCCTCGAAGCCGTCCGCTTCCTCGCCGAGGAAGACCACGCCAAGGCCCACCACCCCATCAGCCACACCGAAGCCGAGAAGATCGGGGCCTGGTAGCGCCTTACTGATCCGCGCTCGACCGCGTCACGATCGGCGCGTTGGGGTCGATGTGCGGGATGACGATCCTGGGCGCGGGCTGCTGCACGACCGGAGCGGGCGTGGGCGGCGGCACCGCGAGCGGCTGCGTCGCCACCTGGACCGGCGCGGGCGCGGTCTCGGCAGGCGTCGTCGAGGGTTCGGCGACAGCCGTCTGCACAGTCTCCCTCTTGCGAGGCTTGGCCGCACGGACCGGCTGCGGCTTCATGACCGGCGGCGCTTCGGCGGTCGCGACTTCCTGCTCCTGACGAAGCGGCTCGACCGCTGGCGCCGTGACCGGAGTGGTCACGGGCGCGGCCGGTTCGGCTGTCGTGAACAGCGGCGTCTCGGCCGGTTCGGGCGCGGGCTTTTTCAGCAGCATCACGCCGCCGATCGCCGCGATCACCGCCAGCGCTCCGGCGCCGACATAGAGCGGCGTGCGCCTCGGCGTGACCGTGCGGGTCTCCGCGGCCGCCATCCAGACTGGCGCGGGGCCCGGATCCTCCACGGGTTCGACCGCCGGCGGCTCAGGTGCGATGGAGGGCGTGGGAGCGGGTGCAGGCCTCGCCGCCTCAGGCTGCGTGGCGCGCGGCGTCTGCGCCGGCCAGGCGTCCGGCCCTCGCGCGCCCTTCGCGTAAGCGTCGATCACACCGCCCATCGGGATCGGCTCGTGCGGCGCGGGTCCGGGACGCGGCGGCTGGGGTCTGGCGACGAACACCGGCCCGCCCTGCGGCGCGGCCTTCGGCTTCGGTGGCGGCGACGAGGGCCCGAAGGCAAGACCGCCGCCGCCCAGTATCCCGGACCCCACGGCGGGCGCGCCGGTCGGGGCCGGCGAAGAACGCACCTGACCTTGCGGGGGCGCCGCTTTGGCTCCGCCGGGCGGCGTCGGCAGCGGCCCGATGGTCATCCGGGGGGCTCCCTTGGAACGATCCGAAGGCTGCATTCTCAAAACTCTCGAGCTGACGCGGTCACCTCCCCCTCGTCCGCAAAATAGACCGCAGAGTTGGCCGGTTCTATGGCTTTGGCGCCTTCCCGATGGGCAGGGCGGTCGTAAAGCCGCCGACTTCCGAAGGCGGGGCCTCGGCCGCGGCCTTCGGCTGCGCCGCCTCGATGGCGTTGAGCTTCTCGTTGATCTGCTGGACCTCGTCCTTCGTGGGCGTCCGGCGTGACGCGACAAGCGCGCCCTCCACCCGCTCCGCCGGAGCCTCGCCGGGTTTCACCGGCTCGGCCACGGTGTAGGTCCGCGCCTCCTCGCCAGCCAGCGCCAGCGTCACCTTGCGCGGCGCGATCGTGGGGACGAGTTCGCTGCCCTGGATGCGCTCGTCGATGCCCTGCAGGATGGCGGGGGTGAGGTTGCGCTCGCCGCCCCGATAGCGGGCGCTGAACGCCTGAGGTTCGCCCTCCGGTCCGGTCCAGCGGTAGAAGATGTGCGCCCCCACCTGCGCGATCTTCAGCAGGGTCGGCGCCCAATAAGGGGTCACGTAGTCGGCGTGATAGTGGGTCGCGGTCCCGACCTGCCTGTCCACGAAGCCGTTCAACGCCGCCTTCGCCACGCCCTGCGCCCGCTTCCAGAGGCCGGGGATCGGCGCCCGCGCCAGCGAGCCGTCGCAGGTGAAGGTGAACTGGCAACCGGTCGGGCGCATCGCGCCCTCGAACACCACGCCGCAAATCGACTTCGGATAGCCCGGATGCCGCAGCCGGTTGACCACCGTCTGCGCCACCGCCCGCTGGCCCGACAGCGGCTCCGTCGCGGCCTCGTAATAGACCGCCTGGGTCAGGCACTTCAGCGCCTGCGCCCGGTCGGAGGCGCTGGCCTTCAGGAAGAACGGCCTCACCGGCTCGGGCGCCGCCGTCGCGGGCCGCAACGCGTTGATCCGCTCCGCATCGGCGCCTGTCAGCTCGCCGACGCCGAGGCTCGGCAGCACGCCGAGGTCGAAGGTCTCCCAGCCCGGCGTGCGGTCGTAGAGATCCTCGCGCCGCTGGCCCGGCAGGTTGCGGTCGGCGATCCGCTTGGCGCCCGGCCCCATCGCAGCCGCCACCCGCTCGGCCGCGCCCGGCCGCCACGCCGGCGACGGCGAGGCCGCCTGCTGGCGGTCGGCGCAGGCGGCGAGCGCCAGCGCCCCGGCTATGGCGAGCCTACTTGCCGCCAAGCGTCGCGCGCAGCATCCACGCATGCTTCTCATGCGCCTGGAAGCGCTGGGTTATGAGGTCCATGCTGGCCTGGTCGCCAGCCTTCTCCGCGACGGGGAAGATTTCGCGGGCGGTGTGGCAGACGGTTTCGTTATCCCGCTGCAACTCGCCGACCATCGCCTCCCATTCAGACTCCGGGTTGCCGTCGCGGATCGAGGTGAGGTTGCCGAACGACTGCGGGGCAAACTCGCCCAGCGCCCGGATGCGCTCGGCGATCTCGTCCAGCGCGGCCCACTCTTCGCTGTACTGGTCCATGAACAGGCCGTGCAGCGATGCGAAGTTCGGCCCGCGCACATTCCAGTGATAGCCGTGGGTCTTGAGGTAGACGGCATAGGTGTCGGCCAGCAGGCGGGACAGACCCTGCGCGACCTGGGTCCGGTCCTCAGGGGAAAAACCGGTGTCGATTGTTGCTGCCATGGCCCTCTCCTCTGGTTGCGAAATACGTAGGCTCGGCCATGATCCTGACAAGATGCGGCCGCGCCCGGCCAGGTGTCCGGTCGAAACGCGCCAGTCAGTAAAAAGAAGCCCGGCCTGTCCCCCATTCGACCCGGGACGCTAGGCGAGAGGCTGGCGCCCGACCCGGCCGGGGGCGCTGCAATCTTTCGGCATATCGCTTGGCATGTCGCGCGCTGGGCGAAACCGCGCCCTGGCCGCTCCTGCGCAAACCCTACGCCGTCGACGAACTGGCCGCGGCGATCAGTGACGCGTTGAAGGACGAGAAAGTCGAAGCCTAGTGCTTCTGCTGATCGAGCTTGCGGTCGATCTGGCGGATGCGATGGACGCCGTAGAAGGCGAAGGCAGCAAAGCCCGCCATCACGACAGCCAACAATATCACTGCGGTCGCCATCGGATCATCGAACTGGGGCATCGGGGCCTCCTTTTGGAGCTAGATATAGGGCGATCCCGTGGGCGGCGACACCGACGATTATGCCCGCCATGTGCCACTCGGTAAACGGCGCTCCCTTCAGCAGCGGTTCCGCCAGCGAGCCGCCGAGTGCCCCGAAGCCGTAGGTATTGAAGATCGTGCGCAGCAGCCGAATTCGCGCATCCCACTCGCGCCGGTCACGTGCGCCGTCAGTGATTTCCTCTATGGCCAAAGGCCGCCCTCCCCCGAGTTGTAGCCGGGCCGCGCTATATCCCTGATCGGTATGGCCGTCACGAGCATCGCCGGCCCTTGGCGCCGCGGCTTCAGCGGTCTATATAGTCAGGCAGGTTATGCTCAGTTTCAGCATAACTCGACGCCGGCAGACCCGAGGCTTCGGCTCCGGCGTTTTTTCAGGCTCCATAAATGCTCACTTTGAGCATAAGGGGAGGGCAGTATGGCGGACGGGTTCACCAATCTGGCTTTCACGCCCGAGGTCGAGGCGAAGACCGCGCCTCTGTGGGAGAAGGTCCGCGCCCACGTCACCCCCATGGAATGGCGCCTGCAGGCCCCCCTGATCGCCGAGATCAACCGGCTGAAGCGCGAGAAGAACGCGGTCATCCTGGCCCACAACTACATGACGCCGGAGATTTTCCACGGCGTCGGCGACTACGTCGGCGACAGCCTGGGGCTGGCCCGCGAGGCGGCCAAGTCGGACGCGGCGATCATCGTCCAGGCCGGCGTGCATTTCATGGCCGAGACCTCGAAGGTGCTCGCGCCCGAGAAGCGCGTGCTGATCCCCGACCTTCGCGCCGGCTGCTCGCTGGCGAGCTCGATTACCGGCGCCGACGTGCGGCTGATCAAGCAGCGCTACCCCGGCGTGCCCGTCGTCACCTACGTCAACACCACCGCCGAGGTGAAAGCCGAGACAGACATCTGCTGCACCAGCGCCAACGCCGTGCAGGTGGTCGAATGGGCCGCCCGCGAGTGGGGGACCGCCCGCGTCATCCTGATCCCCGACGAGTTCCTCGCCCGCAACGTCGCGCGCCAGACGGACGTGAAGATCATCGCCTGGCAGGGCCGCTGCGAGGTCCACGAGCGCTTCACGGCGCAAGACATCCTCGACATCCGCGCCGCCTGGCCGGAGGCCCAGATTCTCGCCCACCCCGAGTGCCCGGCCGAGGTGCTGGAGGTCTCCGACTTCGCCGGCTCGACGGCGGCGATGAGCGACTATGTGATGCAGCGCAAGCCCAAGCAGGTTGTGCTGATCACCGAGTGCTCGATGGCCGACAATGTCGCCTGCGACGCGCCCGAGACCCAGTTCGTACGCCCCTGCAACCTCTGCCCGCACATGAAGCGCATCAGCCTGGAGAACATCCACGAGGCGCTGGTCCACGAGCGCTACGAGGTCACCGTCGACCCGGCCGTGATCGAGCGCGCGCGGCTCGCCGTCCAGCGCATGATCGACCTGCCTCCGCCCGCCGTCCCCGCCCGCTACGACCTCGTCAAGGCGCGCCACCACGTCGACGTGGAGCTGATCTGAGGTGGAAACCATCCGCCATAACGGGCTGCTGATCCTCGGCGGCGGCCTTGCGGGGCTGTCGGCCGCGATCGCCGCCGCGCCCGCGAAGGTGCTGCTGCTGACCGCAGCGCCCATCGCTCAGGGCTGCTCGTCCGCCTGGGCGCAGGGCGGGATGGCGGTCGCCGTGGGCGAGGACGACGACCCGGCGCTGCACGCGGCCGACACCATCGCCGCCGGCGCGGGTCTGGTCGATCCCGACATGGCGGGCCTGCTCGCCGAAGAAGGCCCCGCCGCCGTCGAGCGGTTGGCGGCGCTGGGCGCACCCTTCGACCGCACCGAAACGGGCGCGTTCGCCCAGAGCCTCGAAGCCGCCCACTCCCGCGCCCGTGTCGCCCGGGTGAAGGGCGACCAGGCCGGCCGCGCGATCATGGACGCCGTGGTCGCCGCTGCCCTCGCCTCGCCGCACATCGACATTCGCCCGAACGCCAGGGCCCGCGCGCTCCTGCAGGACCGCGAAGGCCAGGTGCGCGGCGCAGTCGCCGAGATCGACGGCCATCCCGTCCGCATCATTGCGCCGGCCACCATCCTCGCCACCGGCGGCGTCGGCGGCCTCTACGGCGAGACCACCACCCCCGCCGAAGTGCGCGCCGAAGGGCTCGGCCTCGCGGCGATGGCGGGCGCGGTGATCGCCGACCCCGAGTTCGTGCAGTTCCACCCCACCGCCATCGACATCGGCCGCGACCCGGCCCCGCTGGCGACCGAAGCCCTGCGCGGCGAAGGCGCCATCCTCGTCAACGCGAACGGCGAGCCCTTCATGGCCCGCTACCACGAGGCCGCCGAGCTCGCGCCCCGCGACGTGGTCGCCCGCGCCATCCATGCGGAGCGTCAGGCGGGCCGAGGCGCCTTCCTCGACGCCACCAAGGCCGTGGGCGCGCACTTCCCGCAGGAATTCCCCGCCGTGTTCGCGGCCTGCATGAGCGGCGGCATCGACCCGCGCGTCCAGCCGATCCCGGTCGCGCCAGCCTGCCACTACCACATGGGCGGCGTGGTGACCGACGCGAACGGCGCGAGCTCGCTGCCGGGCCTCTACGCCGCGGGCGAAGTCGCCTCGACCGGCGTGCACGGCGCCAATCGCCTCGCCTCCAACTCGCTGCTGGAAGCCGCCGTATTCGGCACGCGCGCCGGTCAGGCCGCCCGCGACTTCGCCGACCCGAAGACCGAGCCGCTGCCGGCAACCGCCTACCCCGACCTCCCCGCCCCCGCGCTTGCGAAGCTGCGCCAGGCCATGAGCCGCCACGCGGGCGTCGTCCGCGACGGCGTCGGCCTCGCCAAGCTGGCGGCGGAGATCGACTGGCTGAAGGCCCGCTACGGCGCCGGTCCCGTGCTCACCGCCGCCGGCCTCGTCGCCCAGTGCGCGCTTGAGCGGCAGGAAAGCCGCGGCGGGCACTTCCGCAGCGACTATCCGAAGGCCGCCGAGCCGCGCCGCACCTTCACCACCCTCGCCCAGGCGGACGGCCGCCGGGCGCTGCGCTTCGCCGCCGAATGACGCCTGCGCTGCCCGACATACTGATCGAGCCCATCGTCCGCGCCGCGCTGGCGGAGGACCTCGGCCGTGCGGGCGACGTGACCTCGCTCGCCACCATCGACGCCGACGCCCGCTTCGCCGCCGTGTTCGCCGCCCGCAAGGACGGCCGGATCGCGGGCCTCGACTGCGCCCGGATCGTGGTGAAGGCGCTGGATCCCACTGCGACCTTCGAGATCGTCACCCCCGACGGCGCCGATGCCGCCGCCGGCGCGGTGCTGGCCCGCGTCGAAGGCAACGCCCGCGCGCTCCTCTCCGCGGAACGCGTGGCGCTCAACCTGCTGGGCCGCCTCTGCGGCATCGCCACCCTGACCCGCGCCTACGTCCGCGCGGTCGAGGGCACGGGCGCCACCATCACCGACACCCGCAAGACGACGCCCGGCCTTCGCGCACTGGAGAAGTACGCCGTCCGCTGCGGCGGCGGGATCAGCCACCGCTTCGGGCTCGACGACGCCATCCTCATCAAGGACAACCACGTCGCGGCCTGCGGCTCGGTCGGCGAGGCGGTCCGCCGCGCCAAGGCCTTCGCGGGCCACCTGATGAAGGTCGAAGTGGAGGTCGACGGCCTCGACCAGCTGGCCGAGGCGCTGGCCGAACGCCCCGACGTCATCATGCTCGACAACTTCAGCCTGGACGACATGCGCACCGCCGTCCGCGAAGTCGCCGGCCGCGCCGTCCTGGAAGCCTCCGGCGGCGTCACGCTGGAGACCGTCCGCGCCATCGCGCAGACCGGCGTCAACGTCATCAGCGTCGGCGCGCTGACCCACTCCGCGCCCTCCCTCGACATAGGCCTGGACGCGGCCTAGCTCGGAACTGGCGGCCAAGGGCCGGGTTCAAGTCTCCACATCAGAAGGAGACAGCTATGGCCAAAGCCCCGCCGATCCCCAAGGAACAGCGCGCCTTCAAGGGCCAACGCCCCGACATCGAAGGCTCGACCCAGGGCCGCCGCGACGAGGTCACGGAGGCTCAGTCGAGCCAGCCGGGCGACGATGACGTGAACCTCAAGGAACAGAGCCGCCACGGCAACATCAACCAGAACACCCACCACCAGGGCTATCAGCAGGACCGCTAGCCATGCCGCACAAGCACCCCAACGCCGACCGCTGGGGCGGCCCCGGCGCGAGCCACGAGGACCGCACCGAGAAGAAGCCCGATCCCACGGTCAAGGACACCGACGCCCCCGATCGCGCCCAACCCTTCAGCCACGTCAGCGGCGGCGGCGGCGAAACGGATCGCCACCATGGGCACAGCGCGAAGGCGAAGAGGGATACGGAGGAGAACTCGGTGCAGAAGCGGATGCAGTAGGCTCTTCCCCCACGCATGTGGGGGAAGTGGGCCGACGGCGAAGCCGAGGCTCGTTGGGGGAAGTGACTCTAGTACTCCCCCATCGACCCTCCAGCTGACGCTGTCGGGCCACTTCCCCCAGATAAACTGGGGGAAGGGCTTAAAGCCGGGCCGCCGCCCTCTCCGCCGCCGCTCTCCTCTCGCCCGCCAGCCGATCATTGAACGCCTTCACCGCCGCCAGCACCCCCGCCGGCGCACTCTCCGGCCGCCCGGCGTCGAACGGCGGTGCGGGCGCGTACTCCAGCGTCAGCTGGATGGCCTGAGCCATCTCCGGCCCGCCGATCTCGGCCGCCAGAGTCAGCGCGAAGTCTATCCCCGCGGTCACCCCGCCGCCGGTGAACACATTGCCGTCGCGCACGACCCGGCCCTCGTCCGGAACGGCCCCGAACAGCGCCAACTGATCGCGCCAGGCCCAGTGGCACGCCGCGCGCTTGCCCTTCAGAAGCCCCGCCGCCGCCAGCACCAGCGAGCCGGTGCACACCGACGTCACATACTCCGCCCCCGCCGCCAGCCGCCGAACCTCCCCAAGCAACGCCTCATCCCCAATCGCAACGCTCGTCCCCATGCCGCCGGGTACGCAGAGCACGTCGCAGGCCTCGATCTCCGCCAGCCGCTTCAGCCCGGAGAACGTCAACCCATCCGTGGTGATCGGCTCGCCCGTGACTGAGGCGCAGACCACCTCCGCCTTCGGTAGCCGGCTGAACACCTGGTGCGGCCCGGTGAAATCCAGCTGGGTCACGCCGGGGAACAGGGCAAACACGATGCGGGTCATGGCGGCTCTCCGAAGGCCCAGCTTACGGCCAACGCCCGGAACCCGGAAGCGCGCCGGGGATTCAAAGGCCATGACGCGAGCCGCGCCGATCCTTTTCGCCTGCCTGATGCTCGCGGCCTGCCAGAGCAACCCCAAGCAGACGGTCCTTAACCTCGATACGACCGACCCGCGCTGGAAGAGCGCCGAATGTGTGCAGGCCCGCAAGGACGCGGCGGATTACGACGACCGCGAGGGCATCCGCGCGGCGACCGCCGTCGCGGGCCTGGTCGCCGGCGTCCCGGCGGCCGGCGCCATCGCCAACGTCACCCTCAACGCCGCCCAGGACAAAGCGCGTAAGAAGCTGAACCGGAAGGTGCTAGCCGCGTGCATCTCCGACCCCATCCACGGGAAGGGCGAGAAACCGAAGCGGGTGCGAAACAAGTGATCCTTCTCCCCTTGCGGGAGAAGGTGGCCTGCGGAGCAGGTCGGATGAGGGGTCGAAAGACGTTTCAGCTTCGACTCAAACACATCCGCTTCATCGAGGTTTGAGAAACCCCTCATCCGGCCCTTCGGGCCACCTTCTCCCACAAGGGGAGAAGGATGTTGACTGCCGCGGCGTCGGGGGTCTGCACTGTCTCGAAAAGAGAGGACAGAGACCGTGGCGCACAGGAAGGCGATTTTCATCACCGGCGGAGCCAGCGGGATCGGGCTCGCGACCGCCAAAAGGTTCGCGGCCGAGGGCTGGTTCGTGGGCCTGGCCGACATCAACCACGCGGGGCTGAAGGCGGCGCTGGACGCCATCGGCAAGGACAACGGCAAGACCTACGTCCTCGACGTGCGCGACCGGGAGACCTGGGCGACCGCGCTGGCGGACTTCACCCGGAAAGCGGGCGGTCGCCTCGACGTGCTGCTGAACAACGCCGGCATCGCCGCCTACGGCTTCTTCGAGGACGTCTCGGAGGACGAAGAGGACCGCCTCGTAGACGTCAACATCAAGGGCGTGATGAACGGCGCCCGCGCGGGCCTGCCCTACCTGAAGGCCACGCCCGACGCCCGGCTGATCAACGTCGCATCCTGCGCGGGCCTCTACGGCGCGCCGAAGCTGGCGGTCTATTCGGCCACCAAGTTCGCGGTGAAGGGGCTGTCGGAGGCGCTCGACATCGAGTTCGCCCGCCACGGGGTGCAGGTCCGCTGCATCATGCCATGGTTCATCGAGACGCCAATCCTGGACGCGGGCGCGCAGGGCTCGAACGAGAAGATGAGCGACACCCTGCGCAGCGGCGGCATGGAGGTCTATCCGGTCGAGGACGCCGCCGACGTCATCTGGCAGGCCGCGCACGGCAAGGAGCTGCACTACACCGTCGGCAAGCGGGCGAAGCAGCTACGCTTCGCCTCGCGGTTCATGCCGGGCTCGATCAGGAGGCAGTTGCGGCGGGCGCAGGCGCCGACCGCGGAGCCGTAGCCGAGGCCTCGATCTTAACCGCCGGGGCCGCGGCCTGCGTCGCGGCCGCATCGGCCGGCGCGACCGCCTTCGGCGTGGCAGGGGCGGCAGCCGGCTTGCTGAGCGCCGTCGTCGCCGGATCGACCAGCTGCACCTTCGGCGCCACCGAACTGCTCGTGAACACCGCCTGCGCCAGCGCCGTAGCGGGAGCCGGCACGATGCTGGCCAGCACCGGCGCGTTGTCGACCGCCGGCGTCGCTTCCGCCGGCTCGGACGAAGGCTGCGGCTGCGCGGTGAACGCGCCCGGCCGCCCGGCCCGGCCGCCCATGCGGTAGAAGACGTGGTAGCCGACCTGCGCCACCCGCATCAGGTTCGAACCCCAGCCGGGGTTCACGCCGAGCGTATGGAAGTGGGTCGCGTTGCCGATGTTGGCGACGACCGCGCCCGCCAGCGCCCGCTGGGCGATCCGGCGGGACTCGCGCCAGGCGGCGGCTTCGCGGTGGCGGCTCATCGCGCCGTTACAGGCGAAGCTGAACTGGCATCCCTGGAAGACGACGCCGCAGATGGTCTTGGGGAAGGCCGGATGGCGCACCCGGTTCAGGACCACCTGCGCCACGGCCGCCTCGCCCGCCGGGCCTTCGCCGCGTGCTTCGTAGTATACGGCCTCGGTCAGGCAATCGAGGTCGCTGGCCGTGCGCGCCGCCGCGTACCGGAACGGCTTGGCGGCGGGGCCGACGAGGCTCGCCTGCAGGATCTGGCCTGAGCGGACGCCGGCCTGGTTGATGGTGGAGGTGACGTCGGCCTGAGCGGCCACGGTCGTCTCCTGCGTCAGGGTCGCGGCCTGATCGGCCTGGCGGCTCTGGGCGAAACTTCCGCTGAAGTAGGCGCCTGCGAGGATCAGCCCTACGGCCGAGCCGGTCACAGCAGCGCCTATCAGCGCGCGCGCGTTCTCGCGCGTCTGAGCGTTCATAAACAGCAACTGATCGTGCCCTATGCGGCGAGAGCCCCTCGGCTCCCTCACTGACCGCTCCAGGACCGCCTCACGCAGGCCCCGGACGCGAGACCCCGGCCGGTTCACGAGTGGCCAAGGTCGTTCCAATTAGCCGCCTTATGGCAAGGTCGGCGGGGATTCGCAAGCAGGTTAAGACATTTTTAGCAAGATCAGCCGGCCGGCCGTCTGTGAATATCCTCGCAATCCCTTGTGATTAAAGGCCGATACAGCCGCGCTTGTTCTGACCATTTTCGCGACCTGATCCGGCCGGAACTGAGCCGCTACGGCGCCGTTATCCCCCCAAGTCGGCCCACAGAGGACCAAAGACCATGAAATTCGTTCGCCTGTTCGCCCTCGCCGCATTAACCATCGCGGTCTCCGCCTGCGGCCACAACATGGAACAACGCGCCGCCACCGGCGCCATAGCCGGCGCCGTCGTCGCCGGCCCCGTAGGCGCCGCCGTCGGCGCAGGCGTCGGCGCGGTCGTCGACAAGGCCAGCCAGGGGCACTAGCGCTCCCCCGCGATGGGGTGGTCTTCCCGGGTCTCACCCCCTACCTTTCGCGCATGGCCACCACCCCCGAAGGCGTCTCGGACGTCTCCGCGAAGTTTGTGTACGACACCGGCGCCCAGCCCATGCTGTGGACGCCGCACCGGCCCGCGCGGCCGGAGAAGTCGGAGGGGGGCAAGCGGTTCAAGCTCGTCGCCGACTACGAGCCCGCCGGGGACCAGCCGACCGCCATCCGCGAGCTCGTCGAGGGCATCCGCGCCCGCGAGCACGACCAGGTGCTGCTGGGCGTCACCGGCTCGGGCAAGACCTTCACCATGGCGAAGGTGATCGAGGAGACCCAGCGCCCGGCCCTCATTCTCGCGCCCAACAAGACCCTCGCCGCCCAGCTCTACAGCGAGTTCAAGAGCTTCTTCCCGGAGAACGCGGTCGAGTATTTCGTCAGCTACTACGACTACTACCAGCCGGAGGCCTACGTCCCGCGCACCGACACCTACATCGAGAAGGACAGCTCGATGAACGAGCAGATCGACCGGATGCGCCACTCGGCGACCCGGGCGATCCTGGAGCGGGACGATGTCATCGTCGTGGCCTCGGTCAGCTGCATCTACGGCATCGGCTCGGTCGAGACCTACACGGCCATGACCTTCAACCTGACCGTCGGCGACCGCATCAACGAGAAGCAGCTGCTCGCCGACCTGGTGGCCCAGCAGTACAAGCGCAACGACGCCGCCTTCGAGCGCGGGACCTTCCGCAAGCGCGGCGACACGCTGGAGATCTTCCCCGCCCACTACGAGGACCGCGCCTGGCGCGTCAGCCTGTTCGGCGACGAGGTCGAGGCCATTTACGAGTTCGACCCCCTGACCGGCAAGAAGACGGCCGAGCTCGAGACCATCCGCGTCTACGCCAACAGCCACTACGTCACCCCGCGCCCGACGCTGCTGCAGGCCATGCACGGCATCCGCGGCGAGCTGAAGGAGCGGCTGGACTGGCTGATCGCCAACGGCAAGCTGCTCGAAGCCCAGCGCCTGGAACAGCGCACCCGCTTCGACCTGGAGATGATCGAGACCACCGGCTCCTGCGCCGGCATCGAGAACTACAGCCGCTACCTCACCGGCCGCCGGCCCGGCGAGCCGCCGCCGACCTTCTTCGAATACATCCCCGACAACGCCCTGCTGTTCGTCGACGAGAGCCACGTCACCGTGCCCCAGATCGGCGGCATGTACCGCGGCGACTACCGCCGCAAGTTCACGCTGGCGGAGTACGGCTTCCGCCTGCCCTCCTGCATCGACAACCGCCCGCTCAAGTTCGAGGAGTGGGAGGCCATGCGTCCGCAGACGGTCCACGTCAGCGCCACCCCCGGCCATTGGGAGATGGAGCGCGCCGGCGGCGTCTTCGCCGAGCAGGTGATCCGCCCCACCGGCCTGATCGACCCGCCGGTCGAGGTGCGCCCCGTCTCCACCGGCGGCTTCTCCCAGGTGGACGACGTCATCGACCAGGTCCGCCAGACCGTCGCGCGCGGCTACCGCACCCTGGTCACGGTGCTGACCAAGAAGATGGCCGAGGACCTGACCGAGTACATGCACGAGCAGGGCCTGCGCGTGCGCTACATGCACTCCGACATCGACACCCTGGAGCGCATCGAGATCATCCGCGACCTGCGGCTCGGCGCCTTCGACGTGCTGGTCGGCATCAACCTGCTGCGCGAGGGCCTCGACATCCCCGAGTGCGGGTTAGTGGCGATTTTGGACGCCGACAAGGAAGGCTTCCTGCGCAGCGAGACCAGCCTGATCCAGACCATCGGCCGCGCCGCCCGCAACGTCGACGGCCGGGTGATCCTGTACGCGGACACGGTGACCGGCTCCATGGAACGCGCCATGGCCGAAACCGCGCGGCGCCGCGAAAAGCAGCTCGCCTGGAACAAGGAACACGGCATCACGCCCGAGAGCGTGAAGAGCCAGATCAAGGACATCCTCGCTTCGCCGTACGAGAAGGACCACGTCACCGTGCCGGTGGGCGTGGCTGAAAACGGCAAACCCTTCGTCGGCGACAACTTCAAGGCGACGCTGCGCGACCTGGAGTCCCGCATGCGCGAGGCGGCGAGCAACCTGGAGTTCGAGGAGGCCGCCCGCCTGAGGGACGAGATCAAGCGCCTGAAGCTCCTGGACCTGGAGTTCGCGGCGGATGCGCTGGCGGGCGCGGGCGAGACCGGCGACCGCGAGGAGGTGAAGCGCGTGCGGCGGGAGGCCCGCGCGGAGGCGGCGGAGAGGTTCAGGAAGGGGCGGAGGTAGGGGAACGCACGCTAGTCGCAATAAGGCATGGCAGGCCCTACGGCACATCGCCACTTAAGCCGCGCAGGCGGGGTTATGCTAGGACTACAAACACCTAAAAATACATTTCATATATCAACTGTCCGAGCTTGTTATATTGACTTGACTTGTATTCGGAGAAATTAAGCCCGTCGATTCCCGCCAGTTTCTTGGCATACGCTTGGCTCGACATCAACGTTTTGGCGCGCGAAAGACGGCGAATGCAACTAAGGCAACCGTTGATGTGGGTAGTGGTCAAGAAGCGATTTGGCACCTTCTTATCCGGAGTCCACCGCTCATTTGGCACGTGCGAACGGACAGCCGAAAGAAATTTATTTATCTCCGAGGCGCAATACTGCACGTACTCCGCGAGCAGCGCGTCATTTTTTCCTTCCAAAATCTCGCCCTTATCGGGGTGGCTCCAGTTCTTGAAAAGAGATTCTTCACCCCCAGGTCGAACGAGCGGCTTCATCGCATAGCTTACTACTGACGTCGTCTTCATCTTGTCGGCATCGTAAAAGTACCGCTCGAATTGGTCCGCAAGCGGTCCGTTGCCGTCATTTAGGTGATTGACCACTCGCTTTGCGAGTGCTTCGGCCGAAAACGGACGCAGGAGAAGCGCGATCTCCTGCTTGAGATCGGACTTCGCTGTTGCCTGAGTGGAGTTTATCTCCAGGAAGAGATTTGCCTCGAAACGCACTCGCTCGTCGTCCGCAATCTGCTCCGGAAAGATTATGCCTGTCACCAGAAGATTTTGCCGCTGGCGAAGCTCCTCGATAGTGGGCTCATCAGCACCGCCCTCGTAATAGGCAAATACACGATGTTGACCATCTATAATTCCCACGCAATTGGCGCGATCAGGGATCGAGATACTCACTGCAGATGTGGTCGTTATCGAGGCGGCATCGACGGTGTCACCATCCTCGTCGAGGATCTTGGTTTCTGGGGGGAGGGTAACGATAATATTGTTTATAAAGACACGCTTCTCCTCCCGGAGGTAGGTTCGAATATTATCTATCTTAGCCTTTGATACCATTCGCTGATACAGACTGGTGCCAGCTCGCCAGCCATCTCGCCGAAGTACGTACGCTCGCTTCAGCACTGCCTCCGGCGTGAGATAGCAGGAGACGACTTTGTATCCATCGCCGAAGTTCGAATGCTCCTCCGGAAGCAAGGAGCCGTCGTAAGGCGTGCTGGACGCTTTTTGCGAACCGAGCACCGCTTCACCAACCTCCGAAGAGGAAAGCCCTAGAAACGCAAACAGCTCAAATCTAGACGAGCGGCGGAGCGTCTCACCGACGCTTTGAAGGTATCTGACAATATTATAGTCTAGATATTTGACCCCGGGAACCTCGGCCTTGGTAGAGCTGGCAAACGCAAACCGCGAGGCGTAAATAACCACTACGCGATATTGTGTTGGCTTATACTTTGGATTCAGATAATCCTTAAAATCCGAAAACGTAGAGGAAAGAAATTGAACGAATTCGGGCTTGTGATTTTGAATTAAATCGAAGAAAATCTTCTTCTTCTTCAAGTGCGTAGACACATCTCCAGTGGTAGTGCATTCAACGACGGCGAGCACATTTTCAAAGATGAAAACCTCGTCTAAGTCGCACGTCGTGCCCTTAAACGTAAGCGACTTACCGACTATCTTGCCGACGCGGCGAAATCCCGCAGATCGGAAAATGGCCCTAACCCGCGCATCGTGGTCGGCACGCAAGGCGTCCTGAGGGCTCAGCTTGGCCGTAGCTGGCTTCTTCCCTTTCTTTTTAATGGCAGCTTTAGCCATTATGCGCCCCCCCCACTTGCGCTCAGCTCGCTTTGAGCCACTCCTCTGGCACGGTCGCCACCTTCTCGCTGGAAACTGGCCTGCGGATCGGCTTACCAAGCGGCCTGATCGGGAGATCGCCCTCTTTGAGGGCGGCGATGCGTTCACGGGCAAGCTTGAGAAAATGCGCTTCTTTGTCGATCCCGGTCGCGTGACGATTGTTCTTGATCGCAGCAATCACGCTAGACCCCGTTCCAACAAAGGGGTCCAGTATCTGGTCTCCTTCTTCTGTTAGAGCGAGAATGCAGCGCTCCGCCAGCTCAATCGGAAATTGGCAGGGATGATCTGTCTGCTCAGGATGATTGGCCTTGACGTTCGGTATGTCCCAGACTGGATTATGCAAGAAATCGACGGCCGCAGAAAATTCCCAAAAGTCTGACGGGTTTTTCCCTTTGGGATTACCACTGGGTTTCCCCGCCCTGTCGCCCTTTGTTCTCGAGTGCCTCTTCCCGGGGTAAAGCTGCGGCACTCTTACCGGATCGAGATTGAACTTGTACTCGTCGCCCTTGGTAAACCAAAGGACGGTCTCGTACCGTCCCGAAAAACGCTTGTCCGCGTTATGGCCAAAGTTAAACTTCCAAATTATCCGGTTACGCAGTTTCCAGCCCCGCTTTGCGAACAGCGGAAAGAACAAGATGTCCAGAGGAAATAACTCTCCATTCTTTATATAGCTACCCACCTGCCAGCATATACTGCCCGTAGGCTTTACGCGTGACGTCAACGCCTCGATAATTCGATCCTGCCAGACGGTATATTCCTCTAGGGTAAGGGGGGTCTCGCGCTCGTAGACCTTGCCAATGTTATATGGCGGCGACGAGACGACCAGATCGAACTGCTCTTTCCGCAGCTTCTTTATGTACGCTAGCGCGTCACCCTCATGCAGAGTGGCAATGGCAGCGTTTGACGTCGATCGTCGCTTCACCACGTCCGGATCCTCAACACCGAATCATATTTGGCTATACTAGTTTGGGTTGAGATTCGCCCTAAGCGCTTTTTGGCGAACGAACGAGACACATCCTCCCGCCCCATCCCGCCCCTCTCGCCCCTCCACACACCCCGACTTATCCCCGCCGCCCTCCGCCGGCCCCATACTCCGGGGCATGAAAGCCAAGCCCAAGACGACCTACGTCGCCGCCTCGCCTCAGACCTGGGAGCTGATCCGGGCGGCTTACCTGTCCGGCCTCTCGGCGCCGACGGCCGCGGCGCGGTTCGGGGTGTCGGTGACGGCGTTGCGGAAGCGGGCGGCTCGGGAGGGGTGGACCAAGGCTGCCTACGCACGCGCCTGCGCCCCTCCGGCCGTCCGCGCGCACGAGGCCGCGGCTCCGGCTCCCCAGGCCTCCGCTCCCGACGACATCGCCCTTCGCGTCGAGGCCGTCGTCGCGCGCCAGATGGTCCCGCTCTACGAGGAGCCCACGGTGATGGCGCGGCGGGCGCTCGGCCAGGCGCAGCGCTCGATCGCCGAGGGTCGGGGGCTGGACGCCCAGCGGCTGGTGCGGGCGGCGCGGGAGCTGCACCAGCTGGAGGACTACATCCCCTCGGCCCGGTACCTGTTCGACGAGGACGACGAGGGCGACTACGACGGCCGGCGCGAGCAGATGCGGGTGATGGTCCGCTCGCTGGCCCTGACGCTGGCCGACATGATGGTCGCCGGAAAGCCCCTGCCGGCCGAGTTCCAGCGCCTGCGGGAGATGCGGGGGGAGGACTTCGAGTGAGGGGCCAGGGGCTAGGGGCCAGGGGCTAGGGGCTAGGGGCTAGGGGCTAGGGGCTAGGGGCTAGGGGCTAGGGGCTAGGGGGCGGTGCGAACCGCTACCGCAGAGCATCTATCCCCTGATCCCTAGCCCCTAGCCCCTTCATCAAAGGCAGCCAGGACATTGACCCCAACCTACCTCGGCAGCCCCGTCCTCGGGTTCACGTCGTCCAGCCGCCGGCCAAGGCCCCTCACCAGCCGCCAGACGAGGAACAGCACCACCGCCGCCACGACCGGGACCAGCAGCGGGAAGGCCAGCGAGATGAGCACCGTCCCGGCCGCCAGCACGTCCTCCGCCAGCGAGACCACCGGGTTGCCGAGACCTCCGGTCGTGGCGGTGGAGGCGACGCGGGTTCCGGCCTGGGCGGTGTGGAAGGCGAGCGCGGTGGGGGCGCCGAGGATCAGGCCGGCCAGCGCCGCTGTCCCCGGGTCCGCCAGGTGGAAGGCTGAGGCCGCGGCCAGCGCTCCGGCGGCGGGTCTCGTGACCGTGCCGACCAGCGCCAGGCCGTGGTCGACCAGCGGGATCTTGTCGCCGATGAACTCCGCGACGGTCGCTACGCCCAGCGCCGCCAGCGCGGGCAACGAGCCCAGCCAGGCCAGGTGTCCATTCGGCTCGAACCCGAAGAGGTGGAAGCGCGCCGCCAGGCTCACCAGGAGCAGCGGCAGGAAGGTGCGAAGACCGCAGGAAGCGGCCAGCCCGACGCCCAGCAGGGCGGGAAGAAGCCAGGTCGTGATCATGGGTTGCTTAACGCATCACAGCCCAGTTTGAGCCCCTGTGGCGCCGATCACGCAGGTTCACCACGGCGGGTGGTAAAGCGGAACAGTCAAGGAACCCGCCCGGCGTCCGATGCGTATTGAACGGCAATGGGGGAGCTCGCCGACCGTGACCGATCCCCCCGGCCATGGTGGCGGCTCCCCGCCCCACAAACCCTCGGGATTCACCATGTCCGCTTCGCTCGCCATCGTGTCTACGACCCCCGCTCCGGAAGCCGACAACACGGCCGCCGAGCCCCTCACCGCCCGCATCCGCCGCCTGCAGGAAGAAGCCCGCGGGATGGCCCGCGAGCACATCGCCATGCTGGAGGCCTCCATCGTCGAGGTCACGCGCCTGGCCGCTGAAGTCGCCGAGGGCGGCGACGCCTATCCCGTCGGCGTCCGCGAAATGGCCCGCCAGCTGGTCACCGACTGCGAGAGCCGCATGCTCGGCCTGCAGGCGATCGTCGCGCGGACGAAGGCGCACTAGGCGGCGGAGTCCGTGACCGCCGAATAGACCAGGGTCCGCAGCTCCCGCCGGATGGGATAGCTGTTGGAGGGCATCAGCTGCGTCATGAACACGCAGGTGAGGTCCTCCACCGGGTCCACCCAGAAGGCGGTGGACGCCATGCCGCCCCAGAAGTACTCGCCCACGGAGCCGGGCGTCTTGGTGCGGGCCAGGTCCACGGTCATGGCGAAGCCCAGGCCGAACCCCAGCCCCTCGAACACCGCCTCCGAGAACAGGGAGCGGGAGGCCTGAACCAGCTCCTTGCCCCCGGGGATATGGTTCAGCGTCATCAGCCGGATGGTCTTCGGTGATAGAATGCGGACGCCGTCGAGCTCCCCGCCGTTCAGCAGCATCCGCGTGAAGCGCAGGTAGTCCGCCGCGGTCGAGACCAGCCCCCCGCCGCCGGACTTCAGGTGCGGGTCGGTGAAGTAGGTGCTGGCGTCGACCGGATCCTGCAGCACCGTCCGGCCCGACGGGGTGAGCGCGTAGCAGGAGGTGAAGCGGTCGCGCTTGTCCTCCGGCACGAAGAAGCCCGTGTCCTCCATCTTCAACGGCCCGAAGATTCGGTCCTTGAGGAAGAGGTCGAACGGCACGCCGGAGATCTTCTGCACGAGGAAGCCCAGCACGTCCGTGGCCACCGAGTAGTTCCACGCCTCCCCCGGCGTGAACTCCAGCGGGACGGTGGCGAGCTGCTCCATCATCGTCTCGAGCCCGCCCTCGGTGTCGAAGGCGTTGATCTTGAGCTTGCGGTAGGCGGCGTCGACGTTGCTGCGGTTCTGGAAGCCGTAGGTCAGGCCCGACGTGTGGCGCAGCAGGTCGATGCAGCGCATGGGCTGGTCGGTCTTGCGCGTCTGCCACTGGCCATGGAAGCCCGCCTCGAACACGCCGAGGTTGCGCCACTCGGGGATGTAGCGGTGGACCGGGTCGTCGAGCGCGACCAGCCCCTCCTCCACCAGCATCATGAAGGCGACTGAGGTGATGGGCTTGGTCATGGAGTAGATGCGGAAGATGGCGTCCTCCCGCAGCGGCCGGCCGCTCTCCATGTCGGCCTTGCCGAGCGTGGAGGAATGGACCAGCTCCCCTCGCCGCCAGACCAGCGTCTGGGCGCAGGGCAGCTTGCCGGTGTCCAGGTATTTGGCGGTGATGAACCGGTCGATCCGCGACAGCCGCTCGGACGACATGCCGACATGCTCGGCCTTGCCCATAGGGTTCCCTCTCAAACGCTTGTTCGTTTGAGCGACCTTAGGGGGCCGGACGGCGCTCGCAACCCAAACTTTACCTCCGTCCACGATCTTCCTGCCGTATGATGGACGGATTCAACCAGGACGAGGTGGAGGCCGAAGCCGCTCGCTGGTTCTTCCAGAACTGCGACGAGCTCTTCGTCGTCATGCGCCGCGGCGTCGTCGACTGGGCGAACCCCACCTGGACGAAGCTGCTGGGCTGGACGCTGGAGGAGACCATCGGCCGCCCCTTGATCGACTTCGCCCATCCGGACGAGGAGCAGCTGGTCACCGAATCCATCCGCCGCCTCCAGACCGAGAACCAGGCCTCGGCCGAGCACCGCCTGCGGGCGAAGTCAGGCGACTACCTCTGGTTCCGCTCCCGCTCGACCCGGCCCTCCGAAGGCGGCGCGCTGATCGTCAGCCAGGACATCACCGAAGAGCGCCGCCGTCAGGCCGCGCATGAAACGAAGCTCAGGGCCAACGAGCTGCTACGCACCGCCGCCGGCATCTTCGCCTGGAGCTTCAACCCGGAGACGGGGCTCTACACCGTCGATCCGGACCTCTCCCGGCCGGCGGTCGTCGGCACGCCCGCCACCATTCACGCCGACGGCAGCCGTACCCTGACGCTGAAGGAGATGACCAACCAGATCCACCCGGACGACCGGGAGGAACTGACCCGCGCCTTCTTCCATGCGGTCGCGACGGGCGAGCAGCAGATCGTGGTCTATCGCCACTGGTCGCCGGAGCACCAGCTGTGGGCGACGCTGCGAGCGGCCTGGCTCGGCATGCGCCAGCTCCCGTCGGGCAAGTGGGAGGTGTTCGGCATCACCCACGACATGACGGAGGTCGCCATCGCCCGCGACCGCGCCATCCGCGGCGAACGGGCGGCCCAGGCGGCGGCGGAGGCCAAGTCGCAGTTCCTGGCCAACATGAGCCACGAGATCAGGACCCCGATGAACGGCGTGCTGGGCGTCCTGCACCTCCTCAAGCGCGAGCATCTGTCGGAGGAGGGCCGGCGCCTGCTCGACGAGGCGCTGGGCTGCGGCTCGATGCTCTCGGAACTGCTCAACGACATCATCGACTTTTCGAAGATCGACGCCGGGGTGCTGGAGCTGGCGGAGGAGCCCGTGAACCCGGCGGCGGTGATGGCGGGGGTCGTCGACCTGCTGCGGCCGCAGGCGGAAAGCCGGGGCCTCTACCTGCGCGCCATCAGGTCCGACAGCGTCGGCTGGGCGCGGCTCGACCCGGTGCGGCTGCGCCAGATCCTCTTCAACCTCGTCGGCAACGCCGTGAAGTTCACGCTGAAAGGCGGCGTCGAGGTGCGCATGGCGATGCACGGCGACAGCGAGGCCCAGCGCCTGCGCATCGAGGTCGAGGATACCGGCGTCGGCATCCCGCTGGAGGCGCAGGCCAACCTCTTCGAGCGCTTCCGCCAGGGCGACGGCTCGACCACCCGCCGCTTCGGCGGTTCGGGCCTGGGGCTGGCGATCACCCAGCGGCTTGCCCGGATGATGGGCGGCGACGTCGGCTTCGAAAGCCACGCCGGCGAGGGCTCGACCTTCTGGGTGGAGATCGCCGCCTCCGCCTGCGCCGGGCCCAACACCGGCGACGACGCGGACGGCCGGCTCCTGGAGGGACTGCGGGCGCTGGTGGTGGAGGACAACGCCACCAACCGCCTGATCGCCACCAAGATGCTCGAACAGCTCGGCGCCACCGTGGAGACGGCAGACGACGGCGAACAGGGCGTCGCGGCGGTCGCCCGAACGCCCTTCGACCTTGTCTTCATGGATGTGCAGATGCCGATCATGGACGGCCTCGAGGCCACGCGCCTCATCCGCGCCATGCCGGAACCGGGCGGCCAGGTGCCGATCATTGCGATGACGGCCAACGCCATGTCGCACCAGCAGGCGTCCTACATCGCGGCCGGCATGAACGGCGCAATCGCCAAGCCGCTTTCGCCGGCCGCGCTGGTCGCCGAGATCGCCGCTGTCCTGACGGCGCGGTCAAACGCCGCATCCGCCGCCGCGTGAGCGTACCTGGAATTCGAACTAGACCGGCAGGCCATTGCGTCAGCACAAATCGTGGCGCTTAATCGGCAGGGTCGGGGTCGGGCTCGCCGTACTCTTTTCTCCAACGATAATGCGGCGCCCCTTCCCTCAACAAAGGTGTTTGCGCCGATGCGGCGCGCGCGCTAACCCCTGCCTCGCTATCGGGTTCGGGGGGGCAGATGGCAGACGGAACGATCATGATGGACGGCGAGGCCGCTCCAGCATCCACGCCGAGGTACGCCCAGAAGAAGGAGGCGATCCTCGCGGCGGCGACCACCATTCTGAACCGCCAGGGCGTCAAGGGCATGACCCTGGCCGACGTGGCGGCGGAGGTGGGGCTGATCACCACCTCGGTGACCTACTACTACCGCAAGAAGGACGACCTCGCGGCGGCCTGCTTCCTGCGCGGGATCGAGACCTTCGACCGGATGATCGAACATGCGGCCCAGGGCGCCGACTGGCGCGAGCGGCTGCTGCGGTTCCTGGACGCCTTCCTCGACCTGTCGCGCCGCATCCGCCTGCGCGAGGCGCCGCCGATGGTGTCGTTCACCGAGATGCGCGCGCTGAAGGAGCCGCAGCGCACCCAGGTGATCGAGGCGTACAACGGCATGTTCCGGCACTTCCGCAGCTTCTTCGACGTGCCGGAGTTCGACTTCCTCGACCGGCGCGAGAAGAACGCCCGCACCCATCTGCTGCTGGAGCAGGCCTTCTGGACCAACAGCTGGCTGCGTCGCTACGACGTCGAGGACTATCCGCGCCTGCGCGACCGGATGCTCGACATCCTTTCCGGAGGGCTGGCCAAGGGCGACGAGCCCTGGGCTCCGGCCCCGCTGGAGGCGCTAAACCCGCCGCTGCCGGATGCGCAGGACAATGCGCGCGAGACCTTCCTGATCGCCGCCACCCGGCTGATCAACCAGCGTGGCTATCGCGGCGCCTCGGTGGAGGACATTTCCGCCCAGCTGAACGTCACCAAGGGGTCGTTCTATCACCACAACGAGGCCAAGGACGACCTCGTGGCCGACTGCTTCAAGCGCAGCTTCGCCGTCGTCCGCCGCGCCCAGCTGGCCAGCCGCGACCTGGCCGGCGGCCAGTGGCAGAGGCTGGCGAGCGTCAGCGCCGCGCTGGTGGAGTACCAGCTCTCCGACCACGGCCCGCTGCTGCGCGCCTCGGCCATGGGCGCCCTGCCCCCACCGCTGCGCCAGGCCATGGCCGAGCGCTACAACCGCATCTCCGACCGCTTCGCCGCCATGATCTCCGACGGCATCGCGGAAGGCTCGATCCGGCCGGTCGACCCGATGATCGCGGCGCACATGATCAACGCCATGCTGAACGCCGCGGCCTCGCTGGAGACCTGGGCGCCGGGCGTCACCCGCGAGGAAGCCGCCCGCCTCTTCGCGCGTCCGCTGCTGCGCGGCGTCTTTTCCCGGTAAAAAAAGAGCGGGGGCCACGAAGGCCTCCGCTCGCGATCGCTCCGTCTGGGGGGAAAGCGATCAGAACTTCTTCGTCAGGCTGACCTTGATGTTGCGGCCGAGCCCGTTCGCCGTGAACGGATCGTAGTTCAGGTCGAGCCGCGCGAACGGCGGATCCTCGTCGAAGATGTTCTCCACCGTGAGCGCCGCCGTGATGTCCCACGGCGCGAGGTAGCGGTAGGTCACGTCGTTGGTGACGAAGCTGTCGATGGAGTAGCCCGTGGTGATCGGCTGGTTGCCGTTGTTCACGTTCGGCGCCCGGATCGAGGCCCGCTGGTCGTCGTATCCGTCGATGTAGTTGACCGTCCACCGGATGTTGTGCGGCCCGGTCGAATACTCAGCGTAGGCCGAGCCCTTCCACTGCGGCAGCGGGTAGGCCGAGGTCTGATAGTTCAGCTGGCCGACCGCATCGAACGGCGGCTGGATCACCACGCCCTCCACCGTGAAGGCGTCGGTCTTGTACTCCCGGACGTAGGTCACCGACGTCCCGAGGTGCACACGGCCGCCGAAAATCTCGCCGGCGTCGTAGTCGGCCAGCAGGTCGATGCCGGAGGTCTTAACCGCGGGGCCGTTGACGGCGACGGTCTTGATCCGGGCGATGTTGGCGACGCTGCAGGTCCCCTGGAAGGTGAACCGCGCTTGCAGGCCCGCATAGACCCCGGCCGGGTCGTCGCAGTTGCCCGTGCCGGTCCCGCTCGGGAACAGGGCCAGGAACATCTGCCCGCCCGGCTCATAGACGATCGGGTTGTCGAAATCGAAGTTCCAGTAGTCGATCGTCGCGTTGAACCTCGGCAGATCGAGGATCGCGCCTACGCTGTAGGTCGTAGCGCTTTCGGGCTCGAGGTTGGCGTTGCCGTAGATATCGACCGCCCGGAAGGCGCCGCCGAGATACTGCAGGGAGGTCACGCTGCCCGGCGCCAGCTGGGTGCGCGGCGGCCCGCGGAACGTCGTGCCCACGGAACCCCGGAACGCCAGCCACTCCACCACCTGCCAGCGCACCGAAAGCTTCGGGTCGAAGGTCGAGCCGACGTTGCCGCCGTAGTCTTCGTACCGCGCGGCGAGCTGGGCCTGGATGTCTTTCGTGACCGGAATGGCGAACTCGGTGAAGAGCGCGTAGACATCGCCTTCGAGATCGCTGTTGAAGCCCCCGCCCAGGAACATCATCGGCCCGTTGCGGACGGAGCAGGTGGTGCTGCCGGTGATCGGGGTGTCGATGCACGGCGTGACCGCGAGGTTGGTCACGTCGTTGTAGTTGGCGACGAAGAAGTCACGCCGCCATTGCGCGCCGACCGCCCACTTGATCTCGCCGCCCGGCAGGTTGATGCCCGTCCCGCCGTTCAGCACCGCGTCCAGGACGAACAGCCGCTGCGTCTGCTTGGTGGCGTTCTCGACGAAGAACCACCGCGTCAGGTCCGCGCCGTTGGCCAGGCTGCTCACATACTCGGGATTGGTCTGCCCCGTGATCGTGTTGCCGGCGACGGAGTTCGAGAACGGGTTGAAGTAATAGCAGCCGAGCGCCGCGTTGCCCGCGCCCGTCGTGTAGTTGTTCGTCTCCGCCGCCGTGCACCCGTTGGCGTCGCTCGCCAGACTGCCATAGCCGCGCAGCGCCAGCTGGAAGCGGGAGACGACGGTGTCGTAGCCCGTCCGAACGCCCGTCTCCTGGCTATAGGTCATGGCGATGTCGTAGCCGATGCCGTTGCCGAACTCGCCGTTGAAGCCGCCGGAGACGCGATAGGCTTCGTAGTGGCGTTTGCCCTCCGAGGAGTCGTGCCCGAACATCGGGTTGCCGCCGACCGAATAGGGCCGGTAGATCACCCCCGGCAGATAGACCCCGGTGGCGAAGCCCGGGATCGCGCCTGGGTTTTCGGCGACATACTGCTGGTAGCCTGGGTTGGACGACGGAACGAAGTACCCGGAGATGTTCACGAAGCAGGCGCAGGCGGCGCTATAGACGCGCGTGCCCAGCGGATTGGTTGTCGGCGTCGGCGTCTGCAGCGCCAGGTAGGACGGCGAGGTCTTCCAGTGCGGCACGTCCGTTTCGGCGTACAGCACCTCGCCGTGGAAGTGGTGCGCCTCGTTGAAGTCGAAGTCGACCTGCCCGTAGAGCTGGAACCGGTTCTCCTCCTCCACGAGGTTGTCGTAGGGCGTGTAGTGCCAGTAGCAGACCGGCGTCGTGCCGCTGAAGCCCGCGAAGCCGCCCAGCGGCTCGCAGCCCACGTCGCGCGTGGCGCCCGCGGCGAAGGCATAGGCCCCGCCCAGCGCGCCGATTGGTCCCGTCACCGGGAAGAAGGTCGTGATCGCATTCCCCGACGACCAGCCGCCCTCGGGGTTTTCGAGGTAGGGCCTGGTGGCCCAGTCGCGCTCCGTCACCGACAGCTCGGAGCGGTGCTGGTAGCCCGCGGCCAGCATCACGTCGGCGTTGTCGCTGTTCCAGCCCCAGACCGCGTGCGCCGTCCAGTCGCCGTCTGACCCGTCGATCCAGCGATAGCTCGCGCCTGCCTCCAGGCCGTCGAAGTTCTTGCGGGTGATGAAGTTCACGACGCCGCCGATGGCGTCGGAGCCGTAGGTCGCGGCCGCGCCGTCCTTCAGCACCTCGATCCGGCCGATGGCGGCGGTAGGAATAATGTTGGTGTCGACGATGCCGGTGCCGACCTGGCCAAGGGGGTTCGGCGTGATCCGCCGCCCGTTCAGCAGCACCAGGGTGCGCTGCGGACCGAGGCCCCGCAGGTTCACCGAACCCGAGCCTTCCGAGCCCTGGGCGCGGGCGTCGAACTGGTTGGTGTCGCCCAGCACGCCGCTCGAAACGGGCAGCTTCTTGAGCAGGTCGACCGTTGTCGGCGAACCCTGCTTTTCGAGTTCCTCCTGGCCGATGACATCGACCGGCAGGGCGGCGTTTTCCGGCGTGCCGCGGATCAGCGAGCCG
>JBLNCT010000120.1:0-3254 GCA_050260915.1 Parcubacteria group bacterium
TCAGTCGCTTCGCGACAGCTCCCCCAGAGGGGGAGCACCCGATGAGCCTTGCCACCGCCATACTGACCGGCGACGTCGCCGAGCTGCCGTCGAAGCGGGATGAGGACTGGCGCTGGACGGATCTGCGCGGGTTGATCCGCGCGGTGCCGCCGGGCTCGCCGCGGTACGAAGGGGCGTTGGCGGCTGGGCCGTTCGAGGCGGCGGAGGAGCTGGTGGTCGTCAATGGCCACGGCCCCTCGCGGCTGCACGTGCTTGCCGGTGAGAGGAAGGTCGTGGCGCTGCGATTCGTGTCCCACGCGACTGAGACAGCGCACCTGGCGCGGTTTGCGGTCGAGGTCGAGGCTGGCGGATCGCTGACGCTGTTGGAGAGCTACGAAGGGCAGGGGAGCGGCTACGTCGCCCATGCCGGCCTCGACATCCGGCTCGGCGAGGGCGCGCGGCTGGAGCGGGTGGTGATCGCCGACGACGACGCCGATGCGGTGTCGGTTAGCTCGGCCGAAGTGACGCTCTCGGGCGAGGCGGTGTTCGAGCAGACGGTGCTGACAGGGGGCGCGAAACGCCAACGGATCGAGACACGGGTCACGCACCCCGGCCACGGCGCGGCGGTGCGGATGGATGGGGCTTATCTGCTGGCCGACAAGCGGCATGCGGACATCACGACGGTGGTGGTGCACGACGGCGTCGACGGGACGACCGAGCAGCTGACCAAGGGCGTCGTGCGCGATCAGGCGCGGGGCATTTTCCAGGGCCGCATCGTCGTCTCGGAAGGCGCGGATCGGACGGATGCGCGGATGGGGCACCATGCGCTGATCCTCTCCGAACGCGCCGAGGTGGATGCGAAGCCCGAGCTGCTGATCTACGCCGATGACGTGCAGTGCGCGCACGGCAACACGGTGGGCGCGCTGGACGAGGCCGCGATCTTCTACGCCCGGCAGCGGGGCATTCCGGACGAGCAGGCGCGCGCCATGCTGACGGAGGCCTTCGTCGGCGAGGTCATCGACCGCATCGGCAACGAGGGGGCTCGCGACGCCGCCCGGGCCTGGGCCGGGGAGCGGTTGAGATGAGAATTTTCAAAACCCTCCTCCCTCGAGGGGAGGAGGGCAGGGTGGAGGGTGTGGCCACTGAGTTGGGACGAGGAGCGCTGTTGGGCTCTGAGCCGACCAGCGCTTGCCTGTCATCGCTCTGCACACACCCCCATCCCCGACCCTTCCCCCCTCGAGGGGGAAGGGAGTGTGCAGCATGAGCTTCAATCCCGAAGCGGTCCGCGCCCAGTTCCCGATCCTGCAGCGGCAGGTGAACGGGCGTCCGCTCGTCTATCTCGACAACGCCGCCTCCGCCCAGAAGCCGCGGGTGGTGATCGAGGCGCTGACGGGCGCGATGGAGCACTCCTTCGCCAACGTCCACCGGGGGCTCCACACGCTCGCCAACGAGACGACGGAGGCCTACGAGGCGGCGCGGGCGTCGGTGGCGCGGTTCGTCAATGCGGCGTCACCCAACGAGATCGTCTTCACCAAGGGCGGCACGGAGGCGATCAACCTGGTCGCGGCGTCCTTCGGGCTGCATCTCGGCGAAGGCGACGAGATCGTGCTGACCCAGATGGAGCACCACTCCAACATCGTGCCCTGGCACCTGCTGCGCGAGCGCAAGGGCGTGGTGTTGCGGTTTGCGCGGGTGCTGGACGACGGTTCGCTCGACATGGACCACCTGCGCGGGCTGATCGGCGCGCGCACGAAGATGGTGGCGGTCACCCACGTCTCGAACGTGCTGGGTACGGTCAATCCCATCCGCTCGATAACCGACATGGCCCATGCCGCCGGCGCGGCGGTGCTGATCGACGGGTGCCAGGGCGCGGTTCACGCCCACATCGACGTGCAGGAGATCGACTGCGACTTCTACGTCTTCACGGGTCACAAGCTGTATGGCCCGACGGGCGTCGGCGTCCTCTACGGCAAGGCCGAGCGGCTGCAGCTGCTGCCGCCTTACCAGGGTGGCGGCGAGATGATCGGGGCGGTGACCGAGGATCGGATCACCTACGCCGACCCGCCGCACCGCTTTGAAGCCGGGACCCCGCCGATCCTGGAAGTGATCGGGCTGGGCGCGGCCATCGAGTGGCTCTCACAGTTCGACCGCGACGAAATCCTGGCGCACGAGCACCGGCTCTATCGGCGCGCGGTCGAGGGGCTGAACGGGGCGAACTGGCTGCGGGTGATCGGGGAGGCGCCGGACAAGGCCGCCATCCTCTCCTTCGCCGTCGAAGGCGCACACGCCCACGACATCGCCCAGATCCTCGACAAGTATGGCGTGGCGGTCCGAGCCGGGACCCACTGCGCCGAGCCGCTGATGGCGCGCTTTGGCATGACGTCGAGCGCGCGCGCTTCCTTCGCCCTATATAACACCGAGGCCGAGGCCGACGCCTTCGTCGAGGCGCTGACCAAAGCCCAGAGTTTTTTCAAGTGACCATGACCGACGCCGCGACCACCACGACACCGCTTTCGCAGGAAGAGCTGAACCGGATCACCGACCAGCTCATCGAAGCGCTGAAGACCGTCTACGACCCGGAAATCCCGGTCGACATCTACGAGCTCGGCCTCGTCTACAAGGTCGATGTCTCGGACGATAAGGACGTGGCGATCGACATGACCCTGACCGCGCCCGGCTGCCCGGTGGCCGGCGAGATGCCGGGCTGGGTGGAGGAGGCGGTGCGCCGCATTCCGGGGGTGCGCAACGTCACCGTGGACCTCGTCTTCGATCCGCCGTGGGACCCGTCCCGCATGAGCGACGAGGCCAAGCTGCAGCTCAATATGTTCTGATGGAAACCGCCGCCAACATCACGCCGCGCCCGCGCAGGCCCCGCCCGAAGGTCGTGACCCTGACCGACCGCGCCGCCGAGCGCGTGAAGGAGATCATGGCCAAGGCGGACGGCCGCTACATGGGCCTGCGCGTCGGCGTGAGGAACGGCGGCTGCGCGGGGCAGGAGTACGTTCTCGAATACGCCGAGGCCGCCAATCCGCTGGACGAGGTCGTCGAGGACAAAGACGTCACCATCCTGATCGAGCCGAAGGCCGTGCTGTTCCTGATCGGGACGGAGATCGACTACGAGACCACGCGGCTGGCGTCGAAGTTCGTTTTCCGCAATCCGAACGAGACGGATGCGTGCGGGTGTGGGGAGAGCGTGACGATCGAGCCGGCCTCCGAGGCATAGATGCTCCCCCTCTGGGGGAGCTGTCGGCGAAGCCGACTGAGGGGGCGAGTCA
>JBLNCT010000121.1:0-23230 GCA_050260915.1 Parcubacteria group bacterium
GGCGAGGCACACGGCGCCGTCCGCATTGGCCTGGATGCAGCCGTCCGGATCGGCCTCCGCGTCGTCGACGCGAACCCAACCCGCGGCATTGATCACGGCCCAGGGCACATAGCGGTCGAGCGCCCGCTCGATAGCGTCGTCGTCGCAGAGCGACAGCTGCTCGCGGCCGGTCAGCACGTAGTCGATGCCGCGCCACTCGCAGGCCCGAGCCAGCGCCTTGCCGAGCGTGCCGGTGGCGCCCGCGATCAGGATCGGGCGACGAGGTCCGGTCGTCCATTGCCACTCGCGCTTGGGCTCCGGCTCCTCGACCGTGCGGAAGACCGGCTTGTGCTGCAGCCGGATGTCGCGCCGCCACCAGCCGGGCGCGGCCAGCACGGGATGCGGCTCGGCCAGCGGGTTCTGGAGGCCCTTCAGCATCTCGCTGACCGCCGTCGGCCTGGGCTCGCCGCAGCGCATGTCGAAGACGCCGCATTCGTAATGACCGTCGAACCGCGTCAGCAGGCTGTTCCAGTCGTAGGAGCCGAGCAGCGACCAGGCGGTCACCGCCTCGACCTTCACGCCGCGCGCGCGCATGCGCTGGGCCGTGGCCCAGGCCTCGCGCACCCAGCGCATCTGGTCCTCGCGGGTGCAGCCGTTGTGACATTCGGCGACCGCCAGCGTCACGCCGTACCGCTTCCACGCCTCCTCCAACGCGCCTTCCAGCCCGTCGGGGGCCGGTTGCAGCACCCGGATCGCCTCGATGTCGGCAAAGCGGGTGAACTCGTTGCCGCCCCAGCTGCCTTCCGGATAGTCGCCCAGCCGGTGATCGAGGAAGCGGTCGCTGGTCAGGTAGTGGTTCACGCCGATCACGTCCGGCGGGCACGCGTCCTCGGCGATGGCGCGCAGCCGGTCTTCGAAGCCGAAGCGGCACAGGCGCTCCCACAACGGATGCTCCGGCCTGACGCGGCCAGCCAGCAGATCCCAGGTCATCCACCGCCGCGCGTTGTCGAAGCTCGCCTGGTGGGAGACGGCTCGGGTCGAGTAGGTCTTGCCGAGATCCTCGGTCTGGATCAGGCGCGCAGCCGGGTTCACCGCCCGGATCTCGCGCATGGCGAGCCGCACGCCGTCGATCTGGTTCAGAAGCGCCAGCCAGAACAGCCGCTCGTCCCGGGCGTGCGGATACCAGAGCCCATAGAGCGCCGAGAACCGCGCGGTCGTCAGCGGCTCGTTCACGGGCGTCCAGTCCGTCACCCACGGGTAGCGCTCGGCCACAGCCCGGGCGTAGTCGGCCAAGCCGCTCGCGAAACCGTCGTGGACGAGGCTGGTGTAGCTCGGCCCGCTGCCATGGTGCACCAGCCCGACGATCGGCCGGATCATCAGCTCGCGCAGCCGCCCCAGCCGCTCGTCACTCCAGCGCCAGTCGTATTCGCCAGGCCGGTTCGGCGCCGTCCGCTCCCAAAGCACGGGATAGCGCAGGGCCTTCACGCCCAGGCCGGCAAACAGATCGAGGTCCGACAGCCGGTCGTGGTGACCGCTCAGAACCGTCTGGTCCATGAAGCTGTCGCCGAGCCGGTTCACCGTGCACTCGTGACCGCCCCAAAGCTCCAGGTCCTGCATACGCCTCGCTCCCGTCCGCCCAACGGCGCTCACGGCAACGAAGTTCGACCCATGGCTGTTCCCCAGGGAACCCGGAGCGGGGCTGTTCGATTACCGGTGCATGACCACACATTCTCGGGGAACGGTGCTCGTCACCGGGGGCGCCGGCTATATCGGCGCGCATACGGCCAAGGCTCTGCACGACGGAGGTTGGCGGCCGGTCGTCTATGACAATCTGAGCTCTGGCTACCGCGAGGCGGTGCTGTGGGGAGAGTTCGTGCACGGCGACGTGCGCGACGCCCGCTCGCTCCGCGAGGCTATGGAGCACTATGGCGTCGCCGCCGTGATCCACTTTGCCAGCCTGATCGAGGTCGGGCGCTCCTGCGAGCGGCCGGACCTGTTCTATGACACCAACGTTGGCGGGACGGCCGCCATCCTGCAGGCGATGCAGGAAGCGGGCGTGCCGAGGCTGGTCTTCTCCTCCACCGCCGCGGTGTACGGCCAGCCGGAGGGGTTGAAGCCCGGCGAGGCGCTGACCGAAGGGCTGCCCAAGGAGCCCACCAGCCCATACGGCGACACCAAGCTGGCCTGCGAGCGGATGATCGCCGCCCACTGCCGCGCGTTCGGCCTGACGGCGGTGGCGCTGCGCTACTTCAACGCTTGCGGGGCCGACCCATCCGGCCTGATCGGCGAGGCGCACGATCCGGAGACGCACCTGATCCCGCTGACGATCCGGGCGGCTCTCGGCCAGGGCAAGCCGCTGACGGTGTTCGGACGGGACTTCCCGACGCCCGACGGGACTTGCCTGCGCGACTATATCCACGTGAACGACCTGGCCGCCGCCCACGTCGCGGCGCTGGAGGTGGACCTGGAGGCGGGCCGGTTCGAGGCGTGCAACGTCGGGACCGGCTCAGGCTACTCCGTGCTGGAGGTCATCCGCGCGGTCGAGAAGGCGCTGGGACAACCTGTGCCTCATTCCATCGGCCCCCGCCGCGCGGGCGACCCAGCGACGCTGATCGCCGACCCGTCGCGCGCGCAGGCGCTGCTCTCCTGGCGGGCCGTTTCGTCCTCGCTGGATCAAATTGTCGAGAGCGCCGCGGCGTGGCACCGAAATCAGCGTTTCGGTGAAAAGACGTCTCCGGGTTCTGCCCAGGAAAAGAAAGGAACCGTAATAGACAAAATACTTGTGAACTAGTACCGCCGTCACGGAGCAAAGGTATCTGCTCCAAAATTCAATATTAGTGACGCGCTACACTGTTCATGTCCGTCAGTCGTTACGAACACGCTCGACTCACGGAACCAAATCATGCGCGCGTCGTTGTGAACTGGGTATCTTTGTTATCGGGGTGACAGCCTTGCAAAACGAGTGGCTTCCGCAACCGCCCGGCCATACGGTCGCGCCTATTCCTCAACTCCGCCCCCGTGGCCGTGGTCAGCGGACCCTCCTCTGTTTTTCCCATCTGCGTTGGAATTTCGTCTTTCAGAGACCCCAGCACCTGATGACGCGCTTTGCGCGCGACTACCACGTGGTGTTCTGGGAAGAGCCCATCGCCGCGCCGCTTGAGTCCGGACCGAGCCTGGAGCGCAAGCTGGACGAGGAAACGGGCGTCACCGTGATTACGCCCCTGCTGCCCGACGGCCTGGAGGGCGAGGCGCGCGACGAAGCGCTGCAGCGCCTGCTCGACGCCTACCTCGCCCACGAAAAGGGCGAGCTGGTCCGTTGGTACTACACCCCCATGATGCTGAAGTTCTCGCGGCATCTGGAAGCGGTCTGCACCGTCTATGACTGCATGGACGAGCTGGCGAACTTCCGCTTCGCGCCGCCTGAGCTGGTGCCGCTGGAGCGCGAGCTGCTGGGAATCGCCGACGTCGTCTTCACCGGGGGCTACAGCCTCTATGAGGCCAAGCAGAACACACACAAGAACATCCACCCCTTCCCCTCGTCGGTGGACCGCGCCCACTTCGCGCAGGCCCGCTCGATCGTGGAGGAGCCGAACGACATGGTGCAGCTGCCGCGCCCGAGGCTCGGCTTCTATGGCGTGGTCGACGAGCGGATGGACCTGGAGCTGCTGGCGGCGGTTGCGGACGCGCGGCCCGAATGGCAGCTGTGCATCGTCGGCCCCGTGGTGAAGATCGACCCGGCCGACCTGCCGAACCGCGCCAACATCCACTACCTGGGCGGCAAGAAGTACGAGGAGCTGCCCTTCTACCTCGCCGGCTGGGACGTGGCGCTGATGCCCTTCGCCATCAACGAGTCGACGAAGTTCATCAGCCCGACCAAGACGCCGGAGTACCTGGCCGGCGGACGGCCCGTGGTCTCGACGCCGATCACCGACGTGGTGCGCCACTATGGCGACCTGGATGGCGTGCGTATCGCCTCGTCGCATGACGAATTCATCGCGGAATGCGAGATGGCCCTGAGGCTCGCCGCCGAGGGCGGGGAGTGGCTGGAGGCCGTGGATAAGTGCCTGGCGGAGCTTTCCTGGGACGCCACGCAGCAGCAGATGGCCGACCTCATCGAGGACGCCATCGACGCCCACAGCGCCCCGGTGATCACCCTGCCGACCGCGCCGGTGGTGCGGCCTTCGAACCGCCGCAAGGCCTTCGACTACCTGGTGGTCGGCGGCGGGTTCGCCGGGTCCGTGCTGGCCGAGCGGCTGGCGCGGGGGGCGGGCAAGAAGGTCCTGCTGATCGACCGGCGCCCGCACATCGCCGGCAACGCCTATGACCACAAAGATCAGGCGGGTGTGCTGATCCACAAGTACGGGCCGCACATCTTCCACACCAACTCCAACGACATCGCCAGCTACCTGTCGCGGTTCACCAAGTGGCGGCCGTATGAGCACCGGGTGTTGGCGTGCGTCGATAACCTGCTGGTCCCGATCCCGATCAACCGGACGACGATCAACGCGCTCTATGGCCTGGACCTGCAATCCGACGAGCAGGCCGAAGCCTTCCTGAAGGAGCGGGCCGAGCCGGTGGCGCAGATCAAGACCTCGGCGGATGTTGTGATTTCCGCGGTCGGTCACGAGCTCTATGAGAAGTTCTTCCGCGGCTACACCCGCAAGCAGTGGGGCCTGGATCCGTCCGAGCTCGACAAGGCGGTGACCGCCCGGGTGCCGACGCGCACGAACGTGGACGACAGGTATTTCCAGGACAGCTTCCAGGCGATGCCGGCGGACGGCTACACCCGGATGTTCGAGAACATGCTCGACCACCCGAATATCGAGACGATGCTGGGCGTCGAGTTCGAGGATGTCCGCGACGAGCTGGTCTATGACCACCTGGTCTACAGCGGCCCGATCGACGAATACTTCGACCACAAGTACGGGAAGCTTCCGTACCGCTGCCTGGAGTTCAAGCACGTCACCCTGGACCGCGAGTGGTTCCAGCCGGTGGCGGTGGTGAACTATCCGGACGAGAGCGTGCCCTATACCCGCATCACCGAGTATAAGCACCTCACCGGCCAGTCGAACCCGAAGACCTCGATCACCTACGAGTATCCCCGCGCCGAAGGCGACCCCTACTACCCGATCCCTCGCGCGGAAAACCAGGCGCTGTACAAGAAGTACGAGGCGGAGGCGCTGGAGACGCGGAACGTGACCTTCGTCGGACGCCTGGCCACCTACCGCTACTACAACATGGACCAGGTCGTGGGTCAGGCGCTCGCCACCTACCGCCGCATGATGGAACGCGGCCGAGGCGCCACCGACGAGGTCCGCTCCACCGTGATCGCGGCGGGGTAGGTAAAAGATAAGGCGGCAGGTGGGACCTGCCGCCTTCCAGTTAAATCCCGGGCTCAGAGGGGAAAAAGAATCCGGGTTATCGGGTTTGGTGTTCGAAAGAAACTACCACTGCACCCGAACGCCGAGAGACGTGTCGGAGCTCATGTAGTCCTTCTTGAACTTGGCCGAGGTGTAGAGGAAGCCGGAGATCTTGTGGTTGGCGGAGTAGACGCTGATGCCGCCGCCCACTTCCCCCATCGCCCCGCCGAAGTCGTCGCCGAGCGCCACGTCCTGCCCGTTGCTGGTCAGCATCGAGGCGTTCTCGCCCTTGAATTCGTCCCAGACGCGGCCAAGGCCGGACAGCTTCAGGGTCACGGGACCGAAGTCGGTGTCGCCGCTGACCCGCAGGCCGACGGCGCCGCGCAGGCTCTTGGCGTCGTCGACCTTGATCGAGCCCGCCTGGTCCGGAAGCGCGTAGGCATGGTCGAACTTGGTGCTGACATAGGAGAGGCTGGCGAGCGGCTCGAGGTAGACCTCGTTTCCCAGGCCAAAGCGCCAGCCGGCTTCGACCTGGGCGCCGACTGAATCCGCCTTGTTCTTGCCGAAGCCGCCGGTGTTCCAGAGGCCGACCTGGTCGACGTCCACCTTGTTGGCCTGGACGATGCCGTCGACGTAGTAGGACGGGCCAAGCAGCGTGGCGTAGACGCCGTACGACGTGCCCTCCAGGTTCGTCCCACCGCTCGACTTCTCGAAATCGACTTCCGACTTCAGCTTGCCCGCCGTGACGCCCGCCACGAAGCCGGTGTTGCCGGAGCTCGCGTGCAACAGGTCGATGCCGCCGATCAGGTTGGTGGTGTCCTGGGCGTTGTCGAGGTCGTGGATCACGACGTCGGTCCCGAAGTCCTGGTACAGGTGGCCCTTCCGCTCAGTGATGACCTTGTTGACGCGCAGCCAGACGCCCGGCCCGCCGCCGGTGTCGAGCTGGTTGCGCAGGTCGGCCTGGCGTTCGAAGTAGGTCCCGGTGCTGGAATACCAGACAGCCTGGGTGGCTGTGGGGACCTGCTGGAACTCGAATGCGCCACGCCCGACATTACCGGTCAGGGCGAACTGCTGCCGGTCGGCGTCATAGCCGAAGCGATAGTAGAAGAGGCCTTCGCCGACGGGAATGGGTGAGGCCAGAACGAAAGCATCCGCATCCGTTGTGCCGCCGGTCAGATCGACCAGCACGATGCGGTTCAGGCTGCCGGCGCCGAACAGGTTGAGATAAATGTTTGAACTGCCGTTCGCCCTGCCAGCTATGGTCGAGCCCGTCAAATCAAGGCAGTCGGCCACAACGGCCGCCGAGCAATCGTCCTGTCCTCCACCGCCGACGTTGGCGTCCATGTAGAGATTCCCGCCCCAGCTCTGGAACGCGACGTAATAGGTGACGCCATGGGTCGAAATCCGGTCGTTACCCTCGCCGTCGCTTCGGATCACGCCATCACCTTGCGAGCCGTCGCCGAAGACGATAGTTCCGTTAACCCGGAAGGTTTCCAGATTGCTCAGGATGAGGCTCGACGGGCCCGCAGTGGATCCCACGTAGAGCGCAGAAGAGCCACGACCAGAGGCGGCGATACCAAATGAATCAGTACCTGCACCGAAATCTAGCGTGACCGTCCCGGACGTACGAATCACGCCTATTCCATCCACGAACGCTACATCGAAGATCGAGTCGCTCCCTGCCGTAAACGTACTTGATGCGGCGTCCCATTCCCCACGATTGCTGAGTGAGACGCGGGTTGAGGCGCTGAAATCCGCGCCGCCTGTAAGGGTGCCGTAGTTAATGATGCTCACAGCCGCCCCAGGATCGACGAAGTCGTCCAGCTCGGCTGTCGTCCCGGCGGGGACCGTCGTGGTTGCAGCAGCGGCTTGCGACGGCGTGATCGCCGCCGCCGAGACCGAGGCCAGAAGCATAGAGAGAAGGCCGACCGACGGAGCGGCCAGGTGTCGCCGACGCTCAGGTCCGGCTGATTTCGCGTACTTCATTGTGTTTCCCCACTAATTTCGATGCAGATTGCGAAGCTGTCGCCCCTGAAGGCGTGAGGCGGCGGCTCGACGTGTCGCCGCCTCACGTTCCGGTTCAGAGGGGACAGAGCCGGAACAGGTCAGAAGTCCTTCTTGATCGAGACGCCGAGCAGGCGCGGATCGAGCACAAAGATGTTCGTCGTCAGCGCCGTGTCGTCGGAGTTGATGAAGGTGTCCGTGATCGGCGTCTTGTCGAACAGGTTCTTGGCGTAGGCCTCGATCTTCAGGCCGTCGTCCCGTTCGATCCAGAACGACAGGTTGAAGTTGTACCAGCCACGCAGCTTGTCGTTCACGGCGTTGTAGACACGCGCCCAGGACTGCGACTGCCAGTAGGCGTCGACGCGCGCGGTCGCGCGCCAACGCTCGCCAAAGTCGTGGCGGTACTCAGCGCCGAGATTCACCGTCCAGTGAGGCGCATTCGGAAGCTCGTTGCCGCCTAGGTCGGCATAGAAGCCGGCGCCGTAGTTCGCCTCCGGGTGGTCCCTGGCATAGTAGGGTTCACCCGTCGCCGGGTCGATCAGGTGTGACTGGTTGTTCCCAAGAATCCCCCCCCCTATCGGGGCACACATGTCGAAGAAATTGCCCAGGACTATGTTCGTCTTGACCCACTGTTCGGCCACACGGACGGGCACGATGCAGTTCGATGGGTACTGCACCCACGGCTTTGCGACGACCCAGTCGGTATGGCCTTGAGTCCGGTCCATGGTGTCGATGGACTTCATCCCGTCGGCGATACGGGTGTCGAGATACCCCAGGTTCCCGAGGAAGTGCAGATTTCGCGTGGGCGCGAAGACCGCCTGTAGCTCTGCCCCCCAAATCCTCGCGTCGAAATTCTCGTTCACCGCGGTGCGGTCGCGAATTTGCGATACTTGATAATCCTTGTAGTCGTAGAAAAATACGTTCGCGTTGGCCGTCAGGGCGCCCTGCAGGAGCGTGTTTTTCGCGCCAAGTTCATACGCATTCACGAACTCCGGCCGGAATACGGGCTGATACTCACCAGGCGGGGGATCGAGGACAGGCAACTCGTTATTGTTAAGGAGGTCAGCAAGTTGGGCAGGATCAATATTCATGGCTTGCGCCTGCTCTATTTCCTGCTGGAGCGTTGCAAACCCGGGCTTTGGTGGATTGGCGCCGCCACCCTTGTAGCCCCGGGAGTAGGAAGCATACAGCATGGTATCGTCCGTGAAGCTTAGGTCCGGCCGCCACTCCACGACCGCCCGCCCGGTCAATTCGCCCCAATGTTGCTTGATGGGGTCGCTCTCGGGATAGCCTCGGTTCACCGTACCTCCCGCGGCCCTCCCCTTGGCGAGGAGCAATTGACTTGGCACGGGAATAAAGGTTTTGCGGTCGTCGTTGTACCGTAGCCCCAACGTGACCTTCCACTTGTCGCTCGGCTTGAGATATAGTTCGCCGAAAACCGCCGACGAATTCAGTGTATACGGATTCTTGCTTCGGAAATAATTGTGCCCCTCTCCATTGATGCTTTCTACGGGATTGGGATCGACGTATGGACAAACCGCCATGGGATCATTGATATCTAACGTGGCGTCTTGGACAAGAAACCCGCCAGAGCCGCACTTTGTCGGATCCATCTCCGGATTTCCCACCCCTCCGTTAAACGGAAAGCTTAGCGCGAACGCGGTGAGCGCGTTGTACATGATATAATAGTCCACGTTCACTTTGAACCGGGTGTAGGTCGCACCCGCGCTGAAGTTCAGCGATCCGTCGAAGTCAGAAAGAACGCGGACCTCTTGGGTAAATTGTTCGGATTTTGCCTGAGCAATGTCGAACCCGGCCAGTCTGTCAGAGCACCCGAGCTGAGGATCGCAGAAGATGCCGCCTGGCGACAGATTCGGCGCCCAGGCAGACGAGTCCTGGAACATCGGCTGCGAGTTGAACCGATTAAAGTCCTGGAACGAGTAGACCTGATCGCGGTCGTACGCGGTCTGCGACGTCAGCGTCAGCGCGTCGCTCAGATCATAGTCGACGTTCAGTTCAAGGATATCGGCCTTGGCGCGATATTTCGGATCTCTGATCGAGGCGATCGTTCGGATATCCCTCGACTGCATGAGGCCGCCATACGGATCAACCGGCTTGAGGATCGACGTTCCTCCTTCATGGAGCGCCTGGTCGGCCATAACGAAAGGCAGAGCCAGCCCATTTGGCGTTCCGAACGCCTCCTCGTCATAGAGGGAACCCGGCAGACATCCTTGCGAGAACAGGGATGCGCGCACGTTGCTTAACATCGTCCGCCTGACCGGGTTTAAGTCCTGAGTAAAGGTCGTCGAAGTCGATCCCACTGTCGTCCGGCCGGGATCGCGATGGCACAGCTGCTTACCCGTGCGTGACCGGTCGTCGTCTTCGTTGAAGCGTTCCCAGACCAGGTTGCTGCGAATCTTGTCCGTGGGGTTCCAGGCCAGGGTCACACGGCCTGACCACAGGTCGCGGCCGTTCACCGCGTGCTTGGTGATCTCGTTGTAGTCGAAGCCCTGGCGGTCGGTCAGGGCGCCGGCGATGCGGAGGCCCAGCGTGTCCTCGATGATCGGGACGTTGACCATCGCCGACACCCGCTTGGTGTGATAGTTGCCGACCTCGCCCTTCAGCCAGCCCGAGAACTCCTGAAGGTTCGGCTTGGCCGAGATGATGTTGATCACGCCAGCCGTGGCGTTGCGGCCGTACAGCGTGCCTTGCGGGCCGCGCAGCACTTCCACGCGCTCGATATCGAAATACTCCTGCTCGAACAGGCGGTTTTGCAGCAGGGCGATGTTGTTGAAGCTGACAGCAACGCCCGGATCCGTGGTCGCCGACACCGCCTTGGTGCCGATCCCCCGGATCGAGAAGTTGTAGCTGGTGAAGTTGTTCTTGCTGAACGTGACGTTCGGGATCGCCTTCAGGAGGTCGTAGCCGCCCTCGATCTTCTGCTCTTGCAGGGCCTTTTCCGTGAACGCGCTGATGGCGATCGGCACGTCCTGGATGTTCTCTTCTTTCTTCTGCGCGGTGACGATCAGCGCCTGGACCTCAGCGCCGTCCCCCGCGGCGCTTCCGGACTGGGGGGCGTCGGCCCTCACCACCAGCAGCGTGCCGGTCGGCGTCTTGGTGTAGGTCAGGCCCGTGCCGTCGAGCAGGGCGACCAGCGCCGTCTGCGGGTCGGTTTCGGCGGTGACACCCTTGGTGTGGCGGCCAGCCACGATGTCCGTCGAGAAGAGGACTTCCTGGCTGGTCTGCGTCGCGAATGTCTGCAGGGCGGTCTTCAGGTCGCCGCCGGCGATGTCGAACTTCGCCTTGTCCTGGGCGTGGGCGGCGGTGGCCAGCGCCACCATGGCGCAGCTCGCCAGCGCGAGCGTCTTCAGCCGGTTCTTCATGTCATCTCCCCCAAGTTTCGGCCGCTTACACGGCCGTCAATTGGGAATGACGGGACGCAGCGCTTTACCCACGGGACGCGCACAAACTTTTTTCCTTCACCCTCGCGGGATTAGCACTGTCGACCCATTAGAACCGGTTTTCGCATCGACCGGATAGTATGCCGTAACGGCGCCCACGAAGCTCATCGGCTGGTTGGTCAGGAACATGCCGTTGACGGTGTAGCGCGAAAGGGCCGCGTCGCCGATCAGGATGGGGCTGGGGAGGTAGCGGTTCATCTCCGCCACCGCCTGCGGCAGGGGCGTGTCGGCGAAGACCACCCTGCCCTCGCGCCAGCTGGTGGTTTTCGCGGCGTCGGCGGGTTGGACGGTGGAGCCGATGGAGTCGAGGGTGGCGACCAGTTGTTGGCCGGCGACCAGCGACTGTTGGGACGCGACCGCCTTTTGCAGCAAGGTCGGGCGGGTGGGTTCGACCTTCACCTTGCCCTCGACCATGGTGACCTGGACCTTGGCGCCGTCGAGGCGGATGTCGAAGGCGGTGCCGACGGCGGTCACCTGGCGGGGGCCCGCGGTGACGACGAAGGGGCGGGCCTTGTTGTGGGCGACCTCGAACAGCGCCTGGCCGGAGATCAGCGTGATCCCGCGCCGCTCGGGGGTGTAGTTCACCTCGACCCGGCTGCGGGTGTTGAGCGTGATTTTCGAGCCGTCGGTCAGGGTGATGGTGGAGCGTTCGCCGACGCCGGTCTGGTAGAGAGATCCCTCCCCGCTTGCGACTTGCAGGCCGGACGCGCCGCCGTGGGGGGCGGGCGCGGGCTGGGTCGCGGCGAACCAGCCGCCGGCGGCGAGCACCGCGGCGGCGGCGATCCCGGCGGCCATGCGGGCGTAGGGCTGCGGGGCTTTAAGCTCCAGCGCGCGGTCGCTCATGGCGCGGAGTTCGGGGCTGGCGAGGAAGGCCTCGTGCAGGGCGTCGATGCCGGTCTGCAGGCGCTCGAAGGCCTCGGCGTGGTCGGGGTCCTCGCGCCAGGCGGCGAAGGCTTCGCGGTCGGCGTCGGTGCAGAGCGGGGAGCGCAGGCGGGAGTCCCACCAGGCGGCGGCTTCGTCGGGTGTGCGCAGGGTGTCGGCGGCGGCGCTCATGGGCGGCCTCCCAGCGCCTTCAGCAGGTGGGCGTTGGCGCGGGCGACGTGGTCCTCCACCGTGCGCACGGCGATGCCGAGGCGCCGCGCGATCTCGGCATGGGGCATCCCCTGGAAGTGGTAGAGCATGAACACCGCGCGGGTCCTTTCCGGCAGGGCGGTGAGCGCCGCGATCATCGAGCGAACGGCCTCCTTGCCCAGTAAGACGCGCTCGGCGGTGAAACCCACGTCCTCGATGGCGTCGGAGAGCGCGTCGTGGGCGGCGGCGCGGTGGGTGACCTGGCGGCGGCGCCAGTCGGTCAGCACGTTCGCGGCGGCCTGGAAGAGGTAGCCGTCGATGTTCTCGACACCGGCCAGGTCCTCGCGGCGGGCAAGGCGCAGGAACACCTCCTGCACCAGGTCCTCGCGGTCGGCGCCGGCGGGCATGCGGCGCTGGAAGAAGCTGAGCAGCGCCGTGCGATAACGGCGCGACCAGACCTCCAGCAGGTCCGTTGCGGCGCTCACCCTCCCTGACGGCTCAGCCCTCACGGCGCTCCCCACGCGTACACGTACGCGTAGGGTCCTGCGGTGTGGACAGCGGTGTCAATCGCTGAAAAAAGGCGGCCGCTGGGGAGCGGGCCGCCCTGAGGTGATCCGGTTCGAAGGGGACCGAAGCCGGAGTTAGAAGCCTTTGCGGATGCTGAGCCCGATGAGGCGCGGGTCGAGCGTGAAGACGTTGGTGGTCAGGCCGGTGTCGTCCGAGTTGATGAACGCGTCCGTGATCGGGCTCTTGTCGAGGATGTTCTTCGCGTAGAACTCGATCTTCAGGCCTTGGTCGTTCTCCAGCCACAGCGACAAGTTGGCGTTATACCAGCCGTGCAGCTTGTCATTCACGGCGTTGTAGACCCGCGCCCAGGACTGCGACTGCCAATAGCCGTCGGCGCGGACGGTGGCCCGCCAGTTGCCGCCAAAATCATGACTATATTGCGCGCCGACGTTCGCGGTCCAGTGAGGGGAGTTTGGAAGCTCGTTACCCTTCAGATTCTTCGCGATCCCGGCGCCGCCATTGATTTCGGGGTAATTAAGCGGGTCATAAACTTCATTGCGGAGTGGATCGTACACGTTGCCCCCTCCCATGAGGAGCTCCGCACCGCCGCAGATCGTATGCCACCCTGCGATGCCGCCCGAGCCGGGCCAACTCGTCGTTCCGTGCGTAATGAACCATGCCGCGACTTCCGCCGGCGCCACGCAATTCGACGGCAGCTGAATCCATGGCTTGAGCACGACGTACCTGGGATCGCCCGCGGTGCGATCCATCACATCAATCGACTTCGCACCGCTACCGATCGCCGAGTCGAGATACCCAAGGTTTGCGTTCAGGTGAATATCTCCGGACGGCGAGAAGACCGTTTCCAACTCGAGGCCCCAAACACGTGCGTCGAAATTCTCGTTTACGGCGGTGCGATCCACGATCTTGGAAACCTGATAATCCTTGTAGTCGTAAAAGAACGCATCGCCGTTCAACACCAAAGCGCCCCCTGCCAGCGTATTCTTGGCGCCGACCTCAAATGCGTTGACGAATTCGGGCCGGAACGTCTGCCCGTAATTGACAGCCGTCAATCTGACCGGCGGAGCCCCAACGGGAAAGCCGATGATCTCCTCGAATTCTTCCTGCGTCGGGAAACCCGGAGAGGGCGGGTTTGCGCCCCCACCCTTGTAGCCGCGGGAATAGAAACCGTAGACCATCGTCTGATCGGTAAAGGAGAGGTCCGGTTTGTATTCCACACCCAACCGGCCCGTGAATTCGCCCCAATGCTGCTTGATCTTCGGCTTTTCGGGATAGCCGCGGTTGACCGTACCCAACGAAGTGACAAACGTACCCGCGAGGATTTGACTGGGCACGGGAGTAAAGACCTTTTTATCGTCCGTGTATCGGAGCCCTGCGGTCAGCTTCATGTCTTGGGTAATCTTCCAATAAATTTCACCAAATGCCGCAGATGAGTTTAGTTTGTACGGGTTCTTGCTCCGGAAATAATTGTGCCCATCTCCATTTATGCTCTCCACAGGGTTTGGGTCGATGTACGGGCATCCACCCGTCGGATCGTCGATAGGCACACCCACGGAATAATCAAATCCAGACGCCCCAAAGCCTCGCGGGAGATAGCACCTCGTGATGTCGGGCGTCTGATTGAAAGGCGGCAACACCGCCATAGCACTAAACATATTATACATAATGTAGTAATCCACGAGCACGCTAAATCTCGTGTAATTCGCGCCGACGCTGAAGTCCAAGGCCCCGCCAGAATTCGACTGAAGCCTCACCTCCTGCGAGAACTGCTTTGATTTCGCTGTCGATATATCGAACCCGGCCAGAGTGTTAGAACAGCCGAGTTGCGGGTCGCAGAAGTAACCGCCCGGCGCGAGATCATAGTAGGCACTTGGCCCGTTCGGATCGAGGCCCAGGAAAAACTGCTGCCATCCCGTAGGATGCCATTGGGTGGTGTCAGCGAATATCGGTTGCGTGTTGAAGCGATTGTAATCCTGGAAGGAATAAACTTCGTCGGCATCGTAAGCCGTTTGCGAGGAAAGAACGAGCGAGTGGGGCAGATCGACATCGACGTTGAATTCGACAATGTCCGCATTCGCGCGATATCGCGGATCACGGAATGACGCGATTGTGCGGAGATCCCGTGACTGCATGAGCCCACCGTAAGGATCCTTCAGATCGAGAAGCGTCACCGCAGCGTTCGTACCCGGAACAGATACCGCCGGAGGAAACGCGGCACCGCAATAGCCTTCGCCGTGCAAATTGTCGCCGCAGTCCGCTCCAATTGCGATAACGCCGAATACGAATGGAAGCGCAAGACCGTTCGGCGTTCCGAAGGCGCTGTCATCGTAGAGGGAGCCCGCCTTACAACCTTGCGAGAACAACGCCGGAACCATAACATCCCCGAAATTGGTCCCGTCCGCACGATCCCAGAACGTTGCGTGCTGCCGTGTTGAAACGCCGGCGATGGAATCCCGACCTGGGTCATAGTGACAGAGCTGTTTGCCGGTTCGCGACCGGTTGTCATCTTCGTTGAAGCGTTCCCAGATCAGGTTTGACCGAATGTCTTCCGTTGGGTTGAAGCCGACGGTGATTCGTCCTGACCACAGATCGCGACCATTTACGTGGTTATTGGTGACCGAGTTGTAGTCGTAACCTTGTCGGTCTGTCAGCGCGCCCGCGACGCGGATACCAAGCTTGTCCTCGACGAGCGGAACATTGAGCATCGCTGAGATGCGCTTGGCGTGATAGTTGCCGACTTCGCCTTTGATCCAGCCGCTGAACTCGTGAAGGTTTGGCTTGGCGCTGATAACGTTGATCACACCCGCCGTGGCGTTGCGGCCGTACAGGGTGCCTTGAGGACCCCGCAGCACTTCGACTCGTTCGACGTCGAAGTATTCCTGCTCGAACAGACGGTTCTGGATCAGGCTGATGTTGTTGAAGCTGACCGCCACGCCGGGATCGGTGGTAGCGCTGACGGCCTTGGTGCCTATGCCCCGGATGGAGAAGTTGTAGCTGGTGAAGTTGTTCTTCGAGAAGGTGACGTTCGGGATGGCCTTCAGGAGATCGAACCCGCCTTCGATCTTTTGTTCTTCGAGGCTCTTCTCAGTGAAGGCGCTGATGGCGATCGGCACGTCCTGGATGTTTTCCTCGCGCTTCTGTGCCGTCACCACCAAGGCCGCGACCGTCCCAGCGTCAGCGCCGTCCCCCGCGGCGCTTCCGGACTGGGGGGCGTCGGCCCTTGTGATCATGACGACGCCGTCGCCGTTGCGTTCGGCGACGAGGCCGGAGCCCTGCAGCAGCATGGCGAGCGCTTGCGTCGCGGTGTAGTCGCCTTGCAGCGCGGGCGCGGCGCGGTCCTTTACGAGGTAGTCGCTGAAGACGATCTGCTGGTCGGTCGTGGTCCCGAAGGCCATCAGGGACTGGCCGAGCGACTGGGCCGGGAGGCTGAGGTGATAGCTTTTTTCCTGCGCCGCCGCGGGGCTGAGCCCGATGACCAGGCTCCCCGCCAGCGCCGTGCCGGCAAGCAATACGGAACGCAGAATTTCGCGCTTGATACGCATGACCTCCCCCTCCCCCGGGTTCTGTTTTGACAGCCGTGTCAGCCGGCTTCGGGGAAGTGAGACGCAGGTTAGTCCGAAATCCTCACCGGCAAAGTGAAATTTCTGAATTCTACTGGAAGTTCAGCCGCTTACGACGCGAGAAAGCACGATCTGGCGATCACCGAAGTTCGCCTGAAGGTCGAGGTATTGCGCCATGGCGCGCGCGAAGGTCTCGGGATCGCCGGCCTGGAAAACCCCGCTGACGGTCATGGCGGCCGCCTGCGGATCGGCGACGACGATCTTGCGGTCGGCGTATCGGTTCACCCGGATCGCCGCGTCGGCCAGCGAGATGTTGTCGAGCACGATCTTGCCGTGCTGCCAGGCCGTGGCGTCGTCCAGCTTGGCCGGCGCGATCATCTCCGTCGCCGCCCCAGTGGTCGCGACCAGCTGTTGGCCGGCCTTCAACGAAACCTCCCTCGCCGGCTTCGGCGCCGGCGCGAGCGGCTCCGGCGGCGAGACGGTCGCGACCACGACGCTGCCCTCGATCAGGGTCACGTTCACCCGCTTGCCGAGCAGCTCGATGTTGAAGGCGGTGCCGGTCGCCACGACGCGGCGGTCGCCGGCCGTGACGCTGAACGGCCGCGCGCGATTGTGCGCCACCTGGAAGCGCGCCTGGCCCTTTTCCAGCGTGAGCTGTCGCGCGTCGGCCGTGTAGTGCACACGCACCCGGCTGTTGCTGTCGAGCGCGACGGTCGAGCCGTCCGACAGCGTGACCTCGCGCCGCTCGCCCAGATGGGTGCGGTAGACGTCCACCCCGTCGATCATCGGCCAGCTCACGGCGCCGAGCACGGCGGCCACGGCGATGGATGCGGCGATGCGGAAACCCCCACGCCGCGTCAGCCCAGAAGCCCAGCGATTGCGGCTCGAACGGCGCGCGAACTCCAGCGCGTCACGGCGGGCGCGGATCACCTCGGGCGCGGCGGCGTGCGGCTCGAACAGGTCCCAGGCGTCGCCGGTGCGGTCGAAGGCTTGCTGATGGCGCGGGCTGGCGGAAAGCCAGCGGTCGAAGGCCTCGGCGTCTTCCGGCGCGGGCTCGTCCTCGCCGAAGATGCGCAGCCGCCACGCCGCAGCTTCCTCCAGCAGCTCGCGGTCGCTCAGCAGGGTGTCGGACGTGGTCATGGCCTGCCGCACCGTTCCGCCAGATGGGCCACGGCCCGGATGATGTGCTTTTCCACCGCGCTCACCGACAGCCCGAGAAGCGCGGCGATCTCCTTGTGCCGCATCTTCTCCAGCCGGTGGAAAATGTAGATGTGCCGCGTGCGTTCACCGAGCTCGTCCAGCGCCCGCAGAGCCTGCGCGAGCGATTCCTGTGCAAGTAGGACGCGCTCGGGCCCGCGATCCTCAACCAGCTCCGGATGATCGGTGAGGCCGGCGGCGGTCAGGTCGGCCGGCGCATCGAGGCTGGTGTGACCGTCGGCCCGGCGCGTGAGGCTCCGCCGCGCGCGGTCCCGCAGCAGGTTGGCGGCGACCTGGAAGACATAGACGTCCGGATTTTCGGGGGCCTCGGCGCCGTCGCGGCCGACCATGCGCAGGAAGACCTCCTGCGTCAGATCCTCGGCTTCCGGGCGTGAGAACTGCCGGCGCATGAAGAAGACCATCAGCGGCCCGCGGAAACGCGCATCCAGCCGCGCCAAAAGCGCGTCCTGCCGCCGATCCGTCGATGGGCTCGCCCTGGCCAAGGCCTCTCCCCCGCGTACACGTACGCGTAGGGTCCCGCCTGCCTGACAGCGCTGTCAAGACGGGTTCGGCGGCCGCGAGGACGCACTCGGAAAAGGTTGATTCTTCAGCCGAAAGCGCGTCCTGGCTTAACGCCCAGCTTCCGGAACGCGATGGCTGCCGGGCAAAGGCCGGTGAAGGCCGACTGCAGCAGGTTCAGGCCCGCAAACGCGCTGAGCAGGAACCACCACGGACTGACGAACCAGCCCAGCGCCAGACCCGTCAGGACGACGAGGCCGGCGAAGGCCAAAACGGCGCGGTCAACGGTCATGATGCTCTCCTTCAGGCCTTCAGCTTGCGGGCGCCGATGAGTTCGAGGGCGAACTTCTCGTAGAATGGCTCGCTCTCGCCGCGCTTTATCTTGCTCAGGAAGTATTTCTCGAAGCCGATCTTGGCCACGTGCACCCAACGGCCTTTGGAGGCCCAGTTGACGTTGCGCGGCGGAATTTCGGGTTGGGCCATGAAGGCGACGCCGCCGTCGCCAAAGTCGGCGAGGCAGATGGCGTTCCAGGTCGCCTCGTGCGTCGGCGCCTTGCCGTCCAGCAGCTCCACCAGGTTCTGGGCGATGGCAGTGACCATGCTCTCGATCATGAAGCCGGTCTTCGGCACGCCCACCGGCACCGGCGTCTTGCCCACCGGCGGGATGGCGACGCAGACGCCCAGGGAAAAGATGTTCTGGAAGGTCGGGTTGCGCTGGAACTTGTCGGCCAGGATGAAGCCGCGCGGATTGGTCAGGCCCTCGATTCCGCGCACCGCTTCCACGCCGCGGAAGGCCGGCAGGATCATGGAGAAGGCGAACGGGACCTCGTGCTGGGCCTTGGGCGAGCCGTCTTCGAAGACCTCGGTGGCGTCGATTACGCCGGGCTCGACCTTGTCGATCTTCGCGTTGGTGATCCACTTGATGTGGCGGTTACGAAGCTCGCTTTCGAGCAGGCCCTTGGTGTCGCCGACGCCGTCCAGGCCGAGGTGGCCGATGTACGGCTCCGAGGTCACGAAGGTCATCGGCACGCGGTCGCGGATCTTCCGGCGGCGCAGTTCCGTGTCGAGGATGAAGGCGAACTCATAGGCCGGGCCGAAGCAGGAGGCGCCCTGCACCGCGCCCACCACGATCGGGCCGGGGTTTTCGACGAACTTGTCGAAGGCGGCTGCCGCGGTCTCGGCATGGTCCACGTGGCAGACGGACTGGGTGAAGCCGCCGTGCGGGCCCAGCCCCTCGATCTCGTCGAAGGCGAGGTCCGGGCCGGTGGCGATCACCAGGTAGTCGTAGGCGAGGTTCGTCCCGTCGTTCAGCTCGACGCGGTTCTCGGCCGGGTGCACGCGCTTTGCGCCGGTCCCTGTGAAGATGATCCCCTTCTTCGCCATGATCGGCGGCAGCTTGACCTCGATGGCCTTGCGGGTGCGCCAGTGGACGGCGACCCAGGGGTTGGAGGGGACGAAATGGAAGACGTCGCCGTTCGAAACGACGCTCACTTCGGCGCGGTCGCCGACGGCGTCCTTGATCTCGAAGGCGGCGAGCGTGCCGCCCAGCCCTGAACCCAGAATGGCGATCGTCGGCTTGGTCATGGCGTTCGCTCCTGATTTTGCAGGCTTATCCTGCGCTCTTTCGCGCCGGGCTCATTGATCCGCCTCAAGGCGTTGAGGACGAGGCGGCCGCACGGTCCCCGTAAGATGAAATCTCATCTCGCCATCCTGACTGCGGTCGCGCTCGCGCTGAGCGCCTGCGGCGAACGGCAGTCGAAGACGGAGCCGCCCGCTGCGGCGGCCTCGGGTGAACGGATGGTCGTGCGCCAGACCATGATCGCCGACTTCAAGCCCGTCGCCGCCACGGTCACCACGCGTGACATGGGCGAAGCCCGGGCGCGGATCGGCGGGACGCTGACGAAGCTCTTGGTGCGCGAGGGCGACGAGGTGCGGAAAGGGCAGCTGCTGGCCCTCGTCTCGGACCAGCGGCTGAAGTACGAGACCAGCGCCTTCGAGGCCCAGGTCGCCGCCGCCGAGGGCGAGGCCGCGCGGGCGGACGCCGACCTGAAGCGGGTGCAGGTGCTCTATCAGAAGGGCTACTACGCCAAGGCCCGGCTGGACCAGGCGCAGGCCGCCGCGAAGGCCGCCGCCGGGGCTCTGAACGCGGCGCGGGCGCAGCGGCAGGCCAGCGCGGAGCTGAGCGCCCAGGGCGCGATCCTCGCCCCCGCCGCGGGGCGCGTCCTGAAGGCCGACGTTCCGGCTGGCTCGGTGGTGACGCAGGGCCAGACGGTCGTCACCGTCACGGCGGGCGAGCCGCTGCTGCGGCTGGAAATCCCGGAGGCGCAGGCGCGCGCGCTGCGGGTGGGCCAACTGGTCCCCATCGCTTCCGAAGACCTGCCGGGCATCTCGCCCACCGGGGCAGTGATGCAGATCTATCCAGCCGTCACGGGCGGCCGGGTGGTGGCGGACATCGCGGTCGGCGGCCTGCGTTCGGACCTGGTCGGGCAGCGAGTGCGGGCACGCGTGAAGGTGGGCGAGCGGCCGGCCATCGTCGTGCCCGCGCGGTTCGTCGCCACCCGATACGGCGTCGATTTCGTGCGCGTGCTGGATGCGAACGGCCGCGCCGCTGACGTCTCGGTGCAGGTCGCGCCTGGAGCCGCTGCAGGGCAGGTCGAGGTGCTGTCCGGCCTGAACCCCGGCGACGTCATCCTGGCGCAAGGGCCGGTGCGATGAACCTGGGCCTGTCCGGCAGGCTTACCCGCGCAACCATCGCCTCGCCGCTGACGCCGCTGTTTCTGCTGACCGCCATCATGGTCGGGCTGCTGGCGCTGTTCTCCATCCCGCGCGAGGAGGAGCCGCAGATCAGCGTTCCCATGGTCGACATCATGGTCCAGGCGCCCGGCCTGCGCGCGCAGGACGCGGCCGAGCTGGTGGCCAAGCCGCTGGAGACCATCGTGAAGAGCGTCGACGGCGTGGACCACGTCTACACACAGGTCGAGGACGACCGGGTGCTGGTCACCGCCCGCTTCAAGGTGGGCTCCGACCCCGACGACGCTGCCGTGCGCATCCACGAGAAGGTCCGCGCCAACATAGACAAGATTCCCGTCGGAATCCCCGAGCCGCAGATCGTCACGCGCGGCATCAACGACGTGCCGGTGGTGGTGCTGACACTGACGCCGAAGCCTGGGTTCGCTGGCCGATGGACGGACCAGGCCCTCTACGACATCGCCGGCAAGCTGCGCACGGAGATCGCCAAGGTGGACGACGTGGGGCTCACCTTCATCGTCGGCGGCCGGCCGGATGAAATCCGCGTCGAGCCCGATCCGGAGAAGCTCGCGTTGCGCGGCGTGCCGCTTGGCAGCGTCATCGACGCCGTCCGCCAGGCCGACCGCACCTTTCCGACCGGCTCGATCCGCGAGGGCGGCCAGGCGGTGGACGTCTCCGCGGGGCGGAACCTGACGACGCCGGCGGACGTGGGGCTGATCACCGTCGCATCCGTGGACGGCCAGCCGGTGTACCTGCGCGATGTGGCCAACATCGTGCAGGCGCCGCGCGAGGATCAGGCGCGGGTGTGGCGCTATGCCCGCGCGAACGGAAGCTGGAGCCAGGCCCCCGCCGTCAGCCTCGCCATCGCCAAGCGAAAGGGCGCCAATGCGGTGGTGGTGTCCGACCACATACTGCGGCGGGTCGAGACGCTGAAAGGGACGCTGATCCTCTCCAGCCTCGAAGTGGCGGTCACCCGCAACTACGGCGAGACAGCGAATGAGAAGGCCAACGAGCTCTTGATGCACCTGGGGCTGGCGACGGTCTCCATCGTCATCCTGATCGGGTTCGCCATCGGCTGGCGGGAGGCGGGCGTGACGGCGGTGGTGATCCCGACGACGATCCTGCTGACGCTCTTTGCCTCGAACCTGATGGGCTACACCATCAACCGGGTCAGCCTGTTCGCGCTGATCTTCTCCATCGGCATCCTGGTCGACGACGCCATCGTCATGATCGAGAACATCGCCCGCCACTGGGCGATGAACGACGGCCGCACGCGAAGGCAGGCCGCCATCGAGGCGGTGGCGGAGGTGGGGAACCCCACTGTCGTGGCGACCATGACGGTGGTGGCGGCGCTGCTGCCGATGCTGTTCGTCTCCGGGCTGATGGGCCCGTACATGGCGCCGATCCCGGTGAACGCCTCGGCCGCGATGGTCTTCTCCTTCTTCGTGGCGGTGGTGATCGCGCCCTGGCTGATGGTGCGGTTTGCGCGCAAGACCCTGGACGCCGGACACCATGAGAACGAGGAAGGCCGCCTCGGCCGCGCCTATCGCGCCATCGCATCGCGGGTGATCGCGACGCGGCGCAGCGCCTGGATCTTCCTCATGAGCGTGGGCGTGGCGACGCTGGTCGCCATGGCGATGTTCGCCACCAAGACGGTGACCGTGAAGCTGCTGCCCTTCGACAACAAGTCGGAGCTGCAGGTCGTGGCCGACATGCCGGAGGGCACGAGCCTCGAAGCCACGCAGCGCACGCTGGCGGCCGCTGCGCAGGTGACCGAAACCCTCCCGGAGGTGGTCTCGATGGAGGCCTACGTCGGCACCGCCTCACCCTTCAATTTCAACGGCCTCGTCCGCCACTACTTCCTGCGCAATCGGCCAGAGCAGGGCGACCTCGCCGTGACGCTCACGCCCAAGGGCGACCGCAAGCGCGCAAGCCACGCGGTGGCGCTCGACCTGCGCAAACGGCTGGCGGACCTGCCCCTGCCCCAGGGCGCGTCGGTCAAGGTCGTCGAAGCGCCGCCCGGGCCGCCGGTGCTGGCGACCCTCCTGGCCGAGGTCTACGGCCCCGATCCCGCCACCCGCCGCGCCGTCGCCGCGCAGGTGAAGGGCATCTTCCGGTCCGTGCCCTACATCGTCGACATCGACGACAGCTACGGCGTGCCGCGCCCGCGCCTTCGGCTCACGCCGGATCGGGCGCAGGAGGAATACTTCGGCCTTTCGGAGCGCGAGGTCTTCGACTCCATCGGCGCGGCGCTGGGCGGGACGACGGTCGGCTATGCCCCGCGCGGCGAGGGCCGGCCGCCGCTGGAGATTTCCGTGCGCCTGCCGCAGTCCGACCGCACCTGGAGCGAGCGGCTGGCCTCCATGCCCGTCGCCGCCGGCCAGACCCCGCAGGGCCGCCGGCTGGTCGAACTCGGCGAGGTCGTGCGGGCGAGCCGGGAGACCGGCTCTTACCCCATCTACCGCCGCGACGGCCGCGACGCGGAGATGGTCACCGCCGAGCTCGCGGGCCAGTACGAGGCGCCGATCTACGGCATCCTGGCTGTGGACAAGGCCATCAAGCAGCACGACTGGGGCGCCCTGCCCCGCCCCGATGTCCGCCTCCACGGCCAGCCGGCCGACGAGGCCAGGCCGACCGTGCTGTGGGACGGCGAGTGGGAGATCACCTGGGTGACCTTCCGCGACATGGGCGCGGCCTTCGGCGTGGCGATCCTCGGCATCTACGTTCTGGTGGTGGCGCAGTTCAAAAGCTTCCGGTTGCCGCTGGTGATCCTGACGCCGATCCCCCTGACCCTCGTGGGCAT
>JBLNCT010000122.1:0-21558 GCA_050260915.1 Parcubacteria group bacterium
GTCGGGCTATGGGACCGACCCCATCTCCGCGCAGGCCGCCGACCGCATCCGCGCCCTGCTCGACGCCGACGCGGAGGTGCGGTTCGTGGCGTCGGGCACGGCGGCCAACGCCCTGTCGCTGGCCTGCCTCGCCCAGCCGCACGAGGCGGTGCTGGCCCACGCCCACGCTCACGTCTGTACGGACGAAACCGGCGCACCGGGCTTCTTCGGCTCCGGCGTCGGCCTGATCCCGCTGTCCGGCGAGTCCGGCCGCATCGACCCGTCCGGCCTGATCGAGGCGCTGGCCCAGCCCGACGTCTCCTATCGCCAGTCGCCCGCCGCCCTGTCTCTGACCAATGCTACGGAGTACGGCACAGTTTACACCACCGACCAGCTCGACGCCTTGATCCGCCCAGTGAAGGCGCAGGGCTACGGCATCCACCTCGACGGCGCGCGGTTGGCGGGCGCGGCGGCGGCCGGATTCGACCTGAAAAGCATAGCCCGAAGCGGCGTGGACATCCTCGTCATGGGCGGCACGAAGGCCGGCTCCACGCCCAGCGAAGCCATTATCCTGTTCGACAAGTCGCTCGCCCGCCGCTTCGACGCCCGCCTCAAGCACGCCGGCCAGCTCGTCTCCAAAGCCCGCTTCCTCGCCGCCCCCTGGCTTGGCCTGCTCGGCGAAGACAACGACGGCGGCCCGTGGCTCAAGCGCGCCGCCCACGCCAACGCCATGGCGAAGAAGCTCGCGGCCGCGATGCCCTTCCCGATCATCCACCCGGTCGAAGCCAACGGCCTCTTCGTCGACATGGACGAAACCGCCCTCTACCGCCTCCGCGAATCCGGCTGGTTCGTCTACCGCTTCCTCGACGGCACGGTCCGCTTCATGTGCTCCTGGGCCACGACCGAGGACATGGTCGAAGAACTCGCCGAAGCGTTGAGGCGCATTGCGTAAGCTAACCTAGACACTCGAGCAAACTTGAGTGTACTCTCAAGTTGAGGTTGAGTTCGGGTGGGGCGCTTATGAAGATGTTTGTGGGTTTGGCCGTGCTGGCGAGCGCGGTCGTGCCGCTTGCGGCGCACGCTGGGATGCCGAGGCCTCCCGTGGCAGTGGTGGCGCCGCCTGCGACTGAGAACGCCTCCCGTCCCGACCAATTAACGCTTAAGCGGCGTGTCGCCGTAGGGCGGTTCTCCAACAGCACGCGGTATGGAAAAGCGCTTCTGCTCGACGGCGAAGACGACCCCATCGCTCAGCAAGCGGCGGACATGCTGACGGCTCGGCTCGTGGATTCCGGCAAGTTCCAAGTGTTCGAACGCTCTGACCTCGATGTCATTCAACGCGAACAGAACTCATCCGGCGGGGCCAGCAAAACGGCCGCCGTCGACGCTTTGATCATCGGCTCCGTGACGGAGTTCGGTCGCAAGGTGGAGGGCACGTCCGGGTTCCTGAACTCGAAAATGCGGCAGACGGCCAGCGCGACGGTGGAAGTGCGGCTAGTAGATGTGCGTACCGGAAAAGCGTTCTTCAGCACGTCCGGCGCCGGGTCCGCTTCGGTCGAAGCCGGTGAGGTCGCCGGCTTTGGATCGCACGCAGGCTATGACTCTACGCTCAATGACCGCGCTATCTCGGCCGCAATTTCGGACCTGACGAACAAGGTCATGACCAAGCTCGAAGAACGTCCATGGTTTACCGATGTTCTTCAGCTGCGCGGGGATGAAGTCCTGATCAGCGGTGGGCCCGGCGAGGGGATGAAGGTCGGAGATCGTTTCCGCGTTGAGACACGCGGCGAAACAGTTGTCAGCGGCCAAACAGGTCTTCCCATCACTCTTCCGGGTCAACGCGTAGGTACGATCGAGATTGTCTCCTTCTTTGGCGATCCGGAATCGGGTGAAGGCGCGGTTGCTCGTGTCGTCGAAGGGCAGGTCCCCACCGTCGATCCGGCAACATTGCTCGTTGTGGAGAATCGCTGATGCGTTTTCGAGCCATTTTGGCGATTTCAGCGCTCTGCTCACTGCTGGCGTCCTGCGCGTATCCCGTAGCGACGGTTGAACAGGGCGTCACGCACTCTGCACTCTACTTTCCGGGGGCCCCGGAGGACGCGAGGGTCTTTGTGGATGGGGCCGACGCAGGCTTGGCTGCTGCCTACGACGGTCGAAAGTCTGTACTTCGGGTCGAGCCGGGCAAGCACCATGTGGTGATCGGCTCGGGGGCGGGCAGCCTTTACGATCAAGAGGTTTACGTCGGCGATGACAGCCGACTGGCGATTGAGGTCCGCTGATGCGCCACCTGCGAAGAGCCGCTCTCGCCGTCGTAATCGGGGTCGCCGGGTTCTTGTCTGCATGCGCCACACCCAGCCGATTCGAGTGGGGTGGTTACGAGGCGGCGCTCTACGCCTATGCAAAGGTGCCCGACAAGCGCCCCGCGTACCGCGCTGCGCTGGAACAGGCTGTCGAAAAGGGCCGAAAGAGCGACCGCGTCGCGCCGGGCCTACTGGCCGAACTTGGGTTTCTCGATTTGGAGGACGGTGACACAGCTGCGGCCATCTCGCTCTTCCAGGAAGAAATGCGACGCTTTCCGGAGTCGCGCCAGTTCCTGAGCGGCGTGATCGCACGCGCGCAAGGGGGAGCGCAGCAGGCGCAAGCAAGTGAAGGAAGAGCGTCATGAGAGCGATCAGGACCGTGATCCTCGCCGCGGCCTCGCTTGCGCTGGCTGGAGTGCTTTCGGCTTGCGCGACTGTACCGAAGACGAAGGATTACACGGCGTTTCACGCCGAAAATCCGCGTAGCATTCTCGTGGTCCCAACGCTGAACAACACACTCAATGTAGAGGCGCCGGACTTTTTCCTGTCGACGATCAGTCGCCCATTCGGCGAGCGCGGCTACTACATTTTTCCTGCGTATATGGTGAAGCGCTTGCTCGAGGAGGACGGGCTATCCGATGCCGGCCTGGTTCATAATGTCGATGCGCGCCGCCTCGACCGGCTGTTCGGATGTGACGCTGTTCTGTTCATCACAATCCAGCAGTGGGATTCGAAATATGTGGTGCTCGCCACCCAAACGACGGTGAGTTTCGACTATGCGCTGAAGAGTTGTAAGACGGGGGAGTTTCTCTGGCAGGACACGGAGAAGATGGTCTACAGCCCGCAGCAGAATAACAGCAGCGGCAATCCTCTCGCGGATCTGGTCGCGCAAGCGATTCTGGCGGCTCTGGAAAAGGCAGCGCCTAATTACATGCCGCTAGCGATTCAGGCGAACGTCGCCGCGGCGAGCACGCCGGGCCGAGGCTTGCCCGCCGGGCCCTACCTCCCGGGGCAATACCAGAAAGACCGAAAGCTGTTTCCGTAGCGCCTTAGTCAGCTCGTACAACGTACGAGATCGATTGTTCGTCCAGGTGTGTGACGTCGAGAACGAGCCGTCGAAAGCGAATGACCCTGGTCTGCGCGGGATACGTAAGCTCCTGGAAGAATGCAGTCCGCGCCAGGTCGTCAGGCGAGTACTCGCGGTATGTAAGGCGCAGCGTCTGACCGTCCGACCCGTTGAACAGCAACTCATAATTGCTGAATGGCTTGGAGCGAGCCACTTCCGTCTCACGCACTGGTGCTAGACGGCCGCTCTCGGGTATCGTGCGATACGAGTAGATGAAGCCGCCATCCAGCGCCTTCCTTGCGATCACCCCCTCGCTGTCGACTTTGAGGCTCAGGGTGCCTGCAAGGCCAAGCTGAGTGGTTTCGATCGGGACTACGTAATAGGTGGTCGGACCTTCCACTAATGTACCGGCGACCGGAACCACTTGGTCTTTTGAAAATGCGATGTCGTATCCGCCGCCCTTCACCCGAAAATCGCTGTTCGCGCGCACGGCGGTGATGGGGCGCTCTTGCACAACGTACTCACGGACCCTGATGAGGGTGTCGCCTACGGCAGCCGTCAGCGTTTGGCCGATGACGTAGTTGCGTTCGCTAATCGCGTGACTGGTCGCGTGTTCAGGTGGGTTTGGATCAACTGTAGTGCAGGCGCAAACAACCAAGGCCGCCAAGGCCGCGAGAACGCGCATCTTTCACCCCCCCGAACGCTCGAGGAGAACTTAGGCGAATATCCTCGGTGGGCAACCGAAAGTGCAGCCGCTACTCCGCCGCCATCGCGCGGCTGGTCAGCATGCCTTCCAGGCGGTCGCGGATGATTTCTTCGGCTTCGGCGACGATGCGGTGGACGAGTTCTTCGACGCTGGGGACGTCGTGGATCAGGCCCTGGATCATGCCGGCGGACCAGATGCCGGCGTCGGTGTCGCCGGTCTGAAGGGCTTCGCGGCCGCGGACGCCCGCGACCAGGTCCTTCACGTCCTCGAACTTGGCGCCGCCGCGGCGTTCGATCTCGACGACCTGCTGGCTGATGGCGTTCTTCGCCACGCGGGCGGTGTTGTGCAGGGTGCGGAAGATCAGGTCGGTGCCGCGCTCGTCGTTGGCGACCATCTGCTGCTTGAAGTTGTCGTGGATGGGCGCCTCCTTCGTGGCGCAGAAGCGGGTGCCCATGTTGATGCCGTCGGCGCCCAGCGCCAGCGCCGCGACCAGCCCGCGCGCATCGCCGAAACCGCCCGAGGCCAGCATCGGGATCTTCACCTTGTCGGCGGCGGCGGGGATGAGGATCAGGCCGGGGATGTCGTCCTCGCCCGGGTGGCCGGCGCACTCGAAGCCGTCGATGGAGATGGCGTCGACGCCCATCCGCTCGGCCGACAAGGCGTGGCGGACGGCGGTGCACTTGTGGATGATCTTGATGCCGTGCTGCTTGAAGTCGTCGACGTGCTCCTGCGGCTTGTAGCCGGCGGTCTCGACGATCTTGATGCCGCTTTCGATGATGGCCGCACGGTACTCGGCGTAGGGTGGCGGGTTGATCGTCGGCAGGATGGTCAGGTTCACGCCGAACGGCTTGTCCGTCATCTCCTTCGTGCGGGCGATCTCCTTGCGGAGCGCCTCGGGCGAAGGCTGCGTCAGTGCGGTCAGGAAGCCGAGCGCGCCTGCGTTGGCGACGGCGGAGACCAGCTCGGCCTTGCCCACCCACTGCATGCCGCCCTGGGCGATGGGGTGCTCGACGCCGAAGAGTTCGGTGAAACGGGTGCGGATGGCCATGGGTGTCTCCTCTTGAGGAGACTATTGGGACGGTCCCGTAACGTCAGGCAAGTCCGTTGCGGCCGATGGCGTAGAAGCGCTCGGCGCGCTGGGCCTTCAGCGCTTCGGCGTCCATGTTGGACAGCGCCCTCAGCTCCTCCTCGACCGCGTCGCCGACGGCCTGGATCGCGGCTTCGGGGTCGGAGTGGGCGCCGCCCGCCGGCTCCTCGATGATCCGATCCACGACGCCGAGCTGGATCAGGTCCTGCGCGGTGATCTTCATCTGCTCGGCCGCATCCTTGGCCCGGGCTCCGTCGCGCCAGAGGATCGAAGCCGCGCCCTCCGGCGAGATCACCGAATAGACGGAGTGCTCGAGGATCAGCACCTTGTTGGCGCCGGCCAGCGCAATCGCGCCGCCCGAGCCGCCCTCGCCGGTGATGGTGGCGATCATCGGGACGCCGAGGGTGAGGCACCGCTCCGTCGAACGCGCGATGGCCTCGGCCTGACCGCGCTCCTCGGCGCCGAGGCCGGGATAAGCGCCGGCGGTGTCGACGAAGCTGATGACCGGCAGGTTGAAGCGCTCGGCCAGGTCCATCAGGCGCACCGCCTTCCGGTAACCCTCGGGTCTGGCCATGCCGAAGTTGTGCTTCAGGCGGGTGGTGGTGTCGTGGCCCTTCTCGTGGCCCATCACTACGACCGGCATGCCCCGGAAGCGGCCGAGCCCGCCCATGATCGCCTGGTCGTCGGCGAACTTGCGGTCGCCGCGCAGCTCCACGAACTCCTCGATCAGGCCGGCGACGTAGTGGGAGAAGTGCGGCCGCTCCGGGTGGCGGGCGACCTGCGTCTTCTGCCACGGGTCCAGCTGGGCATAGGCCTCGCGACGCAGTTCGAGGGTACGCGCGCGCAGCGCCTCGATCTCGGTGTCGAGCGAGTCGGCGCCGGCCTCTTCGGACAGCTTCGACAGCTCCTCGATCTTGCTTTCCAGCTCGGCGATCGGGCGTTCGAAATCGAGATAGTGCTGGGCCATGAATCCCTGAAACGCGCCGCCGGCCGAAGCGGGCAAACTAGGCGGGAAGCGTTGCCCTCACAAGTCTCACTGGAAACCGTACAGCGCGGCGTATTCGGGGTCCTTGGCGGCGATCTGTTTGGCGCAGTCGACCATCACCTTGGCCTGCTTCCAGGTGGCGTCGTCCTGCATCTTGCCGTCGAGCATGGCCACGCCCGAGCCGTCCGGCATCGCCTCCAGGATTCGCCGGGCGAAGGCGACCTCGCCGGGGTCGGGGGAGAAGACCTTCTTGGCGATGGCGATCTGGTTGGGGTGCAGCGACCAGGCGCCCGAGCAGCCGAGCAGGAAGGCGTTGCGGAACTGCTGCTCGCACGCCTCCAGGTCGGCGATATCGCCGAAGGGGCCGTAGAAGGCCTTCAGCCCGTAGGCGGCGCAGGCGTCGACCAGCTTGGCGAAGGTGTAGTGCCAGATGTCCTGCTGGGCGCTGGCGCGCGGGCCGCCGTCTTCGCGGGGGTCTTCGATGACCTTGTAGAAGGGGTGGCCGCCGCCGACGCGGGTGGTCTTCATCTGGCGGCTGGCGGAGAGGTCGGCCGGGCCGAGCGAGATGCCCTGCATGCGGGGCGAGGCGCCGGCGATGGCCTCGACGTTGTTCACGCCCTCCGCGGTTTCGAGGATGGCGTGCAACAGGATCGGCTTCTTCAGGCCGTGCCGGGCTTCGAGCAGCGCGAGCAGCTGGTCGACGTAGTGGATGTCCCACGGGCCCTCGACCTTGGGGATCATCATCACGTCGAGCCGGTCGCCGACGCCCGCCACGATCTCGGTCACGTCGTCCAGGTGCCAGGGCGAGTTGAGGCAGTTCACGCGCGTCCACAGGCCCACGCCCATGGCGGCGAAGTCGGTGGCGTTCGCCATCTCGATGAAGCCGCGGCGGGCCGCTTCCTTGGCGTCGGCGGGAATGGCGTCCTCGAGGTTGCCGAGGATGACGTCGACGCCGCCGGCGATCTCGGGGACCTTGGCGCGGACCTTCTCCAGGTGCGGCGGCACGAAGTGGATCATCCGCTCCACCCGCACCGGCAGCTCGCGCAGCGGCTGCGGCGCGCCGATGGCCAGCGGCTTGTAGAATCCCCTCGGCGTCTTCATGGCGCGGCTCCTATCCCCCAAAAGCTGGTCGCATTAGGAGCCTATGCTGCAGTGCGTCAAGCCGCTCAGCTAGACGATGTCGTCGATGGTGAGGTTGAGGGCGGCCGCGATGCGTTGAAGCTTTTCCACCGACCCGGTGCGCTGGTTCTGCTCAAGGTGAGAGAGATAGCCCTTCGAGATGCCCGCCCGGTCAGCCAGTTCGCGAAGAGACAGCCCACGATACCCCCGCCAAACCCGGATAGGGTTCTCTCCCGCGATTATCCGCTTGGTCATCTCCAGCGGAATGAGTTCCTCACGCCCGTCGGCCAGGGCTTGCTTCACTTCGTCGTAGGCGGCGACGTCTGCGGTCATTTCGGCCGCGTCGACGAGGCGTTCGTACTCGGCGCGCGGCAGCACAACCATCTCATCCCCTGATGGAGTACGGAAAGTTGTCAGCGCATTCATTCCGGCCACCTATCCATAGACACTGCCTCGCGGCGCAATTTTTTCGACGATCATCACCACGCCATCGTCATCGAACACTACGCGCCAATCTCCGACGCGGAGCCGATACCCCGGCAGGCCCTGCAACTTGACAACGTTGTTCGCCAGACTGGCCGGATCCCGTGCATACTGCTCGATCTTGCCGATGATCGTGTTCGCAACGTTCCGAGGCATGCGCTCCAGAGTCTTCGACGCGGCCTTGGTGATGCGGATCGTTCTCACCGGGAGTGTATAGCCAATGGCAACGCATAGGTCCAGAAATCGTTCTCTATATGAGAACCTTCAGCCCCGCTTCTTCGCCAGCGGATGCTTGCTCTCGACCACCTCGCGCAGGCGGCCTTCGGCGACGTGGGTGTAGATCTGGGTGGTGGCGATGTCGGCGTGGCCCAGCAGGGTCTGGACGACCCGCAGGTCCGCGCCGCCTTCCAGCAGGTGGGTGGCGAAGGCGTGGCGCAGGACGTGGGGGCTGACCTTCTCGGGGTCGACGCCAGCGGCAAGGGCGGCTTCGTCGAGCAGCTGGGAGAACCGCCGGGCCGTGAGGCGGCCGCCCTTGCCGCGGGAGGGGAATAGCCAGGGGTTGTCTTTCTGGCCCTTCGGAAGGAAGTCTGGCCGGACCGGCAGGTAGGCCTTCACCGCCGCGCGGGCCTTGTCGTTCAGGGGGGCGAGCCGCTCCTTGCCGCCCTTGCCCTTTACGATGAGGTACGCCGGATCGCGGGCCAGCGCCGCCAGCGGCAGGTTCAATAGTTCCGAAATCCGCAGCCCCGAGGCATAGAGCAGCTCCACCATGCAGGCGAGCCGCAGGCCCTGCGCGCCGTCCTTCGCCGCAGCGGCCGCGATCAACCGGTCGACCTCTTCGCGCGACAGAACCTTCGGCAGGGGCCGGCCCTTCTTCGGCGCATCGACCCGGCGGGACGGGTCATCCTTCCGCCAGCCTTCGCCCAGCACGAAGCGATAGAACTGCCGCACCGCCGCACGCCGCCGCGCGGCGGTGGCCGGTGACAGCCCGCGCGCGGAGAGGTCGCCGAAATAGGCCTCCACATCCTCCAGCGAAGCATCCGCCAGATCGCGCCCGCGCCGCGCCAGAAACCCGGCCGCGTCCTCCAGGTCCTTCGTGTAGGCCGTGATGGTATTGCGCGCGGCCGAGCGCTCCACCGCCATCATCTCGAGAAACGCTTCAGTCCAGCCGGCTGCGCTCATGGGCAAAGCCTAGCATGCGTCGATGCGGTAGCGCCTCATCGGCTCACGCCGTGAGGTGATGGGGAGGGTTGCGGAGCGCCGGGCCCAGCCCGGTTACCGTAGTGAGTAGTTGTTTCGGCGGGGACAGACGCTCCGCGCAGCCGTTATCGACCAGCGTCCGGTAGACAGCGCTCTTCACGCTTACCCGAACCCCTCGGGTCGCCCCGAGGACTGCGCCGCTCCGCCCCATAGGCGGTCTACTTAGCGCCTTCCCGCGAAGGAGAAGGACTTACCGAGCGCCACGCCGGCCACGGGCGGGCCTCTCCAGCGAGAGGTCCCCGGACACGCAGGTAGACGCCCTGCGCCAATTTCCCGTTCGGCCACACCCCGCCGCCGCTTAGGTCGCTGGCCTCGCGCCCTCCCCGCGCGGTGGGGTGTTCTTATGGTGCAGGTGTTTTGGCGGGAGCGGATAAGTCGTCCCTTCTCCCCTTGCGGGAGAAGGTGGCCCGAAGGGCCGGATGAGGGGTCGCACCACCTTATCCGCTGCGAAAGCTGGGCCGCCGCACCGACGCTGAAGGTTCTGAGAAACCCCTCATCCGACCTGCTTCGCACGCCACCTACTCCCGCAAGGGGAGAAGGGTTTGGACGGTCTCAAACCAACGAGCCGTGGCAGTGCTTGAACTTCTTGCCGGAGCCGCAGGGGCAGGCGGCGTTGCGGCCGGTCTGTTCCCAGCCTTCGGGGAGGGCCGAGACGGGGATGGCCGCGCGGGCTTCGGCGCCCATGTCGGCGCCGGCGCCGGCGAAGGCCAGCGCGCGTTCGTTTTCGCCGGTCAGCGGGTCCATGTGGACTTCGACGAAGTTCTGGATCGGCTCGGGTTCGGGCTCGGCCTGCAGAATTTCCACCGTCATCAGCCAGCGCGTGACGTTGGTGCGCACGTTCACCAGCAGCGCCTCGAACAGCGAAAAGGCCTCGGTCTTGTACTCGTTCAGCGGGTCGCGCTGGCCGTAGCCGCGCAGGCCGATGACGTTGCGCAGGTGGTCGAGGTGCATCAGGTGCTCGCGCCACTGCATGTCGACCATCTGGAGGAGGAAGTTCTTCTCGACCTCGCGCATCCGCTCAGGGCTCAGCAGCGCCTCGCGCTCGGCGAAGCGGGCGTCGGCGGCTTCGCGCATGCGGTCGCGGATCTCGTCGTTGGCGATGCCTTCCTCGGCCGCCCAGTCGGCCAGCGGCAACTCCATGCCGAGCACGGCGCGGACGCGTTCGTCCAGGCCCTCGACGTCCCACTGTTCGGCATAGGCCTTCGGCGGCATGAAGCGGTCGACGAGGTCGTCGATCACGTCCTGGCGCATCTCGGTGATGATTTCCGAGAGGTCGGAGGCTTCCATGAACTCCTGGCGCTGCTCGAAGATGGCCTTGCGCTGGTCGTTCACGACGTCGTCGTACTTCAGCAGGTTCTTGCGGATTTCGTAGTTGCGCTGCTCGACGCGCTTCTGGGCGGTGGCGATGGCGCTGTTCAGCCACTTGTGGGTGATCGCCTCGCCTTCCTGAACGCCGAACGTGCGCATGATCGCGTCGAGACGGTCGCCGGCGAAGATGCGTAGCAGGTCGTCCTCGCAGGACAGGAAGAACTTCGAGCGGCCGGGGTCGCCCTGACGACCGGTGCGCCCGCGCAGCTGGTTGTCGATCCGGCGGCTTTCGTGGCGCTCGGTGCCGAGCACATAGAGGCCGCCTTCGCGCAGCGCCTCGGCCTTCAGTTCGGCGACCTGCGCTTCGAAGCGGGCCTTCTCTTCCATCTCGGCGTCGTGGGTGACCTCGATGCCCAGACCGCGCTGGTCCTGGCGCCACTTGGCCATGTGCATGTCGACGTTGCCGCCGAGCTGGATGTCGGTGCCGCGGCCGGCCATGTTGGTGGCGATGGTCACCGCGCCGGGGATGCCCGCATCGGCGACGATGACGGCCTCCTGCTCGTGGTAGCGGGCGTTCAGCACCTGGTGCGGAATGCCCTTGTGGCGGATGCCGTCCTTTTCCCAGACGTGCTCCCAAAGCAGTTCCGACAGCTGTTCGGATTTCTCGATGGAGACGGTGCCGACCAGGATCGGCTGGCCGCGGCGGTGGCAGTCCTCGATCTGCTGGATGATCGCCTGGTTCTTCTCGGCGGCGGTCCGGTAGACCTCGTCGTCCTCGTCGATGCGGGCGATGGGCTTGTTGGTCGGGATTTCGACGACGTCCATCTTGTAGATGTCGGCGAATTCCTGCGCCTCGGTCGCGGCCGTGCCGGTCATGCCCGACAGCTTGGTGTAGAGGCGGAAGTAGTTCTGGATGGTGACCGAGGCCAGCGTCTGGTTCTCGGGCTGGATTTCGGCGCCTTCCTTGGCTTCGATCGCCTGGTGCAGGCCTTCCGAGAGGCGGCGGCCTTGCATCATCCGGCCGGTGAACTCGTCGATCAGGATCACTTCGCCGGCTTTGACGATGTAGTCCTTGTCGCGCTGGTAGAGGATGTTGGCCCGCAGCGCCTGGTTCACGTGGTGGACGACCGAGACGTTGGCGGCGTCGTAGAGGCCGGTGGTGTCCTCGGCGAGGTGGCCGCCCTGTTCGAGGATTTCCTCGACCCGCTCGGCGCCCTCCTCAGTCAGCATCACCTGACGCTGCTTCTCGTCGTGCTCGTAGGTCGTCGGATCCTGGATCAGGTCTTTCACGATGAAGTCCATCGTGCGGTAGAACTCCGACCGGTCCTCCGTCGGACCCGAGATGATGAGCGGGGTGCGGGCCTCGTCGATCAGGATCGAGTCCACTTCGTCGACGATCGCGAAGTTGTGGCCGCGCTGGACCATCTCGGCGGGGTCATAGACCAGGTTGTCGCGGAGGTAGTCGAAGCCGAACTCGTTGTTCGTCCCGTACGTGATGTCCGAGCGGTAGGCCTGCTGGCGCTGGCCCTGGCTCAGGCCATGGACGATCACGCCGACCGAGAGGCCGAGGAACTCGTAGATCTGCCCCATCCATTCGGCGTCGCGGCTGGCGAGGTAGTCGTTGACGGTGATGACGTGGACGCCCTTGCCCGCCAGCGCGTTCAGGTAGACGGGCAGGGTGGCGACCAGCGTCTTGCCTTCGCCGGTCCGCATCTCGGCGATGCCGCCCTGGTGCAGGACCATGCCGCCCACCATCTGCACGTCGAAGTGGCGCATGCCGAGCACGCGCTTCGAGGCCTCGCGCACGGCGGCGAAGGCTTGGGGCAGGATGTCGTCGAGGGTCGAGCCGTTGGCCAGCCGCTCCTTGAACTGGGCGGTCAGGCCGCGCAGTTCGTCGTCGCTGAGCGCCTCCATCTTCGGCTCCAGCGCGTTGATGGCGCCGACGCGGGCGGCCATCATCTTGACCTTGCGTTCGTTCGAGGAGCCGAAGAGCTTTTTGGCGAAGCCGAGCATGCGGGAAGAGGTCCGAAAAGGTTGAGCGCGCCATTCCGCGCGAGAGCCTGATCGCCCTCGAAAACCGCTCTGTTCAGCGCGCGGGAGACTTAAGCAGCGAGGCCTTTGAAGTCAACGCGCTAGCCCGGGCGTTGAGGTGAACTTGGCGCCGCAGTCCCTTGAGGATAGGGGAGGCTCCGAACCTGAGCCGGAAGGACCGCCGATGGCCGACCGCATCGCCTCTTGCGCCCGCCTCGCCTCCGCGGTCGCGGCGCTGTGCCTGGCGCTGGCGGCGTGCAACCAGCGGGTGGGCCACGAGGCGCCGCCGCAGCCCGGAGATACCGCCGTCGCGACGGTCGACGGCCACACCGTCTGGGCCTCCGACGTCAAGCGCGAGGCGGTGGCGCAGGCGCTGATCGGGCAGGGCGAGCCGCTGGATACGTCCTCCGACACCTTCCGGCAGGTGCTGGACGAGGTCATCGACCAGAAGCTGCTGGCCGCCGAGGCCACACGCCGCAAGCTGGACAAGGACCCGGCCGCACAGAAGCGGCTCGCCGCCGCGCGCGAGCGGGTGTTGAGCGACCTGCTCGTCGAGGGCGTGGTCGAGAAGGCCGTCAGCGAGGATGCGATCCGCCAGCTCTATCAGGAGCAGGTGAAGCTCTCGAAGCAGTCCGAGGAGCTGCGGGCCCGGCAGATCGTGGTGGCGGCCCAGCCGGAGGCGGCGGGCATCCGCAAGGCGCTGGCGGGCGGGGCTTCGTTCGAGGCGCTGGCGATGCAGCGCTCGACCGACCAGGGCACGCGGTTCAACGGCGGCGACATGGGCTACTTCACGCTCGACGTGATGCCGGAGGCCTATCAGGCGGCGCTGAAGGACGCGAAGGCGGGCGACATCGTGGGACCGTTCCAGACCGATGCGGGCTTTGCCATCGTCAAGGTCGAGGACCGCAGGCCCGAGGCGCCGATCACGCTGGAAACCGCGCGGCCGCAGATCGTGCGCTTCCTCACCTACGACCAGGTCCGCGACCTGATCGAGAAGCTGCGGGGCAAGTCGAAGGTTCAGGTGCTGTTGAAGGCGCCGCCGGAAGTTCCCGGCGCGCCTAAGGAGCCGGCGTCCGCGCCCGCTCCGACCCAGGGGGCAAAGTGATGAGCAAGACGCCGAAGACCCTGAAGTCGCTCGAAGGGCTCAATCCCCTGGAAGCCCTCAAGCGCGTCACCAAGCCCGAGAAGGCGCCCACGCCCGCGCCGGCCGGCAAGCCCGGCCTGCAGGTTTCGCCGCTGGCCGTGCCGTTCCCGAAGATCCTGCCCATCGCCGGCGTCGAGATCGCAACCGCGCGCGCCGGCTTCTACAAGCACGAGCGCGAGGACCTGCTGGTCATGCGCTTCGCCAAGGGCACGACGGCGGCGGGCGTGTTCACCCGGCATGGCGTCGGCTCCGCGCCGGTGGACTGGTGCCAGAAGCAGCTCTCCGCATCCGGCGGCGAGGACGTGCGCGCTCTGGTCGTGAACGCCGGCTGCGCCAACAGCTTCACCGGCAAGCCGGGTGCCGACGCCGTTCGGCGGGTCGCCACCGCCGTGTCGAAGCGGTTCGGTTGCCGCCAGCGCGACGTGATGATGGCCTCCACGGGCGTCATCGGCGTGCTGCTGGACGACACCAAGATCACCGCGCGGCTCCCCGAGATCGAGCAGCGGATGGAGCCGGACGCCTGGGGCGCGGCGGCCCGCGCGATCATGACCACCGACACCTTCCCGAAGGGCGCCTACGCGACGGCGAAGATCGAGGGCAAGACGGTGCGGATCGCGGGCATCGCCAAGGGTTCGGGCATGATCGCCCCGGACATGGCTACCATGCTGGCCTTTGTGGCGACGGACGCGGCGATTGCGCCCGCGGCCCTGAAGACGCTGGTGCAGCTCTATACGCGCACGACCTTCAACTCGGTGACGGTGGACGGCGACCGCTCGACCAACGACACGCTCATGCTGTTCGCCACCGGCCAGTCCGGCGCGCCCCGGATCGCGCGGGCGGGCGACCACCGGCTGGCCGACTTCCGCGAGAAGCTGGAGACGGTGCTGCTAAACCTCGCCCTGCAGCTGGTGCGCGACGGCGAGGGCGCGACCAAGTTCGTGAAGATCACCGTCACCGGCGCCCAGAGCCCGGCCTCGGCGCGGAAGATCGCGCGGACCATCGCCGAAAGCCCGCTGGTGAAGACGGCCTTCGCCGGCGAGGACGCCAACTGGGGCCGCATCGTCATGGCCGTGGGCCGGGCCGACGAACCCGTGAACCGCGACCGGATGGGCGTGAAGTTCGGCAACCTCTGGGCCGCCCGCGACGGCGCGGTGGCGGCGGGCTACTCCGAGGCGAAGATGAGCGCCTACATGAAGAAGCAGGAGCTGGAGGTCACCGTCGACGTCGGCGTCGGCCGCGCGTCCGCCACCGTCTGGACCTGCGACCTCACCAAGCGCTACGTCGAGATCAACGGGGATTACCGGAGTTAGGCGTTCTTCGTTTATGCTGAGCGCCGAAGAGAGATTCCGTCATGGCCGCCGCCGAGAAGCTGAACGTCACAGTCCCCGCCGATCTCGCCCGCATGGTGCGCGACAAGGTGAAGACGGGCGCCTACGCCTCCGACAGCGAGGTGGTCGGCAAGGCCTTGCGGCTGTTTCGAGAGCGCGAGGCCGCCCTGGCGGGCCTTAGAGCTAAGATTCAGGAAGCGTTGGACGATCCTCGGCCCTGGCTGACAGGCGAAGAGGTGGAGCGCCGCCTGAGGGAGCGCCACGAGGCGCGGTTACGCAAGGACGACCGTGACATACAGGGTTGATTTCAGCCCTGCGTCTGAGGGGGATATCGAAGGCATCTACGACTATATCGCTGAGGAGAGCCCTCAGCGGGCGTTGTCCTTCGTCCTTGAAATCCGGCAGCGGTGTGAACGGTTGGTCGACGCGCCAAAGGTCGGGACCTTGCGGACGGATATCGCACCGAATCTGCGCGTGATCGGGTTTAGGCGGCGGGTCGCCACAGGCTTTCAGGTGACAGGCGACACGGTGCGGATAGTTCGAATCCTTTACGGAGGACGTGATCTCCAAGCCGCTTTGGGAGAGGCTGAATGACTCTGCCCACCCTCCTCGTCGCCGCCTGCGCGCTCGTCGATGCGGACGGGCGCGTGCTGATTTGCAAGCGGCCGCAGGGAAAACAACTCGCGGGGCTGTGGGAGTTTCCAGGCGGTAAGGTTGAGGCCGGGGAAACCATGGAAGCCTGCCTCATCCGAGAGTTGAAAGAAGAATTAGGTATAAACGTCACGGCGGCCTGCTTGGCGCCCTTCGTATTTACCACGTTCAGTTACGAGTCATTTTACCTGTTAATGCCACTTTACCTATGCAGGCGCTGGGAGGGATTCGTCACGGCGCATGAACACGAGGCGCTCGCATGGGTAAAGCCCGACAAGCTTGCCGAGTACCCAATGCCTCCGGCCGACGTTCCGTTGGTCGCCTGGTTGCGCGATTTGCTCTGAACGAGAGCGGCGCGACCGCCATCGAATACGGCCTGATCGTCGCGCTGATCGCCGCCACCATCATCGGTGCGGTGACCTACCTGTCGCAGTCGATCAAGGACAACCTCTACGACGTGATCCAGGCTGCGATCCTGGGCGGGGGTGGCGGCTGACCGTCAGAGCTTGTGCTCGGTCGTCCCGAGCGCCTCCGCCAGGCGCATCTTCGCCGAGCCGCGAGGCAGCGGCTTCTGCTGGCTTTCGTGCGGCGACCAGCCGGTGACGGTGACGATCTCGAAGGTTGCCCGCACGCGACCGTCTCTTTCCGTAAACTGCTCCGCATAGAGCTCCAGCGCCCGGCCCAGCACCCGGCGCGTCAGCGGCGTGCGAGAGCGCTCCAGCAGCACATTGGTCTCGCCCATGGCCCGCAGGTCGCGGAGCAGCTCGACGGGATGGGCGTAGCGCACGGTGACTCGGTCCACATCCGCCACCGGCAGCGCGAAGCCGGCGCGCTGGAGCAGGCCGCCCGCGTCGGAAGGCTCGGCGAACGGGGAGACCCGCATCGATGCGCCGCCGGAGAGCTCGGCTTCGGCGCTGAGCAGCGACTGGCGAAGTTCGGTCAGGGTGGCGCCGCCGAAGAAGGCGCCGATGAAGAGGCCGTCGGGCTTCAGCGCCAGCCGCGCCTGCACCAGCGCGCCGATCAGGTCGTTGGTCCAGTGGAGGGCGAGACTGGAGACCACGAGGTCGAGGCTGCCCGGCCTGAACGGCAGGCGTTCCTCGTCGGCGACGATCCGCGTCCCGCCGCGGGCCAGCATGGGGGCGGAGAGGTCCGTTTCGATCAGCAGGTCCACCTTCTCGCGCGCGCCGCTGGCGGCCAGCGCCTGGGCGAAGGCGCCGGTCCTCGCGCCAAGGTCGACGGCGAGGGGAAACCGCCGCATGATCCCCTCGAGCCGGAAGACCATGTCGTCCGCCGCTCGGCGCTTCAGGAAGTCCGCGTACCCGGGCGCGGCGCGGTCGAGGCGGCGGCGGTGCAGGGCGCGGTCGAAGAGGGGGGGCGGTCCGGACATTGAGCCTGCAAGATGGCCTGTCGAAGCGCGTCTGGAAACCGGGGCTGATCGCCGCCGGCCGCCGCGCGCTCGATCTCATCCTGCCGCCCACCGCGCTGGACGGCGGGGCGGCGCTGTCGCCGGGTCTTACGGCCGAGGCCTGGAGCCGCATCGCCTTCATCGACGATCCGGTCTGTGACGGGTGCGGCTCGCCGTTCGAATATGCGCCGGGTTTCGGCGAGCGATGCGTCGGGTGCATGGCGAAGCCGCGGGCCTTTTCACGGGCAAGGGCGGCGTGCCTCTACGACGACGGCTCGCGCGAGCTGATCCTGCAGCTGAAGCACGCGGACCGGACAGACCTTTCGGGGCTGTTTGCGAGATGGCTTTCCCGTGCCGCGCGCGAGCTGATCGAGCAGGCGGACGCCGTCGTCCCCGTGCCGCTGCATCGGCTGCGGCTGCTGCGACGCCGCTATAATCAGGCCGCTGAAATCGCCCGGCCGCTGGCGCGCCTGGCCGGCCTCGACTACCTGCCCGACGCCCTTGTCCGCCGCCGCGCCACCGCAAGCCAGGGCGGGCGCTCGGCCGGTGGGCGGCGGCGCAACGTGCAGGGGGCGTTCGTCGCCGAGAGCCGCAAGGTCGAGGGCCGGCGCATCCTTCTCATCGACGACGTGTTCACGACCGGCGCGACAGCCGAGGCCTGTGCGCGTGCGTTGAAGAAGGCGGGGGCGGCCGATGTCACGGTGGCCGTCATAGCCAAGGTGAAAGAAGCCGCCTCCCCGACTATATGACCCATCAGTAGGAACCAGTTCGAAGAGTCATGGCCCACGTTACGATCTACACCCGCCCGTTCTGCGGTTATTGCGCCCGCGCCCTGAAGCTCCTGCAGGACAAGGGCGCCGAGTTCACCGAAATCGAGGCCGGCATGGACCCCGACAAGCGCCGCGAGATGATGGATCGCTCGGGCCGTTCGACCTTCCCGCAGATCTTCGTCGGCGAGCAGCACATCGGCGGCTGCGACGACATGATGGCGCTGGATCGGGCGGGGAAGCTCGATGCGCTGTTGGCGACATGAGCCTGCCCGTCCTTCGACACGCGACCTGCGGTCGCTGCTCAGGATGACGAGTGTGGGTGGCAGCACAAAAGTCAGTCATGGTGAGCAGCCCGCGTTTGCGGGCGTGTCGAACCACGCAAGGCGCCCATGAGAGTCGCACTCGTTCAGCTGAGGACGCCCGCCACGCAGGAGGCCGCGCTAGCCCACGCCGAGCCGCTGGTGCGCGAGGCCGCAGCCGGCGGGGCGCAGTTCATCCTGACGCCGGAGGGGACCAACATCCTTCAGCGGGACCGCTCGCAGCTGCTTCCGAGGCTGAGGAGCGCCGAGGATGACGTGGTGGTGCGGGGGCTGCGGGCGCTGGCGAAGGAGCTGGGCGTCTGGCTGGACATCGGCTCGGCGTTGGTGCTGGACGGCGAGCGGCCGGTGAACCGCCAGCTGCTGATCGCGCCCGATGGTGAGATCGCGGCCTCCTACGACAAAATCCACATGTTCGACGTGGACCTGCCGACCGGCGAGACCGCGCGGGAGTCGGAGGTCTACGAGCCCGGCGCGGCGGCCGTGCTGGCGGATACGCCGCTGGCGAAGCTCGGCCTCACCATCTGCTACGACATGCGCTTTCCGGGACTCTATCGGGCGCTGACGGTCGCGGGCGCGCAGGTGCTGACCGTGCCGGCTGCCTTCACCCGGCCGACGGGGCAGGCGCACTGGGAGATTTTGCTGCGCGCGCGGGCCATCGAGACGGGCTCCTTCGTGCTGGCGGCCGCGCAGGGCGGCTTCCATGAGGACGGTCGCGGGACGTGGGGCCATTCGACGGTCGTCGGGCCCTGGGGCGAGGTCGTCGGCAAACTCGACCACGACGAGCCCGGCGTGCTTCTGGCCGACCTCGATCTGGCGCGGGTAGACGCCGCCAGGTCCGCCATCCCCGCGCTGAAGAACGCCCGCCAGTTCACCGGACCATGATCAAGTACGCCCTCATCTGCGACCATGAGCACGCCTTCGAAGGCTGGTTCGGCTCGTCGGCGGACTACGATGACCAGGCGGGGCGGGGTCTGCTCTCCTGCCCAGTGTGCGGCTCGGCGACGGTGAGGAAGCAGATCATGGCGCCCGCCGTCGCCGGCACGAAGGCGAAGGGCGCGCCCGATGTCGCCCCGCAGATGCGCTCCATGATGATGGAGGCCATGGGCAAGGTCCGCGCCCACGTCGAGCAGAACTTCGACTACGTCGGCGACGCCTTCGCCCGCGAGGCCCGCGACATCCACGAAGGCAAGTCCGAGGAACGCGGCATCTACGGCGAGGCGACGCCAACCGAGGTGAAGAAGCTGGTGGAGGACGGGGTGCCGGTCGCGCCGCTGCCGCCGAAGCCCGAGGACGTGAACTAGGCGCCGCGCGTCACGGTCATCATGTAGTTCACGTCCGTATCCGCCGATTGCGCCCACCGCCCGGTCAGCGGATTGTACGCCACCCCGAACGGGCCAAGCACGGTGAACTCCGTCCCGGCCAGGAACGCCCGGATCTCCTCGGGTTTGAGGAACTTGTTCCAGTCGTGGGTGCCGGCGGGGACCCAGCGCAGGACGTACTCGGCGCCGACCTTGGCCAAAGCGAGCGCCTTGAGGGTGCGGTTCAGCGTGGCGACGATCATCAGGCCGCCGGGGGCCAGCAGGCGGGCGGTGGTGCGGAGGTACTCGGCCGGGTCGGCTACGTGCTCGATGACTTCCATGTTGAGGACGACGTCGAACGGGCCCGCGCCCTCGGCCTCCAGCTGTTCGGCGGTGGCGGCGCGGTAGGCGATGTCGAGGCCGACTTCGGCGGCATGGGCGGCGGCGGTGCCGATGTTGCGTTCGGAGGCGTCGACGCCGGTCACGTCAAAGCCAAGGCGGCGCATCGGCTCGCTCAAGAGGCCCCCGCCGCAGCCGATATCCAGCAACCGCAAGCCCTCGAACGGCGCGCGCTGCGAGCCGTCTCTGCCAAACCGCGCCAGGCACTGGTCGCGGATGAACCCCAGCCGCACGGGGTTGAACTTGTGCAGCGGCGCGAACTTGCCGGTCGGGTCCCACCACTCGGCCGCCATGGCCGAAAAGCGGGCGACTTCGGCTTCGTCGATGCTCCAGGCGTGGTCGGTCATGGCCTCTCGCGCATTGCGGCGCCGCGCATGCGCCGCTAGAAGGCGGCGGCTTGCGTGGGAGATGGCCTCGGCCGCGGCTTCCCGCAACAAAATTCCGCGAGGGCGATAGGGGGCAAGGGCGGCTCGTGTCTCGGCTGGTGATGAAGTTCGGCGGCACTTCGGTGGCCGACCTGGAGCGCATCCGGCGCGTGGCCCGGCTGGTCTCGGCCGAGGTCGAGGCGGGCAAGGCAGTGGCCGTGGTCGTCTCCGCCATGGCCGGCAAGACCAACGAGCTGGTCGCCTGGACTGACGGCGCCGGCCGCGCCGCCCAGGGCCTGCCGGAGTCCGACGACGAGTACGACACCGTCGTGGCGTCCGGCGAGCAGGTCACCGCGGGCCTGCTGGCCATGACGCTGCGCAACATGGGCATCCGGGCCAGGAGCTGGCTTGGCTGGCAGGTCCCCATCATCACCGACGACGCCCACGGCAAGGCCCGCATCGACGACATCCCGCCCGAGAAGCTCAGCGCCGCGCTGGACGCCGGAGAGGTCGCCGTGATCGCGGGCTTCCAGGGCGTGAGCCGCGACGGGCGGATCGCCACGCTCGGCCGCGGCGGCTCCGACACCAGCGCCGTCGCCATCGCCGCCGCCATCAAGGCCGGCTGCTGCGACATCTATACCGACGTCGACGGCGTCTACACGACCGACCCGCGCATCGAATCCAAGGCCCGCAAGCTCGCCAAGATCTCCTACGAGGAGATGCTGGAGATGGCCTCGCTCGGCGCCAAGGTGCTGCAGACCCGCTCGGTGGAGCTGGCCATGGCGCAGCGGGTGCCGGTGCGCGTGCTGTCGTCATTTGTCGAACCCGGAGAAGCGCCCGGCCAGGGCACCATCGTCTGCGACGAGGAGGAGATCGTGGAAAAGCGCATCGTGAGCGGGGTCGCCTACAGCCGCGACGAGGCCAAGGTCAGCCTGTTCGGCCTGCCCGACCACCCGGGCGTCTCCTCGGCGATCTTCGGCCGGCTGGCGGACGCCAACGTCAACGTCGACATGATCGTCCAGAGCCATGCGCGGACGGCCGACACCGCCAACATGGAGTTCACCGTCGGCAAGCGCGACGCCGCGCGCGCCATGGAGATCATGAACCAGCTGAAGTCCGAGATCGGCTTCGAGCACGTCTCCTGCGACGAGGAGGTGGCCAAGGTCAGCGTCATCGGCGTCGGCATGCGCTCCCACGCGGGCGTCGCCAAGACCATGTTCAAGGCGCTGGCCGACAAGGGCGTCAACATCCAGGTGATCTCGACCTCGGAGATCAAGATCAGCGTCCTGATCGACGCGGCCTATACCGAGCTCGCCGTGCGGGCGCTGCATGCGGCGTATGGGTTGGATCAGCTCTGAGGGGTTAGGGGCTAGGGGTTAGGGGTTAGCAGGTTGTCTGCTGCGGCCCCGCCCATCCCTAATCCCTAATCCCTAATCCCTAATCCCTAGCCCCTAGCCCCTAGCCCCGAGCCCCCAACCCCAATCCCCAATCCCCAAAAACCCATCCCCCAAAACGCTAAGTCCACCCCCCGGGCCATCCCCCCGGTGGCCCCCACCGCCC
>JBLNCT010000123.1:0-6661 GCA_050260915.1 Parcubacteria group bacterium
GGGCCGCCTACAAGGTCGCGCCGACCGCGCTTTACGAGCTGGGCGCCGAGGTGAAGCCCATCGGGGTCTCGCCGGACGGCTTCAACATCAACGAGGAGTGCGGCTCGACCCACACGGCCACCATGAGCAAGGCGGTCAAAGAGTACCGCGCCGATATCGGCATCGCGCTCGACGGCGACGCCGACCGGGTGATGATCTGCGACGAGAACGGCAATGTCGTCGACGGCGACCAGATCATGGCCATCGTCGCCTCCCATTTCGCTGAGCAAGGGCGGCTGACCGGAGGCGGCGTGGTCGCGACGGTGATGTCGAACCTCGGGCTGGAACGTCATCTGGCCGCCAAGGGCATCAAGTTGGAGCGCACTCCCGTCGGCGACCGCTACGTTGTGGCGAGGATGCGCGAGGGCGGCTTCAACGTCGGCGGCGAACAGTCGGGCCACGTGGTGCTGTCGGACTTCTCGACCACGGGCGACGGCATGATCGCGGCCTTGCAGGTGCTGGCGGTGATGCGCCGGACCGGCAAGCCGATGAGCGCGCTGGCGCGTCAGTTCGAACCGGTGCCGCAGAGGCTGGAGAACGTGAAGTTCGCCAAGGGCGCGGCCCCGCTAAAGAGCGAGAAGGTGCAGTCGGTCATCGCAGCGGCAGAGGCCAAGCTGAACGGCTCGGGCCGCATTCTGGTGCGGCCGTCGGGCACAGAGCCGCTGATCCGCATCATGGCCGAGGGCGATGACGAGGCGCTGGTCAATCAGTTGGTCAGCGAGATCGCCGGCGCGGTGAAGCAGGCGGCGGCTTGAAGGTGCTCCCCCTCTGGGGAGCTCCCGCTAAGCGGGTGAGGGGGCGAGTCAGCTGGCCCCCATCCCGGCCTTCGGCCGTACTTCCCCCAGAGGGGGAAGACCCGGCGCTGTGACCATTTACAAAAGCAACGTTGTCGCTGAAGCTCCCCTCGTCATTGGGGGATAACATGAACCAGGAAACAATCTTCCTTCCGGTGCTGGCGCTCGCCGCACTGACCTTCATCGTGCTCGGCGTCATTCCGCTGCGCCGGTTCCGGGCTGCATTCGCCGGCCAGGTGACGCCTGCGGACTTCGCGACCGGCGAGAGCGCCAACGTGCCGGCGCAGGTGAGCCTGGCCAATCGCAACTACATGAACCTGCTGGAGCTGCCGGTTCTGTTCTACGCGGTGTGCGTCGCCGCGTACGTGACCCACACGGTCGACGGTTTGCTCGTGAACCTGGCGTGGGGCTACGTGGCGTTGCGGGCGGTCCATAGCCTGGTCCACCTCAGCTACAACAATGTCATCCACCGCCTGAGCTTCTTTGCGCTCAGCAACTTCGTGCTGATGGCGATGTGGGTGGTGTTTGCGATGCGGGTGACGAGCGCCTAGCGGCCTGCGTCCTTCGACACGCCCGCTTCGCGGGCTGCTCAGGATGACGAATTCAGCAATAACGTCGTCATGGTGAGCAGCCCCGGACCTGATCCGGGGCGTGTCGAACCACGCACAACGCCTCAGATTTCCTGGTTGTAGGCCCCCACCTCCGGCCGCTTCGCCAGCCGGGGCTTCACCTCGTCGCGGAAGAGGGCGCGCATATCGTCCTCTGAGCGGGTGCTTTCGACCACCACGACCAGCTCAGGCTTGTTGGACGAGGCGCGGACGAGGACCCAGGAGCCGTCTTCCAGCGCCACGCGGACGCCGTTGACGGTGATGACCTCGGCGATCTTGCGGCCGCCGATGGTCCCGCCGCTCGCCGCCAGCTGCTCGTACTCGCGCACGATGTCCGCGACGACGCCGTACTTCTGCTCGTCAGCGCAGTGGGGGCTCATGGTCAGCGAGGTGTAGGCGACGGGCAGCGCCTTCTTCATGTCCGAGAGCTTCTTGCCCGGGTTGCGGTCGAGCATCGACAGGATCGCCGCGGCCGCCACTAGCCCGTCGTCGTAGCCCCTACCCAGCGGCTCGTTCAGGAAGAAGTGGCCGCTCTTTTCGAAGCCGGCGAGCGCGCCAAGCTCTGCGCTCTTGCGCTTGATGTAGCTGTGGCCGGTCTTCCAGTAGACGGTGGTGCAGCCGTTTTCGGCCAGCACCGGGTCGGTGGCGAAAAGGCCGGTCGACTTCACATCCACCACGAAGGTCGAGTTCGGATAGAGGGGCGCGAGATCGCGCGCCAGCATCAGCCCGATCTTGTCGGCGAAGATCTCCTCGCCCTCGTCGTCCACCACCCCGCAACGGTCGCCGTCGCCGTCGAAACCTAGCGCCAGGTCCGCGCCATGCTCGCGCACGGCGTGCGCCATGGCGTGCAGCATCTCCTGGTCCTCGGGGTTGGGGTTGTACTTGGGGAAGGTCCAGTCGAGGTCGGTGTCCATCTCGATCAGCTCGGCCACGCCCATCTTGCGCAGCGCCTCCGGGGCGAAGGCGCCGGCCGTGCCGTTGCCGCAGGCGGCGACCACCTTCAGCGGGCGGGTCAGCTTCGCCCTGCCGGCGACCTCGGCGATGTAGCGGTCGCGCATGCCCTCGATGCGCTTGAGCGTCCCCCCGGAGCGCTCCTTGAACTCGCCCTTGAGCACGATATCGCGCAGCCGGCCCATTTCGTCCGGCCCGAAGGTGAGGGGACGCGCCGCGCCCATCTTCACCCCGGTCCAGCCGTTCTCGTTGTGGCTGGCCGTCACCATCGCGACGCACGGGCAGTCGAGGTCGTACTGCGCGAAATAGGCCGTGGGCGACAGTGCCAGCCCAATATCCAGCACCTCGCACCCGGCCGCGATCAGGCCGAGCGACAGCGCCTGCTTCACGCTGATCGAATAGGAGCGGAAGTCGTGGCCGACCACGATCTTCGAGTGGCCGAGCTCGTGGATATACGTCCCCAGCCCCAGCCCCAGCGCCTGGATGCCGAGAAGGTTGATCTCCTTCTCCAGTAGCCAGCGCGCGTCGTACTCCCGGAAGCCGGTCGCCTTTACCAGCGGCTCGGTCTCGTAGGCGTAGGTGTTCGGAACAAGGTCGGCGCGCGGCGTAAGCGGCATACAGGTCCCCTCTGGCGCGCCTCAGACGACGCCGGCGCGCAGGATGTCGTGGATGTGCAGGATTCCGGCCGGGCGGCCGTGCTCGATGACGAACAGCACCGTAATGCGCCGGTCTTCCATGAGTTTCAGCGCCTCGGCGGCGAGTGTGTCGGGGCTGACGGTCTGCGGCGCGGCGGTCATCACCTCGCCGGCGGTGTGGCTCATCAGACCGTCCATGTGACGGCGCAAGTCCCCGTCGGTGATGACGCCGGCCAGCTTGCCGCCGTTCTCGACGCCGACGCAGCCGAAGCGCTTTTCGGTCATCACCAGCAGGGCCTGCGGCATGGGCGTATTGGGCGCGACCAGCGGCAGTTCGGCGCCGGCGTGCATCAGGTCGCCCACCGTCTGGAGTTGCGCCCCCAGCTTGCCGCCGGGGTGGAAGACCTTGAAGTCGGAGGCCGTAAATCCGCGCCGCTCCAGCAGCGCCACCGCCAGCGCATCACCCAGCGCCATCTGCAGCGTCGTCGAGGTCGTCGGCGCCCCCACGTACGCCGTGGCCTCCGGCGCATCGGGCAGCAGCAGCAGGATGCTCGAGGCCTTGCCGAGCGCGCTCTCGGCCGAAGCCGTGATCCCGATCAGCGGGATCGAGAAGCGGCCGGTGTAGGCAAGGATGTCCGCCAGCTCCCGCACCTCGCCCGACTTCGACAGCGCCAAGACCACGTCGTCCGGCCCCACCATGCCGAGGTCGCCATGGCTGGCCTCGGCGGCGTGGACGAACATGGCGGGCGTGCCGGTGGAGGCGAGCGTGGCCGCGATCTTCCGCGCCACGTGCCCCGACTTGCCGATACCGGTGCAGACGACGCGACCCTTGGCCTTGAAGATGGTCTCGACCGCCTCGATGAAGGCGCCGCCGAGCGAGCCGGAAAGCTGCGAAAGCGCCTCGGCCTCGACCGAGAGCACCCGGCGCCCGACCTCTATCGCATCGAACCCGCTCACAGGCCCTGCTCGTGTCCGAACGGCGGCGGCGAGGGCCGGCCCTGACCCTGCGGCCAGACCAGCGCCAGCGCCACCATGCCTAAGGTGATCGCCGCCATCAGGGGAAAGAAGACCCGGTCGCGCATGACGCCCGTATAGCAGGGCCTTCACGGAAACGAACCCCTCCGCTAGGACGGCGCCACAGCCAAGGAGACCTCATGCCGACCCTCGTCCTGCTTCGTCACGGCCAGAGCCAGTGGAACCTGGAGAACCGCTTCACCGGCTGGGTGGATGTGGACATCACCGCCCAAGGCGAGGCGGAGGCGCGCAAGGCCGGGGAACTGATCAAGGCGGCGGGGATCCGCTTCGACCGCGCCTACACCTCGGTCCTGACCCGCGCGATCCGCACCGGCGAGACGGCGCTGGAGGTCGCGGGGCAGGGTGACCTGCCGCTGGTGCGCGACTGGCGGCTGAACGAGCGCCACTACGGCGGCCTGACCGGGCTCAACAAGGCCGAGACCGCCGAGAAGCACGGCGAGGAGCAAGTAAAGATCTGGCGCCGCTCCTACGACGTCCCGCCGCCGCCGCTTGCGCCCGGTGGCGAGTACGACTTCGCGAACGACCCGCGCTACCAGGGCGCGACGCTGCCCGACACCGAGAGCCTCAAGACTACGCTCGACCGCGTGTGCCCGTACTGGGAAGGCGAGATCGCGCCGCACCTGAAGGCCGGCGAGACGGTGCTGGTGGCCGCCCACGGCAACTCACTGCGGGCCATCGTGAAGCTGCTGTTCAACGTGCCCGACGACCAGATCGTCGGCGTCGAAATCCCGACCGGCAATCCGCTCGTTGTGGAGCTGGACCAGAACCTGCGGCCCACTTCCGCCCGCTATCTCGATGCCGAGCGGGCTCAAGCCATTCCGCAAGCGGCCTAGATGCGCTCCGCCGACCTCGCCTTCATGGAGCGGGCCATCGAGGTCGCGAAGGCGAACGTCGGCAAGACCGCGCCGAATCCCTGTGTCGGGTGCGTGATTGTCGCGGACGGGGAGGTGATCGCAGAGGCCGTGACCGCGCCCGGCGGGCGGCCTCATGCGGAGGAACAGGCGCTGGAGGCCGCGGGCGAGCGGGCGAGTGGGGCGACCGCCTACGTGACGCTTGAGCCCTGCGGGGCGCGGTCGAACGGCGGGCTCTCATGCTCCGAGCGGCTGCTGGCAGCGGGCGTGGCTCGGGTGGTCGTAGCGGCGGAGGATGCGAGCCCCTACGCATCGGGCCAGGGCGCGGAGCGGCTGCGGGCCGCGGGCGTGACTGTCGAGATCGGGCTCCTGGCAGAAGAGGCAACCGTCGCGCTGGGATACTGATCCTTCTCCCCTTGCGGGAGAAGGTGGCCCGAAGGGCCGGATGAGGGGTCGAAAATCGGTTCAGCTTCGACTCAGCAGATCCGCTTCATCGACGTCTGAGAAACCCCCTCATCCGACCTGCTCCGCAGGCCACCTTCTCCCACAAGGGGAGAAGGGAAAAAGAAGGCGGCGCCGTTGCCAGCGCCGCCGGGCGCTCAGGCTTACGCGGCCTTTTCGCCTTCGATGAGCTTGTCACCAGTGGTGATCTCGATCCGGCGGGGCTTGAGGGCCTCCGGCAGCTCGCGCTTCAGGGCGATCGAGAGCAGGCCGTCGGCCAGCCTGGCGTCCGTCACGATGACGTAGTCGGCCAGCTGGAAGCGGCGCTCGAAGTTCCGTTCGGCGAGACCGCGATGCAAGAACTGCCGCTGGTCGTCGTTGGCGGTCTTGCGACCCTGGACGGTCAGGAGGTTCTCCTTGACCTCGATGTTCAGTTCTTCCGGACGGAAGCCCGCCACCGCGATCTCGATCCGGTAGGCGTTCTCGTCTGTCCGCTCGATGTTGTAGGGCGGGTAGCCAGACGCGCTTTCCTGCGCGGCGGCGGCGTCGAGCAGCGCGGCGAGCCGGTCAAAGCCCACGACGGAGCGATAGAGGGGGGAGAAGTCGATCGTACGCATCGGTTCACATCCTTCTTCAAAAGCAAGGTTGCGTTGGGTGCGAGCCTGCGAGCCGAGACGGCCTCGCGCGGCCCGGAAGGCCCGGGATTTCAGCGCCTTCGACGGTCTAGGTGGGCGCCCAAAAAACCCGGTTCAAGAGGGCGGATGGCCGACTGAACACTGTTTACTTGTCCGCCTGCTCAAGCTATCGGAGTCGGCCACGTGCAATCAGGGAGAGCGCACCCATGTCCTATAGCCTCGACGAAATGACCGACCGTATCCGCGGCGCGATGAACCCGGACCCGCAGATCGGCAAGACCATCAAGTTCGACCTCAAGGGCGACGGCATCATCCACATCGACGGTCCGAACGTGACCAACGAAGACAAGCCGGCCGACCTCACCATGACCATCGCCAAGGATGACCTGATCGCGATGGGCGAAGGCAAGCTCGACGCCACGATGGCGTTCATGAGCGGCAAGCTGAAGCTGTCCGACATGGGCCTGGCCATGTCCCTGCAGCCGAAGATGCAGCAGATCTTCGCCCGCCTGAACGGGTGAGCGAGAAAGCGCCTCTGGTTTCAATCTCGGAGGCGCCCGTTCCGGACCACGGAACGGCCGAATGGTTTCGCGGCGCGGACGGGGCGACCCTCCGCGCCGCTTCCTTTTTCCCGGCGACGAAGCCGCGCGGCACGGTGGTCGTCAGCGGCGG